>JBMHCW010000063.1:0-50610 GCA_049889715.1 Akkermansiaceae bacterium | reverse complement strand
GCCGTCCCCTCCGATCTTCTCGAACAGGGTCATCGGGAAGGTGTTTTGAGACGGCATTCCATTGTTCATCAGTGAGGTCCATCCACCCACTGTGAGTAACCTTGTGAATAGTACCAGCCTATTTATGAGATGGCTTCTAGGCCGGCTGCGTGGGAACATCGTGATAATCAAGGGCCCACTCGCGCATGAAGCGAACCTGTCCGGGAACGATCCGGTAGAGAATGAACTCGGGATTGTCCGGGCTACCTAGATACTGTTTCAGCAGAGGATTACCGGCCCAAATTGCACCAAGAGTTTCTTCGTCGGTGACCACTTCGGCTTTCCCGGTAATTCTCAACTGGTCGTGAGCGGGATCGAGATAGGCCAACTCGACTTTGGGGTTACCGGCAATCTCCCCTGTCTTCTTGTAGGAAGCCAGATTGGCGACATACACCGTGAAGTTGGGATCGACCCTCACCGGAGAGACCGGTCTCACCCTCGGCTGTCCTTCGGGATCCACCGTTGCCAGCATGGGAAACTTTGCACTCTTGATCACCGCGTGAGCAAGATCGTAGAGTCGGTCGGGATCAACGGGTTCGGGTCGGGGCTTCATGGAGTCTTTCGGGCACGTTTGATTGAAAAACTGTTATCACGGTTTGCTCGAATATGAAACGACTCTCGATCATCTTTCTGGTGCTGGCCCTGCTGGTGATCATCCCCTTCACCATCTGGGGAGAGCAATTTGAGAAGACCATGTCGATGGAAAACACGGTCTCGTGGCTCCAGTCATCAGGCAACTGGGCCTGGGCAGCCGGGATCGGACTACTCGTCATCGACCTCTTCCTCCCCATCCTTGGCACGGTCGTGATGTCCGCACTCGGCCTTATCTACGGTTGGTTTTTGGGAGGCCTCCTTTCGGCGATCGGTTCGATTGCTGCCGGTATTCTTGCTTACGGTCTCTCCCGCAAGCTGGGACGCAGAGCCATCAGATTACTGACCGGTCAAGACGAGCTCTCAGAAGGAGAACGACTCTTCCGCGGAGAGACAGGTGGTTGGCTGGTGGCTTTTTCACGATGGATGCCTGTCCTCCCGGAAGTCGTCGCGTGCCTGGCCGGGATTTCAAAGATGCCCTTCAAACTCTTTCTCGGAGCTCTTTGTGCAGGATGCTTCCCCATGGGCTTTGTCTTTGCCTGGATTGGTCATACCGGAAACGAGCAACCGACGACGGCCCTCATTCTCAGCGCCGGCCTCCCTCCCCTGATCTGGGGGATTTTCAGACTGGTCTATCGACGGGCTGGCTAGTTCCTCCATCCTATAATGGGCAAGGATGGCAAATTCATTGCTCAAAAATCAAATTAACATTTAACTATGTATTTAATTCGATTGTTTGAATGATGAGCTACGAAGATCCAATTCCCAAAATCCCCGAATCCTGCCCTGCCCGTAATATCGTGATTTGTTCCGACGGAACGGGCAACGCAGGAGGTCGCGGGAATGGCAGCAATGTCTGGCGGATCAGGCAGGCAGTCAAGCTGGCCTACAACGAAGAGACCAAGAGTCCCGACCAAATCATCATTTACGAAGACGGAGTTGGAACACAAGCCCTGACCCCAGCCCGGTTTTTCGGAGGAGCCTTCGGATACGGGATGAAGAAGGATCTCCGCATTCTTTACGGAAGACTGATCCGCGAGTTCAAGATTCACAAGTTACCCGATGGAACCGAAGTGCCCGACAATCTCTATCTCTTCGGGTTCAGCCGGGGCGCGTTCACCATCCGCGTATTTGCCAATATGCTCAAGCTCTGTGGCATCGCCGATATCTGGAAGGAAGTGACCAATGAAAAAGGCGACCTTGAGAGAATTCGACGCTCACCGGAGGAAATCGATGCCCTCGCTGACGAAGCCCTCAAAGCCTACGCCCGGAGAATTAAGACACCGAATTACCCGGACTCCTTTCGCAAAGACTTCGGACTGCGGTGGAAACTTGGAAGTGTCGCCCTTGAGCAAAAGTATTACGATGACGGATCTTGCGACGAAGACGGATCAACGTGCTGTGGTCGTTTCCCAATCAAATTCGTCGGAGTCTGGGACACCGTGGATGCCGTCGGTCTGCCTTTCGATTAATTGACTCAGACTGTCACCAAATGGGAAACCTACGGATTCCGCATAAATTTCCAACGTCACGGAGAGGACTATCAAAAGTGGAAGGACGACGACCTCCACGAATGGATCGAAAACGCCTACCACGCCATCTCCATTGACGACGAACGAGAGACCTTCCACCCCGTGATGTGGCAGGAGTTTGATTCTGAAGGAAGGCACAAAACGGAATTCAAAACACCGACAGGTCAGGAGAGAAAAATCGAGCAGGTTTGGTTTTCAGGAGTCCACAGCAACGTGGGCGGCGGCTATCCCAAAGATCAACTCGCCCATGTCTCGCTCAAATGGATGATGACCCATGCCAGCCAAGCTGGACTCAAGTTCGACGATGATGTCAGGAAGCTCTATGAAATGGAATCAGACGAATTCGGAAAACTCTATGATTCCAGATCCAGCCTTGGATCATTCTATCGATACAAACCCCGCTCCATTGAGAATCTGAGCCGGGAGGTGGGGATCGATCCCAGCGGCAAGACAAGCAAGCCCAAAGAGGAGATGCGAAGGCTCCCCTTGATTCACGCCAGCGCCATACGGCGAATTGCTCATACCACCCGGGGTTACTCCCTTCCCGGACTCCCATCTGCCGGGGAATACGCCCAGGTGGATTTCGTGACCGATCCAGAGTCAGGAGAACGAATGAACAAACGATGGCATCAAAAGGATCTTGTTCCTCTTTCTGAAGAAGGAGCCGAAGCCGCTCCTGATTGCTTTGTCGCTGAGTATGAATCGTTCGGCCCGGACAACAAAACCAACATCCGTTCCTACACCCGTCAGCTTACGGCCAGCCTCGTTTCCTTCCGGAGAGGTTTTTTCTATGCGCTGTACCTCTGGGTCTTCACATTCTTGGGAGCCATCTTCTGGAGTCAGAGCCGGGGAATCAGTCAGGGGCATTGGAAAGATGCCCACGGAGACGAAAAGACGTGGCTCCTCCCGTCCCTGGGAACCATCGTCATTCTGGCCATTGCCGCCTTCTTCAAGATCAGGCACCGGCCTGTGCAGAACAAGGAAGTCATGATCAGCAACAGATACCTTTTCAGCCGTTGGATCGTGCACCTCTCCATGCTCGTCACCCTGGTCATTCTGTTCAAAGGACCGATCATCGCCGGTCTGACCATGATCGCTCCCTCCTTCGCGTCCGAAGGAATCAGCGCCCTCGGAGGCTCGGTGATCCTCCTTGCCTTCCTCGTGATCGCGCTTTTCCTTATCTTGAGGGGGAATGCCTCCACCAAACACCGCATCCGCGAATTGAATGTCTCGGCCTGGCACAATGCCATGGGAATCAAGGCCTCACAATTCTGGGACTCCTTGTGGATCCGCTTGGCCGCCAAGACCCAATCACCCGCCTGTCGCTCGATCGCCGCAAACCTGGAACACCCGGTCGTTCCGGCCATTGCCTTGCTCATCATCGTCATCCCGGTTTGCCTGGTCCTGTTGAGTGCCTTCCAAGCCGGTTCCATCACCAGTAATGTGGTCAAAGCAAGATCTCCGGCAGGGAAGGTCGGCAAGGACCTCGCCTCTCTCACAATTACCAAAGACGAAAAACTGCGAACCTTTGCCACGGACAAGATTCTCGCCAGCGGAATCAGGGTGGAAAAAGGATTGGTGTACACCGTTAAGATCACTTCCACCGAAACCCCGTGGAAGGATGCTTCTTACGACGCCGGTCCGGAAGGGATCCTCAAAAAGCCGTCTTCCATGATGAGCATCTTCGGATCGCAGAAACGCCTCCCAAGTGCCCAGTATTTCCACCTTCTTGGAAGTATCGGGAAAGCGTCCTCAAAGCCCTTTCTCGTGAAAGACGGAATCCCGTTTACCGCCCATGAAACAGGCGAGCTCTTTCTCTTCGTCAATGACGTGCCCGGTTTCTACGGCAATAACACTGGCAAAAGCGAACTGCGGATCATGCTGGTCGGCGGCGGTCGCTAGATCGGCGGACAACCAGCTTTCAGCATTCCTTCAATCGCAACTCCAGATAGTCAGCCACCCGTTCGAAGGGATCGAAACCAAAGGCTTCACCGATCGGCCGGCGAAGATTTGAGTTGGCATTGATATCGTAAAAGACCCGGCGGCCGTCGGGTGTCTCAAGATACTCGATTCCGGCGACGTCCATCCCTGCTCTTTCAACAATCCGCCTCCCTGCCTCCAATGCTTCTTCTGGAAGATCGGGATACGGATAGAATTCGACCGGTCTGGCTTCTTCCGGTGCCGGCAATGCGCAAGCCCCTTCCTCACCTCCTTCGGCAGGGTTACAGGCTTCCGACGGACAAAGATTATATCGCCCGTGCGTGACAACCCTCATGGCATAAAGAAGTTCATTCCCGAGAAACTCCATGCGGACAATTCCAAATTCCGGGTCATGGGGAAGGTATTCTTGCAAAAGCAATAATTGATCGGGCTCCCAAAGACCCGGCTGATCAGCCAGCAAAGTTCGTAGCTTCCCCAGCGACTCCACCTTGTGCATCCTCGCCCCGCTCCCGCCTTGCTCCGGTTTCAACATGGCAGGGAACGACAAGTCTTCTCGCCCGGCAAGGGCCTCCACCTCATTAAAGGCCACAGACCTTGGATGATCGATTCCGAGAGCCTCCATCTGAGCAACCTGTGCACTCTTGGAAAGCTCGAAGGCGAAAACATCATACCCATTCAAGACCTTGGCTCCACGGATTTGAAGGCTTCGCAGAAAGGCCAGAGTCAGCGGAACGACTCGCGGACGCCCTCGAACGTAGGCACTCGGGCTGGCCTGATTGAAATACAATTGGGCATTCGGAAGTTCGCCTCCACCAAAGGAAGCTGATTTCAGATCAAACTTTGCATAGTCAACCCCACGGTCATCCAGAACATCAAAGAGCGGACGCTGCCATTCCTCGTTTTCATAAAGAACGACCAGATCGTAAACAGTGGCATCATCCATGCGCTCGGAAGCCTCCCCCATTCCCTGCAAAAGTCGATCCCTGATCAGCGTTTTCTCGAGGGGATCTTGTCAATCTCGCCTTCGCTCAAGCCACTTTCGGGAAACCATACTTCTGCTTTCTCCGGCAGCCTTTCCCAATAGTAACGGGCAAGCTGAAAAATCTGTTTTGCTGTTGCTTGGGATCACTGATCTCTCGGGCAAGGTCCACCGCACCTATGGGATCACGAACGTGCATCTCCCACGACATGCCATGAAGAACAAGATCGCGGTCGTGCGAAGGCTCCATGCCTGCGAGAAACTCCGCGCACTCAGCCCGGTTGACTTGGGCCCATCGATGAAAAGAACTCGAAATTGATCGATCTCGTTCTTCGCTTGGGTTCCGGGTCAGCAGCCATTTGCTGCAGGCTTGAGGATTAATATCCTTCCATCGGCTGGCGATCCGGTTATTCACCCAATCCCGTTTCTCAAGGAGCGTCGAGGCCCACTCGATGGCCATGGCCGGGTCATTGAGCACCGCACGATTGGCAGTCGCAGTCAGCATCTGCCAGTCGAGGGCACCGCTATTGGTCACCGAATCAGCCCACTGCCCCAACTCCGGAAAATCCATAAGCACCGCCCTCTTTTTGAAAACGATCTCAAGAATACGACCAGGCATGAAGGGATCTTCGTCCAACCATGATCGGGCAAACTCCTCAGCCGCTTCCAAATCCATGCTGGCCAGTCCTTCGCCGATGGCTCGCGCATAAGTTTTCTGGCTTCCCTTTCCTTCCTTTCTTGGAAGAGCTTCATACCAATCCATCACTCCCTCGAAGTCAGCATTGAGCCAACCCGCAATGACCTGATCACGATGCCGGGTTTCCAGCTCGCCGATCAAGTCGAGAACCCCTCCTTGTCCCGGACATATTCGCTCAACTGGCGCAGGGCACCCTCATGGCGACCGCTGGTGAGATGATCAAAATAATGAGCCGTGGCTTCGTCCAAATTCACCTCAGCAAGGTGAACGACCAAACTGGCATGAAACTCCGGTTCGAGCTTCTTCGTGTCCCGCTCAAATTGTTCGGCCCAATCACGCGCGGCTTCAGGATGAGCCTCCGCCCAACCCGCAAAGATATACTGCTTGGGCCTCCCCCCGAATAAATTGATCACATCAGGTCCCGCCAATTGCCCCCAATGTCGGTAGAAGGCCATGAATCTCGGATCTGGAAAATACATTGGGGAAAGTCCCTGCCGGATCAATTCGGCATTCTCCACCGTCATTCCTTCCAGAATCTGATCAATCAATATCTTTCTTCGCACCGGATGAAGCTCACCCGACAACATGGACATGAGCGCCTTGAGATCCCGGTCAGTCAGATGTCTGGACGCCTCTCCCTTTCCAGAGGTCACGCTCTCCCCCCTCTCCTCTCTGCTCTCAACGGAAAGACGATCTTCCAGATCTTCCCGCGGGAAAAACCAGCCCGCCACAAACCCCAGAAGGGCGAGCAAAGCAAAAATTTTCATCGCCTGCCATTATCAGAGACCGGCGGGCGCAATCGAGACTTTTTTCATTCTGTTCGGCAAACGCCGGGCCAAGACTACCACTCTTGGGTCAGGCCGTATTTTCCAGCCAACTCAAGAAGATCCTCCCGCATGGGCCATTCATCGGGGCGCTCAGTGGGAGATTCGTGACGCTTGCTGGCCCCTTTGAGCATCATGCAACCGGTGTTATCACCCATTGCCCGGATCGCTTCGACCTCTTCCTGACTGAATTTGAAATCTTCAGGCAAAGCCGCGTAGTCACGAATCTTGTCCTCAATGGGAACAGCATCATCTCCAGCCTCCTGGATCACGGTAGGAACAACACACTTCACCGGCTCTTGGGAAAGATTCCAGGCCGAAGCAAATTGGATCATGCTCAGCCCATGCTTGGCGGCAATGTCCCGCATCGGTCCCATCCGTTCATTGCCGTGCTCAACCCAACCTTCCGGACGGTAACTCCGGTGATCTCCGGGACGGAACTCGTGCCCCGGCTTCATGTCACCATGAAACAGGCCCCCGTAATCAACGACCCGGGTGAGAATATCGACATTGTTCTTTTTGGCCGAAGCCAGAACGTGCTGCCCGGGCCAAGGTTCAAGCGGATTCAGAATCACCATCGCCCAATCGATGAGTTCCCCGAAATTTTCGAAGACATGCAACATGTCGAGGGTAAATCCATTGGCCGGCCCCGGGGCAATTCCGAGCCGGTCAGTCAATCCCTCCTCCTTCAATTTCGCCATGGCTTTCCAGACATCTTCGCTGGTGTAACCGAGCTCGTCGGGGTTGTGCAGCATGACGAGATCAAACTTATCAGCCTGACAGTCTTTAAGCGAACTCTCGGAAGACCGCCGCAAAAATTCGAGATAGCCATCGGGAGAACGAAGAGCTGGATTGGTGAAACGAGGATAACCCTTGCTGCCTTCCCGCTCTCCGTCGATGAAATCATGCCCGATCATTCCCACCAGACAATAGCTGTCGCGGGGATATTCAGAGAGAACCTCACCCAAGGAGGAATCCGCTTTCCCGGTGCCATAGACGTCCGCCGTGACAAAGGTCCGGATTCCCGCCTCGTAAGCCACTCGAATGCATTCCTGATATCGATCTTCATCCAGCACCTCACCAAAGTGCATGTATCGTCCTCCGCTCCAGGTTCCGTAGGCTGTCCGGGTCAAGTTCATGCGAGGAAGAAACGTCATCCCACCACTGTTTTCAAGGCCGAAGGACTACCTCTTTCCAGTCACGATTTCAAAATAGGCCTCCCAGAGTTGCCAGCCCCCGAAAACCCAGGTCATGGCAGCCAGCGAAAGAAAAGGCCCGAAGGGCAAGGGACGACCAAACCCCACCCGGGCGATCAAGGCCGCCACAATCGCAAGAAGAGAACTGGCAAAGACCACATAAATCACCGAGGCCCAACCGAGAAAAGCTCCGATCATCCCCAGCAAGTGAGGGTCGCCCATTCCCATGGCCTCACGCGGAATTGAGACTTCTGTGGCCTTGCCCGAAAGTGACTTCAATTCCTCGATGCCCCACTTGGATTCTCCGATCGCAAAGTCATCACGACGAATGATCAATTCCTTACCCGGAGCTCGATTACCATCCACTTTGAATCCATGTCCCCGGATCACGAGTTCATCGGTCGAACGGTAGAAGAGGTCATCCCAGGAGTACCCCTCCCCATCGATTACCCAATGCAGCTGTTCACTGTTCTGGAAACCTTCCTGAAGCTTCCATCCAACGGCCTCTTCAAAGGCCAGCTTCTTCCGTCCCCAGATCACCTTGCCGATAAGAACAACAAACAAAAGCCCCCCGAATCCCGCCAGCCACCCGATTCCGGCTTCCCGCAATCCAATCCACCCCGAATTCCACCTGACTTCACCCAACAAATTCAAAAGGTCGGGAGGGAAGAGACTTCCAGCCAAAGCCACCACCACCCCCGCAGAGGTCCAGGTAATGGGGATCACCTGATGCTCCGCGTCGATAAAGGAAACGGTCACCAAGATGGTCAACATCACGATGGCCAGAATGGCGCTCCCCATCGGAAGCTGACACCAAGCGGCATAAAACAGGATGCCGGTGATCACCTCCACGAGCAGATATCGAACTGCAATGGGTGCCCCGCAGTTTCGACACTTGCCCCGTTGGATGAGCCAGGTTAGCACCGGAAGATTCTGCCACCACGGCAGCGTCGCTTTACAGAAAGGACAAAACGACCTCTTCGGGTCGTTGACCGACAGTCCCCTTGGAATCCGGTGGATGGCCACATTCAGAAAAGACCCGACACACAATCCGATCGCGAGAATCCCATATCCCATGATTTGGCTGTTCCAGATCTCGGCCACGGCGGGAAGATAAGGTGGCCTTTTCCAAAAATCGACTCAATTCCTGTTGCCAGACCGGACGATCCATCCAAGCTTTCGCCCCGCCCCGATGACTCCGCAAAAAGACCTCGCCCTGACGACCGCCCGCACCTTGCGCGACGCGGGGCATACCGTCTTTTTTGCCGGTGGCGCAGTCCGGGACCAACTCCTTGGCAAAGAGCCCAAGGATTACGATCTCGCCACCTCGGCCACCCCTTCCGAAGTCAGGGCACTTTTTTCGAAGTCCGATGCTGTCGGCGAGCACTTCGGTGTGATCATTGTCAAAGGCCAAGGAGAGATGATCGAAGTGGCCACCTTCCGCACGGATGGTTCCTACAAGGACGGCCGCCGTCCGGAGTCCGTGGAGTTTTCCTCGCCGGAAGAAGATGCAAAACGCCGGGACTTCACCATCAACGGGCTGTTTCAGGACCCGCTGAGTGGCGAGATTATCGACTTCGTGAGTGGTCGATCTGATCTTGAAGCAGGGATCCTCCGGGCGATTGGCAATCCCCGTAAGAGATTTGAAGAGGATGCCCTCCGACTGATGCGCGCCGTCCGCTTTGCCGTCGTCACCGGATTCGAGATCGAGCCGGAAACGCTGGCCGCCATCAAATCCTGTGCTCCTCTTCTGTCGCAAATCTCGCCCGAACGGATTCGTGACGAATTCTCAAGGATCCTCGTAGCGACCGATCGCGCACGCGGACTCGACCTCCTTACCGAAACCGCTCTCGCCCGGGAGTTCTTCCCGGAACTCTACGACCTGCAGGGATGCGAACAACCACCGCAATGGCACCCCGAAGGCGACGTCTATGTCCACACCCGGATCGCCCTTTCCCTTCTGGAGTCCCCACCTCTTCACCTCGCTCTCTCCGTCCTCCTTCACGATATCGGCAAACCCGCCACCCAAACCTGGGACGAGGAAGGAAAACGCTTTCGTTTCAATGGCCATGACAAGGTCGGTGCCGAAATGGCCCGTGAAATCCTCCGACGCCTCCGCTACTCGAATCAGACCATCGACGATGTGTCCTTCATGGTTTCCCGCCATATGAAGTTCATGCACGTCAAGGACATGCGGACGTCAAAGCTCAAGCGTTTCATGTCCGCGGAAACATTTCCGCAGGAACTCGAGCTTCACCGCGTCGACTGCGACAGCTCCAATGGGTTCCGGGACAACTTCGAATTCCTCCACCTCAAGCAGGAAGAATTCGCCAACACGCCGCTCATTCCCGATCCACTCTTGAACGGACGAGACCTCATCGAGGAATTCGACCTTCCCTCCGGCCCGAAAATGGGCGAGATCCTTCGTGCCGTTCAAACCGAACAATTGGAAGGTCGACTCGTTGACAAATCCGGCGCCCTCACTTTCGTAAAAGAACAATTCTCACTATGAGCACCATCCCGACCGAACACGACGACCCCACCAACGCCCAGATTCTTTCTGTTTCAGAAGACCTCATCGCCGGATTCCAGCGCGATCCTTTCGGGGTCATTGCCAAAGAAAGTGGTTTGCCGGTCGAAACTGTCCTGGAGCGAATCAAGGCCATGCTCGAAGCCGGGGTGATCCGGCGCGTCCGCCAAACCCTCCTGTCTACCAAGCTGGCCCATGGGGCTCTCGTCGCCTGGCGATTGCCCGAAGAGAAGCTGAACGATGCCTTCGACTTCATGGCCAAGGAAGACCCCTTCTCCGGCCACGTCGTCATTCGATCCACCGACGGACAAATCTCGGGATCAGGTTACCGACTCTGGACCACCCTCAAGGTTCCCCAAGGTGAGTCTCTCGAAGAACACGGCAACGTCCTCAAGCGAATCGTGGGTGCCGACGAATTCATTCTCATGCCGGCCAACGGCGTCTTCGCTCTCGGAGTAGGGCACGTGCGGCGCAAAGGGCTCGAACCCGGCGCCAAAATCGATGAACCCGCCCAAATGATGACCACCACTGTGGTCGAGTTGACCGATGAAGAGTGGACCGTCCTCCTCTCTCTGAAGGAAGAACTGGAGCCCGAAGAAATCATCTCCAATTGTTGGGATGCCCGGGCCGAGCAAGCCGGAGTGACTCTGGAACGCTTTTACGAAGTCGCCGAAACTCTTGACAAAAAGAAAGTGATCGGCCGCTTCTCAACCTTCCTTGAACACGTCAAGCCCTCCGATACCGGGAAACGTGTGACCCGATTCAACGGACTGTTCCACTGGGCTGTTCCCAAAGGTCGCGAACAGGAAGCCGGTGGTGAAGTCGGACGCCACCATTGCATGACCCACGCCTATTGGCGAGAAGGTGGTCCGCAGTTCGGAGATGTCAACATCATGGGGGTGGTCCACGGCACGGAGAAAGACAAGGTTCTCGAGCACAAGGCCGCCATCGACCGTCATCTCGAAGCCTCTGGTATCCCAGTCAGTTACACCAACGTATTCTGGGGTGGTCGTTCCGAAATCAAACCCTCGGAAATCTCTCCCGTCGTTTACCACGAGTGGCACAAAAAATACGGCTCCGAAGGTTAGCCCGGGATTCGTCCCTTGATCACAGGGCCCTGGGCATGCTACGGTGAACCGCTTGGGCGGGATCGTTCTTTTCCGCCCGCAACCCAACCGGACCATGACGATCAGGGCATTGGCAAAATACTGGTGGACGGCCGTCGTCCTGCCGGTTGCCGACGCTCAGGTCATTCTCAACGAAATCGTCGCTTCCAATGATGCCCGGGGTTACTTGGCCGCAGACGGCATCGCCTACGATTGGATCGAGCTTCACAATGCCGGCGACCTCGACGTGGATCTCGTGGATCACTACCTGACCGATGACCCGACTTCACTCACCAAGTGGCAGTTCCCCCGCTCCTTTGTGGTTCCCGCGTCCGGTTATTCCATGGTCTTTGCCTCGGATCGGAATGCTCTCGTCGAAGGCCAGGAACACACCAACTTCAAACTCAATAGCGGCGATGGCGAGTATCTCGCTCTTGTCGCACCGGACGGTGTCACCATTCTCAATGAGTTTTCCCCCGGATTTCCCTCGCTCATGTTGCATCATTCGTTCGGGCCTCCCTCTCCCGGAATTGGTCCAGAACTCCTCCTGGAAGCCACCCCAGGGGCGCCCAATTCAGAAGCGGCCCCGACACCTGCCATTCTCTTCTTCGCGTCCTCGGAAGATCTGATTGTCAGTGGAGACCCCGTTACCATCGAATGGGACACCGAAAATGCGGCAAACGTCACCCTGCAAGGAACCACCGAACATCCCCCCGCCGTCGATCCTTCCGGCTCACTGACCCTGCGTCCGGAGCTCCATCAAAGCTACACTCTGATCGCCCGAAATGAATACGGCGTCGTTCGTGAAACACTCGACATTTCCGTCACCCCCAAGGTCAAGGAATTCACGGCATCTCCCGCCACCCTCGCCACCGGAGGAAAAACCGTCCTGCGATGGGTAGCCACCGGTTCCAACCACCAGAATTCTCTCGATAACGTCTCCGGTCATTCCATTCGTTCTCCGCTCTTGTTCACCCCGACCAACGAAACGCTGGTCGAACTTGATGCCCTTTGGCGAAAAGCGCCTGTTCCTCTTCCTACCAATTGGGAGGACCCGGCCCTTGATGATTCAGATTGGCCACAGATCCCCGGCCCGATCCATGAAGCTGGAAATTACCGTATCGATTTCCATCTCGATGACCCCGCCGCCCTGACTTCCTACACCCTCGTTGCCCCCAACGGGATCAGTCTGGGCATCACCTTGAATGGAACCCCTCTTCCTTCCGGCGACTCCCATCTTCCGCCCTCTCTCTCGGCCTTTGAATTCATTATTGATCCGGAGATCCTCGTTGCCGGTAGAAACGTCCTCACCTTTTCAGTTCACAGGCCCTTTACAGAGCTGCCCATCAAGGTGGCGGCCTGGCGACCGCAGCCTGTCCCTGTCGAAGTCCCCGTTACCCTCAATTCGACCAACGAATTCGGGGGGGACTCCCAAACAATCACTCTCACCATTCTCCCACCGGATACAGACCTCGCTCCACTCCCTTCGGTGGCCATCACCGAATTCTTCTGGAGCTATGACGGCACCTTTCCTGTCGAGCCCTATCGATTTTTCGAAATCAACAACTTTGGCGACATCGCCGTGGACCTGACTTCCTTCCAGCTCGTAGGCAGCCAGACCTTCTCATTCCGGGATGCCTCCGACCCGATCCTGGAACCGGGAGAGTTCGCGGTCATTGTCACCTACCATCCCGGTTTCGCCGAACAATGGCCGGGTGACCGGAACGTCATCGGCCAGTTTGAAAACCCTCAAGCGGAAGGCACCTACCAATTTCAATTCCGCGAAGGAATTCTCGATCCCTACGGCCGCCTTTTTGAATACGTTGACGCGGAACAGATCGGATTGATCGGCGATTTTCTCGATACGGTTGAGCGTGCCGATCCCCGGGAGTCTTCACGATCGCCTGACAATTGGTATGTCTACCAAAGTGATCTGCACGGAGCGGGCCAGGGCACTCCCGGCGAGGCTCCATTCCGCATCCTCGACTTGTCCTTCACTCCGGAATTTGCTTCACCGGGTGATCAGGTGACCTTGAATTGGCAGATCTCCCGCGAAGCCGACCTCACCTTGCTCGACCATGGCCCGCTAACCGGAACTTCCGGCAGCATCCCCATGGTGGTGCCTGAGGATGCCCGAAGTTTCTTCTTTAAACTGAGAGCGCAGACTCAGTTTCAGATCTATGAGCAACGCGCCACTCTGATTCTCCCCCCCGCCATCGCCTACTTTCATCAAAGCAAAACGGCCATCACACCCGGGGATAAAGTCCGCTTGTCGTGGAGTTTCCTGAACGAGTATTCTTCCTTTAATGCCACCATCGATCCGGAACTCCCCTCACCCGCTTACGGAAGCCCCACCTTCACGCCCATGATTTCCGGATTCCCGACAGAGAGCTACTGGCGCTACCGAACGTTCAACGAACCTCCTCCGGAGAACTGGACCTCTCCCGATGGGGCCAAATTCTGGCGGGCGAACTATACCCCGATTGGATTTGGGAAAGACAATCTTCGATTCGAACTCACGCCTTCGGATTGGCTCACGACCTACTTCCATAAGTCCTTCGTCGTCCGGGAAGTCGAAGAGATCAACGGGCTTTTTCTCGACCTCCTTTTTGATGACGGCGTGGCCGTGTATTTGAACGGCCATGAAGTGCTCCGGGAAAACCTCCCGGAAGGAGAGCTCGGCCATCTTACTCCCGCCCTTGCTCCTGCTCCGGGCAATGGCCTGTCCTATCGGACCTTCGAAATTGACCCGTCCCACCTCATCGAGGGAGACAACGTCATTGCGGTCTCAGTTCACAATACCTCGGCTGATGATCTCGACTTTGTATTCGACCTCGGACTGCGGGCTCAACGTCCTGTGCCAGAGAGCGGACGCAAAAACTATACCCTGACCACTAGCAACATCGCAGGAACTTCCACCGCCGAAATCACCATCCTGTTTGCCGAACCACAGTCTGAATACGAATGGCAATCCGAACTCGGCTTAACCGGAGATCCCGCCACAACAGATACCGATGGCGATGGTCTCTACGACTTGCTTGAATTTGCCACCGGAACCGATCCAAAAACACCCAACCCATCTCCACTTCAGATAACCATCAGTCCCGACCGAACGTTGACGTTGAGCTTTCCACGCAACCTGTTGGCCAGCGATGCCCTGCTCGGCGCTGAAGTGTCTGATGATCTCCTCAATTGGACCAATGTCGGCAGTCGCACTTCCGGGATGACTTTCCGTCAATCTGTTGCCCCTGAAGGCACCCATATCGCTGAGGTCATCTACCAGTCCTACGCACCCGTTCGCAGTGGCAAGAAATACTTCCGCCTTCGAGCCCGTTAATCGCCAGCCAGTTCCTTCAAGGCCCCGGCAAGCTCTGGAAACTTAAATTGATATCCGCTCGATTCAAGCACCCCGGGGACCACCCGGACGCTTGCCAAGAGAGCTTCCTCTGCAAACTCGCCAAGAAGCATTTTTAGTCCGAACGCGGGAACAGGAAGAATGGTTGGCCGACCGAAAACCTTACCCACCGCGGATGTAAATTCTGCATTCGTCACGCAACCAGGCGAAACCAGATTGACGGGTCCCGACACTTTGTGTTTCAGGCAATGAAGGATCGCACCGATCTCATCATCCAGATGAATCCAAGGCATCCATTGCCGACCGCTTCCCAACTTCCCACCCAAGCCAAACTTGAAAATTCTTTCCACCTTTTTCCAGGCCCTGCCACCCCGTCCCAACACAACCCCGGTTCGCAGATAACACACTCGAATGTCAGAGAGAACGTCGACCGCTTCTTCCCACTGCGCACACAAGTCGGCCAAGTATCCCTCGCCCGCTGCCGACTGCTCCGTCAGCTTTTCATCACCACGATCACCATAGAAACCAATTGCAGAGGAATTCAAGAAGACCTTCACTTCCGAACCACGCGTGGCCAGGCTCAACCGTTCGCTCAAGATGACCCGGCTGGCCGCAAACTCTTTCTTCCGAGCCCCGGTCCATCGTTGATCAATGGGCTCACCCGCCAGATTGACCAAAGCGTCGACTCCTTCAAGATTGATGTCATCACTGCCGTTCCATTGGCGCCATTGCACATTGCGACTTTTCCTCTCGGAACGAGAGAATCCGACGACCTGCCAACCTTCCAACAAAAGCCTTTCAATCAAATGCCCACCCAACCATCCGGAGGCTCCCACAATTCCAACTGTCCCTTTCTTGTCTGCGATAAAAGGACCCTACTCCCAATCCCCGACAATTCCAGCGAATCGTATCGACAGAATCACTCCCTCTTCTAATCTCAGGCATCTCCCCATGCGCCACTCACTGGTTCTCTTCACCCTTACCGCATTACTGGTCTCCGGCCAGGAAGGGGAACCAACTCCTCCAACCGCTAGTTCACCGAGCACGGAAGAAACACTTCCTGTTCCCCCACCGCCACTCTCCGATGATGAACCCGATCCTCTTGATGGAATCCTGAGCGGCGACACCGAGGCCCTTACCCAAACCCCGCAAAAGGTGAACATATCGGGCAAAAACGTTGCTCCGAGATTTGAATTCGAAGACGGAGAGATCAGCTCCATCATCTACGATGGCCGAATTTCGCTCCGCGCCGACACCGGCCTCCAGGCCTACGCCGATCGAGCCGTTTACAACAAGAAAACTGAAACGGTCAAATTGACCGGAAATGTCGCAGTCTATCAGGGAGGACTGATCTACCGGGGCGAATCGGCCGTGTATTATTACGAAGAGGAGCGACTCGATACCAGCAACTTGCGCGCGGGAGTTGATCCCCTCCTCCTTGAAGCCGGCCAATTCCAGAACGTAACGAGGAACGGCAAACAGATGATCATCGGAGAGAACGCCGGCATTACCACTCACGACGTTGAAAACCCCGATTTCTGGCTGCGGGCGGACAAGACCACCATTATCCCCGGAGAAAAGGTCATCTTCCGCGACTTCCGTCTACAAACCGGCGATCGCAATCTCCTCTGGCTCCCCTATTTGGCCCAGCCACTCGATGCCGATCTCGGCTTCCTTTTCGTCCCGGGCGGGGATTCCAATCTCGGCGCCTACCTCAAAACCCGCTACGGATTGATGCTCGGAGGAGAGCGCGATCCTTTGACTGGCGAAAACAAAGATGCGTGGCTGCTGTCCCAATGGAATGCCGATATCTACACGCTGCGTGGTGTTGGCCTTGGAGTGGACTTTTTCGATACCCGGGTGGATGAAAGCGATCAATTTGGTTGGCTCAAACTCTACTACATCCACGATTTTAATTCCTCTCTGGAACGCGCCGGTGTTGAACGGGGCAGTGTTCCCAACGAGCGCTTCCGGGCACAATTCGCGTATCGAAAGCCGCTCTGGCAAACCTCGAGAGCGAACTATGCTCTCGACGCCGATCTGACCTTGTTAAGCGACGAGTACTTCCTTGAAGACTTCGACCCCGACCAGTTTCGGAAGGATAGTGCGCCCGACAACTATCTCGCCCTCACCCGGCGGACCGCCAACAGCCTTGCAGCCCTGAGCATTCGGCCCCGGCTCAACACCTTCTATCAGAGCACAACCCGCCTCCCCGAATTCACTTACGACTGGGTCCGACAGCCACTCTTCAACACCAAGGTTCTCTATGAAAGCCAGACCTCGGTCGGTTTCTACGAGGAGCATCTCGACTCACAAACCAGGGGCGACCTGCGCGATGAAGCCGCAGCTCTTCCTCCGGGACATCCCAGGGCCCGGGAAATTGAACAGATTCTTGATGACCGGGGATTCGCCCGCTTCCACACCTACCACGAAGCGTCTCTTCCCATGAGGGCCGGCAGGTTCAATATTACCCCCAGTATTGGAGCCGGACATACGTCCTACGGATCCATCAAGGGCCCCGCCGATTCCGAACAACGGACCAGCATCTTTGCCGGGGTCGATGTCTCCACCAAACTGAGCAAGGACTACCCGGGAGTCACCAGCTCGAAATGGGGGCTCAATGGGATTCGCCATATCATCCAGCCATATGCCGCTCTGAGCTTCCTCACGACCGACGAACTCGATTCATCGGTGCCCCGCATTGACCGGGTGACTCCCACCGCCCGGCCACGCACCTTGCGTGTGGGACGATTTGCTGCCGTCGATGACTACGAGAACTGGAGCATCCTGCGCACCGGGATGAGAAACCGTCTTCTCACCAAACGCGACGGCCGAATGTATGAGTGGCTGACCCTGGACACCTACTTTGACACCTTTTTCGACGACCCCGAGTTCAGTCGCAGCTTCTCAAACCTGTACAACGATGCCCGATGGAGCCCACTTCCCTGGCTCGACGTCGAACTGGAAACCCAGTTCCCCCTGTTCAACGATTCCAATTTTACAGAGGTCGCTTCCGGGATTCGGTTCATGCCCAACGAGGAGGTTGAACTTCGCCTCCAATACCGACATCTCAATGCCCATCCCATCCTGAGGGACTCCAACCAGATTACCCTCGAAACGTTCGCAAGGCTCAACCAATATTGGGGAATCGGCACTTATCATCGATATGAAGCCGAAGAAAAAATTCTCGAACTTCAGCAATATAGCGTCCACCACGATTTCGACTCATTCGTTGGCTCGGTCGGAGTTTACCACCGGAACAATAGTTCCGAGGATGAATTCGGCGTCATATTCAGCTTTGGATTAAAGGAAATTCCAAGCCTGTCCTTGCCAATCGAATTTGGTGCAGAATGATAGGGGTATGAGCTTACTCTCCCCGAACGAACTTCTTGATCAACTCAACTGGCGTTATGCCACCAAATCCTTCGATTCCTCGCGCCGAATTCCAGAGGAAACCATCGAAGCAATCGAAGAGTCACTCGTCCTGACCCCTTCTTCATTCGGCCTCCAGCCATGGCACTTTGTCGTCATTACCGACGATTCTCTCAGAGAAGAACTCCTCCCCAATTCCTGGAACCAGCGCCAAGTCGTCGAATGCTCTCACTTCGTCGTGCTCGCCGCCAAAACTTCGATAACGGAAGAAGACATCGACACCTTCCTGAAACGCCAGGTCGAAATTCGCGGCGGCGATCTGGAATCACTCGCGGGATACCGCGACATGATGGTGGGATTCACCGCGCAAATGGACGAGCCAGCCCTGATTCAGTGGGCCAAGCTCCAGACCTACATCGCCCTCGGACAACTCATGACCTCAGCCGCCGTGCTCGGGATCGACACCTGCCCCATGGAAGGCATCAATCCTGCCGAATACGATCGCATTCTCGACCTCCCCTCAAAGGGCCTGACCACTTCCGTAGCCTGTGCCCTCGGCTACCGCTCGGCGGATGATAAATACGCCTCAGCACAGAAAGTCCGCTTCGCCAAAGACCAACTACTTAGCAAACACTGATTCCAGGTGCTCTTCGAAAGCGGGTTCGGCTTTGGCCAATGTTCCAACACACCCTTCGTGTATTACCTTGGCCACTTGGTTCAGCTTATCGTCGTTCTTCCGCTTTCCGTTCAGACCAATCTCGATACGACTTCTCTGTTGATTATACTTAATCTTGATTCGATTGGAGAGATCTTTCTGGGCCTCCCCTTCCGGGACCCCCATGACTGAACTGTAATCGGATTTTTCAACCACCCACTTCAAAAAAGCCTCCTGCGCCGCAATCTCTTCCATTTTCTCCACCCACTCCTTGCAAACCTCCTTCGACTGCCCCTGCACTGGCAGAGCCATCGCCCGATAGGAAGAGGCATTTATCTTCATCGTGTAGACTCCGAAAGCTCCTCCTCCCAACAGGAGAACCACCAAGAGTCCGATCATTGCAAGTTTCTTGCTGCTCATATTCGAACAACTATCATTTGTCCTCGCGATGGTCAGGAACTTTTTCCAGAGAAGCAAACTTCTTGCCTGAATCCCGCCCCGCGACCACCGTCCCCTCATGGAATTTCCTGCCACCACGGCTCGACTCGAAACCCTCGCACACGGTTTCGACACCATCTTGGATCCCGTCTCTGATTCTTCGGTCATCAGTGCCCAGATCTGGGTCGAAACCGGTTCCCAACACGAAAGCGCCCTCGCCGGTTCGGGAATCTCCCACCTCCTCGAACACATGGTATTCAAGGGTACCGATCGATACTCAGGCGAAGAACTCTCGCAAATGGTCCAGGCGGCCGGAGGCCAGTGGAATGCCTACACCAGTTTCGACAGGACCGTTTACTACATCGATGGCCCTTCCGACTCCCTCGAACTCTTCCTGTCGGCACTGATTGAAATGGTCTTTCGCCCCCGATTTCCCGAAGAGGAATTTGAGAAAGAGAAGGACGTCATCCGAAGAGAGATCGCCATGGGACAGGATGATCCCGACTCGGTCTCGTCCGAACTTCTCTTCCGGACTTGCTTCCAGCGCGATCATCGGCGTCATCCCGTGATCGGTCATCTCGATCTCTTCAATGCCATCAGTTATGAAGAGATGAAAACCTATCACGCCTCGCGATACCGGACCCACAATTCCTTCCTTGTTCTCTCGGGCGGGTTTGACCGGGCTGAGGCAACCCGATTGATCGAAAGTGAGTTAGCCAAAGGGTTCAGACCACCGGCTTCGTTTCCTGTCACGCTCCCGACCGAACCCAAACAGATTGGAGAACGCCGAGCCTCACGTTCCTTCGCGGTCCCGACCACCCATCTCGGCATGACTTGGCAGATCCCCGACTTGACCCACCCCGACGCTCCCGCTCTGGACCTTTTGGCCGTGGTCCTTGGAGGTGGAAAAGCCTCTCCCCTTTATCGGGTGATCCGTGAAAAATTAAACCTCGCTCATTCCATCGGGGCCTACTCATGGACGCCTGCAGATTGTCCGGGAATTTTCAGCGCTTATGCCGAAATTGACCCCGGAAATGCCGACCAGGTGGAGCAGGAGATTTGGAAGCAAATTCACGAACTGGGAGGAGCTGATCTCACCGTCCCTCTTGCGCGGGCCTTCCGACAGGTTGCCGCCCAGCAATTCAAAACCCTGACCACGGCTTCGGGACGAGCGTCCGATCTGGCCTCCAACTGGCACAGCGCGCGCGATCTGAACCACACTCGAGCCGCGATTAACAAACTCTCCGCAGTCACCGAGGGAGATCTCCGCAGAGCGATTTCAAAATATCTGACTCCGGACAACCTCACCGTCACCACCTTGGTTCCCTCCGGAGATCAACCCGAGGCTCCCGAGATCATTGACAAGAAAGCAAAAAGCGAACTCCTCGAGCACACCCTCTCGAATGGATTGAGGGTCATCTTGCAGCGGGATCCAACCGTCCCGGTCGTATACAGTCAGACTGTTCTGCTGGCTGGCTGCCTTTCGGAAACAACCTCCAATGCAGGTCTCAACAGCCTCCTCGCCAGCACCTTGCTCAAAGGGACCACTTCCCGCAATGCCCTGGAAATTGCTGAAACACTGGAATCCTTGGGTGCCAGCATCCGGCCGTCCGCCGGCAACAACACCCTGATGCTTTCCTCCTACTGCCTCGCCGACGACCTCCCTCGGGTGGCCGACCTGTTGGGTGACATCATACGGGAGCCCTCCTTTCCGGTTGACTCCATCGATCGTGAAAAGAAGGCTCTCACCGCCAGACTCGAGGAGGCACTGGAAGACCCCGCGACCCGCGCCTTCCGCGAAATGAGATCCCGTCTGTGGGGATGCAAAGGTTACGGTATTCACTCGGCGGGAAGCATCGACTCCCTGCGTTCCCTCGATCGACTCAGCCTGTCTGCACACCACTCCAAACACTTCGCCGCCTCCAACATGGTGACGGCCTTCTTCGGGGATCTGGACCCTGATGAAACCCTCGACCTCCTGGAGAAATCCTTTGCCGCATTGCCGTCCGGATCCGCGTTTCATTTCGACCAACCGGTCCCTGCCTACTCCGGAGAACACCATCTGCACCTCGACAAGGAACAAGCCGTCATCGCCATCGGATTCCCCGGTCTCGCCCAAGATGACCCGCGTCGCTTCGCGCTCGAACTCATCGACTCCTATTGCTCCGATATGGCCGGACCGCTTTTTTCGAGAATTCGGGAAGATCTGGGTCTGGCCTACTACGTCAGCTCCTCCATCTTCTTCGGACTCAATACCGGCCTCGCTTCGTTTTACCTCGGCACTGCTCCGGACCAACTCGACCTCGCCCGACGGGAACTCCAGGGCGAAATCGACAAGCTCATGGAAAAAGGCATTCCTGATGAAGCTCTGGAGCGGGTAAAAGCCAACACCGAGGCCCGCGAAGCCCTGCGTAATCAAAGCCCATCGGCCCGGGCCCGCATGGCAGCACTCGACGTCCTGCTCGGACATCCTGTCGATAATCACCTTCACCAGGCCGAAAAGCTCAAGGCTGTTACCAGCGAGGAAACACGCTCTCTGGCCGCGGATCTATTCGCCTCGGACAAAGCGACGATCGCGACTGTTTCTCCGGAGCCCTCCAAATAAGCCTCCTTCTCACTCAGACTGCTTGAGATTCCAAGGGAATCGCCCTAGCCTTCGGCACATGAGTGATATCGAGCAGGAGGCACCGGATCCCCGCTTCGCTTCTTTCGTCTACTTTCAGGCCCAGAATGGCGGCCTCTTTCTCGGGCGCGTCCCCAATCCGACCACGGGTGAAACCAACGTGAATATCCGGGCCGCCCGAAGTGTCCTTGATTCACTGGAAATGCTCTCGGACAAATCCAAGGGCAACCTAAACCAGGCCGAAGAAAAGCTCCTTTCCTTCGCTCTCGAAAATCTCCGCACCCTATTTCACGAAGTTTCCAAGGATCACGATGATCCAGCCGACGCATGAATACCTTTCAGATCGATCACATCACCGTCGGATCGGGCGATCCATTTTTCATTCTGGGTCCCTGTGGTCTCGAAGACGAGGAATTTGCCTGGCGCATGGCCCGGGCCATCAAGGAAATCGCCGACAGGACAGGCATCGATTTCATTTTCAAAGCCTCCTACGACAAAGCCAACCGGACATCCGTGGATTCCTATCGCGGACCGGGAGTGGTCGAAGGCTGCCGAATCCTCGGTGAGATTGGCAAAGAACTCGGAGTTCCTGTCACCACCGATATCCACACTCCGGAAGAGGTCGAAGTCGCTTCCGAGTCCATCGACCTCCTTCAGATCCCGGCCTTCCTTTGCCGGCAAACCGACCTCCTCGCCGCCGCCGCCAAAAGTGGCCGCCCCGTTAATGTGAAGAAAGGGCAGTTCCTGGCCCCCTGGGACATCGAGCCCATCATCGGAAAACTCAAACACTTCGACTGCCACCGCTTCGCCATCACTGAACGAGGCACCACCTTCGGATACAACAACCTCGTCGCCGACATGCGATCCCTCCCATGGATGCGCGAGCAAGGCGTTCCGGTCATCTTTGACGCCACACACTCCGTCCAGCGACCCGGCGGACTGGGAGGCACCACCGGAGGAGATGGAGTCCTCGCTCCGGTTCTCGCCCGCTCGGCTGTCGCCGCCGGCGTCGATGGAGTCTTCATGGAAGTCCACGAAGATCCTTCGAAAGCCCTGTCCGACGGCCCCAATCAGATTCCGCTCTCCGAAATCGAAAATATCCTGACCAGACTACTCGCCATTCATCGGGCAGCCCACCCTGAATCATGACCCTCCGCTTTTCCTTGTCCATCTTCTGCGCATCGCTTCTTACAGCAGGAGCGCAGAACGATTTGTTGCCTCTCAAGGACAAAGCAGCGCTCGAGGAGGAAAAGCAGAAGAACAAGAGCGCCCGTGACCGACTTCCGGTGGGAGCGGTCCTTACCGATTTCTCGGCGCCCCGGTTCACCAAGGATCGAAAGCGGCTTTCCCTCCTCACTGCGCGGCAGATGGTCGTTGAAAGCACTGACAAGCTGAATGGTGACGGCATCAAGGTCTGGATGTTCGACAAAGAGGAAACCATCCGCTCGATCACAACCATCGACAGCGCCGAATATCACCTCGACGACGAAATCCTAGTCGGCAAGGGAGAGATCATTGCCAGAGACCAAAAGGATGAATTCTATGCCCAAAGTCAGGGCGGCATCATCAATCTCAAAAGCAGCCAGGCGCTTCTGACCGGCACGGCTTACACCATGTTTCTCATTCCGGAACAAACAAAAAAGGAACCCATCACCATGAACCTCAATTCCACTCTTCCTTTCATTGCAGCCATCCAGCTCCTGGCAGCAGCCCCTCCTCCGGAAATCACCGCCGAGGAGCTGATCGAATTCGAACGCCTCGTCGCTCCGCGCATGCTTCCGGAATTCGAAGGCCCCGAGCTCATGGAAGAAGCCGTGGGCAAAAACCAGGATCTCGAAAGACGGATGGCCGAATTCCTGACCTCGAGCGAGAAATACAATCTCCTCCTTCAAGCATCTGCTCCTCCAGCCGAAGAAGAAGACCCTCTGGCCGACCTCTTCAAGCCACACCCTGACCGCATTTTCATTCGGTCTTCGGACGGAATCTATTTCGACGGAACCAACTTCGAGCTGGTTTATCGCGGAAATATCAAGCTTGAAGGCAAGGGCGTCAAAATGACCTGTGACAAAGACCTCAAGGTTCTCTTCGATCCTCCTGTCGAAGAAGAAGAAACTGCAGAAGCTAACAAAGAGGACACTGACAAGCCCGAGAAGCCAGCGCCCGAAAAAGAAAACACCGAACCTGAAAAAGAGGAGGAAGAGGACAATCCCCTGAGTGGCTTGGGCGGCGTCGGTGAGCTCAAACAACTAACCGCTACCGGGAACCTCAGGGTCAGTGGAGAGAGAAATGGAGAACAATTTCATCTCGGCGGAGACCGGGCGGTTTACGACAAGGCGAAGAACCAAATCATCATTCGCGGCGACCGACTCGGTTGCAAGATGGGTGAAAATGGATTCCGCTCCATCAACAAGAATGCCTACGCCGTCATCAACATCGGTCCTGACAATCAAATCAAGGACATTCAGATGAGCCGTGGAGATTGGGTGACCGTGGTAACCGCGCCCGAGAAGGAATAGAAATAGAAGTCTCAATGAACGAGCAATCGAGCGACTCCCAGTCCCCCCTTCTTGAAGTCGAAGGTCTCCAGAAGTCCTACGGTGGCCGTAAGGTAGTTGATGAAGTGCGGCTGCGCGTACAGCCCGGCGAAATTGTCGGCCTCCTCGGACCCAATGGAGCTGGCAAAACAACCACTTTCTACATGGTCGCCGGATTGGTTCGCCCCGATCACGGTCGGGTCTGTTTTCGCTCCAAGGACATCACCCGCCAACCCATGCACAAACGGGCTCGCCATGGCATGGGCTACCTTCCCCAGGAGGAATCCATCTTCCGAAAACTCTCGGTTGAAGACAACCTTCTGGCCGTTCTCGAAACCCGACGCGGGATGGGACGCAAGGCCAGGAAACAAAGGGCCGATGAACTCCTCGAGAGGTTCGGCATTGCCCACGTTCGCAAATCCGTGGCCCTTGCTCTTTCCGGAGGGGAAAAACGACGGCTCTCGCTGGCCCGATGCCTTTGCACCGAACCACGGCTCCTTCTCCTCGACGAACCGTTTGTCGGGATCGATCCGATCGCGGTGCAGGAAATCCACAAGATTATTCGCGAGCTCCGCGATCAGGATGGTCTCTCAATCCTCATCACCGACCACCAGGTTCGTGAGACTCTTGAAATCGTCGACCGCGCCTCTCTTCTCGTGGAAGGAAAGGTCATGATCGAGGGCTCATCGGACGAACTCGTGGAAGACGAGAACGCGCGCCGCCTCTACTTCGGAGCCAACTTCAGAATTTAATCCAAGAGATCCGGACGATTCTCTTTCGTCCTGCGAACTGCTTGCTCTCTCTTCCATTCCTCAATCTTCGCGTGATGCCCCGAAAGCAGGACATCGGGCACTTTCAGCCCCCGGAATTCAATCGGCTTGGTGTAAGCCGGGGCTTCAAGTAAATTTGGATCGGAAAAGGATTCGTCCTCCGGTGATCGGGAATCACCAAGAGCTCCAGGAAGCAATCTGACAATCGCATCAGTCACCACGGCCGCCGCAATCGCACCGTTGGTCAGGATATAGTCCCCAATCGACAACTCGAGATCGACCAACTCTTCCACGACCCGATGATCCACGCCTTCATAATGGCCGCAGATGAAGATGAGATGGGATTGCTTGCTTAAATCACGCGCGAGCTCCTGCCTGAATACCTTCCCCTGGGGAGTCAGGAGGATAACCAGCGTGTCCTCCTCCTTCAGCTCGTCGATGGCTGCAAAAAGCGGCTCGGGTTTCAATAGCATCCCCTGTCCGCCTCCGCACAAATAGTCATCAGTCTTCCGATGTTTATCGGTCGCCCACTTGCGGAGGTCATGAGCGCGAATCTCCACTAAACCGGCTTCCTGCGCTCGCTTCATCATGCTCTCGCTCAAGGGAGCAAGAGCGATCTCGGGAAACAGCGTGAGAATATCAATACGCATCAATCTGCCAGCATTACTGGATGTCGACGGTCAGGTCGGTACCCACTTCTTCCAGAGCGGAAACAAGTTCGACCATCGACAAGTTCTCGGGAAGCCTCACCTTGCCCTTCGTGCAAAATAAAAGATGACCGGCCATCGGAGCCGATTCGAGTGAAGTCTCCAGCTCCTCCACATTCACCGCCAAAGAAGCCAGAGTTGAAGCAATCCGTTTGACGATTCCCGGCTCGTCATGCCCGGTAATATCCAGAGTGACAACCGGTCCGGAAGTTACCTCGGAGCTCTCTCCTTCACGAGCCACCCCAACGTGCAACCCATCCGCACTCAAGGCCGCGAGATCCTTCTCGAGCACTTCACGAACATCGGCGGGACATTCCACCCGGAGGATTCCCGCGAACTGCCCCGACATCCGGGCCATCCGGCTTTCCTGCCAGCTGCCCCCATGACGGGAAACAATATCGGCAATGCGATCAACCAAACCAGGTCGGTCCGGCCCGAGAATTGTCAGCACAAGAGAAGTGATCATGATTGTTTCACTCCACAATGACCGGAGTCCCGATCTTCACGTTCTCAAAAAATTTGACAGCCATTGGCTCCGGCATGCGCACACATCCATGGGATGCCGCATATCCCGGAAGATAGCCCACATGCATTCCAATCCCTCCATTGAATCGCATGAAGTAAGGCATGGGCGCCGCCTCGAAAACCTCACCGGGCCCCGGACGATGCTTTCTGGTATCGGCATCATCGTTCACGACTTCTCCGGTCGCGACATTCTTGATCACCCCGTAGAGAGACGATTTGTGGTCCTTGCTCTTTTGGGAAATCTTGAAGGTCCCCGCCGGAGTGGTGTGCGTACTCTTACCCGTTGCAATCGGACTCACTCCCACCAACTCATTTCCTTTAAAGAAGTAGGCCTTCTGTTCGTCTCTTCGGATTCGAATCGAAGCCGGCCCGGTGACGTTGTCGCCATCCCAGTATCCACGTTGATGCTCCAACAGCTTCTCATCATCCGAAACGCCGTTCCTGAAAGCGGCCAAATAGCCCGGCCCGGTATAGTTGGTCGCGGTTGGAGCACAAGACGGCAGGAGAAACATCAGCGGAAGAAAGAGAGAAAGTCGTTTCATCGAGCGAAGTTGATTGACCACACTATCGCTGATTCGCCAAGCGGGTCAAGGGAGGCCTTCCAAAGTCGTCAATCAAACAGACCGCACCAAAACCGCCGCGAAGGCTCCATCACATTCGTCCCTAAACGGGAGTAGTTGCCGGAATTCTCCCAATTCCACCCCCTGATGATCGGCCTCGAATTTCTTCACTTGATCAAGGTTCTCCTCCGGATCGATGGAACAGGTCGAATAGACGATCCTCCCCCCCGCCTTCAGACATGGCAGGGCGGCCTCGAGAATCTTCCTCTGTATCTTTACGAGATTTTCCACATCGACCTTTTGCAATCTCCATCGGGCATCGACCCTTCTTCGGAGCACTCCGGTATTCGAACAGGGCACATCCAGGAGAATCGCATCAAACAGACCATGCCAAGCTTCGGGAGCCGGTTTCGTCCAATCGTGGGACTCGACTTCGGCATTCCTTACTCCGCATCGCTCGAGGTTTTCGAGCAACCTCGGCAGCCGTTTCTCATTTGAGTCCGTGCAGATCAAACGCCCTTCATTTTTCATAAGACCGGCCAACTGAACGGCCTTGCCTCCCGGAGCAGCGCAAGCATCAAGGACAACGTCTCCCGGTTGCGGATCCAGTAATTCCGGAGCATGGGATGTCGATGGATCCGTAATATAGTAATGTCCGCTTTCAATCGCCTCCACTTCACTGGAAGGCTCCGGAGCGCCTTCCGGCGGAGGGTTGAGCAGGTTGGGACGATAGAAACTCTCGGCCGGCAGGTTGTTCCAATCCATCAGAGCGATCGCATCCTCTGTCCCAAAAAGCCTCTTCCATCGCTTCCATAACCAATGCGGATGAGAGTATCGGGTCGGAGGTTCAACCTCGGACAATTCCCGCAGCATGCGCATGCGCGCGTGGGCGGCTTTCCGAAGGACTGCATTTACCAAGCCTTGAACCGGTTTCCGGGCGCATTCCACCGTTTCATAAATGGCCGCATGATCCGGGATCCGGAGAATCAACAACTGACACATGCCCACCCGGAGAACATCCCGCACTTCAGGATCAAGTTTGCCCTTACGGAAAAGACCAATCCAGTAGTCGAGCAAACTGCGATTCCGCAAAACTCCCATCAATATCGCCTTCAATAACGCGCGGTCCTGCGGGGAAAGATGATTACGATCCGCATGGCGTTCAATGAGGGAGTCAGCATATGCATGCCCTTTGGCCCACGCCCTGAGCGCAGAGACCGCGGCTCGGCGGACGTTTTTTCCCGGTTTCGCCATCGTTTCCCTAAGCTGTTAGGACAAGGCTGAAGCGATCTGTCCCCACTCCTCATCCAAAGTCACCGATGCCGCAGGCATCGTTTTTCCTGCCCGATGATACCAATAGGAAGCATTCCCAAGATCACCTTCCTCGCGATGCAGATAGGCATGAATCCAGGCACCTTCAGGATCGGCAACATCCTGACAAAGATCGTGCGAAGCATCCCAGCGACCGGCCTTGGCCAACCACAAGGCCTGCAGGGCCAATGACAATCCGGCCGGTGGCCGGGAATCGTTCTGGGCGGAGCTCGCAAGTTCAGCTGCTGTCATCACCCGGACTGTCTCGCCCAAAATCGCCCTGATGAAAAGACCGAACTCTAATTGTTCAGCGAGTAGATCAGACGGAGAAACGCCCCACTACCCTGATCGTCGACCACAATCCCATCGTCCGTCCTCGAAGACTCCGCTGTGTTCCAGACCCTGAGATCGGTCGAACTCTCCACCTCGATCGAGGCATCCTGTCTTTGCGGCAATCCGCTCAACGGAATCAACAGCCCCTCTTCTCTCCGTTCCACTCCAACCCTCCTGACCGACAAGCGCGACCGGGGATCGGTTCCGAGTAAATACTCCTCCAACTCACTTGCCCCGTCTCCGTCCGAGTCCCCATTCAACGGAACCGCTCCCCCGAAATTCTCAACCATCCAGGTTTGGATGGTCCCTCCATCCACAATCGTCACCGTTCGACTTGAACCGACTCCCGGGACGAAGAAATCACTTTCGGAAAAAAGATTCAGCTGCAGCGATTCATCCCCTTCGACGTTCTGATCAACGATGACCGAAAGGGGTAATTCGACCACCTCTGACCCCGCCTCCAAAACCCCGGCCAGCGCCCCCGTGTAGTCATCACCATCAGCCGATCCGGTCGCAAGAATCTCGAATGACACTGGATACAACAGTGGCAGTTCGGGCGAAACCCGGAGGTTCACCTGCATTGAGGGATCACTTTCATCCAGAACGTCACCATCCGTTTGCAGCGTCAGCACGGGCCGATGACGGGCACACTCCAAACGTGTGGTTTCAACGCGGATGTCGTCCAAAAACCAGCCTGTCAAAGACGTCGAGGAATCATGCGCTGATCGCCATCGCAAGTGAATGGTTTCGCCAGCCCAACTTTCGGGAAAATAGATCGAGGTCGTGATGAATCCACTCCAACTCCCCGACCAAGCCTGTCGTCCTCCAATCGGGGAACCGAAACGACTATCGATGACGTCGTTGTATCCCCCCTCAAGAACATCAGCTTCGCTCAGCAAGAGATCAAACCAAGGGCCTCCATCACGCGATGCTTCCAAAACTCCTCCATCATACCCGCCTTCCTGCAACATCGAATGCCTGAAGGTCAGATTTCCTCCGGAATTACTGAGCACGAAGGACGGGGCAATCAGAATCGATTCACCAACGTCATCCACCGCCGGGGCGTAAATTGACCGGAATGGCGAATCTGAACGAATCGAAGAAATCCGCCACGAAACAGCCTCACCAGTCACCGACCCGGACCACCCCGTTGGAATCAAAGTCGAACCTTCAAAAGTGACGTCGATTGGCACCGATCTCTCAACATCACCCAGTGTCAATTCCGGAGCAATCCCCAAGGTAAGCCCCTCGCCAAAGGCGACCTCAAAATCAACATCCACCAACTGGCCACATTCCCCGGTCGCCCCCATCACGACATCCAGATAAGACGACAAGCCCGGTTCCAAGCGGGAACTTCCGAACTCACTTGAAAACACGGTGACTCCATCGCCCGAGTTCACCTGAACGACCAGATCAGACGTCGGCAACTCGCCGACATTCTTCAAAACAAACCGGGCCTTGACTGTCTCCCCCGGATCCATCCAGCCATTCTTCACGTCCCCGCTTTCGGCAATGATTACCGTATCGAGAAGAGCCAGGCGAGGGGCCGGAGGACGTTCCTCCACGGCAACGTCCATACGATAGAGTTGAGCTGCGTTCGAACCATCACCATTCACCCGGATGAAATAGGTGCCGTCGGCCGGAATCTCGAAGTCGATGATTTGCTCGTTTTCTCCGAGGCCTCCCGACAAAGACGATGCCGCAACGGTAAGACCATCTTCTTCACGCAACTCAAGGCGCAGGTCATGAATCGCGCCCGAATCAAAGAGACTACCTCCGGAACACGCCTCACCAATTTGCCCTCCTTCGAGGTAGCTCCCTTCACCCGGAATCACGGAAACGGAGATTCGCTCCCCTTCAAGCATCGCTAGTTCAAAGTAATCGACATCGTCATTGTCATCGATACTGAGCCGGGGAATTCCCAGACTCTCACCAGCCGTTGATGAAAGCGGGGTAGCCTGATCCGCTGAGTCATTGTTTCGGTCCTCTCCCTGATCTTCCAGAACATCCCCATATTGACGCTGCAGGGACTGAAATTCATCAAAACGCGGTCCCCGGTAATCCAGACTGAGAATGGGCTCCATCAACTTCGTTTCATTGACCGGACAAACATGATCAAGGCCGAGCGCATGTCCCAACTCATGGGTCAGGGTATTGTGAAACCTGAGCGAGGAATTTGAGGTCGATTGAAAGGTCGCGTCCGAAGAGTCAAATACCAGGTCCCCTCTACCCGGGGCAAAGGCATAAGCGAGCGTCCCGCTGAATCCATCGATCGCGCGCGAGCCCAAACGAATATCACCTCGGACCCCAAGCTCGCCGTCTGGACCAGTGGACAGACTGGCTCCGTCGTCACTGGGCTCATAGACGAATTCGACTCCGCAGGTTTCTTCGAGGTCGGAAAATGCTGCCTCCAGAATGGGAAACCAAGGCTGAGCGACCGGATCACCAAAGGCGTTACCTCCGTAAATCGAGGTCAACCACGTTCTTAAATCGGATGGCAACACCGAATCATCCTCCAGATCGGGAGCTTCCGTTCCATCGGGCACGATACTCCAGGTCAAGGTTGTCGGCCGCCCCTGGGACCGGCTCAAAAATCCATCACTGGCTGTCCGATTCCATCTCCCCGGCCCCAGAAATTGATTGGCAAACAGCGTCGCCCCCGAGCGCACCATCCCGGTGAGTTGCTCCACCTGATGAAACGCTGCCACCTTCGCCAGAGAGACCCCGGGCGCCCAACAGACCCACGGCTGATCGCCGGCCTCCGGGCCGGTCAATCGTGCAATCATCTTCCTTAGTTCCTCCCCCTCCTCATCGGAAAGCTCCTTACGTAAATTTAAATCAATCTTTGCCCAAACAAGATCAACCAACTCTTGCGTCCCAACCAAGTCCTCGGGAATCGGCCCCAGTTCGGTATCGCCCGAGCGCCCCTTCCAATCAAACTCTTGGCCTTGAGAAGTGAGAAGCCTCTTCAAACGATCCAATCCGGGTTTCTTAGATTCATTCCATCCGCCCTCTTTTAGGGGACTCGTCCCCCATCCGGGAATCCCATCCTTCGCTGAGGAGGCTGAAGCCTCACCGACATCAGCTCCCGATCCCAGAGCCCACCACAAGGCCAGCAACGGAAGTAGAAGAACAAAAAAACGGGACATCAGCGGGGGCACACCGGATTCAAACGATAAAAGACAGTCCCACATTCCCCCCACCCCGTCATGAAATAAATCCCGGAGTTGTCAGAATCGGAGAGAGAGCGCATCCTCTCACCAACCCCATGTCAGAACATCCAGACGATCAGATCGGCCAACCGAGAGAAGCGAAGCATCCCCGGGTTCGAAGGGCTGTGAAACCCTTTCTCGCGGGGATGGCAACCGTCATTCCGGTTCTTGCCACCGGCTGGATCGTCGTTCTGGTCTTTCAGCTGCTGCACAAAATCGGGCTCGCCATTCTCAATGGAGTCCTTCGCTGGCTGAACTGGATGCGCGGGGTGAGCAACGACGAACTGGATGACCAGAAGGTGGAATTGTGGAAAATCCCGGGATTTCCAGGTGACGACGTCCTGTGGCTCCTCATCCCCCTTGCCCTCCTCTTTCTCGTAGGCCTCGCCGTCATGAACCGTCCCGGCAAAAAGGTGGCCAGTTGGATCGACGGAGCAATGATCCGCATTCCGGTTTTCGGTTTCATCTACGCGAGCATCAAGCAATTCATCGACGCTGTCCGCGATCTCGGAGGCTCTCAAAAGAAGTTCAAAGGGGTGGCATATGTGGAATACCCCAGCCCGGGATGCCGCTTGATCGGATTCATCACCGGGAACTTCGTCGATTCCCATACCGGGAAACCGACGACCTCCATTTTCATCCCTACCTCGCCGAACCCGATGACGGGTTTCGTCGTCCTCATCGACGATGACAAAGTCATTCCCTGCGACATGTCGCTGGAACAGGCCAGCAAGATGATTCTATCAGCCGGACTGGTAGCTCCAGCCTCATTAGTGAACCGTTCCGGATCGTCGGACTAGGGCTTGCGAGCACGTAATCGTTGCAGACTTTTTCCTTCGGCCTCCCACTGAAGCTGAAAGTCGGTCTTGGGATAGAAAAAATCATCCTCCGCCCAATCCAACCGTTCCAGTCCCTCAAAAGCCGCGAGGTGCTCCTCACTCCATTCGAAATATTCGGGATGGTCGGTTTTGAAGAGAAACTCGCCACCCGGTTTGAGCACCCTGACGAGAGCCTTCAAGAAGGGCTCTTGAAACATCCGGCGACGATGATGCTTGGCCTTGGGCCAAGGGTCGGGACAGAGCAAATGCAACCGGTCGACGGACAGCGCGGGAAGCAACCACTCCAGCGTGTAGAGACTTTCCAATCTCAGTACCTTGAGATTCTGCAATCCCCGCTTTTGAGATTGCCGGCAGACCTTGCGGACCCTTCCCAAAAGTCGCTCGACCGCCAGGAAATCCCGCTCGGGGAATTGCTCGGCCATCTCAAGAACAAACTTGCCATCACCACATCCCAGATCCACTTCGAGAGGACGACCCGGATCAAAATATTCCTCCAAAGAAAGCTCGGCAAAGTAGTCGGCAGGAACCAGCTCATTGGGCTCGGCAGGCCGGGTCATGGGCGGAGAAAAAGCCATCGCAATACCACTCAGTTCAATTTCTGATAGTGACCCGAATACCCCAGATAGAATGGACCGGTATCACTCTTGAGAGCCGAGAAACTTCGCACGACAACCAGTTCGGTCGTAGGAATAGATTCAAAATTCAAGGTGAACTCGTCCAACTGCAAAGGACCGGAAGTGACGAGCAGATTGAGCTTTCCCTTGTAGGGGCCGATCGAATGTTCATAGGACGCAATGGCGGTTCCCGACCCACGACTCACCACGACGTTCGGAGCCCCCCCAAGGACAAATTGCTCGGTCACCGTATCAACGGAATAGACGACAGTCATCGTTTGGAAAAGGGGATCGACGACAAAGTCCATCACCACCGTCCCCGTGGCATTGTCGGAATTCACTTTGAAGAAATACCGGGCGTTGGTGAAGTCGATCTCTCTCGAAGGCCAGGTCGGGAGCCAGGTGGAATATCCTTTGAAAAATCTCTTCTGGCTGACCTCGAAAATCTCGCTAACAGGAGGCTCCGAAATATCAAACGGCTGGGACTCCAACAACCCCGGCTGCCAATTGTATAAGTCCTCACCCTTGTAGATCATGGTCTGGGACTGGGGTCGAATCGGCGTGATGAGATTCAAGACACCGTCCTTCCGCTCGATGTCCAGAGGAATGGGCTCGATGATTCCGGGAAGTCGGTCCTGATGAAACGATTCAAAGAATGAGATCGCTCCCAAGCCGGACCTGGTGAAAGAGATCGATCGAATCACCAAAGGTTCATCGGGAATCCCGCCGTCATGGGTCGAGCTGTTGACGATATCGAGAATGACATTTCGTCCGGCATTCTGCTGAACCACCCCGATCGGAGTGTATTGTCCATTCCAGTTTGGCTCGGGCACCGCCGTGATGAAAAACCGGCTTCCGTTGGTGTTTGGTCCGCGGCTGTCCATCGCAAGAATCCATGCACTATTGAAGACGGTGCCATAGGGGTTGTCGGGATTCCCCGAAACCCTGATGTTTTCATCCTGGAAATGATAACCGGGATGTTCGAAGTCGCTGTTGGTGAACGATCCACTGAAAAAGCGTCGGCCCCGTTCGATCCTGGTAATGGGAATATTCCGAAACATCGGCGCCTCTCGGATGAATTGAAAGCGGGCATCGATCCAAGGCCGCGGGTATTTGAAACGAATCTGGTATTGGTTGGGACTGGAGCGGATCTTTTTGAGCTCGAATCTCTCAAATCCGGTAATGTCCTGGTGAACCCCTCCGATCCCCGGAAAGACTCCGACGGCGCCCAGATAGGTATTCTGCTGATAGATCTCGTAGCGTTCCGGGGAACCGGGCCCCGCCCCAACGTATCGGACGTTGAGCTGGAGACGCGGTGCATCACTCTCGGGAGTCGCGCTGTACAAACTACTCGTCACCGAAGGCGCTCCCAAGGGTGTTTCCCAGACATCGTCTCCCTTTCCGGATAGCAACACGAAATTCGCGCAGGCCAGAGGAGCGTTCACGTAATCCATGTTCACGAAAAACGTCCCGCGATTGGTTTCAAACTCGGCAACGAGTTGAGCCCGGACAACCTGCGCCATGAGAAGCGCGATGATGACAAAATTCTTGATCATGGAGCTGATTCAGTGAAGCGAATGCGGTAATACGTGCTCTCGTTCGCCCCAGGCGTGGAAGCCACACTAAAGACAACAACATCGCGTTCCCCATCCTCCTGAATGGATGGATTCACGCCTTCGACATTACTCCAATTATTCAGATCACCACTCTGTTCGAGAACAAAATCAATTCCGGTCAGACCAATGGCAGTCTCCAGACGAATCTGGGTTGAAAAGAGTTCAAAATTCAAAGAAGGAAGACTGATTTTTCCACGTTGATCTCCCGTTGCGGGCAGCCCGCAGACAAACAAGGACAAATTCGTCACCCCATCCCCATTGGGATCCGCCTGAGGACCACTCACAGCATCGTCGAGGAGGTCGTCCCCTTCAAACTGGCTCTCCCTCCACTCTTGAAAATCGGCGAAGTCTTCAACTTTGAAGGTATCGACGACCTGATTCCCCACCGAATCTTCGGCCTGGACCTCAAAGACCCTTCTCCCCGAAACCGGCCAATCCGCGAAATCAACCATCAGTTGATCATCAACAATGGCCCCGCTAACCGAACCGCCTCCGAGTTGGGAAACGATGCTGTATGTCAGGGTGGTGTCGGTTCCAGCCTGTCCTTCCGGCAATGGAATCTCGGTCGCTGACGAAAAGCGAAAAAAACGATCCGCCGTAAAAGTCTCGTTCGTGGTTCCGGTTACCAGAGGAGTTCCGGCAAAGGCTCCTCCGAGGTTAAATTGCGAAAATTCAACACCATTATTTAAGTCCATGACGCTCTGCATGGTTCCCTGACTCACCCGGCCGAAAACTGTAAAGCCGCCATTCTGGAAATCGAGATTGTCCGAATTGGCTCCGGTACTCACGAACCACTGACTGGTGGCACTGTCCGGATTTCCACCCAACTTTGCCATGGAAATGGTTCCCAAAGTATTGGAAACTCCAAACTCGTTGATAATCGGAGACTGGGTGGGCACGGAATCAAACTCCGGTCCATCAGCTCCTTCAACAATCGTGAATCCCCCACCTTGCAACACAAAATCGGTTACCCATCGGTGGATCACCATGTTCACGTAATCTCCTCGATTCACATATCCCAGAAAGTTTTCGGTCGTGACTGGAGTTCGATCCCGGAACAGGAGAAAGTCGAAGTGAGTCATTCCGGGAGATTCGTCCAAATACTTCCATTCTGCGGTCAGCCTCACCGCATTGTCATTGATTTCCTCAGTCCCAAAGTGATCTCCGAGGACCACCGTAAATTGCTCTTCAGCCGCTGCTTTCTCCTTGTCCGGGATGAGCACGTTCAACACCGGCACCACCGGATTTTGCGCCAGAGCGGCAACCGGAACACAAACAAGTGGGACGAATCGCTTCACGGAGGCCGACGGTAACGAACTCATGACAGATTGAAATTCCATTTTCCTAAACAAGTCTTAAGTTTCCCTCTGTGCCGCACACAAGCCAGTTCATTCTTTACGATTTGGATCAAACCATCATCCCCTGGGATACCCAATTGGTCTTCCGGAGCTATGTCCTTCACCGGGAACCGCTCCGGCGATTTCTGACTCCCGTCTTCCTGGCCTTTCTTCCATTGAACAAGGTTCTAGGAGCAGGCGGCATGAAACGGGTGTTTCATTCCTACCTTTGGAGAATGCCCTCGTCCCAACTGGAAGTCTATGCCGAGGATTTCGTACGAGAATGGCTTCCGAAAATCTGTTACCCTGAGGTCATCGCTGAAATCAACGAACAGAAGTCCGAGGGCAAAACCCTCGTCCTTTCCTCGGCGAGCCCGGAACTTTGGGTCCAAAAAATTGCCGATACCTTGGGATTCCATCACGCCTTTGGAACGCGGTTCGATTGGAAGGACCAAGTCGAATTATTCCCCGACCTGATCGGTGAAAACCACAAGGGCGAAGAGAAGGTCCGCCGCCTCAAGGAGGTTGGAATCATCCACGCCGAAGCCGGCTACAGCGATTCCAAAGCAGACCTTCCCCTCCTCGCTCTCTGCCGACACAAAACCCTCGTCAACCCTCTGCCGGGTGTTCGCAAAACCGGAGAGGAACACCATTGGCGGATCCTCGAACCCGCTCGTCCCTGGAAGGACCGATTCGCCTTCGGTTTCGGGTGCGCCCGACAACTCTTTGGCTTCTGGAAACCATGATTCATTGCCTCCACGGAAATGTTGGTTCTCCCGATTCCTGGGAGATCTTCGAAGACAAGATCGATGCCGCCATCAACGCCATCGATCTTTGGTCACTTGCCGCCGGACGTCTCTCCCTCCTCGACGCCGGACAACGGATCGCCGATTCCGCCGAAAACGGGGATGTCCTCCTGGGCTATTCCATGGGAGGCCGCCTCGCCCTCCATGCCCTTCTCGCCGATCGGGAAAAATGGAAGGCCGCCATTATCGTCTCGGCCCACCCCGGCATGGAAAGAGGACACCGGAAACGCTTGGACAGCGATGAAGAGTGGGCCCAGCTGGCTGAAACTGATTGGGATGACTTTCTCCGCCGCTGGAACGCCATGGAAATTCTGAACGGTAACAGGCTCCCGACCCAGGGCTTCGTCCAGGCCAACGAAGCCAACCAATTCAACATCGCCCAGGGATTCCGGGATTGGTCGCTGGGGGCTCAATACAATCTCCTGCACACTTTTCCCGGATTCGGCTGCCCTGTCCTCTGGGTGACCGGCACCCTCGACGACAAGTATTGTCGGGTGGCCGAACAAGCTGTCCTGAAACTCCGACGCGGCCGTCATGTCTATGTTCCCAACGCCCATCACCGGGTTCCTTGGGAACAACCGAAACTCTTCGCCGAAATCGTGAACGAATTCCTCTTCTCGGTCGCCCAGGTCCCCTGACTCCTACAAAAACTAGTCTTTTTTATCCCCGTCTCTCCTTGCAGGACGGAACGCTGTGGGCCAGTATTCGCCTAACATTTCACAGATTATGTTTCAGCGGATCAAAAACCTCATCAAAGGATTCTTCGGACTCTTCATCGGCAACATCGAAAAACGGAACCCCGAGGCCCTTCTCGAAAACGAAAAGGAGAACCTCCGCCGACAGATTTCCGAATTCAATAAAGGTCTTGCCGCCCACGCCGGGCTGGTCGAAAAATTGATGTCCAAGGCGAAGAAGCTCGACCGCCAGGAGACTGAGCTCCGGGCCAAGACAGCCGCAAATCTCAAGGCCGGGAATCGTGAAGCCGCCGGCAAGCTGGCCCTCCAACTCAAAGCAGTGGACAAGGAACACGACGATGTTCGCGAACAAATGGAGGAAGCCGACAAGCGCTACAAGGAATTGGCCAAGGCCCGCGACGTGAGCGTCAAACAAGCCAAAGACCGGATCGAACAACTCTCCCGCGACCTCGACGAAATGAAGTCCACCAAGGCCATGGCCGACCTCAATGAAATGGCTTCCGGTATGATTACCGATATCGGTGGTTCCGGTGATACACTCAATCGTCTCGAGGAGATGGTCGAGGAAGAGCGCACCAAGGCTGCCGGACGGGCCCGCGTCGCCAAAGACCAGATTGACATGAGCGGCATCAACGAGACCGCTGCCGAACAGGATGCCCTCGCCGAAATGGCCCTCGCTGATTTTGCTGCTGCCGAAGGAATCGAGCTCGAATCCACTAGCGCTCCCAAAGAGGAATCTTCCTCGTCCGAGACAACCAAGGGCACCATGGGACCTGAAAGTGAGTCCGCCTAGCGCCTCTTTCCCATGAAGAAGCGATCACGGCTGATCTGGCTTCTCGCCATCCTTGTGCTGGCCGGAGGAGCTTATCTGTGGATCAAGTCGATCGTGGATGAACAACCGACTGAACACGCCGACCCCGGTATTCCGGATGTCGTTGTTCCCGACCCACCCGACGAGGAAGAATGAAATCCAAGCTTCCAAATTGGGCCTCGGAAGTCGTTGCCCGATATGAAAGCGGCTCAGCCGGCTGCTTCGTCCTCCATGGCAACGTCGATGACCGCTTTCACCTTCCGGTCAACGATCATCGCCTGGGAAGCCTGACCGAGTTCCTTTCCGAAGTTCTCCTTCCAAGATTTGATATCGTTCTGAGCTACAATCTCGGTAGTGGCATCAACGTCGAACGCGGCCGCGAGGAATTCTATCAGTGGCCCACCCTGAAAGAGAATCCGGATCTCCCCTCCTCTCCCCTCCACGCTTCACGCTTTCTCGGCCGCTATCTGGCTTACGTCCGGAACCTGAGGGCAATTGGTGCCAAGTATCCCCGTGTTGCCCTCATCTTCAAAGGTGCCCACCTTCTCTGCCCGTCGATTCCCAACGCCCTGAATTACGATCTCCACGCCCTCGCCAGCGTTTGGCAAAGTTGGGCCTCCGAAAGTAATCTGGCCGCCAATCAACAAGCCGTCTTCCTCCTCTCGGAAAATCTCAACGGCCTGCACCCCATCGTCGCCAATCATCCTGCCGTGGCTCAACTGGAGGTTCCACTCCCCTCGGTGGACGAGCTGACCGGAATCATTGAAAACCTCTCCTCGACTTGCTCTGGGGCTGTTGCCGAAATCAACGATCGCATCCCTTGGGCCGCCATCCGTCTGAGAGGTGCCACCGGCAGCGCAGTCGAAGACCTTTTCTTGCGAAGACATTACGACAAACAGCCGCTTGCCGAGAATGACTTCGCCCGACTGAAAAAGGAATTGGTCGAACGTGATTGCGCCGGCCTGATCGAGTTTGTCGAGCCGGACCGTTCCCTCGATGGCGTCATTGGACTCGACCACGTTAAGACGTGGCTCCGCCAAGACCTCGATCTTTGGCGCAGGGATGAGCTCGAAGCCATGCCGATGGGCTACCTCTTTTGCGGACCGGTCGGAACAGGCAAGACCTACCTCGCCGAATGCCTTGCCGGAGAAGCCGGCGTTCCAGTCGTTACTCTTAAAAATTTCCGCGACCGCTGGGTGGGATCGACCGAAGCCAATCTTGAAAAAATCTTCTCTCTCCTGTATGCCCTGGACCGATGCATGGTCTTTATTGATGAGGCCGACCAGGCCATGGGCAAACGCGCGGGAGGCGACGGCGATTCGGGGGTGTCCAGCCGGGTATATTCGATGATTGCCAAGGAGATGTCCAATCCACGGAATCGAGGAAAGCTCGTGTGGATTCTGGCCTCTTCCCGTCCCGACCTGATTGAAGTCGACCTGAAACGCCCGGGACGCATCGACGTCAAGATTCCCATTTTTCCCGCAATTGCTCCCGAAGAATCACTCTCCCTTCTTCGTGCCCTCGGAGGAAAACGTGGCCTCGATCTATCCGACGAAGAATGGGATCAACTCAGCGAACATCTTCCCGCTCTGGTGACCGCCGGTGGCGCCGAAGCCCTTGCGGTAAAGGCGGTCCGCCTGGTCAAAACACGGACCCATTCCCCATTCGAGGCCATGCATCAAATCCTGACCACCAGTCGTCCTCCCATTCCCGAGGACACCTTGAAGGCTCAAATGAGGCTCGCCATCAATGAAGCCACCGAAACCGGATTTGTCCCGGAGGAAGTGAGCCGCTTCCTCGACTCGTGAACTGGAGGATCCTCGCCGCCGGAAAACCCGCTCTGGCCTATGCCAAAACCGGCATCGATGAATATCTCAAACGACTCAAACGAGGGAGCAAAGTCGACTTGATCTACCTCAAGGCTGGAGATTCGGAATCGGTCTCGGCTGATCTTCTTTCCCGCTCGGCCGGAACCTACCGCATCGCCCTCGATGAGCGGGGTTCCGATTGGACAACCGGACAGTTTGTCAAACGACTCAATGCCTGGGAAATGGATCCCGGGATCAAAACGGTCTCCCTCTTGATCGGAGCATCCGACGGCCACACGCCTGAACTTCGGGAGAAAGCCGATGCCGTTTGGGCTCTTTCGCCGCTCACCTTACAGCACGAGCTTGCCTTGGTTGTTCTCCTCGAACAACTCTACCGCGCCTACACCATCAAACGGGGCGAGCCATACCATCGCTAACCACTATTTATTCCCCCGGCGGGCGGGGTGCCGGAATGGCTTCACAAGCCTCCCTCCAATTGGGAAAACTCCAACGATTGGGAAACCCCTTGCACTGCTCAGGCTTCACGTCCTGCAATCGGCAGTCGGCTCCATCCAGCATAATGCACTCCGTCGTGCCCTCCTTGTCGATCAAGGACAAGCCCTGCCGGTTTTCACGCAGCCGGGTGTAATCACGAACAAAATCATAAAGTGGCATGCCAAGATAGTCGGCGATCTTCTCGACCTCCTCTTCCTCGACAACAACATCCCCCTCCCACTTGCAACAATTCGTGCATCGCTGGCACTGATACCAGACGTCATCATCTTCGTCCTTCATTTGATTCAGAAGCCTACTCGCAGGACTACTCTTCAGGAACGTAAGGCATCTTGGCACCCGATTCCTTGAGCCACTCGCCAAGCTCTTTTTTCAACTCACCTGCCAATTCGGATTTAGTCTTCGAGAGGTCATTCTTCTCACCGAGGTCATTCTCGAGATCATAAAGCTCCACGGTATCGTCATCGAAAAAATGAATCAGCTTGTGGGGCCCTTTCCGGATGGCCGCTCCAAGCCGGTTCTTTTTGTGAAAGGCGTAATTGGGATAGTGGAAATACAGGGCCTCCCGCTTCAGCTTCGCCTTGCCGGTCAAAAGCGGAATCAAACTTTCTCCATCCTCGGGAACTCCAGCCTTGGGCTTCAACCCGGCAACCTCGAGCAAGGTGGGAAACACATCGGTGCTAATAATGGGCACTTCACTCCGGCTTCCCGGCTTGATCTTCCCAGGCCAACGAATGGCCCAGGGAACCCTGATCCCTCCTTCATAGAGATGCCCCTTGTTCGAACGGAGCGGCCCATTGGAAAAGAGAGATCCGTTGTCCGAAGTGAAGATCACAAGAGTATTGTCAGCCAACCCAAGATCATCGAGTCCCTTCAAGATCCGCCCGATGGAGCGATCCATTCCTTCGATCATTGCGGCATAGGCCGGATTCTCCACCCCCTTCTTCTCATATTTCTCGATCAAGTCCTTGGGCGCCTCAATCGGATAGTGGACCGAGTAATTCCAGAAGGTCAGGAATAACGGCTTCTCCTTGTTCTTGCGGAGAAAGGCCAGACATTCATCAGCCATTCTCGTCGGAAGATAGTGGTCGTCTTTCCGGGGCTCGAGCGTGGGAATCTTAAAGGGTGCGAAATAGCTGGGCGGACCTCCTCGGTCGTAGCCGCCAATGTTCACGCCGTATCCCTGAGATTCCGGATGCAATCCCGGTTCATAGGGCTTTCCCTCTTCATCCTTCCCCTTTCGGTGCGACAAGTGCCACTTCCCCACGAAGCCGGTGGTATAGCCGGCCTCATCACGAAGCCTCTCCGCAATGGTTTCAGCCCCGAGCGGAAGATAGGTCAGCTTGGTGGCCCCTGCCTGCTTGCGTCCTTCAGGCACCATCCCTTCCTTGTGACCTGGGGCATGATTGGTAATGCCCAACCTCGCCGGAGACAGGCCAGTGAGCATCGCGGACCTCGTCGGAGTGCATACCGGCGACGCCGCATATCCCTGGGGAAAGACCATTCCTTGCTTCACGAGTCGGTCCAACTCCGGGGTATCAAGGTCCTTGTTTCCCTGAAACCGGGCGTCCCACCATCCAAGGTCGTCAGCCATGATCAAGAGAACATTGGTGGGTTTTGCTTTCACCGGGATGGCGAGAGCACAAAGGCAGAGGACAAGCGTTCTTTTCATGGATGATTTTAAATTAGAGAAGCAGATCCTTGACCACCTTTCCATGGACGTCTGTAAGACGATAGTCACGCCCCTGGAATCGATAGGTCAGTTTTTCGTGATCGAATCCCAGGAGATGCATCCAGGTCGCCTGCAGATCGTGAACATGGACCTTGTCGCGAGCGACCGAAAACCCAAGCTCATCCGAAGCTCCGTGGGTATAGCCTCCTTTGACTCCTCCCCCGGCCATAACCATGGTGTAACAATCCGGGAAGTGATCCCGGCCCAGCACCTTGCCCTTGGCCGTCCGGCCTTCGCGGAAAGGAGTCCGCCCGAATTCACCACCGAGAATAATCAAGGTTTCTTCAAACAACCCCCGCTCCTTGAGATCATTGATCAAGGCAGCCACCGGCTTGTCCATGGTGGCACACTTCTGGGTCAAGCCATCGCGAATATCCTCCTTGGGGTTGGTCCCGTGGAAGTCCCAGCCCCAGTCGAAAAGCTGAACAAAACGAACTCCGTCCTCCGCCAGACGCCGGGCCAGAAGGCAGTTGTTGGCGAAGCTCGAGCCGCCAGGCTCCGCTCCGTAGGCTTCAAGAGTCTTCTTCGACTCCTTCGAAATATCCATCACCTCCGGAACCGACATCTGCATTCGGAAGGCCAGTTCATATTGCGCCATCCGGGTCATCGTTTCGGGATGGGCAAAGTCTTTCGAAGCAGCCTCGTTCAAATCCCGCAAGGCGTCGAGGCTGGCTCTTCGCATCGACCGCTCCATGCCCGGCGGGTCGCTCACATAAAGGACCGGATCCCCTTTCGAGCGACATTGCACGCCCTGATACACCGAAGGAATAAACCCCGAACCAAATGAACTCTTACCACCGTTCGGTTGGGTCCCACTTGAAATCAACACCACATAACCCGGCAGATTCTGGTTCTCGGATCCCAGACCGTATGTCGTCCACGCTCCAAACGAAGGCCTTCCCGGTTGCTGGAATCCCGTATGCACAAAGAGTTCGGCCGGAGCATGGTTGAAGTGGTCGGTCGTCATCGAATTGACGACACAAAGATCATCCGCCACCTTCTGCAGATGCGGAAGAGCATCGGACATCCAGATGCCGTTCTTGCCGTATTGTTTGAAGGAGCGGGGAGTGCCCATCAACTTGGGAGTTCCCGAGGTAAAGGCAAACTGCTTGCCCTTCACGAATTCGTCGGGGCACTCCTGTCCATCCCGCTTCACCAATTCGGGCTTGTAGTCCCACAGATCAAGATGCGGAGGCGAACCGGTCAAGTGAAGGTAAATCACCCGCTTTGCCTTGGCCGCAAACGGAGGGAGTTTGGGTTCGAGCGGATTATCGGGAGCTTCAAAGGCCAGCGCGTCCCCGGCCAACATCTCACCCAGTGCGACCCCGCCCAGTCCCATTGAACATTGCTTCAAGAAATGCCGGCGGGTTCGATACTGAAGGCTCTCGAGGTGTGGATTCATCATGTTAAAAATTATCGGAGGTTCACGAGCGAATTAACGCTTCATCAGGGTTTCATCGAGATTAAGAAGGACGTTGGCAGTCACGGCCAGAGCCGCAAGATCAATGACATCCGCTCCCTCGGGAACGGGTCCCAAAGGATTGGTCGCCATCTCTTTTGCCAAAGCCGGATCCTCGGCATACTGGGCCTTGCTCTGCTGATAGAGCGACTTGAGACGGGCAGCCTCCACTTCATTGGGAGGCCGGGAAAGACAGAGCCTGAATCCAAAATCCAAACGCGATTCAATACCTTCGGCATGGTCAGCCATCCGGCGAGCCAGGGCCTGCGCAGCTTCAATGTAGACCGGATCGTTGAGAGTCACCAAGGCTTGCAGCGGAGTATTGGTGCTTCCACGCCTTACCGTGCAGACCTCGCGATTGGGAGCCCCGAAGGTTGCCATTGAGGGATAGGGGCTGGAACGTCTCCAGTTGGTGTAAATTCCTCGGCGGAACTTGTCTTCGCCACCACTGGTTTTCCAATCGACACCTCCTCCGAAAGCGGCTTTCAATCCCAAATTCGGCTGCGGAGGTCGCACCGGAGGTCCATGCATTTTGGAACTCAGCAAACCAGACACCGCGAGGGCTTGGTCACGAATCATCTCAGCGGTCAATCGAACGCGCGGACCTCTTGCAAGAAGTCGATTATCCGGATCACGAGCTGCCATCTCTTGAGTGACATGGGAATGTTGACGATAGGTGCTCGACGTCACGATGAGCTTCAGGAATTTTTTCATATCCCACTCCCCGTCCATCAACTCGATAGCCAGCCAATCGAGCAATTCGGGATGCGAAGGCCTTTCACCCTGGGATCCAAACTCCTCGCTGGTCAGAACAAGACCGACCCCGAACAAATTCTCCCAGAATCGGTTCGCAACCACCCGGGCGGTCAAAGGGTTGTCCCGATCAATCAGCCACTTTGCCAAAGCAAGCCGATCAGGCGTCACGTTCTCGGGCAGGCCGCCAAAAACCTCGGGAACACCGGGCGTCACTTCATCACCCAAACTAAGGTAGCTTCCCCGCAAGTGAATATGGGTTTTCCGATGCTTCTCCTTGGGAAGTTCCTTCATCACCGGCACGGAAGTCATTGGTTTGATCGCAGCCAGCTCCCGCTTCAACTCATCCAGTCTCCGGCTGACCGCAAGAGTTTCGGGATTCCGGCTCGCATAAAATTTCGCCAGAGCCGCTTTCTCATCAGCGCTTCTCTTTGCTCTCACCTTCTTCAAGACCTTTTCAATTACAGCGGAAACAGCCACTGGCGGTTGAGCGATATCGGTGAACGAAATTCGGAATTTGCCGAGCGCATGATTCGGATAATTCTGCTGCAGTTTGAGAGTGAGATCTTTCGCGGCCAAAGGCTCCTTCAAACGGATCACCAGCTGCTGATCACGCCCGGTGGCCCCACCGACCGCCCAGCCCGAATCCTTGCCGGCATTTCCATCGATGGCGCCCGAAGCACCGAACTTGCTCTGATCATAGCTAGACGTCGCCTGTTGAAAAACGGCCTTTGCCTTCCCGGAAGTGAGCTGAATTTCATTCAAGACGAAGTTTCCATTTCTCCCGGGACCTCCCCCTCCCAATTTCGGATCAGCCAGAGCTTCAATCCTGATCGCGGTAACTTTCTCCAAATCACTGGCACCCGAAAAAACGTATTCGTCGGTCTTGGCCGACTTTCCTTCCACTGAGACAACCCCGTCTCCACTGACCTTGAGGCCCGCTCCGGAACCAGCTTTCATCTCTTTGGGCTTCCAGGCTTTCCATGACGACAGGCCCGATCGCAGATCTTTCTCCCACTGCACAACGGCGGCAGGGTCAGCTTTCACGACCTTGGAGGCCTTTTCTTCAAGAGTCTTAATCTCCGCGCTCAGGCGCGATGACGCCTCCTCCTTTTCCTTGCCCATGATCTGGATCACCGGGGCTTCGTTTCGCCGATCGGCATCCTCCGACTGATTGAAAATGGAGAACACCTTGAAGTATTCCTCGTGAGTAATCGGATCATACTTGTGGGTATGACACTGGGCACAGGCCGCGGTCGTTCCCATCCAAGTCGCCATCGTTGTGTTGACCCGATCGACAACCGCGGCATTTCGAAACTCTTCATCTGAAGTGCCTCCTTCGTTGTTGGTCTTGGTATTGCGATGAAAGGCAGTGGCGATCAGCTGATCCTGAGTGGGATTCGGAAGAAGATCTCCGGCGATCTGTTCGATGGTAAATTGATCGAACGGCATATTCTGGTTGAACGCGCGGATGACCCAATCGCGATACGCCCAAATGGTCCGTGGCGGGTCATCGGCATACCCGGCCGAATCCGCATAGCGGGCCAGATCAAGCCACATCCTTGCCCAGTGTTCTCCAAACGAAGGCTTGGCCAAGAGACGGTCCACTAGTTTTTCGTAAGCATCCTCACTCTGATCCGCCAGAAACTGATCCACTTCTTCCTTGGTCGGCGGCAAACCGGTAAGGTCGAGGCTGACTCTGCGAATCAACGTCGACTTGTCAGCTTCCCGACTTGGCGACAGGCCCTCCGCTTTCAATCTTCTCTGGATAAATGAATCAATGGCGTTCCGGGCCTTCCAAGAGGCATCAGCCGATTTGGGCACCTCTGGTTTCTCGGGCTTTGTGTAAGACCAATGGACTTCATACTTCGCTCCTTCCTTCACCCATTGTTTAAGAAGAGCGATTTCTTCTTCGGTGAATTTCTCCCCCTTCCCCGGAGGAGGCATCACCTCGTCCTCGTCATCGCTAATGATGCGATAAATCAGCTCACTCTCGTCGACATCCCCGGGCACGATGGCCGCAAATCCATTCTTCTCCTTGATCGCGCCTTCACGGGTATCCAAACGCAATTTGCCTTTCCGGTCCTCCTCGTCCGGCCCATGACAATGGAAACAACGATTGGATAAGAGAGGACGGATATCCTCGTTGAAGCTGATCTCAGCCTCAACGGCAGACAGGCTTATGCAAAACGGTACTAAAAATGAGAAACGCATCGGAAAATCACTCACAGAGTGTGACAAGGTATCATACACCTTCGACGAGGTGAAAATTGCGGAAAAGTGCCCCGGATCCCCGCAATTTCAAGTTCCAGCAAACCTCAGCGGATCTGACGATGGTAGGATTCCACTTTGGAAAGAAACTTCTGCCACTCCCGGCCGGGACGACCGTTATTCAGGAGGAAATGGGGGCAGTTCTTGTTCGGAGGGTTCTTTCCCCATCTCGGCCACTTGTAATGTGGAACAACTTTGGAAACCTGCAGACCGTATTTCACGCAAAGGTAAGCCGCCAGCTTCGCGGTGCGATCCACCGTCCTCGTCCGACTGTTCCCCGGATGCTCGCACATTTCGATTCCGATGCTGTAGCGGTTGCCCGGACCATCATAATCGGCGTGATTTCCTTGCTCATTGGTCGGCAAATGCTGGACCGCCCGGTTTTCGTCAGTGGTATAGTGCCAGGAAAGCCGTCCCAAGGCCCCTCGTTTCAAAGCAAGAGCATGCCGGTTGGCATCAGCGCCCGGGCTCCAGTTCTGCGTGGAGTGAATGGTGATATACTTGGGCGACATCTTCTTCCGCGTCCGCCCACGAGCCGAATAGGACAGGAAATCCTTGCGAACATTCACTTCCTTTAGAATCTGCGAGGCGCTCTTACTTGAACCCGACTTGCGAGTCAGTTTGATGGGAAATCCGAATCCGGTTTTGTTAATCGAGACAGTTCGCGAAGAAGGCTTTCCGTAATCCTCACTCCAATTCTTCTTCGCGCGATCATGAATCCCGGTGTAGGCATTCCGGCTACTCAACCCATAAGGAATATAGACATCACTCGCGCTGATGACCGGCGGGTCCGGCGAGCAAGCCGCAAAAACGGCAACCCCAAGACCACCCAGCGTAAACCACAGTGATTTCCTTCGCATACGCCAAAAGTTATACCACCTGAAACATCGGGAGAAAAGAGTCCTTTTCGCCACTTTCACGGATGAAAGTCGGACAAGGGAATCTTCTGGAACACCAGATTGGCCCGACTCGATTCGTAGAGAATCCCAATCGTCTCATCATCGACGATCACCAGGCTCGAATAACCCTTTCCGCGGCCTTCATCGAGCAGCACATGGTGTTCTTTTGGCCAGCTCTTTCCATCATCCAGACTCATCTGAATCGTCTGGTGACTCCGCTGGCTTTTGTGGTGAGGATTCGAAAAGAACAATCGGGCACCATGCCGAATCATCGAAGCCATGCACACCGGTTCCGGGAGAGCACCATGATCGCTCGAGTGCTTTTTCCATGATTTCCCGAGGTCATGGGTGACCGATACCGCCCGCCCGTTCGTTTCCGACTTGTCCTGGCGATTCCGGTTGTCCCGCATATTCAACATCAACCCTCCATCCGGCAGCGAAACCACCGAGCACTCTGTGGTATTGGTCCTCGCCGGTTCACTGACGGTCCAGGTTTCACCACCATCCTTGCTCCAGGTGATATTGGAAAAAGGCAACCCTTCCGCATCCCTCCCTTGGGTCGGCATCACGAGGGTGCCATCGTTCAACGCAATCCCATTACCCGGTGCCGGAGCGAACAAATGCCACTCTTCTTTCTTCAATTTCTTCGTCCAATTTTCCGGCTGACTCCAGGTCTTCCCATCATCATCCGAAGTCACGATCATGAATTGGCTACTCTCGTGAATCCCGAATCCCGGCTCCGATCCCTTCCCCTTCCACTGATGGGTCCCGGGCTTCCCATGAGTCCATACGGCCGACACAAAAATCCTCCCCGTCTTGGGATCGACGAGAATGTTCGGATCCGAGCAGCCATTCTCCTTCTGCGGCTTTCCCCCGAACTCTCCCATGTCCATGATCGATCTTGGCTTCTCCCAAGTCTGACCACCATCGGTCGACCGCGACAACCCGATGTCAATATGCTCCTGTAAATCCCGCGAACTATTGAAGCGTAAATCATAAACCGCCAGCAGAGTGCCTGCCTTCGTTCGGGCCACCGCCGGAATCCGCGTGGTGTGACAATCAAATTCCCCTCGCCGGTGAATTGGAAAAGCCACGCGATAGCTCGCCTTGACCGGCAACTTCAGCACCGATCCGTCCTCAAATTCAAAGCCCTCGAAGTCTAATTGGATCTTCTCCGTCAACCCGGTCTTCTCCGGCAAGGCCCCCACAACTTGATCGCCATCCAGTGCGATCCCCGTCAACTGCTCCGAGCTCGCGAGAACTCTCCGCACCTTCTTCCCATTCACACGATTCAACGTGACTTTCAACAAGGGGTTCTCACTCCCCAACAACAGCGGAATCTTCATCACCTCGACCCCATCCGGCTCCGGTTCAGCCAAATCTCCGGTCAGCGACAGAGCCCCCACCGTCATGACATTGCGGTGGGGACGGAGGATCACTCGAAACGATTCCCCTTTCAATGACTCCGTTTTCAGAAGCAAGGCTCCGTCCACCCGGAACTCCGTCGTGCCCGCCTCATCCCTCTTCACGGCGAACTGAAACTTCTTCTTCAATCTGATCTGCACCAGGCTCTCCCGATCCTTCTTGGTCACCCGACGTCCTTCGACAAACAATCCTCCACTCCGTCCGTCGAATCCAAAGTTCAAAGCATTGCCGAACATCACCGAAGCCGCTGTTCCCGCGATTTCCTTCAATGACAATTCGACCTTCAGTTCAAAGGCTCCCTCCTTCACCAACCTCCCCATATCAAAAGGACGATTGATCTTGCCGGGAACAGACGATTCCCGATCTTCCTTGGCCTTCCGTTTCAACCTCTCATCAATCTCATCCAACTTCAGCCTGACCGAAACCACCGAGTGCTTCTTCTCGTCCGGTCGGTATTTGATGTAAGTCGTCAAGACGATCGTCCCGTCAGGCAGCAAGTCCACACCCGGATAACCACAGTCACTTGTTCTCCCGGCATGACTGTGCAGAAGTTTCACCCGAACATCCCCTCCACGCCCTCTCTTCAAGTCTTCATAACTGCCCACCCAGGCCACGAAGTGCCCCTTGGTCGGGCTCCCGAGAGCCTGATCGCGGAAGGCGAACACATAACGACCATCCTTGGCTCGAATTCCCATATGACGATCGCCGGTCAATCCCCACGAGGTATCCACCGGCTTGCTCCAGGTCCTTCCTTCGTCCTTCGAAAACATCATCAGACTCCTCCCCTTGTGAGTATTCTCCCTCATCAAGGCGCAAAGCTCATTCCCGTCCGGCGAACGAAAGACGAAGGGCTCGCAGGGATTCTTCCCCTTCACCGAAGCCACCACCTCGGGCTTGGACCAGGTGAATCCACCATCGGCTGTCATGGTCTGCAAGACTTCGAGAGGAGCCCGGTCCTTGCCATCCGGCCCCTTGTGATAAAATCCAATGTAACGTCCGTCCTTTAACCGGACCACGCTACTGAAAGTCATGACACAGGGAAACCCGAGAGGCGGCATCTCCTCCCAACTCTTCCCGCTATCCTCACTCATGATGCTTGGCATTCCCGGTCCGCCACGCTTGCCCAAAGCCGCCGAAAACACCCACAAGCGTTCCTTCCCCTCAGGATCGACCAAACGATAAATACTCGGGCAATTCTGATG
>JBMHCW010000062.1:0-106120 GCA_049889715.1 Akkermansiaceae bacterium | reverse complement strand
TTGCTCTTCACTTCGATCATCAATGCCATTCTCTTTCTCATCGAATGGCTCGTTGGACTCGTGGTGGACGGCTTCACCATCGGACGGGTTGGCAAGAAGCAGAAGGAAGACGAAGAGCAGAAAGATGTGGCGGGAGCCGCCATTGGAAAAGCCATTGGAGTCATTCTCCCCTTGGTTATTGGTATTGCGATTGCCTTTCTTCCAAACCCGTTGAAGCGCGAAATCACCTTGGTTGCCGAAGACGGCCACAGCCTCCCCTTCGCAGCGGTGATCATCGAAACCAAGAACGACACGGAGCACCTTCGCACCGACAACGCCGGTAATTTCACTATCCCGCGATTCGGCGAGATCACGGTCACGGTAAAGGACTCCCGATACGTCGAAAAATCCTGGGCACGTTCCGAAATTGAAGACGAACTGGTCCTCGAGCGCACCGTTCTCGGCTCCGCCCTCGACATCATCTCCGACAAGCTGCTGAAGCCCGCTAAAAAGTGACAAGCGGCTGACATCGCTGGCTTCCCCTACTTGGCCGGCACCGAACTTGATTCAAGAGGGCTTTTGAAAATTCCCGGTGGAATCACTACGGTGCCCGCATCTGTTTGGCGTGGAATCTTGAACCCTTTCAACACGCTCCGCAGATCTTCCACGAACTTCTTTTCTTTCTCACCCGGATTGAGCGGAAGTCTCAATTTGACCAACAAATGAGAATGAGGTTCCGCGGGAGGATCGACATAATAGGTATATTCAACAAAGTGCTTTCGAACGACTGCGCCTTCCGCTCTGGCATAAGCCGGGCGGTCCTTCAGCCCGCCATTCCGATACTCGATATCGCACCAGACGCCGCCCTCTCCGGGTCCCCGGACCACTTCTCGTGTCACCTTGCCACCCTCCGGAACTTTCGCGATGACATCGTCGGTGAATAAGCGGGTCACGGTCTCGAAATGAACGACCTCTTTGAAGGCCGCAGTTTCCGCTTGAGGGTAATCGCGGGCCACCAGCTTCGACACTTCATCCGCCAGTGGATCAAGAATATTGATCCCACGGGCAACCGCGTATCTCTCTTCTGCACCGGAGGCACCGAGAAGACAAACCGAAAGGAGAATCTGACCAAGGAGCGGAGTAAGCTTCAACATGGAAAAACGCTAGCAGACGAAACGACGATCGTTTGTAAAGGAGTGGTAAATCCAGCCCCCGCTTCAATTCTTCTTCAAGCGGATCCGACGGTATTCCATCTGCCCGCGGTCTCCTTCCAGCCCGATCGGCCCACTCTTGGGCACCTTGAATTCCGCCTCCAGCACTTCTCCGTTACAAGTGCAGCGCGCAACCTGTTCCTTCACTTCGACCACGATCTCATTCCAATCGCCGGGCTTGTAATTCTTCAACTCCTTGTATGGGCCGGCCACCCAGTAATCGCGACACTGAAGCTGGGGGCGTCGGATGAAGATTCCGCTGTCGGCATCGGCATTGGCGCGGAATTCCAGTTTCAAGGTAAAGTCAGATCCAAACTCTTCGTGAGTCCAAAGCTGGGTGAAGGCCCGACCTTCGGGCGGAGTCGAGACGATCAGTCGTCCATGCCTCGCGACATAACGACTTTCCTTGCTCTTGGTCTTCCCGTCAAAGCTCTCGAGCTTCTTGAGAGTCTTCTTTTCCCGATACCCCCATCCGGTGAGATCCTTCCCGTTGAACAAAAGTTCGAACCCGGGTTCGGGTTGAAAATCATCTGGAGCCACCTCCACCAGCTCGAGCGTTTCAAGTACCGGAATCAGAGTCTTGGCCCACATCTCATAACCCTTCCCGTTGGGATGCAAAAGATCCGGAAACTCTCCTTTCCGGGCATCGCCCTTTTCATCAGCAAACATCTTCCAGGTATTGATCAAGGTGACCTGTTTGTCTCCCTTGACCGCAGCGGCGTAGAGTTCGTTGATCTTCTTGATCTGCTCCGCCGGCCGCTTCTTGGAAGCGCTGCTGGGAAAGACATTGCACAGGACAATGGGCATCTCCTTGTTGGCAGCTTTCAACTCGGCGAGAATCAACTTCAGGTTCCCCGCGATCACTTCCGGAGCAGCTCCTTCTTCGAGATCATTGGTGCCCATCAACATCACCACACCCGAGGGCTTTAGTGAAAGGACATCCTCCTTCAAGCGAATCAACATCCCCCGCGTTGTGTCTCCGCTGATTCCCCGATTCGCCACCTTCGTCTGACCGAAGGCCCCCTTGAAATCATCACCCCAACCCTGGGTGATGGAGTCCCCGAGAAAAACCAACGCCCCCTGTTTGTCCTCCACTTCCTTCGCCCAAGCACTCCGCTTCTTTTCCCACAATCCCTTGAACCAAGGGTATCGGCGAATCGGTCCTTCCCCAGGTAATCCTTCGTCGGTCTCCGGAATGGCGAATGCCGATCCTTCCTTCGCCGACAGCGAACCAATTGAGAGAGCCGTCAGAAGGCAAGCGAGCAGTAATTTCATCAGGCAAGTTTCTAGGAGAGCCCGCCCCTGCTGGCCAGCACGGAACGCGGAAGCTTACTCGACCTTGACCGTCCGGAAGGTATGCTTGGGATCCATCGCAGCCATCACCGCCCGAAGTTTTTCCTGATTGATCGGGCTGCCGTAATAAGGCCCGGTTCCGGCGCCACCTCCCGTGTGGGTTTCAAGCAGGACAAGCTCGCGTCCGACGATCAGGAACGAGGGGTTTCCACTATCGCCCGCGATCAGCTTCTTTCCCCAGCCATGCTTGTCTTCCTTGTCGTATTCAAATGCCACCGAGACCTTGGAAAACCTGCGGATCTTGTGGAAAAAGATCCTCCGATGTTGATCCGTGACCACCACCGGCCGCCCGATCAGTTTGTCGGTATCCGTCGAAGCCACTGGCAAGGGATAGGAACGGTATTGCGCAGGCATCGGCTGATCCAAAAGCCCCACTGCGATGTCGGCATAGACTTTCTCCACATTGACCAGTTTTCGCTCAAGGAACTTCCCCTGCCGGTCATGAAACACCACCCGGTCACCAACCTTGCGAATGAAATGAGCCGCCATGACAACATGCCTTCGCGAAATGAGAGTGGCGGTCATACGCTCATCAAAGGCCACTCCCGACATGTCCATCCCGCTCGCCCAACCTCCAGCCAGCTTGGCATCTCCCTTCATGCTATAGTTCAGGAAAATCTCGGGACTCCCCTTGGGACCGGGAAGCGCCGGATCGGTCACCATCGGCTTGGAACAGGAACAACACGCTCCTGCCAACAAACCCAACATCACTCTCCGTCTTTTCATCACTTTCTCACCGGAAATTCAAAGGACCTCATTCTTGGCTGAACTCAAGAATCATGGAAACGATGACAGCCCGCAGCGCACATGATGAGTGCGATGATGCAGGTCTGCCACTTCATCGCCTTCCTACTTTGCTTGATCAAATCCCATCGAGCTCATCCACTTCGCAGCCAGTTCAGGCCACGTTCCCGCCGGCTTCCCTGCTGCTTTGGTGATCCCAAAACCATGTCCCCCCTTGGCAAAGGCGTGCATCTCCACGGGGACCTTCAGTTTCTGAAGCTCAAGATAAATCCGCGCACTGCTCGACCCCCAACGATCGTCCGAAGCCACTGCGATAAAGACCGGCTTGCAGTCTTTGTCCAACTTCACTTCCGGAGCCAGCTTACTCTCGTCCTTCTCATCCACCAGATACGCCGGATAAATCAAGATCCCAAAATCAGGGCGGCAATTCTCCGTTTCCGCCGAGGCATCGAATTGGTAAGTCCTCTCCGGATTCACCAGACTCATCGTAGCCAGGTGCCCACCTGCCGAAAATCCCAGAATGCCGACGCGATTGGCATCAATCTTCCACTCCGCGGCGTTCTTCCGGATCATTCCCATCGCCCGTTGGACGTCCTGCACCGGAGCGTGATGTTTCGCCAGGCCCGCCCGACGGGGAACGCGGTATTTCAATAACACCGCGGTGTATCCAGTCTTGTTGAGCCACTTGCAGACTTCCGAACCTTCGTGCTCGCTGGCAAGGATGCCATAGCCACCACCCGGACAAACAAGAACGGCCGCGCCATTCGCCGACCCATCGGGAGCTGGAAACACCTTGAGTGTCGGCGCTGAGACATTGGAAGTCCGTTCAATTCCGTCCTTTTTCTTTTCCACTTTCTCGGGAGGAATATCCCCCTTCTCACCCGGAGCGGTTCCCTTCCAGAGAGGAATTTCCTTTCCCGGCTCGGCCAAAGCCGATCCCGCCATCAAACCACCAGCTGTCATGATCATCAAAGAACGATAGAACATGTCTTCAACCAAGCACGATTCACGGCCAACCACACGAACAATCCTCTGAAGATACAATCGGAAAACCTTGGCTTCGCTTCACCATATTCGTAATCTGATAGCTATTGCTGAATCATGGACTCTTCTCCCGACGCCCCCACCGTAGCGTTTTCCCTGACTGTCAAAAACTCAGCCAAGGCTCTCGACTTCTACACCAGAGCTTTTGGAGCCGAGGAACTCATGCGTGTTCCCGCACTTGGCGGTGGTATCGTTCATGCTGAATTCATGATCGGCAACACCAAGATCTTCATGTCCGATGAAGCGGAAGACCACCACGCCTTTGCCATGCCCGAAGGTGGCATGTCGTCCTGCCTGTTCGGAATTACGACCGAGAACTGCGATACCGCATACGCCCGTGCCGTTGAGGCTGGTGCCACCTCCCTTTCAGAACCTGAAAACGCCTGGTGGGGATCCCGCTATGCCATCATTCTCGACCCCTTCGGGTACCGCTGGGGGCTCAGCCACCCGATCCCCCCGGCCTCGCCGGAGGAGATGGAAAAACACCTCGCCGATCTTTAGAGTTTATCGAGTCAGAACCCGGAGCTGGAACTCAAGAAAATCGTTCACCAGATGCCCGGCGATCCGGCTGAAGAATTTTCCTGATCCGTAAATGACACCCCATTTGGTGCGATCAATCGAAAAGGCAGCTTGAGCGGCCATCTTCCCCTCCGGAGTTCTCCCCGCAGACACCTCAAATTCGATGGCATGGGTTTGTCCGCGAAGCGTCAAATCTCCGGTCACGCGATGAGTCGTGCTCCCCGGCGTGGTCCCCTCGGGCACGTCGACTTTGGTAATGGTGAACGTCGCCTTGGGATGATTCTCAACATCAAAGAAGTCATCGCTCTGCAAATGACTGATCAGCACATCATGAAGATCTGAACCGGCAAGGTCCGTGCACTTAAGTTTCTGCAAGTCGATCACGAAACTCCCACCGGTCAGCTGACCGTCCTCAAATTCGAGAAAACCAGACTCAAGAGCTGCTGTTCCCCAATGCTTGTTGATCAAGTTCCGCCCCAGCCACTCGAGGCGAGACTCTTCCAAATCGATCTCAAGCTTGCCCTGAGGTTCAGGGGGCGGTTCTGGCAAGGGAGTCCCGGCTTCGATCTCGAGCCCAGCTTGACGAGCTGCCACCAACCCTCCTTCGAGAATCCGGACGTCACGATACCCCAATCTCCAAAGCTTCTCCGCCGCAGCTTCGGCCTCATGAGTTTCGCCATCAGCCCCGTAGACAACCGTCGGGAGGTCCCTGTTCGGTGCGGTCGTTTCGAGTCGCTCCCCAAAGGACACCTCAAACACGCAGTTGCTTTGGGCCCTGGCAAGATGCCCCGCTTCAAAATCGTCCTCCAACCGGACGTCCAGAATCTGGCCATCTACCAAATCACTATGCGCCCCGGGATGACTGAGTTGGTAAACCTTCATCATTTCCCTCATTTCTTAATTCACCTTTGGTTCCTGTCCAAAGAATTTCCTGACTTCACTGAGTCAAGGGCTTGCGCCATGCAGAGTTTCCACACCCCGCAGCTCAACGAGGATCATCGCTCCACCCTTCTGTCTTCATCAACCAGACAGAAAATATTGGTTTCAGGCCCACTCCCGCCTAAGGTGTCCGTCAGATACTCCTGATCTCCTGAATTTTTCATGAAGTCGCTCCGCCGCCTCCTTTTCCCCCTCGCCTGTCTGCCCACCATCCACGCAGCGGAAGAAGAACGACTGGGCTTCAATTCAGACATCCGCCCCATTCTCTCCGACCGCTGTTTCGCCTGCCATGGCTTCGATGCCAAGGCCCGCGAAGGGGACCTGCGCCTCGACACGCCCGAGGGAGCTTTTGCCAAAGGGGAGAACGGACCGGCCATCATTCCCGGCGACCCGGACAATTCCCCCGCGTGGCAGCGCATCATTTCGCGGGTGCCCGACGAAGTGATGCCTCCAATCGACTCCCACCTTTCTCTTTCTGCTTCCGAGAAGGAACTGATCCGCAAGTGGATCGAGCAAGGAGCCAAGTATGAAAAGCACTGGACCTTCACCCGTGTTGAGAAGCCGGAGGTCCCCGAAGGAACCAAAAGCGCACTCGATTATCTGATCACGGAACGGCTCAAAAAAGAAGAAGTCACCCTGTCGCCCGAGGCCGATCGACGCACCTTGATCCGACGTCTCTCGTTCGATCTCCGGGGTCTTCCGCCAACGCCCGAGGAGATTGCCACCTTCCTCAACGACAAGTCACCCGACGCCTGGGCCAAGCTGGTGGACCGGTTCCTGGACGATCCCGCCTACGGAGAGCGCATGACCTGGCCGTGGCTCGATGCCGCTCGCTACGCCGATTCCAATGGCTACCAAAATGACGGCGAACGAACGATGTGGCCCTGGCGGGACTGGGTGGCCGATGCTTTCAATCGCAACCTTCCCTTCGATGACTTCACGGTTTGGCAAATCGCAGGCGACCTTCTGCCCGATGCCACGCACGAACAAAAACTCGCCACCGGTTTTCTCCGCAATCATCCCATCAATGGCGAAGGAGGAAGAATTCCTGAGGAAAATCGCGTCGACTACGTCATGGACATGGCGGAAACCGTCGGCACGACCTGGATGGGCCTGACATTCAACTGCGCCCGCTGTCACGATCACAAATACGATCCTCTTTCCCAGAAGAACTACTACGGGCTCTTCGATTTCTTCAACCAGACTCCCGTCAACGGAGCCGGTGGTGACCCGCAAACCAAACCAGTCCTCGCAGCACCGTCGCCTCAACAACAAGACACCGTTGCCCGCCTCCGCGATCAATTGAAGGACATTGAAAACAAGAGCTCCAAGCTCGGCGAGCAACTGGTGGCACGCCAAACCGAATGGGAAACACAACAACTGACTCACAAGACCACCGAACTCTGGACTCCTTTTTCCTTCACCGAAAAAAAGGCGAGTGACCCCAAGCTCAAGTTTGAATCCCTCCCCGACCAATCCCTCCTGACCTCAGGCGCCACCCCCGCCAAACTCACTTATCACTTCTCCACTCCTCTCCCCGGGACACCTGTCACCTCTCTCCGCATCGATGCCCTTCGCCACCCGTCATTTACTGATGGAGGAATTGCCCCAAGTAACAGCGGCAACTTCGTTCTGACCTCCTTCGAAGTCTACCTTCATCAAGATGGCCAGCCCCGTAAGGAGGTCAAATTGGTCAACCCGAAGGCCACCTTCGAGCAAGGAACCTGGAATGTCACTGGCACTCTCGACAAGAATGACAACTCCGGATGGGCTGTCTGGGGAGGGGGAAAAATCGACCGCGATCACGCCGCAATCTTCCAGCTCACCGAGCCGGTCCAACCAACGCCTGGTGCCCGTCTTGAACTGGTGCTCAAACACAATTCCAAACACGAAGCTCATTACCTCGGACGATTTTTGATTTCCCATGGTTCCGATCCCTCCGCCGGCTTCGACAACAAACCCAGCCCGCTCGCATCCACGCTCCGCATTGCCGCCGACCAGCGAACCCCGGATCAGAAGAAGGCAGTCGAGGCCGCATTCCTCAAGGCCCAACCCGAACACAAGAAACTCGAAGACGAAAAGGCCAAGGTGACCAAGCAGATTGCCGACCTCGAAAAGTCCGCGCCCAAGGTCATGATCATGGCCGACCAATCCAATCGACGCGACAGCTTCATCCTCGAAGTCGGGTCCTACGAACAACCACGCGACAAGGTCGAAGCCCACACCCCGGAAATTCTCCCTCCCCTTGAGATAGCCGGAGACCATGCCAACCGCCTCGATCTCGCCCGCTGGTTGGTGTCACGCGACAACCCCCTCACCGCCCGCGTCATCGTGAATCGACTCTGGCAGGAATTCTTCGGGATTGGATTCATCAAGTCAGCCGAAGACCTGGGTGTTCAAAGTGAGATCCCCGTCCACCCTCAGGCTCTCGACTGGCTCGCGGCCGACTTCATGGACAACGGTTGGGATTACAAACAGCTCGTCCGCCAGATCGTCACCAGCAAAACCTACCGCCAATCTTCGGACGTGACGTCACTGCAGCTGGAAAAGGACCCCGAAAACCGACTTCTTGCTCGAGGAGCGCGCTACCGCCTGCCCGCCTGGATGATCCGCGACCAGGCCCTTGCCTCCAGTGGACTTCTGGTTCGCCGGCTTGGAGGTGCCCCGGTCAAACCCTGGCAACCGGAAGGCCTTTGGTCCGAGGTCACCTTCGGAAAGAAGAAGTATACCCCTGACACCGGCGAGAAACTTCGTCGACGGACGATCTATACTTTTTGGAGAAGAATCAGCGCTCCCCCCATGCTCTTCGACAGCGCCAAACGCGAAGTCTGTGAGGTCGGCTCCAGCCGCACCAACAGTCCGCTACACGCTCTGACCACCCTTAACGATCCACTCTTCGCCGAAGCCGCCCGCGCTCTTGCTCTCAAGGCCAGAGCTTCCGATCCAGACAACCCGATGGCCGCTGCTTTCGAAATGGTGGTGGCCCGTCTCCCCGAACCCAACGAGCACGAAACTCTCGAGCGTCTTCTGGAGCGAGCCAAAACCAACTTCACCGAACGCCCCGATGCCGCCAAGGCCTTGCTCGCCATCGGCGAAAGCCCTTCAGGCGAAGAGGAAGACGCCATCGACCTCGCCGCCGTCACCACGGTCTGTCTTTCCATTCTCAATACCGACGAAGCCCTCAGCAAAGAATAAGCCATGGATCCCCTTCTCGAACGCCAGTACCTCACCAATCGACGCCACTTCTTCGGCAAGTCCGCCCAAGGCATTGGTATCGCCGCTCTTGCTTCCTTATTGGGTGAAGACGCTCTGGGCTCGGAGGATGCCCTGATGAAGTCCGTTTCAGAATTCGCCCCCAAGGCCAAGCGGGTCATCTACCTCTTCCAGAATGGCGGCCCCAGTCATCTCGAACTCTTTGACTACAAATCCAAACTCAAGGAGCTCCACAACAAACCGGTCCCCGCCAGCTACATGGAAGGCAAGAGATTCAGCACCATGTCGGCCGCCGCAGACAAACGGAAACTTCTCGCGCCGGTCGAACCCTTTTCGCAGCACGGAGAAAGCGGGGCTTGGGTCAGCAACTTCATGCCATACACCGCGGCCATTGCCGACGAACTTTGCTTTGTCAAAAGCATGCACACCGAACAGGTGAACCATGCCCCGGCCATCAATTTCTTTTTGAGCGGCAACCAACTTCCGGGACGTCCCACCGCGGGAGCCTGGCTCAGCTACGGACTGGGCAGTATGAATGCCAACCTTCCTACCTTCGTCGTGATGACTTCGGTCACCAAGAACACCACTTGCGGTCAGATCTTCTACGACAGCTACTGGAGCTCGGGATTCCTCCCCTCACGACATCAGGGCGTCAAGCTGAGGGCTGGCAGCAGTCCGGTTCTCTATCTTCAGAATCCCAATGGCATCGACTCCTCACTTCGACGCCACATGCTCGACGGCATTTCCGAACTCAACGAAACCAAGCTCGCCCGCTCCGGCGATCCTGAAATCGCCACCCGGATTTCCCAGTATGAAATGGCTTACCGGATGCAAACCAGTGTTCCCGAGCTCGCCGACATTTCGAAGGAGCCCAAGTCCATCCTCGACCTCTACGGCCCCCAGGTCAATGAACCCGGATCCTTCGCCCGCAACTGCCTCCTTGCCCGACGCCTGGTCGAACGCGGCACTCGTTTTGTGCAATTGATGCATGCCGGATGGGATCAACATCGCTCGCTCACCACCGAACTCTATAACCAGTGTCGTGACACCGACCAACCTTCGGCCGCCCTCGTCGCAGACCTCAAACAGCGTGGCATGCTCGACGACACCCTCGTCATCTGGGGCGGAGAATTCGGCCGAACTCCGTTCTTGCAGGGAGATATCAATAACCGCCCGAAATGGGGTCGCGACCACCACCCATATGCCTTCACCATCTGGATGGCCGGAGGCGGCATCAAGCCCGGCGTGACATATGGAGAAAGCGACGACATCGGCTTCAACGTCGCAGACAAGGGAGTGCATGTGCACGACTTCCAGGCGACCCTTCTTCATCTCCTTGGCATCGACCACGAAAAGCTCACCTTCAAATTCCAGGGACGCCACTACCGCCTCACCGACGTCCACGGGCACGTCATCAAACCCATCCTCACCTGACCCACCCGTGTTCAGCCGGCGCAAGTATCTCACTCTCACCATCGGCTCGCTTGCCGGAACGTGTGCCCGCGGCCAGTCGGGCAAGCCCGACCCTTTGGCCGCTTTCCTCGAAAAATATCGCCCTCCCGGGTTTTCCTACATCGTCTCCAAAGACGGAAAAATCACCCACCAGTCCGCAACGGGTTTTGCCAACCTCGAAAGGAAAGAGAAACTCACCACCACCCATCGCTTCCGCATCGCCAGCGTCAGCAAGCCGATCACCGCAACCGCCATCTTTTGGCTCATCGAACAAGGGAAAGTGAAACTCAGCGATCCCGTCTTTGGGCCCGACGGAATCGTTCCCGGCCAAAAGGACGAAGGCATCACCATCCACCACTTGCTCAACCATACCTCCGGGGGATGGCCCAACCGAAACAAGGATCCGATGTTTCAAGAAAATCAGCTTGGACACGCAGACCTGATCAAGTGGACGCTGGAAAACAGACCACCCGATCATCCTCCTGGAAAAAACTACGCCTATTCCAATTTTGGATACTGCCTCCTCGGCCGAGTCATCGAGAAGGCGAGCGGGAAGAGTTATGAAAATATTGTCCGCGAACACATTCTCAAACCCTGTGGATCGGAAGGGATGTTCGTTGAGAAAGGCTCGCGCGAGGTTAGCTATTACACCGATGACAAACCGGACACTTACGAAATGAATGTCCCCCGCATGGACGCTCACGGAGGATGGATCGGCACGCCCAAGGAGATGCTCGACTTCGCCTTGTCCGTGGATGGTTTCCCGCAGCAACCCGACATCTTGAAACAGTCATCCCTCGATCTCATGACAACCGCATCCACCATCAACGAACACTACGCTTGCGGGTGGAATGTCAACAAGCACGGGAATTACTGGCACAGCGGAAGCCTGCCCGGTCTCACCTCCCTGCTTGCAAGGACCCGCAGCGGGTATTGTTGGGCAGCCTGCGCCAACACCCGACGCAAAGGAATGGGTGCCGCCATGGACCGGCTGATGTGGGATCTCGCCAAAAGCTAGGACCGGTCATCGAAGCGGAGCACTCCGACCTGACTTCTTCGACTCCTCCAGCATCTCCTTGAGGCGCTTCACAATCTCGGGATGCTTGGAATAGAGATTGGTTGTTTCTCCCGGATCCTTCTCCAGATCGTAAAGCTGGCCCGCAGCCTCCGGGTCCTTTTCCGGCAGCGCATACTGCTTCATCCCCCACTCTCCCTCCCGGGTGTAGTTGTTGCCACCCGATCCCAGGTGATCGAGATACTTCCACTTCCCTTCACGGATCGAAAGATCCAGCTTGATGGTCTGTTGAAGAAGATAAGGACGAACCGGTTTTTCCAACTTCTCTCCTTTCAACACGGAAAGAAAATCGAAACTGTCCTCGGCCGCCTCGTTCGGAATCCCGGCACCCACCAACGAGGCACAAGTTGCGAAGACGTCGGTCAGACTCACGATTTCATCGGTAACCGAACCGGCTTCGATTTTACCCGGCCAACGAACGATGAACGGAGTGCGGTGTCCGCCTTCCCATTGATCCCGCTTCACCCCGCGCCACGGCCGGGCTCCGTCATGCTGATGATCCCGGCGCATCGCAATCACCGTCGGCACTTCCGGACCATTGTCCGAACCAAACATCACAATGGTATTGTCGTCGATTCCAAGATCCTTCAATTCCTTCAGCAACTCACCGACGATCCAATCCATCTCGAAGAGAAAATCCCCGTGTGGGCCTGAATTCGTCTTGCCTTTGAATTGATCCGCCGGAAAGGAAGGGAGGTGGACGGCCTGCATCGAATGAAACAGAAAAAAGGGCTTCTTGGGCTGTTCCTTCACGTGGGATCTCAGGAATTCCCGGCTCTTCTCCAGAAAGACCAGATCCACTTCCTCAAGGTCGAAATCCGGCGCGATCAATCCGCCACGATTGTCCCGCGAATAGGGATGCTTCGGAAGATTCGTTTTATCGAGCAGGCCGGTGGGAGGAACCGGAATGTGATCGCCATTGATGTAGGCATAAAGCCAATCCGTGGTCGGACAGCTGACCGTCCCGAAAAAATGATCAAACCCCCGATGAATCGGGCCATCCGGAATGGCACGGGAATAATCCACCTTCTTCACTCCTTCCAATCCGCGGTTCTTGATCAAGGTGCCTTCCTTGTCGAAAAAGCTCATCCCAATATGCCACTTCCCGAACATTGCAGTGGTGTATCCCTTCTTTCTGAGCATTTCGGGTAGCGTGAGTCGATCCTCCTCGATCAAGCAGGGACCACCGACACCGGCAAAGACGCTGCGGAAGCCGGTCCGAAAAGCCATCCGTCCGGTCAAAAGGCTATATCGGGTCGGCGTGCAGACCGTCGACGGACTGTGAGCATCGGTGAACTTCATCCCTTCCTTCGCCATTCGGTCCAGATGAGGCGTCGGAATTTTTGAGTCGGGGTTGTAGCAACCGACATCGCCATATCCCAGATCGTCGGCCAGAATGAAGACGATGTTGGGGGCTTCTCCCTTGGAAACACCGGCCAGCACCAAGGTGGCCACGAACATCTTGATCCAATTCATGAGACTCCTTTAAAGGGAATCCCCCCCGAAGGACAGAGCCAAGCACCCAAATGTCTCTCGATATATTCTGCGCTTCACCCAGTATCACTGGTATGCGCTCTTTCCTGACTTCTCTCTTCTTGAGTCTCTTGACCTGTGCCTCTCAGGCCGACAGGCCCAACATTGTTCTCATCATGGCCGATGACCTGGGCTTCGCCGACCTTGGTTGTTATGGCTCGGAGATTCCCACGCCCAACCTCGACGCACTCGCCAAAGATGGACTTCGCTTCACCCAGTTTTACAACACCGCAAAGTGTCATTCGTCACGTGTCTCCCTGCTCACCGGGCTCTACTGCGACCAAGCCGGGTCGGAGAAACTCTCACGGGGGGCCACCATCGCCGAAGCCCTCGCGCCTGCCGGATACCACACCATGATGGTGGGCAAATGGCACCTGTCCAAACATCCAACCGACTTCGGCTTCCATCGCTACTGGGGACATCTCTCCGGAGCGACCAACTTCTTCACCGGAGACAATACCTTCCGACTCGATGGCAAAGAATGGAAAGTGCCCCAAACCCTCAACGGGAAACCCTTCTATACCACCACCGCAATCACAGATTATGCGCTCGAATTTCTTTCCGACCGCGAAAGCAACAGTCCAGAGAAACCCTTTCTCCTCTACTGCGCCTACAATGCTCCTCACTACCCTCTCCATGCCCCGGAAGAAGACGTCAAACGCCACGATGGCAAGTATGCCGAAGGCTGGGATGTCCTGCGCAAACGGCGGCATGCCAAGCAGATCGAAACAGGACTTCTCCCCGCCAAGTGGGAACTCTCTCCTCGTGCTGCTCACATTCCCGCTTGGGACAGCTTGAGCGCCGAAGACAAGCAATGGGAAGAAGACCGCATGGAAGCCTACGCCGCCATGGTCGATGTCCTTGATCGCGAGATCGGTCGCATCATCGCATACCTCAAGGAAAAGAAGCTCTACGACAACACTCTCATCCTCTTCTGCTCAGACAATGGAGCCTGCCCCTTTGATCGCACCCGGGGCAAGAACCTCAAGCCCTGGGATCCCAAATCCTACTGGTGCTACGACGTCGGCTGGGCCTCGGTGGGCAACACGCCCTTCCGCCTTTACAAGCAGAACCAGCATGAAGGTGGCATCACCTCCCCCATGATTGCCCACCTTCCCAAATCGATGAAGCTTGGCGGCAAAGAGACGCCACTTGGAAAGATCACCAATCAGCCAGCCCACCTCGTCGACTTCATGGCGACCTTCCTCGAGATTGCAGGTGCAACCTATCCTGAAAACATCGGAGGAGAGAAGAAGCTGGTTCGCGGAGCAGGAAAAATAAAGGGACCTGCCCTTTTTCGTGATGAAGGAGGGAGAACAATGGACCCCTTGGTCGGCAAGTCGCTCGTTCCCATCTTCAAGGGAGAAAAGCGTCAGCCCCATGATCCCCTCTACTTCCACTTCGGCACCGACCGGGCCTTGCGTTCAGGCGACTGGAAACTCGCCTCGGCCAAATTGGGCAAATGGGAACTCTACAACCTTGCAGACGACCGCACCGAGCTGAACGACCTCGCGGAAAAGCATCCCGACAAGGTCAGGGAAATGGCCGCCCAATGGTTCAAGATCGCCAAGGATCAGGAACGTCTTGCCGAGCGACACCTCAAGCCTGTCCGCGAAGGATTGACTCCGCAGAAATTTGGAGTGCGCAAGGACCCCGGAGCGAAAACGAAAAAGTAAGCTAACGGACCCGCGCCACCAATCGGAAGAACACGCGAACGGACGGATCGCCGAAGTATCGCGTCACAACCTTGCGCCCATTCCCGAGGTCGACTTCTTCAACCGTCGTCAAGAGCGACTCGGCGGAATTCCACACCGACATGTCAATGGAATATTGCACCTCCATGATGGCCTGATCAGCAGTGACGTCGTGGGAATACTCAACAGTTGGAAGAATCTGCGCTCCCTCCGGAGTCGCGTGAAGCCGATGACTCACGGTCAGCAACCTCTCTTCTCCGGCCTGATCATTCCCCATGGTGTAATCCAGCAAATCAGCCAATCCATTACCGTTGCCATCGGAAAGCGGATTCGAAGGAAGTGGGCGCCCGTCGACTTCTCCCGGAGCGCCACCATTGTAAGCACTCCCTCTCCAGCTGGCGGGATCCGAGGGATCAGGACCAGAGGAAGGATCGATCAGCACCAGGCTGAACCCTTCATCAGCTGCCTCCGGCCACGGCGCGCCGTCATCATAGGAAAACTCAAGAATGGTATTGTTATCGGCGTCTTCCAACTTGAGATCGTCGCTTGAATTACTCAGCGCCGTGGCATTGGCAAAAATTCCCGCCACCGGGAGACTGGTTCCGTGAACAGCTTCGAATGACGCTTGGTTTCGCACCACCAATACGTGCTCGCCCGGAGCCAACGAGGTCACGGCTGAACCGGTGAAATCAAACTCCACTCCTTCCGTAAACCGGATTCCATTGAGATCGAGAGTGGTCGATGTGCTGGTGTTCACCAACTCAATGAACTCGGCCAACCCGTCAGGTTCGGGGTGATACATCAACTCGGAAATCCTCAAGTAGCGTTGGGCATCCGAAGGACTTCCGGCGTATGTCAGTTCGTTGTTTAATTTCCCTGTCTCGTCCACAAGTTCGATCGTTTCGCCGAGGTTGGAGAGATGCCCGGAATAAGGTCCTTGCACAAAGTTTCCTTCATTGCCGGTTGGGGACGCGGACCGGGCGCGAAAGGCGTTCACGTCAGGACTGACATACAAACTCCCGTTCGCGGGAATCACCGTTCCCGGCTGGAAGGTAAACTCAACCGCATTGGTGAGACGCCAGTTGGAAACGTCAATGGCGATCGAGTAAGGATTGCGGATCTCGATGAATTCCTCGTCCTGATTCCCCGACTCAGGCGAATTCTCAAGAGTCCCGATATCCAGCGTCGGTTGGGTCGGTGGCACATCAAAAGAAGCTCCGCCATGCAGCTCGACACCTAACAGAAAATCGGAACTCCCGGCTCCATCGTTGAATCCTTGGATAGCGAGGATGTTCGAGCCCGCCTTGAGGGCACTCAATTTCGAGGAAATGTCGAACGTGGTGTAGCCGTCGACATTGGCTTCATGACTCCCCTCGGAGGCCGAATCAAACTTAGGAGAAGCCGGCGAATTTTCCGCATGCAGGATTGTTCCATTGAGAACCGCGAAGAATCCATCGTCATATTGCATCCTTAGCTCCAGCGAATCGAATGCCGCCGGATCATCGACTTCAAAAGAAATCCGGAGAAAAATCGAAGCATTGGAAGCCATCTCCGTTTCCACATCCGTGGCAATGATCCCTTCATAGCCCGATTCCTTTTCATACCCCAGAGGCATGGGGCCGGTGGGCCAGGTTGAATCATCAAAGGGTTCCGAGAATCCCAGCCAGAAAAAGCCCAGCGAATTGTCGGAAGGAACGAAATACTTTCCGGTCTCACCCGGACCAATCAATGGAGTGTAGACGTAGGCTTGGGTGGTTTCCTGGGGCAGAGGAATGTTCCCCCCCTTCCCTTCGATCTGGGTATTGTAAACGAAACTTCTTCGAGCCGGCAGATACTCGTTGCGTAATCGGGCCACACCTTCGCTCATCGATTCCACATCGGGATCGGGATCGGTGTAGGGCACTTGAACTCCGCCACCCCCGTGCACCCAGGATCCCCATTTCTCAAAGTCCCTTTGAGCATCGGACTTGGCATGAGAGGGATCATCGATCAACGCAAGCAGTTCATCGAGACGTCGCTCGATGTATCTCTCTTCCACCGGAGTTGAAGGATCTTGAAGGAACTGATCGGAGAGCGTCCTCAGGCGCCGGTAAAACATTTCCCGGGTATCCGGATTGGCAAAAATCTGGGAGACCAGGCGAATCGCTCCGCCGGTCTGAATGAACCCGTTGGATTCCAATTCATTACTGAAATACCGTTGCGGCTGACGCCAATACCGACCGAAGGACAAGTCAAGGTCCCATGGGAGAATGGCCCACTCGTTGCTCTTTCCGGTATCCTGATAGATATACCAGTTCTTCCGGTGCATATCGATGTTCCGGATAATGGAGTTGGCCGCCAACATGTTGATGATCTTGGGAAGGTCGAGGTGATCAAACTGGTAGTTGGTCAGAGCGCTACCGGTGAGATCCAGCCCATCAATCAAGGCCTGCAGCTCGGCCCGCGACGCTTCATCCTTCCGGGTCTTCTTTTCAAATCCGGTGAAAGCGTTGTCGCCGGCATCCTTGTTCAAGGTATTGCTGTAGACCTTGTAAAGAGCTCCATCCTTGTTGAGCCCGGCCCGCTCCAGATAATTTTCATCGGCATCCTCCACGAAGTCGGCGGTGGAGTAAAAATCGCCGTTCTGCTCGACCCGCACGGTGTAGGCAAAGTGAGCGTTCACCCCGGCCCCTCTCATGATCTCGTAGGACAGGACATGACGGACCTTGGACTTGTCCGCCCAATTGGTGAGGAGATCGATATCCGAAACCCGCCGGGCATCTTCACTCCATTGAAAGTGGTGCCCCTTGTTGAAATCAATATTGAAGGACTTCTTGGGAAATCCACCCGACGACTGCCCATGCCGCTTGAAACCGACGTTGTCATAAAACTGCCCGAGATAGAACAAAGCTCCCGGCGCTCCACGGTTTCCGCTGGGATAGGCATTCTCGGCCAGCGAAGGGTTCTGGATGAACCAATGCAAGGTCGTCAGGTTGGTGACAATGGATGGATCACTTCCAACCGTTCCCCAATACCTCGGCGAATTCGTCGGATCGGGATAGGGAGGCTCCAAGGTGGTGCTTCCTTCGGTATCAACAGCCTCAAATCGCCACCTCGTCATTTCTCCCGGAACAATCTCCGCTCCCGGGATCATCGCAGTGTAGATCCCGTCATCCGCCCAAACGTCCGGAGCGACACCATCGTCTCGCATCGCGAGCGAAGTTTCCACGGCAAACATCCGCCGATAGAACAAGGTAACCGACTCGACGGGCGCGTTGACCTCCCGCAACAAGGCCGTCACCAAAAGGTCACCCACCACCGGTTGCGCCGGATCCCGGGTCACCGAACCGATGACCGGACCAGCAGTCGTTCCTGAAGAATTGGCTCCGCCCGGAGTCGGGCTGTCAAAGAAGGCTTCCACTCCTCCACCCAATCCATAGGACCGGTCCTCTCGTTGGGGAGGATACTCCGGCGCGTAGTCGTGAATCACGGTGACGCCATCAGGGGCAATCAACCCGAGATACTCCCCGCTCGGGTCGAGCCTGAAATTCGTATGCAGCTCAGCCCCGGCCACCGCCCGGTCTTTGTTCGAGGCAAAAACCGTCAAATAACCACCGGCTGGAATGGTCACGCCGGCTGGAAATGTCCACTTGGTGGAATCACCACTGTCCGTCAGGTGATAGCCTCCGAGATCGAAAGGAGCGGCGTCCGGATTGTGAATCTCGATCCAATCAGGCGTATCGCCATCCTCATCAAGGAGATTGCTGTCATTGGAAGCCAGAAACTCACTCACCACTGGCGCCCCCGAGGCCCAGGATGTCAGAACGATGGAAATCCACCCGATTCTTTTCATCCGACGACTTTAGTTCTGAAGTGGTGGGCATGCCAGCGGGAATTCCACCCAAATCATGCCACCTCAACCACCCCAACAGACGAAATCACCTTATTGATAACATCTTACCTATGATCACCTTTCCCCAAAATGAGGGCTAACAATGTGCAAATCATTGTAAATAAACGCTACCTGACGTCCTCCTAGGGTCGATAGGCCTCAATCGTATATTCCGTCTTCCCCTCGGTGATCGTTATCAATCGATTCACCGGAAGATTCTCAAATTCCGAGGTTTTTCCCGAAGGCCAATAGAACTTCGCCTTGGGAATCACCTTGCTCTCCCCCAATCCGATCAGGAGGGTTTTGGAATTCTGGGCACTGAATCCCTCACCAGCTCTGAGTTCTTCCACCACCGTCATCCGGTCGAGAGCCAGCTCCACACGCACCCCGATTCCATCCCGATTCGATCCTTCCGCGGAATGCCCCGCCCCGACAAACCGGAAGGTGGCGAAGTGATGAGGGGAAGTCACTTCATTCTTATAGAGAACTAGCTTCGGAGCATTGGTATTGATCGACGCGATATCAGTTTTTCCGTCCCGATCGTAATCAAAAAGCACGACACTTCGTCCGTCGCCCAGATGGTCGCTCCCTGAGATCAAGGAGACCTCGCCAAAGGATTTGCCCTTCTTCGAGATGAACAAGCGGTTGCGTTCATGCCCACTCAGGGAATTCTTTCCCCAGTAGTCGCTCTGCAGTTCAACGGCGGCCTTGCGGGTCGTTACTTCGAAGTTGGCATTCTTCTTGAAAGCCTCCCCCATTTTCGGGTCATCGCGCACGACCGCACGCCAGAGAACACTTCAGAGATCCTTGTTGTTGGCAATTTCCCGGGGCGCCGAATAAAATCCGGAGGCCGAATAGAGATCGAGCCAGCCATCGTTATCGAGATCAACAAACTGTGCCCCGTAGGCCCAGCCAACCTTCGCCACTTTCAGGCTGTCTCCCGAAGTCCCCGCCACTTGCAGGAATTGATCGCCGGCATTTTTGAAGAGCAGATTCCCATTGGCCGAATGCGGGATCCTCGGATCAATTCCTCCGATGGTATCCGCAATCCGGCGGCCGGCCTTGGAGAACATGTTGGAGACATAGAGATCCAGCATTCCGTCCCGATCATAGTCTCCCCACGAAGCTCCCATTCCGAATCCCTGCATCTGGTCGCCGGCAAACTGGCGGGTCACATCGACGAATCGTCCCTGGTCATTCCGATAGAGATGATCCGGGCCGAAGTCATTGCAGACATAAACGTCGGGATCGCCATCGCGATCAAAGTCAGACCAGACCGCGGCATAGGTATCGAGCCACTCCGCAAGATCGCCCGCCGCCCGGGCAATGGTAAACTTTCCACCGCCGAGGTTCTTCAGCAGGAGATTGGGCGGACCGGCACGATTCAAATACCGGTGCGATGATTGAGCTCTCTTCTCAATTTCGGCGGCCATCGCCTTGGGAAAAAACTCTCGGGCCCACTTTTCAACCGGAGCGCTCTCATTCGGGGGAGCATACAATCCCAGATAGACATCCAGCAGCCCGTCCTGATCGTAATCAACCGCCGAAATCGTTGAGACCAGATAAGGCAAGGGAGTCCGGCCGGAAGGATCGACCGGACGAGGAACGAACTTGCCCTTCTCGTTGCTGAGGTAGAGCGACCTCTCCAGCGAACGGCCGATGAAAACATCCTGATCTCCATCGTTGTCGAAATCGGCGAAGATCGCTGAAGTGCAGAGGCCGTCGAGATCCAGCCCAATCTCTTTGGCCACATCCCGGAAGGTTCCATCCCCGTTGTTACGGAACATCTGATTCCTTCCCCAACGACCCATCACATAAAGGTCATCCCAACCGTCCTGATCATAATCCACCACCGAAAGCCCCGGGTGCTGGAAGGTGGAATCAAGATCCAGGTAGTCCGCGTATCGTTGCTTGCTCAGGGAGAATTTCCCCTTGGTGAAGAGGTCCACGATGTTGCGCTCATGCTGCGAGTGACGCGCCCGTCTCAACTCATTCTGATCGGGCACCGCCTCATCGAGCACCTCTCGAAAGAAATGGCGCTCCGTCGAAGCCACTTCAAGGGGCGACTGTTCCCAACGGGCAATCCTCCAATTCCCTTCCACCTTCTTCCAGATCAGCGTTTGCTTTCCGGTGATGGAAAGGGCTTTCCCGTCCTTGGAAACCGCTTCTCCTTCAAAGCCGACCTTGGAATGAAAGTCTCCATCGGGGCCGGCTGGGAACGATCCATCGATCAAATAAAACCTCGAGCTTCGAACCTCCCGAATCTGACCAAATAATTCCTCCCAATGCCCTTGGCGCATTTCCTCTCCGCTCGTCCACTTCTGCCGACGATACAAGGGCAGCGTTTCTGTCCCGGCCAACACAAGATTTCTCGCTTCAACTTCCAGGAACACGGCATCCCTTGCCACCTCATCCGGCATTGCCCCTTCCCGAAAAGAGACCTCGAGATGCTTCAAGTAAGGAGTTAACTCGAGAATCAACTCCTCCACCGCAACCATTTCATCAATGGCCTCCATTCCGGGTTTCGTCCCGGCCGATTCCTCACCGAAGCACAGACAAGAAAACGACATGCCCGCAGAAAGCAGGCATGTCGTCATCAAGGGGAGGTTTCGACGAACGCTCACAACAACGTTCGTCAGTTTCGCGTCACTTGTACAAAGGCTTTGGTCCCGAGCGAGAGCTCCACCGTCGTCTCAGCTTCCGCTGAATCGGCAGGGTAGGACTCATCAAAGATCGTCCAATCGAACAAATTCGTGGAGGTTTCCACTTTGAAGGTTTGGCCCGGACTGGACGGGAAGGTCACGCTGGTCATTCCCGTCTCGGAATCATAGCTGATATCGGAAATCTGGAATCCAATGGCAGGATCAGTGGAGCCGCGCGACTCGAGCGAAAAGTAATCGAACTGGATCCAACCGGTATTGCCACCGGGATCAGCCGGATTGCTGGCTCCTCCAACGCGCACGACTTCAACGACATTTTCGCCCTCGACGGCATTCACCGATCCGGCGGAGAAATGTTCCCGCACTGGAGTAGGAGTGATGATCGCCGTTTGACTGAAAATCGGCACACCATTGAAGAGAATGTCGACATCGTGGCTTCCAAATCCTCCGCTGCCGCCGATATCAGGATTCCACCAGCCCCCTCCCATCAGGAAGGTCTGAAAGCGAAACTCATTCGTGGACACGGCTTGGGAGGCATCGAGAACAAAATGAATCCTCGTTTCCGGCGCTCCCGAAGTCACAGCCCGCTCCATTCCCTTCGGATCGGGAGAAGTATTTTGCTGATCGACCGGGTCGGTGATCGTTTCATCCTCCGCAACAATCCCAACTGTATCAGGATAGATTCCGGCAAAGTAGTAGTCGTCATCCCGGGCATCGGCACTTCCCGGAGCCGGGAATGATCCCGCCAATTCTTGATTGAATTCAGCCGGCGTATTGTCGTTCACCCCAAGCTGCCAGAGGGATGAATAATCATCGTATTCGAAATCAACGAACACCTCTTGGGTCTCGACATCATCGCCCGTTGTCACAGTGATGGTAAAGGTGGTATCTGCTGCCACCGGCACGGTGACGGAACCAACACCACCAAACGTCTGGTCATCAACATTCCCGATTCCCTGGTCAATGGACACCGAACTGTTGGGGTCCACGGTCCAGTTCAAGGTCACGTTCGGATTCGTAGGCGAGACTTCCTGAACGTCCGACCCGAAGTTGAACAAGTGGACGACCGCGATGGTCACCTCGGCTGTCGCCGTTTCTCCTCCAAGCATGGAAGTCATGGTGTAAGTCGTGCTCTCGGCGGGAGCGACCATCACTTCACCCGAACCTGCAGCCACTGATCCCACTCCATTGTCGATGCTGACCGTGGCATCACCGCTGGTCAGCCAATTCAAGGTCACGGAGTCCCCGGCATTGACCGATCCGGCAGTCGATCCGAAATTACAAATGGCATCCGTGCAGGCAATGGCCGACTCGTCGATCTCCAGAGCAATGGTATCGAATTGGATCCATCCATTGCTCGTTCCATTGGGACCATTGACTCCTCCGGTCCGAACGATCTCGACCTTGTTGGCTCCGGCCACCGCTCCAACCGCCACAGGATCAAGATCCTCGACGGTCACCACCGTCTCCTCGGTAATCCCGGTCTGTGAAAAAATGGAGTTTCCATTCAGAAGCACTTCAATATCATGAGTTCCCCATCCTCCATTTCCCGAACCATCCCAAAATCCCCCTCCAAAGAGATCGAGGGTAAAACGATACCGGGCACTGGCATCCGCTTCACTGGGACTGAGATTGAAGTGAATCCGATTGTTTCTATTGCCATGAGTGACCGCCCTTTCAAACCCGGTCGGATCGGGCGCTGTATTGCTGGGATCGTCATCACCCGTGACTTCATCGACTGTCAAGACACCGATGGGGTCCGGATACGTTCCAGCAAAGTAATAGTCATCATCACGATCCTCCGGGCTTCCTGGTTCCGCCGCGCTCCCGCCAATCTCTTGGGTGAAGTCGTTGGCATTCCCGTCATCCTCACCCAATCGCCACAGCTCACGGAATTGACCATGAGCTGAACCGGAAAGGACCACCATCAACGATGTTAGCGTGTGTAATTTCATGCAATTTGTCGAGCTGTGCTGGGGGGCACTATGGCCAGATCTCATGAGTGGTCAACCTGATTCCACTCACTCCTCTAAATTGAAAATCTCACCATACTTCACTCAATTTCGATGAAGCTTTTTTCGGATCACCAATGGGATCTGATGCCGCCGGACGACATCAAATCTTTAAAAGATCCATCACCCTGCTTCCGCCGTCCGAATCCTTGTGGACTGACACGGGTCAGCCCGGCAAGCGATGACTTTTTGAGAGGTTTTTTGAGATTCGCAGGTAGAACAATGTTAGAATGGCGGACGGTTCCTGAAGAGGCACGCACCGCCGCAAGATTCCGAATCCATCTCCCTTTCGTTTCTCTCCATGAAGACCCTTCTTCCCCTTGTGATTCCAATTGTCCTAGCCGGTGCTGCCACCGCCTTGAAAACCAAAGCTCCTTCTTCTAATCCGGTTCAGAAAATCCCCAAAGAAGTCCGCAAGGAATTCGACCTCAAGGATCACTATCAGAAGGTGCTCCTCCTCGAGACCTTTCCCATCGTGGCCTCGGAGAAAGTCAACGATGCCTCTCTCCAGGAAGCCGCCCACATTATCGGGTCCATGTTAAAAAACCGACCCGACATCATCCGCGAGCTCGCCAAGAACAAGGTCCGCTATTCCATCATGGCGACCTCCGAACGGACTTGTGACATTCCCGAGCACTCCGACCTCACCCCGCCGGCCTTCTGGAACCGCCGCGCCCGCGGTTTGGGCGCAACCAAACAACGCCCCTCGGTCTCCTGTGGCGAGGAAAACCTCCTCCACAATCCCGGCGATCCTTACAACACCGAATCGATCTGCGTCCACGAGTTTGCCCACGCCATCCACGACATGGCGCTTTCGACTCTTGATCCCACCTTCGACAAACGTCTCGACAAGACTTACCGGACCTCGATCGCCCAAGGGCTTTGGGCTGGAAAATACGCCGGCTCCAATCGCCACGAATACTGGGCCGAGGCCGTGCAATCCTGGTTCGGAACCAACCGGGAGGACGACCATGACCACAACCATGTCAACACCCGGGCCGAACTCGTGGAATACGACCCCGCCGTCGCCAAGCTCTGTCAGGAAGTTTTCGGCGACAACGACTGGCGATACGTCCGGGCCGACCATCCCTCCCGGGCCAATGAGCCCCACCTGAAGAACCTCGATCGATCCAAGCTGCCCCGGTTCGCTTGGACTGCCAAAGAGATCGCTGACTACGAAGAAGTCCGTCAAAAACGCTGACCTAGGCACCAGCCCGAGAATCGTTCCTTCTCGCTTGCATTTTTTTGCGTGTATGGGACACCCCACTTTCCCCTGTGTGACAGATCTGTCACTCCACACACACCTTCCCCTCCAATCCATGAACAAGAACTGGTGCGCCACCGCGCTCTTCTCGCTCCTCGCCCTCTCGTCGCAAGCCGAACAAGTCGTCTTCAGTGAGGTCATGTATCATCCGTCTCCCGGGAGCTACGAATTCATCGAAGTCCAGAACCTGACCGCCACCCCTTTTGATATCGCCCAGTGGGAACTCTCGGGAGGAGCTGACTTTATCTTTCCCGATTTCAACGATGGCGCTCCTCTCGATTCCTTCCTGAAAGCCTTCGAGCGCGTCGTCCTCTGCAATACTGATCCGACCACCTTCCGGACTGCCTACAATGTGCCTCCCTCGGTCCGCGTTTTCGGTCCCTGGACCGGGTCCCTCGATAACGGAGGCGAACGCATCAATCTCAAGGATAAGAACGGCGTGGTCCGCTGTACTCTTGCCTACGACGACCGCTCTCCCTGGCCTCTCGAAGCCGATGGCACCGGCAACAGCCTCATTCTCGCCGATACCTCATTCGCCATCGATGACTATCGGGTCTGGACCCACGGAGCTCCCACGCCGGGATACTCTCCCATCCTCGTCGCCGAAGAGCCGTTCGCGAATCCCGAGGTCAATCTCTCGACCGGAATTCCCTTCATCGAATATGCCGATCCCTGGAACTTCCACGACCAGAATGCCGATCTGGGGACGACCTGGAAAGACGAAGTCTACAACTACAGCACTCATCCTGGTTGGACCCTGATTGGGGCGGCCGGAAATATCGGTGGCCTCTACGGATTCGAAAATTCGGCCCTTCCCGGACCCGGTATCCGCACTCCTCTTCTCAACAGCGACAACGCCGCCAACCACATCACTTACTACTTCCGCAAGGAGTTCACCTTCAATGGAGATCCTAACGGCTCAACCGTCACGATCGACATGATCAACGACGACTCCGCCTATTTTTATCTCAACGGAACTCCCATCGGAGGACAGCGGATTGCAGCCAATGCCGGCTGGAAAGCGACGGCAACCAGTGTTGTCGGAAATGCCTCTGAAGAATTCAATGCCGTCATCCATAATGGCAGCGCTCTTAAAATCGGCACCAACGTCCTCTGCGCCGAGGTTCATCAAACCAACGCCTCCAGCTCCGACTGCGTTTTCGGCGCCCGCATGAGCATCGCAGCTCCCACCAATCCCTCCGTCGTGATCAACGAGGTTCGGCCTGCCATCGATGGCTTCATCGAATTCTACAACCCCGGAGTCTCGAGCGTCGATATCGGCGGATGGTATCTCTCGGACGAACCGGGAAATCTCACCAAATATCAAATCCCAGGCAGCCTGAATATCCTCCCTTCCGGCTTCGCCTCGATCGACTTCGTCAGTCCCTTCCCTTCCATCCCTGCAAACACTGTGATTTACCTCACCGAGGGCAATGGCACCACCACCGCCAATGCCATTAATGCAGCCATTCCTCTCGATGGTCGTTCCCTCGGCCGCAAAGGCGACGGTTCCTCAGCCTGGTATCTCTTCTCAGAGCCCACCCGGGATACTCCCAACACCAGCTCGTCCTCCGAGCTCAGTCTGAAGATCAATGAGGTGGAGTTCGACAACTCGGGTAACACCCTCTGGATCGAGCTCTTCAATCCCTCCACCGTCACTCTCTCGGCAAGCGGCCTCTCCCTCGCCAGCCAATCCGACCTTTCGAACAAAGTGGCCATCACCGGGAACATCCCTCCTTCCGGATACGCCTCGTTCCCCATCTCGTTCCCCGATGACGACGGCGAGCTGACCCTCTTTCTCGCGAATGCCTCCGACAATGTCGTCGATTCCGCCTTCCTTCGGCACGAGGCTCCCCGCCAATTCTGTGCGGCCTTCCCCGATGGTTCGGATGAATTCTTCGCCAGCGCCACCGGCACCCAGAACCTCACCAACAATCCGGATCGTGAAACCGGTATCGTCATCACCGAATTGATGGTCGAACCGATCACCGGACATCGCGATGGCGAGTTCATCGAACTCTACAACAACACCGCAGGCACCATCGATCTCTCCGGATGGACCTTCGCCGACGGCGTGAACTTCACCTTCCCCGGTGGCAGTTCGTTGGACGCCGGAGAATACCTCGTCATTGCCGCCAACGAATCCTTCACTTCTAATGCCCACCCGGGAGTTGAAGTCGTTGGACAATACTCCGGCGAGCTTGCCAATGGAGGGGAACGTCTCCGCTTGATCGACAGCTGGGGAAATCTTGCTGACGAAGTTCACTATCAGACCGGCGGAACCTGGCCCATCCTCGCTGCCGGTATGGGTAGCAGTCTTGAACTCAGACATCCCGACATGGATAATTCCATGCCCACCGCCTGGGCCGATTCCGATGAGTCCAACAAGTCGACCTTCCAAACGTTCACCATCACCGAGCAGTTTGAAAACATCACCACGCGCGGAAGCGCCTCGGACTACGAAGAGCTTCACCTCCAGGCTGTCGGGGACACCCACCTTGCCCTTCGCAATCTCTCGCTTTCCCGGAATGGCAGCGGAAACATTCTTCCAGGCGGCGGCAATACCGTGGTCACCAACGGATCGGGAGCCGGAGGATGGCTCTGCCAAGGCACCCACCACGCCAGTAAGACCGTGGGAAGCGAATTCCATCTCATCTCCAGTGGCCACGGCGACGTGAAAGCCAACCGCTGCGAAATCGATGTCACCCAGATCCAGGACAACGACACCCTGACCTTTACCTTCCAAGGTCGATGGATCTCAGGAAAGCCCACTCTGTTGGTTGAAACCTGGGACCGCTCCTTCGGCGGATTCCTGCACTTTCTCGTTCCAGAAAACCTCGGAACGCCCGGAGCCGTCAACTCGTCCGCCATGGCCATGGCCGCCCCCACCGTTTCCGGCCTCCTCCACAGCCCGGCTGTTCCAACTTCAAGCGACCCCGTCAGAGTCACCGTCAACGCCGATGGTGCCGATACCGTGACCTTGGTTCATCGTCTCGACAATTCCACGGGCAGTGGCACCTGGATCAACTCACCGATGTATGACGACGGCTCCAATGGTGGCGACGAATTGGCCAATGACGGCATCTATTCCGCTTCGGTCACCAACTACCAGTCCAACGACGCCATCGTTCAGTTCTACGTCGAAGCCACCTCAGCCGGTGGAACGACCATGATTCCCCGCCCCGCTCCGGAGAAACCGGCGATGTGGGTTGTCGACAACTCCAGTCATCTGTCCGACCTCCGCCTCCAGCGCTTCGTGATCTCGGCCCGCGACGTCAACGCTTCGGGAGGAGCAGGAGACTCCAGCACTTTCAACTACGCCTACCCCCGCCTCTCCAATCACTATTTCAATGCCACCTTTATCGGCGACGACCAGCACATCATCTACAACTGCGAGATGAGAAAAAGCGGAAGCCCCTGGACCCGCTCCGGAAACTCCGACTTCTCTCGCATGAAATGGAAGACTCCAGGCGACCGACGCTTCCGGGGATACTCGAAACGCTCGGTCGACAACGATGCGGGAGGCGGAAGAGCCTATCACAACCGCATCATCCGCTACTGGCTCTACCTCTTCGGACATCCCGCCAATGAAAACGAATTTGTGCGGGTCATCATCAACGGGGGAAGCGCTTCGCTCCGTGAAGATGTCGAGCCCAACGCCAATGACTTCCTCAAGCGCAACTGGGAAGACGGACAACTCGGCGAACTCTATCGTATCGATGACGAGTGGTGGTTCGACGATGGCTGGGGTCGCTCCAGCCGGAACGCGACCTGGGAATACAAGAACACCGACGAATTCGAACGCTACAGCTCCGAATGGATCAAACGGTCCCGCGAGACCGAATCCGATTACTCTTCCTTCATCAGCTGGACCAAGATGGTCGGCAACGATACCTTCACCCGACCAGAAATCGAACGCACCGCCGACATCGACATGATGGCGGCCAACGCTGTCGTGCGTGGTTGGTGCGATGACTGGGACACCCTTACCCGCAACCGGGGGAAGAACGGCTACTTCCTCCGCCGCGCCAGCGACGGAAAATGGATGCTCATCCAGTGGGACTCCGACCTCACCTTTGGCAACTCAAACGCTGATTTCATCGGTAATCTCGCTGGCGTTCGCAACTTCTTCTACAAACCCTACATTCGCCAACGAGTGAACCATTACCTCCATGAAATGGTCACCAAATATACCCACAACTCGGTCCGCCTCGACGCCTGGTTCCAGTGCGAGGAGGATGCCTCCACTTCCTACAGTTCCAATCAGTCGACCTACACCAACTGGAACTCCAACCGCCTCGCCAAAGCCAATTCCACCATCGGAACAACCGTCCTCAATACCAACTTCGATGTCACCAGCGGCAACGGCACCTCTCTCAACACCTCGGACGACACCATCACCCTCAATGGTGTGGCCGGAGCAAATGCTTTTGAAATTCGCGCCGTGGGACATCCCGAAGCCTTCTACACCTTCACCAGCACCACGGCTTGGACACTTTCCGGCATTCAACTCCAGCAAGGCACCAACAGCATCGTCGTGGAGGTCCTCGACCAGGAAGGGGCCGTCGTCGATTCGGAAACCTTCACGGTCAACAAATCAGGCAACGCCTTCCCTGTGGCGGTTCTCGATGCGGATCCCGACACCTTCTACAACCCGATCAGCAGAATTTTTGAAATCGATGCCTCAGCCAGCTATGATCCCGAAGGGAGCAGCCTGAGCTATCAATGGTCGGGCCCGGGGGCCGTGACCATCACCAATCCGACCTCACCCGTTGCTCAATTTGGCTTCGCCCTCCCGGGCCATTTTACCCTCACCCTCAATCTCACTGACGGCGACAACAACACCACCATCATCAGCCGGGAGGTCACCGTCTACCCCGAGTCGGGCCGCGAACGCTTCAACAACGACACCCTCGACCCTCGCTGGACGCTCGAAAACCTCGTCCTTCGAAATGGGGCCACCCCTCCGGCTTCCTACAGCCTCGATGCCGTTCCCAACGATCTCGAAATCAAGGTCGAAGGCGATTCGGCCAGGCCCTTTAATCTCACCTCGCCAACTTATCCCGCCATGTGGACCGAGGTTCCCGATTCCACCGACTGGTCATTCACCACCGACCTGCGACTGGGATCAGTCCAACAAGGCGACTTCTACGCCGGGGCCATCGTCGATGTGATCGAAAGCGGCAACCCCGTTCGTTACACCATTGGAATCGAAGATGGTGACTTCCTGAGAATCAGGCAGGCGACGCCCGGAGGAGTCGCTCAACTGACCAGCATCAATTGGGACGAGGGAAGCGCCGTCGTCCGAATCCGCCGCGTCGGAACCCAGCTTCGCTTTGAGTGGAGGGAAGAACCGGGCGTCTGGAACAACCTTCTCACCCGCAGCTTTGCCGCAGCCTCCACCTGCAATGAAGCCGGCCTTTTCGTGTCCACCGACACTACCCAAGCGGTGCGCATCGAGTTTGACTACGCGCTCCTCGTTGATCCGAATTTCACCAGCCCCACCTCGGCCAATCTTCGCCTGACCGAGATCATGTATAATCCTACCAGCGGTTCGGCAGCGGAATTCCTCGAGTTCAAGAATACCGGAAGCAGCCCCCTCTTCCTGGAAGGCGTAACCCTCGACGAGACCCGCCCCTTTGGAGCCTTCACCTTCGGAACGGTGACCCTGAATCCAGGTCAATATGGCGTCATCGTCTCCGACCTTCCCACTTTCCGTTCCAAATACGGCAACCTCCCCCTCGTCCTTGGTCAATGGTCGGGAGGCAATCTCTCCAATGGCGGCGAAAGGATGATCGTGCGCGATCCTCTCTCCAACATCATCCATGATTTCTCCTACAGCGACGACGACCCGTGGCCGGTTGCCGCCGATGGCGACGGTCCTTCCCTGGAAGTCATCGACACTGAAGGCAACTACAACGACCCGGCCAACTGGAGAGCGTCTGCTTACAAAAGCGGCAGCCCCGGACAGGAGTTTGCTGTCGACAGCGATGGCGACGGGCTCAGCGGAATTCTCGAGTCAGCCCTCGGTACCAATCCCAATCAAGCGGATACCGATGGCGATGGCTTTAATGACAATCACGAGGCCCGTTCAGGAACAGATCCACTCGATCCTAATTCCTTCTTCAAGATCATCTCGGTTGTCGCTGGAGCAAATCCCGACAACTATGAAGTCACGTGGACCTCGGTCCCCGGATTGGTCTACACCGTCGAAACACTCACCCCCCCGTCCACCGTGTGGATCCCTCTTCAAGCGGTCACCGCGACCGGGCCGACCACCATGATGCCCGACAACACGAACTCAGGAACAAGGTTCTACCGGGTCAAAGTGGCCGTTGAGTAAACCTAGTGTTTTTCAGCCTCCCAATATCCCTTCTCCCATCGAATCGATTGAGGCGGAATACAGTCCTTTGGCTGACTGGCATCGGTGAGTTGGAAGACCTGCCCCAGAGGAGTCTTCCCGGACCGGGCCCCACGAGTGTAGGTCCCTTCCCCCCATTGGTCCCCCAAGACCAACCAATCAAAACGGGTCAGCTTGCCATCCTCGAATGCCAACTCGCCTTTGATCGCTCCCTGAAAGCCCAGCTTCCCTTCCTTCTTTTGCATTTCAAATTCTCCGGAGACCTGTCCTTTGGAGTCGACTTTCAAGGACCACTTAAGGATGTGCTCTTTTCGCCATTCTTCGGGTTCTCCACGGGTATTGTCACGCAGGTGAAACCTTGCGACCCGCTTGGAAAACCAATCCGGAAATTCCCCGCCACCTTTTGCGATTAGAGATTCGAGCTCCTTCAATTCGGTTTTGCGCAACCACAAATGATCCACCGCAGTCTGGTTACCAACCTTGTCCTCTCCCAGAGCCACCAAGCGATCTCCCTTCTTTTCGAGCGCCCGGGTGTAGACTTTCACCACCTGACCTCCCTCTGGCAGAGTGCGTCGATGTTGCTCGTCGCCTTTGGCTACCGCGGCAACTTTTAAGGTCCTCTCGGCAGCGGGGAGAGCTTTCCACTTTGCCAGCGCTTCGAGCATCATCTTCAAACGACGCTCCGGCCCCCGGTTGTTGTTGAATCCCAACAACAGACCGTCTGCCGTAAACACATAATGCCCCTGCCTTGTTCCGTTTCCCTTGCGCGGCCCCTGTTCCACCACCTTGCGGTAGAACTGCCCTTCATCACCCTTCTTCTTGCGCTGGTACCAATCGTCCCCGGCCACCGCGATGAATTCCTCATTCAACAACTTCTGCACTTCAGCATCTGCAAAGACCAACAACCTGTCGGCCACTCCGTTGTTTCAGACACAGCCCAAGGGATGACCGTCCATCTCCCAGAGGTAGATCGGTTTCCCCTTCTCAGCCGCCTCCTTGCGGGCCTCCCATAAATCCACCCGCCAATCGATCTTCTCCCAAGCCTTCTCCTCTTCCTTCGGAAGAATTTCCTTCACGACGGTCATATCTTTCGGCGCTAGTTGGGCCGAAAGACTCCCAAGACCGACCCACCAAAGTGCAGCAATCATCTTCATTCCACCATCCTAGCACCAAAGAAAACGGGATCCATCCCGAAAGATGAATCCCGCTGTGAATCTATGATCCGATGACAGTCTACTCTTCGGCCGTCTCCGGTTCGGAAGCTCCTTCCTCACCGTCTTCGTCAGACTCTTCCTCGTCGGATTCGTCATCCGGCATGACCCGCGCTACCGCCTGCAGACGCTCCCCTTCAGAAAGAGTAACCAGCTTCACCCCCTGGGTGTTCCGGCCACACTCGCGGACATCACTGACCCGGATCCGGATCGACTGTCCACCGTTGGTCATTAACATCAATTCGTCTTCCTCCTCCACCGCAGCGGCTCCGATCACCAATCCGGTTTTCTCGGTGCACTTCATCGTGATCATTCCGAGACCACCACGATTCTTGGCGGTGTAATCCTCGAACGGTGTCCGCTTTCCGATGCCATTCTCCGAAGCGACCAGCAAACGGGCTTCCTCGGAAACCACCGCAAGTCCCACCACGAAATCTCCCTCTCTCGGTTTGATCCCGCGAACCCCGGCAGAATTTCGACCCATCACGCGTGCTTGTTCTTCGTTGAAGCGGATGCTCATTCCCTTGTTGGTCACCAACATCACGTCGTCTTTTCCTGAAGTCAGACGCACCGAAATAAGTTCGTTCCCTTCATCGAGTTTGATCGCAATTGTTCCGGCCTTCCGGTAGTTCCGGAAGTCGGTGAGGCTGGTCTTCTTGACCTTGCCCGAGCGAGTCGCAAAGAAAACGTTTCCGCTGTCCTCGGCAAAGGTGACGTCGTTGCCATCCTCGTCTTTGCGAAGTTCGAGGCGCAGCACCGCAGCGATCGTCTCTTCGGGCGCCAGGCTCAACACATTCTTGATACTCCTCCCCTTGGAAGCTCTCGAGCCTTCCGGAAGTCCATACACCCGCTCGACATACAGCCGGCCGGTATTGGTAAAGAACATCAGGTAGTCATGAGCCTGAGCCGTGAAGAGATGCTCGACAAAGTCGCTCTCTTCTTCGTCGGAGGCATTGGCGTTGCGCGTTTCCATTCCGCGAACTCCTTTGCCACCACGCCCTTGAACACGGTACTCGCTGGCAGCCGTCCGCTTGATGTATCCGCGGTGACTCAGGGTCACGATCATGCCGTCATTCGAAATCAAATCCTCGATGGCAATCTCCCCCTCGTCGGGAAGAATCGGGCAGCGACGCGGCGTCGCGTATTTTTCCTTAATCTCGAGGAGCTCATCCTTGATGATGGCCAGCACCCGCTCTTCGCGAGCGAGGATATCAAGGAGGTCCTTGATCTCTTCGATGATGGCATCGTATTCCCCTTTGATCTTGTCCTGCTCCATCGCGGTGAGCTGGTAAAGACGCAGCTCGAGGATGGCGTTGACCTGACGATCTGTGAAAATGTACTTGTCGCCGACGATACTCGGCTGACTCCGGATCAAAATCCCCAACGCTTCGGCCACCGGCAAGTCAAAGTGATAGGCCTTGATCTTCTCGCGGGCTTCATCGCGGTTCTTGGAATCGCGGATCATCTTGATGAAGTCATCAAGGTGCCCCAACGCGAGGAGATAGGCTTCCAGATTCTCGGCTCTTTCCTCGGCCTTGCGAAGCAGGTAGCGGGTCCGGCGGATGACCACTTCACGACGGTGTTCGATGAAGGCATCCAGCGCATCCAGCAGGCCGAGTTGTTTCGGCCTCCGCTCGTGAATGGCCAGCATGTTTACGCCGAAGGACGTCTCCATCGCCGTCAGCTTGAACAACTGATTCACCACCACCTGCGGACGGGCATCCCGCTTCAGAGTAATTTCAATGCAGGTATCGTCCGCCGACAAATCCCGCATCCCCGAGATGTCCACGAGCACTTTTTCCCTCACCAGTTCGGCAATCCGCATCTGCAGGGTTGCCCGGTTCACCCCGTGGGGAACCTGACGGATGATGATCTGGGAAGCGCCCGTCTTGCTCTCGGTGACTTCCATCACCCCGCGCATCTTGATGCTGCCTCGACCGGTCCGGAAATAACTGTCAATCCCTTTGAATCCACGGATCTCACAAGCTGACGCAAAGTCCGGCCCCTTGATGTGCTCCTTCATCTCATCGACCGTGATGTAAGGATTGTCGATCCGGGCACAGACGCCGTCGATGACCTCACCCAAGTTATGAGAAGGAATGTTGGTAGCCATCCCCACCGCGATTCCCGTGCCTCCATTGACGAGAAGGTTTGGAATCGCAGCCGGAAGAACCACGGGCTCCTTGCTGTTTTCGTCGTAAGTGGTCTGATGATCGACAGTCTCCTTTTCAAGATCCGTCATCATCGATGACCCCATGTGTGTCAAACGGGCCTCGGTGTATCGCATCGCGGCCGGAGCATCGCCTTCCACCGATCCGAAGTTCCCCTGGCCGTCGACGAGAGTCTCACGCATCGTCCAGGGCTGGGCCATATTGACGAGAGTCGGATAAATCGCGCCATCACCGTGCGGGTGATACTTACCCATCGTTTCTCCCACGATACGGGCGCACTTCAAATGCGCCTTGGACGCGGAAAGCGACAGGTCATGATGCATGGCATACAGCAACCGTCGTTGGGAGGGCTTGAGACCATCACGGGCATCGGGCAAGGCCCGGGAAATGATCACCGACATCGAGTAGTCCAGGAAGGACTTCGACATCTCATCGGCAACGTTGATGGACTCGATGAAGTCGCGGGGATCTTGTGGTTCTTGTGTGTCGTCGGACATTAAAAATTAAACGGTAAAATTTGTCGGTTTGCAGCGGATCAAACGTCGAGGTTCTGCACGTTCAGCGCATTGTCTTCGATGAAGCGCTTCCGCGGCTCCACCACATCCCCCATCAGGACATCGAACATGTTCTCAGCTTCCAGACGGTTTTCGTCATCAAACTGAACCCGAAGGAGCTGACGGGTCTCCTTGTCCATGGTGGTCTGATAAAGCTCTTTGGCATTCATCTCACCCAAACCCTTGAATCGCTGGATCCGCATCCCCTTCTTGCCGATCTCAAGGACCCGGCCGAGGATTTCAAAGAGGCTGAAAATCGGGGTGCGGACTTCGGCTTCGCCGTCTCCTTCCACCAGTTCATAAATCGGTTCGTCATCCGAGAAGAAAGGCTCGCTCTTGACGCCGAATTCGCCAAGACGCTCGAGCAACTTGGAAATTCCGATCGCCTCGCCAAGCTCGCGACGAACCGCCCGACGCATCTTGCCTTCGAACTTCTCCTTGAAAGCGGCGTCCTCTTCTTCGGTGATCTCTTCATTGAAAAGACGAAGATCCCGGTTCTCGGCCGCAAAGGCCCGAACCTCTTCTTCACTCTTGAAGTAAAACACCTCTTCTTCGTTGCCGGTCCGAACGCGGATCATGTAGGTCGGCAGCTTGTTTCCTTCACGGGCCGCCAACAGGTCACGGAACTTTCCGCCATGACCTTCGAGGGTTCGAACAAAGCTTTGCAATTTGGCCAAAGTGGCAAGGACACTCTGGAGCAAGTCGGACTCAACCGCATCGCCCGTCCCGGGATGGCGCAGGGTGACATCATCCGATCCCAACTCGATGAGAATCTTGTTCATCGCGTTGTCGTCGGCAATGTACTCCTCCCGCTTCTTCCGCGTGATTTTGTAGAGCGGTGGCTGGGCGATGTAGAGGTAGCCGGCCTTCACCAGCTCCGGCATGTGGCGGCAGAAGAAGGTCAGCAAAAGAGTGCGGATGTGAGCTCCGTCCACGTCGGCATCCGTCATGATGATCACCTTGTGGTAACGAACCTTTTCGATATCGAAGGCTCCTTCCTGTTCCCCTTCCCCGATCCCCGCGCCAATCGCGGTAATCATGGCCTGAATTTCCTTGTTTTGGAGAGCCCGATGAAGCCGGGCTTTCTCGACATTGATCACCTTGCCTCGCAAAGGAAGGATGGCCTGGGTCGTCCGGTCCCGACCCGACTTGGCGGAACCACCGGCGGAGTCACCCTCAACAATAAAGATTTCGGACTTCTTCGGGTCCCGCTCCGAACAGTCAGCCAATTTTCCGGGCAGACCACCGCCCGAGAGAACTGATTTGCGGACAGTCTCACGAGCCTTCCTGGCTGCCTCTCTCGCGCGGGCGGCATTCACTGCCTTATCGATGATCGTCTTGGCCAGATTGGGGTTTTCCTCAAAATACTCCTGAAGTCCTTCGTAGACCACGGATCCGACCACCCCTTCGATCTCGGTGTTGACCAGCTTGTCCTTGGTCTGCGAGCTGAATCGGGGATTCGGCATCTTGACACTGATCACGCAAACGATGCCTTCCCGGACATCATCACCACTAAGCGCCGGATCCTTGTCCTTCAGAATCTTGTTGGCCTTGGCATACTGATTGATCGAACGGGTCAATGATCCGCGGAAACCAGTCAGGTGCGTTCCCCCGTCGGCGTTAGGAATCGAGTTAGCGAAGCAAAGGATCTGGTCGTTGTAAGAGTCGTTGTATTGGAACACACAATCAACAAAGACATCGTCTTCCATGACCTTGCCGTCGTAATCAATTTCGACTTTTCGTTTTCCATTGATGACTACTGGCTCTTCATGAACGAGGGTTTTATTCGCGCCCAGCTGCTCGACGAACTCTTCGATTCCCCGGGCATAATAGAACGTCTCGGTATCGGCCGATTCCTCGCGCGTATCCTCCAGGTGAATCGTCAGGCCCGGATTCAAGAAAGCCAGTTCCCGGAGTCGTTTGGAAAGGCGCTCAAATTTGAACTCAATGGTATCGGTGAAAATGGTGGCATCCGGGAAGAAGGTCACCTTGGTTCCGGTCACCCCCTCGTCAACCTCACCAATGACTTCCAGCTCCTTGACCGTCTTGCCACGCTCGAAAGTAATCTCGTGAAGCTTCCCCTCCCGTGACACCTGGGCCACGAACCAATCTGAAAGCGCATTCACACACTTCGCCCCCACCCCGTGGAGACCGCCCGAATACTTGTAAGCCCCCTGCCCGAACTTTCCGCCCGCATGCAGGCTCGTCAGCACCAGTTCGACGGCCGGGATCCCGAACTTTGGATGCACATCCACCGGAATTCCCCGTCCATCGTCCGCAATGCTGATCGATCCGTCCTCGTTGATGGAAATGTCAATCTTCTGACAATACCCGGCCAGATGTTCATCGATCGAGTTGTCGAGAACCTCGAAAACGCAGTGGTGCAAACCCCGCTCGTCCGGGTCGCCGATATACATTCCGGGACGCTTCCGAACCGCCTCCAATCCCTCAAGTTTGTCGATCTGACCGGCACCATATTCCTGGTCCCCGGACACACTCATTTCATCGACTTCCACCTCTTCATTTTCCTCGGACATAGACCCACAAAGAGTCTGAAAATTCGAGGCTTAGAGCAAGGTTGTTTCCTCAATTCAGAGAGTTTTTTTCCCACTGAAAAAGCCGTCAAAAAACAGGCTCAATTTCCCCCGCCCATCTGCTGATTGAGCCACCAGGCAACGGCAAGAACGAGCGACAGGATGATCAGCCCTAAAATCATTGCCTTGACCACCATCGCCACCTCAGAACGCTCTCGCTGGACCTCGGTGGCTCGGGAATTTTTAGCGGGTTTTTCCGGGACCTTTTCCTTCGTTGACGAAGACCCGGCCGCAGGTTTTTCCGGGATCTTGGCCGGACCATCCGGCAATTTGGAAACAGGCTTGGGAGACTCGGTCACCAAGGGCTTGGGAGTTTCGGTGACCAAGGGCTTGGGCGGCTCCGGTTTTGGAGACTCCGTCAAGCTGGGTTTGGGTGCCGCCACCGGCTGAACCTGGGCTGCCGGCTTGATCTCCGGAACCGGCTTCGGCTGGGCCACTGGCTTTGGCTGGGCCACCGGTTTCGGCTGGGTCGCTGGCTTTGGTTGAAGTGGAGGATTGGGATCGAGAAAGGGATTCTCCTGAACCACCGGCTTGGGATCGCCGGCGGGCTTGAGACCAACAACAGGTTTCGGCTCCGGCCGGGTTTCCTTCCGCGTGCCGGGAGCCGTGATGGGCTGGCCGCAGGAGGGACAGGGCCCTGTGATTCCAGCAAGCTCCGCTTCAACCGTAAGCGGGGCTCCGCAATGGGAACACGTAAAGCGAATCAAATCAGCTTCTCCCTGTTTTTCCGTCTCCATAAGCATTTATCAATAGCGATTATATTGCCCGAGGCCAATCCCGGAATCCCTAGATTTCGAGAACCTTCCGTTGCCATTTCAGCAGCAAATCCTCAGGTTCAGCACTTCCACCGATCAGTTGCTCGACCACGGCGCGAGGGGCAATCACCGAGGGGTCAAGCTCGAGCTCTTGAGCGATCTTGTTCCTCCTCTTCAATTCTGCGGCGACCTTGCTGTCAAAACTCTCATCCTTGACCCGGCGCTCGCGCTTGGGCCGCTGGGGCCATTGGCTTTCAGGGATTGACCGTGCGTTCTTGATGGCATTCTCCAACCGACGTTTCCGGTCGGGTCGAAACCTTGGAGGAATGTCGATCTTCTGGTTCTGGGCCAAGGCATCCGCCCAGGTGATCAATTGCTTGTTGTTGGCCACCATAAAGCTGGGCTTGTTCCAGTCAGCGGCTTCGGCATCACGCCATTTCCAGATGTATTTCAAGAACAGCAAGCCACGGGGACGAAGCTTTCCGCATCCATTGATCCGCCAGTGCTCCTTCTCTTCTGCTTCTCGAGAAATCACCCGTTCGCGGGAGGCTTCGCAGGATTCAAGAAACCAATCATACCGACCCAAATCGCGGAGCTTCTTCTCCACCTCGCGAGCCAAGGGAAGAAGATAACGGACATCGTTACAGGCATACTCGAGCATCTTGGGACTCAGAGGGCGCTTCCCCCAATCAGCCTTCTGAGAGCTCTTGGAAAGCTCCACCCCGAAATATTGTTCCACCAGACTGGCATATCCGAATCGCTCATGCCCGAGTAGCTGTGCGGCAATCTGAGTATCATAGAGAACCGGTGGCACCATCTCCCAAGCTCTCAACATCAAAGACATGTCATAGTCTGCTCCATGCATCCAGATTCTTGCCGTCTTCAACCAATCAACAAGGGGCTCCATGGAATCATCCCCCAAGGGATCGACCAAATGGACTTCCTCACCAAAACAAACCTGGATCAAACAAATCCTCTCGGAATAGCGGTATAAACTGTCCGCCTCCAAATCAAACCCCACAGATCCTGACTCCTTCGGAAGCCCCTCCACCAGAGGCTTCACTTTCATATATGGTTCGGGACTCATTAAAAAAGGAGCAGGCTTTCACACCCTGCTCCTCTGAGATTCACGAAAGCTGAGGAATATTCAAGCCTTCGATGTCAGGAATTCCCGATTACTTGGGTTCCGCGACGAGGCGGTAGTAGAGATGAGTCCGCCCCGGAAGGCTGAGAACCGGAATCTGATAAAACTGAATATCACCTTCGACCCTGTCCATGGTCATCAATTGGGCATCCACCCAATTTGTCATGTTGGTCGACTGCTGAGGAATGTAGATCAAATCAGTCTTGGATGTATCAATTCCGTATTCGATGTAACTCCGGCCATCCTTGGTCACCAGACGGGGAATGTTCTTGGGAATGTCGGCAACAAGAATGTCACCACCGAAGGCATATTCCTCATGGTTGCTGTAACCGTCACCGTCAAAGTCGTCATGAGGAGCCAACTCACCGACCCCGAGGCTGTCAGCAAGAGTCTGGAAGCTGGCAAGTGGAACGAACTTCAGTTCGGTCATCACCACACCATCATAGATCTGGTTCAGAATCGTCCGACCGAGCGAACCGCGGAAGTCCTTGCGGATCCGCACCTGTAGCCTGTGACGCCCTGGAGTAATTCCCTGAGTGAGATCAACTCCATCGAAAGGATCGTTACCGACACCTCCTCCGGCTTGCACCTCGTTGATCACGATACCGTCGAGAAGAACTTCAAAAAGATCGGTTTCTTCGGCAAAGTTACGAGCTTTGACGGTGAGTGTTCCGGGGCCGTCAAGCCATCCCGAGAGTGACACCGTCTGTCCGTTACCAACACTTGAGGAGAACAAGGCATTCGGAGTCGGGGCATTCGGCGGGAAGGAAATCGGCCTCCAGAGAGTCCGGCTGTCCATCTCGATCTCAAATCCTTCAATCCCGATGGCATCCTTCAGATCCTGAAGATACTTGTCGGAATCAACAATACGGACATTGTCGATCAAGCCCCGGTCCTCACCGGAGAAATCGGTTCCCGTTCCCTTGGGACCATCCTTGGCGTAGATCCAGCGAACGTTGTTTGAATCTTCGGGCATGGCTACCGCCACAGTCCCCCAGCCGCGCTCACCACTGATGAAGGATTCCCAAGTCTGAGGAACAGTTCCTTCGAAGTTGAACCAAAGCCGGTCGAACCCTTCCTCGGAAGAAGTTTTCCAGTCGAAGAGGAGCACTCCTTTGGGAAGCCCGTTAAATCCGAAGGACGATTCCTGAAGATCACCAAGTCCGGTGGCGCTGCGGGCAGCGACCCACTCGTCAGCTGGATCATTGGGATCATTGGTATCGATGAACTCGAATTCCCATGGGAAGTCACCGGAAGTGACCACGTCGTAGTCGGGAAGACCCAGGGCATCACCGAGAGCATCCTCCACCGGACGAACCACCAAGGAAACGATAGGCGTGGAATTGCCTCCACCCTCGCCGTTCAGAAGAATCGGGATCTGGTAGAAGCCGGCTTCTTCCACGGAACCGGAAATGGTGTCCGTCGCTTCATTGAAGGTGAGACCTTCAGGGAGATCGCCGACGGCAATCTCGGTAGCACCGACAGCTTCGATGAAATAGGAGAAGTCCTGATTCTGGTCGACTTCGATCAACGGAGAACTCACCAGCACTGGTGCTCCGACAACTCCACCATCGGGATCTTCAACACCGTGAAGGGTGATGGTAGCATCGTTCAAGATCGACTCGGTTCCAGCGATCCGGTCCACGATGCGGAGAACCCAGGTTCCAGCGGAATCCTCGCCCCAATTGCGCATGGACGTGAAGGTCCAATTGGAGATTCCTTGCTCAGTGTGATCAAAATCAGCTTCCTGCAGGATGCTTTGAGTACCGCTTGGCGAAATCAGAATGATCTCAAGATCGCTCCGGTTCTCGGTGATCACCGTCATGTTCAACTCGACATGCTCGACGTTGAGATTGGTGTCCTCCGAGAAGTCGAAGGTCAAATTGTAAGCCACCGGAGCATTCGGATCGAAATCAGGAATGAATCCGGACTGCTGATCGGGATTCCCATTTCTGAGGAAGAAGAAGAACTTCTCCTGGGGAGTCGCGGGATCTCCGAGGAAATCGTTGTCTCCAAGACGAGGATCAGCGGGAGGTGTTCCCGTGCCGCGCTCGGCGGCCGCCTGCACCGCAGCTCCGGCATCTACAAGTCCGGCACCGTAGTCGTGATTGAAGTGAAGCCCAGCCGCATTGGTAAACCATCCGCCGGCAAGAGCATCGTTCTGAGCAGCGGTGCGGACGAGAATGTCCTGAACGTCACGCCATGTCAGATCAGGATTAGCTTCAAGCATCAGGGCCACAACCCCGGAAACAAGAGGAGCCGCAGCGGAAGTTCCACCGAACTCGGTGTCATAGATTGGAATCCGGACTGGGTTTCCATCAAGGTCAAGACCGACATCAAAAGCGGTGGTCAACACCGACTGGGTTCCACCTGCGGAAGGAGCACTGACAACGAGGTTGGCACCACGCTCGGAATAAACCGGACGGCGACCGGCGTCGTTCACCGCACCGACTGCAATGGTGTAGATTGAGTTGGCATACCCGTCGTAGTTTGAGTTGTCATTGATCTCACCACCGTTTCCAGCAGACCAGACGTAGATTCCACCCAGACCACCTCGAGCAGGCTGAACCGTCGGGTCATCGGGATCTCCCACCACGCTGAAACGAAGAGACTCGGCTGCGGAAGCCCCGGGTGCCTCGAAATTCAAAGTCGTATCTTCAGGACCCCAGCTGTTGTTTGAAATATCAGAAGAGATGGGGAGGATGGTTCCTCCATCAGGATCACTTGGATCTGGAACGGGAATGAATCCCCATCCGAGGGCAATTCCCTCATCGACATCATCCACAAATCCTCCAAGCAAGCGCACCGCGGTGAAGGTCGACTCGGGAGCCGCACCACTCATTCCAATTCCGGCACCGCCAAAGCTCGATTCGGAAGAAATCAACCCTGCCACATTGGTTCCGTGATTCGCAAAGATGTCGAATGTCGTCGGGTCCCTGGATTCCTCTACGAGGTTCAGGTGAAGATTGGCTCCGGCTGCGTTGGCCGCAAGCTCGGTGTGATCGAGCGCAACTCCATCATCCACCACGGTCACGGTCACTCCGTCACCGGTGGCAAAATCAAACGCTGGAGAAATGTTGATATCGATGCCAGCCGAACCTCCGTTGAATCCATCATTCTCAAGATACCACTGATAGGTCTCTTCATCAGGGAATCCATCAGGGTTACTGACCAATCCGTATATTTCAATGAATGGATCGGTGGGAAGAATCCTCTTCACTCTCTTCCGCGCCAAAAGGGGCTCGGTTTCCTCAACGTCGGGATCAGCAAGGACGGCCTGAAGCTGGTTGAGAACGCGCGCGGAAGAAACTTCTTCGCACACCGCATAGTCAGAACCGGGCGAAAGACGCTTGATGGTCTTCATGCCGCAGCGATTCTGAATCGCATTCAAATCAGCTCCTTCAGCCAGTTTGACCAGATAGCGATGACGCAAAACACGCCGGGCAGCTGGCACTCCCTCTTTACCGGTTGGATAAAAGACGATGAAATTTTCTTCATCAGGCACCGAGGCTTGCGCCACGACTGCGGCAGGTGAGCCCGCTGCGACCGGACGGACCTTGAGCTCGCCGTCTTTGTCCCGGCGACACATCTCAAAGGTGCACATGGTGTAATTCCGCTTCTTGCCCCGGACTTGGAACTGGTGGGTTCCGGCAGGGATGGCGGCGATCCCGGGCTCGGGAACGACAGCACCCGGGTCGGGATTCAAAAGACCGGTGGTCTGACTGAAGACCTGGCCCGAAGCGGCGGCGATCGCCAGCAGGGTCAACGAAAAGTTTCTCATAACTAAGGTTGTAGGTGGTTTGTGTGTAGGATGGGGTCGGTGCTCAGTCTAATAGTTCTGGGTGATTCTCACGCGGGTAAGGCAGGTCGTCGTCCCGAAAGGAGCGATACTGCGGACCCGGTAGCGAGCCTCGTTGTCAAATTCAATATACCAGTTTGGATCGTCCTCGGTGATGACTGTCCAGTTCTCGAGATCAGTCGAATACTCCACTTCGTAGGTCAGGCTGTTCCCGACAAAAGGACGCTTGGGAACATCGACAACACACTGCTGGAAGCCGGGAACACCGGCCAGGGTCGGAGTCACATTCGGAACAGAGGCTGGATCGGCCACGTCCGTTTGAAGGGCGTATTCCTCAAGATTGGTCCAACCGTCGCCATCGGCGTCAGCACTGGGATCGGTCAGGGAGTCCAAGGTCCCATCGGGGAACCCAAGGGCAATGAACCCCTCGTAGGTATCGATGAAGTCAATATCCCAAGTGAAGTTCCGCACCGAGACGTCGGTAGCGTTCCCGAAAGGATTGGACCGTCTGAAGTTCAGTTCGCAGACCACTTGCTGTCCCACCGAGAAGAAGGCAGGTCCCAATTCGAAGAAAGTCGGAATTCCCAATTCGGCGCTTCCGATCAACTGGGGGAAGGTTGCGTTCCCTGGAGGATAGGGAGGATAAATCATATCTCCGGACTGACGATCGAGAACCGAGAAAAAGACCTGGTCAACTGAAAGGAAGGTGGAAGGATTGAATCCTTCCCACTCGAGGCGATAGACGATTCTTGGATCGATTTCCAATTTGTTTCCTCTCCAATCCTCGTCATTGGTCAGCCGGAAGTCATTGCCCACCGCGATGCCTTCACTGGTCACACTTGTTCCGCCGGGTCCAGGAAAGGCTTCCACCATTTCCCGGTGACCGAGCTGGACAAAGAAGTTTGCCGGGTTGACATCATTACTGCCCAAGGCCGGGAACTTAAAGGTGTAGGTTCCGGGAACAATTTCGCGACGATGTTTCTCCAACTGGGTCGGAGCATACTGCCGGGACGACAGATAGCGGGAAATCTCATATCCCACCAAACGACCGGGGTCGTTCACGAGATCGAAGTAAAGAACGATACTGTCGTCAGTCCAATTGAATCCCCCAAGAGGACGGGGAAGATCCGAGGGAGGAGCCGCTAAAAGCTCGACCAGACTCGGAAAGAAAGGCTCCACCTGAATCGCTGGGATCACCTGCCCCACCGACCAATAAGTTCCACCATCACGCAGACCGTCACCATCGATATCACCGCTGTCGATCAATGCTGTGGTTCCCGCCGGACAAAGCTGGTTGGGAGCCATGAACTGTGTTCCGCCGTTGGCAATACAACCAAGAATGGTATAGCTGCCATCGATCAAGGTGACATCGAAACTTCCACCCAAATACTCGGAGTCCATCGGCTCGGTCTGATGAAAATTCTTGATATCCTCGAAGAAGAGGCGCGCCTGCCCGTGGACCAGCGTGGCACTCAGCGTGAAGGCCCCCAATGCGGCGGCGGTGTGTTTTGCGATGTTCATGTTCGAAGGTGTCTGCAATGCATTTACAAAGTAATTTCATTCCTTTCAACCATAAAAGGCAACGATCCGGACCTTCCCGTCCGAATCATGGAATGACAAAGATTGTTTTGTGTTTCAGTAGAATAGCGGTCCGGGAAATGGGGCGACAAGCGTAAAATCACCTCATCCCTTGTAAAAGAAGCTCGGTATTGGATTTTGTCCGGGCCAGATTCTTAAGAAGGGTCTCAATGGCCTCCCCGATGGGCAAACTGGCGAGATGACGCCGGATCTCCTGGACCCGCGGGAGCTCATCCTGGTGGTAGAGTCGGTCGTCATTCCTCGTCCCGCTCTGGGGAATGTGAATCGCCGGGTAGATCCGCTGTTCCGCCAACTCGCGGTCCAATCGCACCTCCATGTTACCAGTTCCTTTGAGTTCCTCGAAAATCACGTCATCCATACGACTTTCCGTCTCAATCAGACAGGTCGCAAGAATCGTCAGGCTCCCACCTTCCTCGACGTTACGGGCGGCCCCAAAAAATTTCCGGGTATCCGTAATGGCCCGGGGGCTGATTCCTCCGGATCCAATCGGCCCTCCCCGCACCGCATTGTTGTATCCTCGGGCAAGACGAGTCAGACTATCAAGCAAGACAACGACATCCTTCCCCTGTTCCACGAGGCGTCGGGCCCGCTCCAAGACAAGATTGGCCACCTGGGCATGACGCTTCGACGGCTCATCGAAGGTCGAAGCAAAGACGTTTTGCCCCACCATTTCCTCGAAATCCGTCACTTCTTCGGGTCGCTCATCAAGGAGCAGGACCACCAGCTCGGCATCCGGATGGTTGTTCTGAATGGCCTGCGCAATCTGCTTCAGGAGAATGGTTTTGCCCCCTCTGGGAGGAGCGACAATCAACCCCCGCTGACCTTTACCGAGAGGAGCCACCAAATCCACAACCCGGGTGGCCAATCCTCCGCTCTCGTCACTCCCCTCGAGAACAAATCGCTCTTCCGGGAACAAGGACGTCAAATCATCGAAATGTGTGGCCTGTCCATACTCCTCGACCGGTTGACCATCGATTTCGAGGACTTTGGCAACTCCTAGATACTGGTCCCGATGTCCCGGAGGACGAATCTCCACCTTCAAACGTTGACCTTCCCGTAAATCATACTGCTCCATAATTTCAGCAGGAACATAGAGATCATCGGGCGACGGACGAAAACTTCTCAGTTCGTCCCTCAGCATACCGAATTTCCCCTTGGAAAACTCCACAACCCCCTCACCGACAACCCTTGTGCCATATTTGGCATAACAGGACAAAATGGTGAAAGCCAAATGGGCGCAGGTCACTTGATTGGGAATACGAACCGGCAATCTCTCTGCTTCGTCGTAAAGAACCGACATCGGCTCCTCCCGAAATCCATTGAGATCAATCTCATCCGGCACTTCGGGCGGAGGTGGTGGTGGCGGAGTCTCCTTTTTCGGTCGCTCTTTCTTCTCCTCCGCCGGAGCCTTGTCCTCCTCAGCCGTTTTCCCCTCGTCATCCACCAGCTTGGCGACAATCTCAGTCTCGACTGCTTCCTCGACGTCTGCTTCCGGAACCTCCTTGGTTTCCGAAGAAACCTCTTCGGCAGTCGACACCAAATCTTCCTCAACCTCTTTTTCGGCCGCCTCTACTTTGGCCGTCTTTTTAGCCTCCTTGGCCGCCGCCAGCTTGGCCTTGGCGGCCTCGACCGCTGCCATCGCTTCTGCCGCCGCTTTCGCTGCCGCCTCGGCAGCCCTGGCCGCCGCCAATTCAGCTGCCGCAGCTTCCGCGACCGCATCCAATTCACCGGAATCACTCTCCGCTTCCAGTCCCAATTCCAGCTCAGGTGACTCGGTCACTGACTCGACCTTTTTGGCTGCCTTCTTTGAGGACTTCTTGGTCGCTTTTTTGGCCGCTTTTTTGGCAGCCTTCTTGGTCGCTTTCTTCGCAGCCTTTTTTGCCACCTTCTTGGTCGCCTTCTTCCCAGCCTTCTTAACGGGGGGCTTCTCGGCAGCCTCCTCTTCGGGAGAACTGGATTCAATCGGCTCTTGCTCTTCGCTCATGATATCAAAAGTGAGGTCAGGAATCTTTGAAGCTGACGTCGCAAAATGGACGGCGGCCCCTCGTTCCAGAAAACGACGTCCCCTCGTGCGACCTTCTCCATGATGGGAAGCTGCGCTTGAAGGATCGATGTGATCATCCTGTCTTCGAAATGACTCCGGGCTTTCAAGCGAACCCGCTGGGTGGCACTCGAAGTGGCCACCACCAGACTGAGCTCCTGACCGAAGTGAAATCCGCTCTCAAAAAGCAGCGGAACATCAGCGACAAACAGCGTCGTGCGGGGATTACTACGAAATTCATCCCGTTTCACAAGACATTCCTTTCGCACCTTGGGATGGAGGACCTGCTCCAGTTTTTTTCGCTGCTCCGGCTGATCAAAGACCAACGACCTCAAGACCTCCCGGTTCAACTCTCCCTTCTCATCCATGACCGGGCTTCCGAGAGCTTCCGAAATCTCTTCAAGCACTTCACCACTTTTCAACAAGACCTGCACGGACTCGTCGCAATCAAAAATCCGAACCCCCTCGTCGAGCTCGCGCAGGATTTTCACCGCTGTCGATTTCCCGGTGGCAATCCCACCTGTTAACGCCATCACCCTCACGTCGCCTCGAAAAATACGCCTAATCTGATCACAAAAAAAGCGGGATCTGACTGGCAGATCCCGCTTTTGAAAGGATTCAAGATGATTACTGGTCGAGAGTCGGGAGAACTCCGGTATCACCAGCTCCGATGTCGGGGATGGCACCAGTTGCTGCCTCACCTCCGCTGTTCACCCGACGGCCTGTGGCGTCGATGATCTCAGCAGTCACGAAGATAATCAGGTTACTCTTGATGTGGTTCTCAGCCTTGGTCTGGAACAAACGTCCGACGAGAGGCAGATCACCAAGAATGGGCACCTTGTCTTCCACGCTCTGGACATCCTCGCGCATCAAACCACCCACAGCCACGGTGTAGCCGTCATAGATGGTAAGACCGGTTTTCACGCTGCGGACCGAGAAGACGGGCATCTCGATGCGGTTTTCGGTGATCACGATCTGCACAGGGTTTCCAAGGGCGTCCGTTGCCGGAGCGGTAATCGGGCTACCGTAGTTCACGAAACCTTCGAATTCAACGATGGTCGGCGTGAAGCGAAGCTCAATGATGCTGTCGTTGGCATCGATCTGGGCTTCCACCTCGAGTGTCACACCAGTGTTCTTGGTGTCGAAGGCCGAAGGAGTTGCCGGGGTCACGGGGAACCCGCCACCACCGCCACCACCGACGAGGCCACCACCGATACCTCCACCGATGTTACCGCCAACCTGGTTGGGGAGTTCGGGGGGTTCGTATTCGGTTGGGTAGATAAACTCACGAATGATCTCGATCGTTGCACTTTGTCCGGGCAGAGCCACCACACTTGGTGCGGTCATGATGTCGGCGCCTTTCTTCTGGGAAAGACCGCGCATGATCATTTGAACCTGACCACTGCTGAAGAGACCGGTAAGGGAAAGGATACCGGGAGCCACGTTGGCCTGCTGGGCAGTCCGCTGTGGGTTGTTCAGGATGGCATCGATGCTGTTACGGTCGATCGCGGCGGCACCACTACGGTTACCGGCAGTCACGATTCCCGAAACGGCCTGAGCAGGGTTGGCCGGGATCCCCGGGATGTTGACGCGGTCAACAGGGCTGATGAAGTCCTGGTTGGTCCGGGTGCTTCCGCTTCCCACGGTGCCACCACCGAAGAAGTAGTTACTACCGAAGCCAAACGGAGTGGCGATCCAGTCAAATCCAAGTTCCTCGTTGTTCTCCTGGTTGATTTCCACGAACTTCGTGGTGACCCGGATCTGGCGAGGGGTATTGTTCTGGGCGGCCTTCACGATTCCGTCGATCACTTCGAGCTGGGTCGGAGTGTTCCGCACGATGAGCGTGCTAGAAGCAGACAGAAGAGTAGCCGAAGCGTTAGGACCGAAGGATACACCGGCGTTCTTGAGGAGATCGACAATGCCAAGACGTGGAGCGATGCCCCCGTCGTCGTCACCACCGCCTCCACCGAATGGATCGATCTCAGCTGGTCCGCCGTCTCCACCACCACCGGTGGTGTTCAGGAAAGTCTCAAAGGTCGGAGGAACGGTCCAACGACGCTGCACGATGTCAGCCTCGTCTTCGTCACCGAGGGAAAGCAAAGTCACCGCGAACTCATCCACCTTGTAGCGGAGGTTGGCTTCTTCACAGATATACTGGAGAGCCACACGAAGCGGGACGTTCTTGAGGTTGAGCTGCTTGATGAGAATGGCGTTAGGATTAGCTCCGGTGCCAAGGGCATCGTCAGCTGCGCCGAGGTCTCCCCCGTCACCAAGGTCTTCACCACTTTCACCAACCACCTTCGGAGTGCGCACCACGAAGTTGATGCCGGTTCCTTCAGGATCAAGCTCCACCGAACGAAGGCGGAGGAATTCCACCGCTTCTTCCACGGTGGAGTTGTTGAGGCTGATCTCAGGGATGATGATGGTGTTCAGCTTGCCGGCAATGGAAGCTTCTCCACCCGCGATGATGGGTCCGGGGCCAGGGCCAGGGCCGACCGACACCAGAGGTGGAATGGCCAGCTCCCAGGCTGCGTCCACCTGAGCGAGCATTTCCGCACGAGTGTGATCGTATGCAGAGCGGTAATAGTCGGACTTGATGGCAGCACAACGCTCCAGCCAACGGCGGGCAGCTTTGTTGTATGGGTCAATGCGAAGGATCTGCTTGAATTCCTCTTCCGCTTTGTCGTAGCGGCCAAGATCGTAGAAACCTTCACCGGTGTAAAGATGGCGGCGAACCTTGTCGACGTCCTGAGTATGGGCGTAATCAAGGGCTTGGTTGGTCCGAATGGGATCGTCGAGATACTCGAGTCCCTTCTTGGCAACCATGTTACCAGGGTCGGCCTTATCGACAGCAGTCAGAAGCTCGCGGGCTTCCTCATACTTTCCGGTCCGGCGGTATGTTTGGGACAGCGCCAGCGATCCGTCCTGCAGGTGGTCATTGAGAACCTGACGGCGATCGGCGGTGGCGGTTCCGTAAGGGAGAATGTCGAGAGCGGCACGATACTTGGAGACGGCCGTCTCATAATCCCCTTCCGCGTATGCTTTACGGCCTTCGTCGCGAAGCTCATCGGAGGTGATGACGTTTTGTTGACGTCGGATCATCTCCTGCTGCGCAAGACCGTCTCCATATCCCTCCTCGGCGATAGCGACGGGGGACACAACGAGCGCCGCGAGGGCAAACATTGTGCGATGGGTAAGGTGTGTGTGTCTTTTCTGCATGATCTGGTTGAATATTCGTTGATTAGTGGGGGGTCTGGGAAGCTTTTTTTCAGAAACCTTTAAATTTCTAAATTTTTCCTGACCCGTTTGAGTGTTTTCCTTTATTCTACGGGGATTTCGACTGGTCCGTTTGGTCCTTCAACCACCACGGATTCGGGCTGATTGTCAGCACCAAGCTTCACTTCGGTCAGTTTGTAGCTTTTTTCGGAGCCACTTGAAGGAAGGGCAAAGGTGCCATTTTCGACCACCTCGAACTTGTTTCCGGACTCTCCGATGGCATCGAGATAGAAGACCACAGTGTGGTCATAGCGGGTGCTCTTGAGCAATTCTCCCTGCTTCATCCCGAACTGCAGCTCATAGACATCACCCTTCTTGTTCTCAAGTTGATCTTCAACAAAAGCGAAAGGCACATCCTTCTCCCCTGTCGATGTCTTCATCTTGCGAGGCTCGACCTTAAGGAGCTTGAAGCGGTCCTTGCCGACCCCTTCCTTGAAGAACAGATCTCCGGGATTGATGGCATCGTTGGCACCCATGCGGTTGTTCTGCACCGGACCACCGGGCTCTTTGAAGAGAAGATTGAGCTGAAAACCGTTTCCGAGGACCGAGTTGAACTCAAGACGCCAGATCGTGGATTTCACTTCAGCCACTCTGAGCTTGGTGATGAGATCACCGAAACTCTTCTCGTCGTTGGGATCGGTATTGGCCTCGAATTCCTCCAAATTGGAGAATCCATCCCCGTCCTTGTCCCGCTGTGGAGAATCAGACCAAGTCGGATCGAGCATGTTGTCGACCCACCACTTGTTGGGAATGGGAGGATGAACGTTATCCTTCATCGTGAGGAGATCCTTCAGCTCGTTGGGTTTCCCGTCTTCGATGAAGAGATCGACACTCGAAAACAGCTGAACCGGACGATTGGTCGGAGTCGTGGAAATCACCACAGGGTTCTCCGTCTTCAGCGAGTCATCCAACGTGCTCAGAATGTCGCCATTGGCGACAGTGGTGGTCTTCCCTCTTCCGTCGACCGGAGTGGCAAAGCCTTCGTTCACTTCCTGCTTGGCGGCGTAGGCGGTGTACCCCAGCCCGGCAAGGACGAGGACTCCGCCTCCGAGGGCGGCGATATGATAATTTTCTTTAATCCAGGACATTGTGTGTTGTGAGTTGGAGTTATTTCACTTCCGCAAACTTGGCGCTATCCTTGAAGAGCAGGATTTCGGCACGCAGGAAAACAGTCAGGTCCTCACCACCGGAAATCCGGTTGAGAATCTGGGAGGAGGGCGCACCTTCCTCGGGCTCGTCTCCTTCGATGGGACCAAAGGCCGCCGAGTCGTCCCCTTCCTTCTTTTCACTGGCCCCGCGGGGCTTTTCAGGAATGGGAGCCTCGTTCTTCACCCGGGCCACGCGAGCCTCGATGAAATACTGGTCGGAATTGGCCACGCTGGTGAGGAACTTGCGAACAGTCGGCTCGGGTCCCTTGAAGGTGATCTCGAAAGGCATGCGATGAGCCACTTCGGGCAGGACTTCGGCCTTGGCGGAACGACGTCCCCGCGACTTTCTGTCCTTCGAGCTGCTGCTACGGGAGCGATTGGCATTTGCAAACTGCTTCATGGCCCGCTCGTCGTTCCAATCCACCCCGCTTTCGGCGGGAAGCTTCTCACGGTGAAGGTTGACGACCTGCTTGATGCCGGCGGCGTCGAGCTCACGGAAGAGCCAGTCGAGGGCTCCGCGCTGGTAGTTCAAGACACCAGTGGCACTTTCCTTGGGAGGACTTGAGGCGTAGGTCTCGAATCCGAGATTGAAGCGCTCAGGCAAGGCGTTTTGCCCATCGAAGAGGTCCCGGATCTCGGCCACCGACTTTTCGAGGCCGGCCGAGAATTCGGTCAGTGGAATGTTGTCCACACTCTCAGGACGGAAGGCGAGGATCACCTCCTGGGTGGCTTTGGCGTCCGTCAGGAGAGTCTTGAGGCTGTCCTTCTTGGCTTCGGCACTTGTGGGAGTGGGAAACGGATCGAGGTTTCTCCACTTCCGGTCTTTTGCTTCGGCCGTGGCGACCTCCTCGAGGGTTTCCTCAAGCGAGGAGCTGAACTGGAGACCCATGTAGATGATCACGGCAGCCAAAAGGCCCGTCACCACGATGAGACCTCCGAGGAACTTGTTTTCTTTGAACCAAGTCATAATGAATTGTCTGAAAGGTGTTTACTTAACTTGAATTTGATTGTTGAGAGGAATCAGGAGCTCGAAGGGAGCGGCATAAAAACCCTCCTCGGCAGCGGCCTGGTTCGTCTTGATGATGGAACTATCCGGAATCTCCTTGTCGTTGAACTTGAAGTTGAGGGCCGGTGAGAGACGGAGGGTCTTCACCAGGTTGGTCACTTCGTTCTGCTTGTTGAGGTGAAGACCACGCAGAATGACACTGTCGGCCGAGGTCACCTCGTTCATGATCGAGGACTTTCCGTAAGGATTGGTGGAGAAGCTTTCATCGATCACCGGCTCGCTGGAACCGCCGCCATCCATGCTGAAGTTGGTGCGCGGTTCGAAATCGGTAATCCAGGCAACCTCACTCACGAAGTGCTTGGCGATGAAATTCCATTGATTGACGATCCGGAGGCGATTCTCCTCGGCCTTGGCATAGGCCTTGATCATCTTTCCGGTTTCTTCCTCCTGCTTGAGAAGGCGCTCGATCTTGTTGGCCGGCGGCCCGAGGGTCACCGACTCTCCTTCAAGATCCTTGAGGTGCATCTTGGCATCGTTCACCGAAAGGGCCTTGAGTCCGGCCCAGGCGCCCAGTCCCCCGAGGAAGAGGGCCGCTGCAGCGATGAGAATGGGCTTGCGACGGTTGATATCGCGCTCGGCCTGCACCGCATCGGGAACGAGATCGATCTTGATGGCGGACTTTTCGGCAGCCCGGAGTCCCAAACCGACGAGCTCACCCATTTGATGGGCTTCGCGGGCGAGGGCATCGACATCCACGCCCTTGCCCACGGAAATCCGCTGGAGGGGATTGAAGGTTTCCACCGGGAGGTTGAGCTTCTCCTGGAGGAATTCCCGGAGGTAAGGAAGATTGGCGGTGCCACCGGCGAGAAGGATCTTCTCGGGAGCCCGTCCGCCCTGCTGGCTGCGGAAGAGAGTGTTGGTCCGCTGAATCTCGGCCGTGAGACGTCCGAGGGCATTACGAATCACCGTACCCATGGCCGCGGTGGCTTCGTCGAGCTGGCCGGCGTGGCCTCCCCCAAGGGTCACCAGACCGGAGGTCAGCTTGCTGTTTTCAGCCTCAGCGAAGGAGACGTTGTATTCCTTGGCAATCGCGCTGGTCAGAACAGCTCCACCAATGGAAACCCCTCGGGTGAAAAACTTGCTGCCGTCGGCGTAGATGAGGTTGGAGGTCTTGGCTCCGACATCGAGAAGGAGAGCGCACTCCGTGGCCTCGGGGTAGTTGTAACGGTAGGCGTTGTAAAGGGCCACCGGCGCACAGTCGACCAACTGGGTTCCCAGTCCGGTCTCGGACACCACCGAGTTGAGATCATTGAGCGAATCCGACTTGATGGCCACGAGAACGACTTCGTTGTCGATTCCTTCGGTCTCGAGCTTTTCCCAGTCCCAGACCACTTCATCGATGGGGAAAGGAACGTTCTGCTGGGCTTCAAACTTCACCAGCTCACCCATGTCCTCGGCTTCGAGGGGAGGCAGCTTGACGAAGCGAACGAAAACCGATTGTCCGGAAAGAGCGTAGACGGCCTTCTGGCTTCCGACTTTTAGGCTCTGCGCCAGCTCCTTGATCGCCAGCTGAATCTGGGGAACGCGGGCGGCCTCGGTGGCAGGATCGGCCAGAATGCTGGTCGCTCCGTATTTTTTCAGAGTCAGACCCGATTTGGTCGGTGAGAAGACCCCCATCGCGATACGCTGGGAGCCAATGTTGAGTGCGATGATCGACTGTTGGTCAGCCATGGTAGTTTGTGTTAAGTGCTTTCAAAAACAAGTTGTCAAGAAGGCTCCGGGGGGTTTCACGAGGCCGGAACCCTATAGAAATCAGCTCCTCAGGCTGCCCTCCCCGACGGGAGGAAAGAAGGATCGTTAGTTGGCGTTTTTCGGCAGAATCTCAGCGTAGCGATCGTACCAAAGAGGCGCGAACGGGGTCTGCGACTTGTCGAGGAGGGGGAACTTTTCGGTGCGCTCGATGTTTTTGAGCTCCTTGCGCCACCATCCGGCTCGCTCGCCGTGGCTAAAGAATCCAACCATCTCGCCGCCGTATTCGATCTCACCGCCAATGGCTTCGAGATCTCCTTTGCCGGCACGGACCTTGCCGGTGATTCGGCGGAGGGAATTTGGAGAAAGGTAGACGGAAACCAGAACCTCCTCGTCGATGGGCAGGTTCACATGGGTGATGGTTTTGGTCATCATGTAACCCTTGCCATCCTGTCCCTTCACCACGACATACCAGTTGACTTTGAACTGATCGAGATACTTGTCATCCGGGGTGGTGCCCAGCTTCTTGACCTTGATCTTGACCTCGCACTCGAGCCAATCCTTGGGCGAGAACTTCTTGCTGTTACCCGTGGGAACGTCAGGCGACTGGAGGTTATCGAAATCCGGCTTGCCGACGTCGAAGGCGTTCTGCTTGCTCAACTCGAGTTGTGCGAAGGCACTTCCGCTCAGGGCCAAAGAACAAGCGGCGGTGAGAAGGTTTCTGAATGTGGTCTGCATGGCTATAAGTGTGATAAACCGTAACTTCACCGAAGCTAGGAAACCAAGGCGGGGGGCGGCTAGGAAAAAAGTGACAATTGGCTGATATTTTTTAGCCATTGACAACGTTGGCGATTTCCCCGCGAAGGCTTTTGACAAGCAGGGAGAGGTCACGACATTCTCCCGCCATGACTCCCCGCCAGACCCTCAGGGAAACTCTCGAGGCCCGCAAGCCATTGACTGTCGGAGCCATCGCTGATTCCTCAGCCTTCCAGTCGGACCTGACTGGATGTGACGTGGTGGAGCTCCGGCTCGACTCGCTGGGAACGGGAGAGGACGTCCTTTCCTTCGCCCGAACCTGTCCCCTCCCCCTGCTGATCACGGCGAGAGGCAAGGCCGAAGGCGGACAATCCGACTGGGACCTCGGCGACCGTGCCCGGGCCTATCGCGAATTTCTTCCGATGGCCTCCGCCATCGACATCGAACTACGTGATTTCGATGCTCTCGATGACATCGTCTCGGCGGCCAGGGACGAGGAGGTCATTCTGGTTGGCTCCTATCACGATTTTTCGGCCACTCCGAACGCCGGCGACTTGAGGGGTAAGCTCAATGAAAAAGCCGACCTCCACAAATTCGCCCTGATGGCCACCTCTGCGGATTGCATCCGCCGCCATCTCGACCTTTTCGACGCGATTCCCGACCTTCCTCTATCGCTCATGGGGATGGGCCCCCTGGGAGCGGCTGCCCGCCCCCTGATGGCAAAGGCCGGTTCCCTGTTGAACTACGGTTTTCTGGGAGCGACTCCGACGGCCCCCAACCAGTGGCCCGCCGGACTACTGCAGCAGGCTCTCTCGGTTTAGGAGACGATTTTCACGGGAGCCGGCGGAAGGGCGGCCAGAAAGGATTTGCCATAGCGCTTGGTCACCACCCGGTTATCCAGGATGACCACCATTCCTTCGTCTTTTTTGGTGCGAATGAGCCGGCCCACCCCTTGACGCAATTTGATGACAGCCTCGGGCACGGAATATTCCATGAAAGGATTCCCTCCCTCCGCTTCGATCTCTTCCAGTCGGGCCGCGGTCAGCGGATGATCGGGCACCCCGAAAGGGAGCCGGGTGATGATGACATTACTCAAGGCCTCGCCCGGGACGTCGACCCCGGCCCAGAAGCTCTCGGTGCCAAAGAGCACGCTGTGCACATCCTCGCGAAACTTCTCCACCATCTTCTGGCGCTGCATTCCCATTCCCTGCGCCAGCAAGGTCCATCCACGGTCCTCGAAGAACTCCTCCATCTCCTCCGCCACCGAACGCAAAAGGCGATGACTGGTGAACAAGACAAATGCCTTTCCCTCGGTCTTGATGAGCACCCGCTCGATCCAATGGATGAGCATCTTTTCGTAATCGTCATCGCGGGGATCAGGCATCGACTTGATGACGTAGATCGCCATCTGCTTCTGGTAATCGAAAGGACTGCCGATTTTGACCGCCGGCACATGTCCGGCTCCCACCCGTTCCCGAAAATATCGCAGCTGTTCGTCTCCCGTTCCCAAGGTGGCGCTGGTGGCAATGCATGATTTGTCGGGACCGAACAAAAGAGACCTCAAGCGGTCGGCAACGTTGATGGGCGCGGCATTTAAAATATAGGCGGTTCCTTCGAACCCCGCCTTTTCGACCCAGTAAACGCTTCCGCCGTCCTCCTGATCGAGAAACATCTTCAAGCCCCCGTGCATTTCGCGCAAACGTTGGGCCGCATCCATCAATTCGTTCTTGCGGGAATCATCCTCGGTCTCTTCCGCCACCTCTTCGATCGCTCCCCAGCACTCACGCAAGGGACCAGCCAACGTGTTCTCGACCAACTCGGGCTGACGGACACGGCATTCCTTTCCCCAATCCCCGAACGTGACAGCCTCTCCGACGTTCTCAAAAAAGTCATCGGCTTCGTTGAGCAACTTCTCCGTCCACTCCATCGCCCGCTCGGCTTTGGCATACTTCAAGAGCCCCTTCTTGGTCCGAGGATGATAGAGGCGCTGCAAGTCGAAGCGCAGGCCGGCCTGGCTCAATCGCAATCCCAGCGACTTCGCCGCCACCGCTTCCAAGGTGTGAGCCTCGTCGAAAATGACGAAGTCGTTGGGCACCAAGAAGCCCGATTCATTCTCGAGCATTTCCTCTTCCGGATTGAGCAGCGAAAAAAACAGGCTGTGATTCACCACCAATACCCGCGCACTCTGAGCTCGCTTTCTGGCTTCCTGAAAAAAGCAATTGCCCCTCGGACCACAGGTCCGCTGCGTGCAGGAATGAGCCTCGCTGCAAACCTGCAACCATACCTTGGCGGAGGGTTCGAAATCCAGATCACTACGGGTCCCGTCCCTCGTGGCCTCGGCCCATTTCCAGATCTCCATCAGCTCCTCCTGTTCACTCGAGGTAAACAAGTCACCTCCATTGTCCATGGCCCGACGCAACCTCAGCGGACAGAGATAATTCTGCCGCCCCTTCAACAGGGCTGCATCGAAGGGCTCCGGCAGCAACTTCTGCACGATGGGAAGATCCTTCCCCATCAATTGCTCCTGCAAGTTGATGGTATGCGTCGAGATCACCGCCTTCTTCCCCTCGCGCAGGGCAAACTCCACCGCAGGGATCAGATATGCCAACGACTTGCCCACACCCGTTCCCGCTTCCACCACCAGACTACGCTCCTCTTCCAAAGCCTGCGCAACCTCTCCCGCCATCTCCTGCTGCTCGGCCCGATACTCGAAGTCCGGCGACTTCGACAACAATCCCGTCTCCGAAAACACCATCCTCATTTCGTCCCCAAACGAATTGCCTCCTCCCAACGAAATCACTCCCATCCCTACCCCTTCACCCTCACGATTTCAATCGCCATCATTCAGTGCTGATTTTCCAACATTTCCATTGCAGCTTTTCCAGCATATGCTAGCGTCCCTGCCATGAACCGTCTCGAAAAAGGAGAGCTTTCCCGTCGCGAACGCCAGATCCTGGATATTCTTTACCGTCTGGGCGAAGCGACCGCCCAGGATGTCCAGAACGAACTCCCGGATCCACCTTCCTACTCGGCGGTCCGCGCCCTCCTTGCCACCCTGGAAAACAAGGACATGGTGAAACATTCCAAGGAAGGGCGACGCTATCTCTATAGTCCTCTTATTAACGCCAAGAAAGCCAAACGCACCGCGCTGAGAAACCTCCTCGGCACCTTCTTCAAAGGGAAACCTGAAAATCTCGTCGCCGCGCTTCTCGATCCCAACGACCAACAGCTCACCGAAGCCGAAATCGAGGAGATCCGCAAACTCATCAAATAAGATCTCATGCTTGTTCCTTCGCTCATCTTCTCCCTCCTCGCAGCCTCCGCGCTGTGGGTGACTGCGCGTCGGAATCCCGCCAGTGATCCCCGCATCACGGTGGCAGCTCTCCTGCTGTTGCTGGTTCTTCCGTTGCTGAGCTTCGCGCCCAAAATCGCGGTCACCGTCGCTCATTCCACCGACGGCTCGCCGATCTCCGGTACTTCTACCAGCTCCTGGATTCTCCCCGCTTTCTGGCTGCTGGGTTGCCTCTTCTTTGCCTTTCGCAGCTTGCGCGATGTCCGCGCCATGAAGCAATGGCGCCAGCAATCACTCCCGTTGGATCAGTCCTCTGAATTCGAAGAAACGCTCGCCCAACTCAAGGTCACCCGGAAGGTTCGGCTTCGCCTGCATCCTGATCTCCAATCCCCCGTGGTCGCCGGCCTGCTGCGCCCCACCATTTACCTTCCCATGTCTTCGCAAAAGTGGCCACCCGAAACCCTTCGCATGGCCCTGCTCCACGAGCTCGGGCACGTACAGCGTCGCGACCTTTGGATGGCTCTCATCGCTCAGCTCACCTGCATTCTCCACTGGTTCAATCCCGCCGTCTGGTGGATGCGCCGCACCTTCTTGACTCAATGCGAATACGCCTGCGATGCCCACCTGCTCAAAAGCGGGGCTGACCCCAAGGTTTATGCCAATGCCCTGTGCGATGTCGCCAGCATGGCCTCCACGCCCGCCCTCTCGCTGGCCATGGCCGGACATGCCCCTCTTCGTGATCGCATTCTGCGACTCTCCAACAAACGCCGGGGATCCATCATCCTTCCGGGGATTGTGTTTCTCACCGCCACGTCGGCCATCGCGATGAGCTTGATTCGATTCGTGCCCACAACCAGCGAGTCGTCGCCCGACGTTGCCACCCCGGTTCCCGGCATGTCCGAAGCCGAACTCCGCTTCACCGCCAATCCCTTCCCGGCGGATTGATCTTATTGCCCCGAACTCTTTGTGATCCTGCGTTGACGAAACTCCGGCCGACGGGAAACATCCGGCTATGGAAAGTCCCGTCGATCCTCAGTACGCTCTTCAACAAACCACTCTGGAAGGAGGACTTGTCGCCTACGCTTGCCCCGCTTCGGGCGGTCATTGGATTCCAGCCGAAAACTATTGGCGCTGGCAGAACTCACTGCCGGATGCCGAGGATCTTCCTGATCCCGAATAGACGGAACACCAGCCAGGGAAGCTCGACGGCACGGTTAAGCTTTGCCCCGAATCAGGAACGATCCTGATCCGCTATCAGGTGGGACACGGAGTCGACTTCCACATCGAACGGTCCGTTACCGGAGAGATCTGGATCGATGGCGGAGAGTGGGAAACCCTCCGGAGCGAAAACCTCCACCGCCAACTCCATCTCGTCTTCACCGCGCCCTGGCAAAAGGACATTCGAGAAGCCAACCACGCCGCCGCTTATCAAGACATGATCACCGACCGTCTCGGCAGCGAGCTTCTCGAAAAGCTCGACGCTCTTCGCGAAGAACTTCCCGGAGATCCTTCGGGCCGCGCTGCCGCCCTCGCCTAACTGCAGCTTCGCAAGGGTTGATTACCGGAGAGAACGCAACTCCATCTTTTCAGTCGACGATTCGATCTTCTCGATCAGCTTGTCGATCTGCTCGATTTGCTTCGCCAGCATCCGGGCTTCGCGATGAGCCTGCAGGGCTCTCTGCAATTCCCGGATCTCCGGGAGGATCTCTTTCGCGGCCCCACCATACTGGCCGAGGATTTTCAAACTACGATCGATACGGGCCTTCTTCCCCCACTTGTGAATCTCCATGATCTCCAGGCAAAGGGTCATGCCTTCCCGGACCCGATGCTTGGCCAAAACTTCCACTCCCGACAGACGGACACCACTGGCAAACATGATGCCACTTGGAGCTGGCGTGACGATCGCCTCGTGAATGGCCGGCAGCAAAGGCTTGATCTCATCGTAAGTGAGCTTGCCATAGATCCCTCCCACCGAGGAGCGAGCCCGACCATCCTGATTCTGCAAGCCGGCAACAATGGCTTTGCGCAACAGGTCTTTGTCCACGCCTTCGAGCGAATTCTTCAACATTGGCCCGAAGACCGCGAAGCTCAAATAACGCTGTTCCATCGCCCGCGGATCTTCCTCCGTCGGCCCTTGGGCCAGACGTTCTAACAGCTCGGGAATCGCCGGCATGGCGGCCTTGCCGATTCCCGACAAGGCTTCCGCCGCCTTGACCCGCAACCAGAGATCCTTCGCGCCCAGGGCTTTCCGCAAGGCCGGCACCGCCGCCGCGCCTTTTCCCTTTTGAAAGACCAAACCCTGACAGGCTCCAATACGGGCATCGAGATCAGTTCCTTCGAGGAGCTCGATCAGGTCGGGAACACAATCATGCTTGCGACGTGACAAAGCCATCGCCGCCCGTTCCCGGACCACCGGCGACCAACTGCCAAGCAGCATCATCAACTCCTCGTGACTCAACTGATCATAGCCGCTGTTGCGATTCAGATTCGACCACCCGCGACCGTCGTTGATGAGACTCCTCGACTCCCGGGCATCCAGTTGGGGAATCCGACTCGCTTCCTTCCCCGTGAGAAGAATTTTCTTCAACGGCATGGCAAAGGACAACAAACAAGCTCCGGTGGCATCCCATCGGACATAGCTGTCGTTTTTGGCTTGCGGAGGTCCCAGATGCTTGAAGGTGCCATCCCATTGACGGGCCAGATCAAAATACCAACTCCCGAATTCCTTCATCCACGCTCCCGTCGCCTGAGGCCCGCTCAAGGAGACACCGGGGACCGCCCAGATGATATTGAAGTAGTTCCCCGTGTGCCCCAGATCCCGCTCCGGCCCATGAGAGGCCACACTCATGCGAGAGAAGAATTCAGTGCCATTGTCCTCTCCAAGATTATGAAACATCACCGCGGCCATCCCGCACTTCCCATTGTCCTCATGGGTCTGAATCCAAGGATGGTGATCTCCATAGGGAATCGCTCCCTTGCCAATGTAAAAACGGATGAGCTTGGCACTCTTCTCGATGGCCTCATCCAGTTCCTTGTCCTGCACCCCGGCCTTCTTCGCCATGATCAGGGCAGTAGTGAGCGGCACCCCCGGTGAATTCATCATGCCATATCCAAGAAGCCGTCCATCGGGCCCGGCAAACTTGTGCCCCCAGGATCCCACGATGCTCTGGCCCCTTGCCGACTCGAGGGCAATGCGCCTCAAGCCCGGCAGGACCGATCCATCACCCGTGGCAATGGCATACTCCGAAAGAAGCAACATGACGTAGCCATAGTACCAGGTTTGGAAGCTATCGGCTTCGAACTCCTGACCCCACTCGACCTCCCGCTTGATCAAAGGAAGATACTTCTCGTCCCCACTGGCCAACAAAGCCAGGGCATTCAGGGAACGGGGAATGGGATTCGGCTTATACTTCGGGTCCTCCATTCTCTTCGCAAGAGCCTCGCATCCCCGCGCCAGAATCCGGGCTGACTTCTCACAATCGTAGGGAGCGGTGACACTGTAATCACCAAGTACCGGCAGGGTGATCGAGACCTCCTCGGTCTTTCCTTCGCGCCAACGGATGAGATCCAGTCGCCCTTTTCCGGCCTCCGATTCAGCCCTCGTCAAGGCCTGCCCGAACTCTGTTCTCGGATCCCTTGAAAATGTCCGTCCAGCCACACCCAGAATGACATCGCCCTTCTTCAACACCCCTTCCGACGGAGAACCCTTGGCCACCTCGGTCACCGCAATTTGGCGGGCTTCCGATGTGACCATTTTGTTGAAATACATCCATCCTCGCGCTCCTGTCGCCCCGAGAGCCCAGTCATGGGCAGCCCCGTCCGGAATCTTCCCTCCCTTGGTGAAGTCAGGATTGGACACCTTTTTCTGGGGAGCTCCGAGGCCCATCCCTCCACTCGTCAGGACAAATCCCGCCACCAGTATTCCCATCCGTCTGATCCCGACGTTCCTCAACAAGTTGATCATCCTCCCTATCTGCGTCATCGACGCCACCTCGTCCAGCTTCCATCTGCGAATAGATCGTCTTCGACGGCCTTTGCTTTTTCCGCTTTCTTCGTCTAAGTCTCCACCCATGAGTAATTCTCACCCTTTCCTTTGCGACGACTTCCAGATCAAGTGGTCCGGACTGACCCCGGACCACATTGTCGCCGACGTCACGCAAGCCATTGAAAACGGCAAGGCCAACATTGCCGCCATCAAGTCCGTGGCTCCCGAAGAAGCAACTTTCGAAAACACCTTCGGCGCACTCGAAACCGCCACCGAAGATCTCGACCGATCATGGGGGCGGGTCAACCATCTCGATTCCGTGGCCAACTCCGATGACCTCCGCGAAGCCCTCAATGAAATGCTCCCCGTCGTTTCGGAATTTTCCTCTTCAATCTCACTCGATGACGAACTCTGGGCCGTGCTGAAATCCTTCGCTGAATCTGAAGCCACCTCGACTCTCACTGAGATTCAAAAACGCTTCGTGGAGGAAACCTGCGATGACTTCAAATCCGCCGGAGCGGACCTCGACCCCGAGTCCAAGAAACGCATGTTCGAAATCAACAGCGAGCTTGCCAAGGTCACCCAGAAGTTCGGCGAGAACGTTCTCGATTCAACCAACGCGTGGGAACTTTTCATCGAAGACGAATCCCGCCTCGCCGGGCTCCCTGATTCAGCCAAAGCCTCCGCAGCCGAAGACGCCAAGGGCAAAGACAAGGAAGGTCAGTGGCGTTTTACCCAGCAATACCCGTCCATGTTTCCCGTCATGCAATATGCCGATGACAGTTCGTTGCGCAAAGAGCTCTGGGAAGGTGGTTGCACCATCGGGCACGGGGGCGACAACGACAACACCGCACTAATCTGGGACATCCTCAAGCTGCGAAAAGAAAAAGCCGCCTTGCTTGGACATGACAACTTCGCCGATCACGTGCTGAATCGCCGCATGGCCAAAGACGGCCAGGGTGCTCTCGGTTTCACCGAAGACCTCCACGACAAGATTGCCGAACAGTTCCGGAAAGAAGTGGAAGAACTGGAGGCCTACAAAGCGGAGAAGACCGGCAGTGAAGTTGCTCCGCTCGAACCCTGGGATGTCTCATACTGGGCCGAAAAACGCCGCAAGGAACTCTACGACTTCGATGACGAAGCCCTGCGCCCCTACTTCCCCGTCGGCCAAGTGATGGACGGTCTCTTCCAGCTGACTTCTCGTCTTTTCGGAATCACCATCAGCCCGGCCGAATCCGAAACCTGGCATCCCGAAGTCACCTACTACGAGATTCACGACACCTCTTCCGGTGAACACCTCGGCTCCTTCTACGCCGATTGGCACCCCCGTGAATCGAAACGCGGCGGAGCCTGGATGAACTATCTCGAAACCGGACTTCCCTCACCTCGTTCCCCACATCTCGGATTGATCTGCGGGAACATGAGCAAGCCCACCTCCGACAAACCGGCCCTCCTCACCCACCGGGAAGTGGAAACCGTCTTCCATGAATTCGGACACCTGCTCCACCACCTTCTCTCGGATGTCGCCATCAAGTCACTTGCCGGAGTGAATGTCCCTTGGGATTTCGTCGAACTCCCTTCGCAGATCATGGAGAACTTCTGCTGGGATCGCGGGTCCCTCGACTTCTTCGCGAAGCACTACGAGACCGGCGAAACCATCCCCGACGAACTCTTCGAAAAGATGGTGGCCGCGCGCAACTACATGTCGGCCACCGCCTTCATGAGACAACTCGCTCTCGGCAAGCTGGACCTCGAACTTCACATCAACTCCGCACGATACCTCGACCGGGACATGGATGAAGTGGACCGGGAAATCCTGGCCGACTACAAAGCGAAACTGGCCACCGATTCCCCTTCCATGGCCCGTCGCTTCAACCACCTCTTTTCTTCGCCCGTGGGATACGCCGCCGGTTACTATTCCTACAAGTGGGCCGAGGTTCTCGATGCCGACGCCTTCACCCGCTTCCGCAAGGAAGGGGTCCTCAACGCCGAAACCGGGATGAGCTTCCGCTCCGAAATTCTCGCGCGCGGAAACTCGCGCCCGGTCGATGAGTCCTATCGCGCCTTCATGGGACGCGATCCCGGCCAAGAAGCCCTCCTCGAACGATCCGGCCTCGCCTGACCCACTCCTTGAAATCCATGGCCAAATCATTCCTCACCATCCTCGCCGCGGGCTTGTTCACGCTGCCTCTTTCAGCCGAAGAGCATTCACCCGAACTTGCCCGGAAAACCTTTCTCGCCGTCTGGCAGAAAGTGGACGAGTCCTTCTACGACCGCACCTTCAACGGGGTTGATTGGAAGAAGATCAAGGAGCAATACGAAGGGAAGGTCAAAGAGGCCGGGTCCCGCGAAGAACTCCGCACCATTCTCAACGAGATGCTCGGCGAGCTCGGCCGCAGCCATTTCGGGGTGTTTGGAAGCGGCGAAGAAAATGACGATCAAAACGAAAATGGTGCTTACCTCGGCCTCGAACTCCGCTTCAGCAAAGGCAAGCTTCTCGTCTTCGAAGTAGCTCCAGATTCCCCCGCCGCCAAGGCCGGTGTCACCCCCGGAATGGAGATTGTGAAAATCGAGAAAAAGGGCGTTCCCAAATTCCTCAAAAGCCATTCAATCAAGCCTGACTCAAAAGGTGTCGTGCTCCACCACGCCATGGGCGAGGTTTATGAACTGGCAGCCACTCCCAAGGATGGGAAAACCACTCTCCGCATCAAAGGGCGCAAAAAGCCCTTCAATTTCCGACCGGGATTCTACGAAGGCGAATGGGGCAGCCTCGGACAAGGGCAGGAGCACCCGGTTGAATTCAACACTAGCCTTGTTCCCGGTGAGGAAAAGGTGAGGTTGATCGATTTCAACATTTTTGTCCCGTCCATCATGCCCCGCTTGATCAAGGCGGTGGCTCAGGCCAACTCCGAAAATGCCGATGGAATGATCATCGACCTGCGGGGCAATCCCGGCGGACTGGCCATCATGGCCACCGGCCTTATCGGCCGCCTTATCGACGAAGAGCTCGATCTTGGCGACATGAACAATCCCAGTGGCAACTACCCCTTTCACGCCTTCCCCCAGGAAAATGCCTATCTCGGACCAATTGCCGTTTTGGTCGATTCCTTCAGCGCCTCGACTTCCGAAATTTTCGCCGCAGCCCTTCAGGAACACAAACGGGCCCGCATTATCGGCCGCCCCACCATGGCCGCCGTTCTTCCCTCGATTCTAGACAATCTCCCCAATGGCGACCGCTTGCAGTACGCCATCGGAGATTTTGTGACAGCCGTCGACAAGGTGCATCTCGAAGGTCAGGGCGTCACTCCCGACGATCTCATCCCTCTGGACCCCGCCGTCCTTCAACAGGGAAAAGACCCTGATCTCGAAGCAGCGCTCCGCTGGATCAAAAAACAGAAAACCAAAAAGAAACAATGACTCCCAAGTTACTCCTCCCTCTCTCCTTCGCCCTGATGGCAGCCTCTCCGTTGTTCGCGGAGGACACCATCGACCCCAAGGCCAAGGCCATTCTCGAAAAGAGCGTCAAAGCCACCGGCGAACGAGCCGCTCTCGACAAGATCAAATCGCGGATCTCCATCGGCAAGGTGGATCTTCCCGCTCAAGGCATGACCCTCACGGTCGAAGTCAAACAAAAGGCGCCCAGCTTCTTCTACTCCAAATCCGTCATCCCCGATATCATGACGGTCGAACAGGGATACGATGGCAAGGAAGGTTGGTCCAAGGACAGCATTCAGGGAGCACGCAAGCTCGCCGGACCTGAATTGGCACAAGCCAAGGAAGGAGCCTCGATGTTCATGGAAGATCAACTCCTCAAAGACCTCGTTTCCGCCAAACTTCTGGACGACAGCAAGGAAGGCGACAAAACCTACAGCGTGGTGGAAGCCAAGTCCAAGGACAGCAATGCCAAGACCCTCTTCTTTGATCAGTCCACCGGATTGCTGGCCAAAATCGTCACCAAGCTGGCCGTGGGTCCCGGAGGCGAAATGACCGCCGAAACCAAGCTCTCCGATTACAAGGAGATCGATGGAGTGAAAATCCCCTTCACCATGAACATCAAGGCTGGCCCGCAAAACATGGTGATGAAGTTTAGCTCCATCGAACACAACAAGGAGATCGATGATTCGATCTTCAAGATGAAGAAGTAAGCCCTTCCTCTCTCAGTTCTCCAAAGCCGGTCTCCTTCTGGAGTCCGGCTTTTTTATTGTTCGGGAACCACTTCCTCGACCACCGGCTCCGGCAGGGTGTTGATCCACTGATGCAGCGAGTATCCCGCCCCCAATCCACCGACTTCCCCGAGCAGCTTCTCACATTCCGCCCGCCAATCGTCGTAATCCGGTGCCTTCCACTTGCCCGAAGTCCGGGGAAAAACAATGTAGGTCACACTCACATCAGAGACCGGCCGACTGTAGGGCGACGCCTTTTCGTTGATCTCCTTGGCCAAGCGCAGACTCCCCTCGCCAATCTTAAAGGTCGGCCCGCCATCACCCACAATGGCCGGGAAGATCCTCTCCTCGTGAATCACCACGACATAGTCTCCGACATTGGGACCATAAGGACTGACACGGTCGCCGATGACATCGATGGGAATCACGATAAAGGGATCGTGGTCCGCGATCAAAAAACTCCTCCTCTTCATGTCCTCGATCCCGGCCTCCAGGCGTTTGATCTCCGACTCTTTGGGCTCGGGCTTGGCCCGTTCTTCCGCCAACCACTTCCGCCAACCCGCAATCATGGGGTTCTCGACATCGCCTGTCTTCTTCCAGCCATAGCTCGTGAATGGTTGATAGTAGTGTGAATTGACAATCTTCTCTGGCATGGTGGGAAGCCGGTCTCCATCCGACCCATCCGAAACCACATCCATGTCGCCCTGCATGAGAAACACTTTTCTCTTCGATCCGGGAAACTCCATTTCCAGCATCGTCTGGCAATCGTAGTAGTTGTGCTTCGTCAGCAGATCATCCAATTGATACGCCTTCGACTTCAATCGCTTCGCCTTGTTCTCGTAGAGCTTGCCAAAAAATTCGGACACCTTGGCCGTCTTCACCAACTCGGGAAGACCGGGGAGGATCTTGTCCAGCTTGGGGTTCACCGACTTCAATTCTTCCAACGTGGTGGCGGCCTTGGGTCGGCTCACCGTCACGGTAATGCCCGCTTCATAGCTTCCTTCCCGCACCCGTTCAGACGAAGCGAGCTTCCCCTCCTCTTCCTTGAAGGTTGTCCTGAAGTCATACCCCTTCGACGTCTTGGCAACCTGGGAGCCCGACCTTGCCTGGTAAAACGGCGGCGGAACCTTCACGGTCTTCTCGACCGTTTTTTCCACGATCTTCTCCTCCACGATGACTTTCGGCTCGGGAGGCTCGGGAACCGGTTTCTCTTCTGACAGCCCAACCTTGCGACGCACCTTCTCGGCATAGGGGGTCAGAATCAACGCCCCTACCGCCAAAGCCGCGGCGACGAATCCCAAGGCAAAAAAGATCGTCACCCACGGGAACCCGGATTTCTCCCGATTCTTCACACCTTCCAGGGAATATGGATCCGGTTTCTGCGCCATGGTGCCGTTAGCCTAACACTCACTTTCCTTTCTTGAAAACCGGGAAAGGGTTTAAAAATTCCTGCGATGGGCTAACGTTTTTCCATATGAGTCGCGAAGATATCAAACGCCTGACCGAAATGGCCTCTTGCGGAGGGTGAGCCTCGAAGCTCGGCCAAGCCGAACTCACGCAAGTCTTGCGTGGCATCACCAACATCCAGGACCCCGACCTTCTCATTGGTTCCGCCAGCTCGGACGACGCCGCTGTTTACCGCGTCGCCCCCGATCTCGCCCTCGTCCAGACCCTCGACTTCTTCACGCCCATCGTCGACGACCCCTATCTCTTCGGCCAAATCGCGGCCGCCAATTCGCTTTCGGACGTTTACGCCATGGGTGGCAAGCCGGTCACGGCCATGAATATCGTGGCCGTTCCCACCGATCTACTTTCGCTTGAGACCATCAACCAGATTCTCAAAGGAGGCGCCGACAAGGTGGCCGAAGCCAACTGCGCTCTTGCCGGGGGTCATACCGTCCAAAACCCCGAACCTCTCTACGGCCTTTCGGTCACCGGACTGGTCAACCCTCACCGGGTCATTTCAAATGCCGGAGCCACCGCCGGCGATCATCTGGTCCTGACCAAACCTCTCGGAACGGGCATCATTTCCACCGCCATCAAACGAGGCCTCGCCTCCGAGGAGCTGGCAGCCAAGGCCGCCAAGGAAATGGCCGCCCTCAATACCGCCGGAGCCGCCCTGGCCACCACCGGACTGACCCGCGCCGGAACCGACGTCACCGGCTTCGGCCTGCTCGGGCACCTCAGCCATATGTGCCGCGAGTCGCATCTCACCGCGCGCATCGATTCCCACGCAGTGCCTGCCATCGATCACGAAGTTCTCGAATTCATCAAACAAGGTTGTGTCCCGGGAGGGTCGCGCCAGAACCTCGAGCTCGCCAAGGAATTCACCACCTTTGCTTCGGATGTTCCCAAGGAACTACAAATTCTCCTTGCCGACGCCCAGACTTCGGGTGGTCTTCTGCTCGCCGTGCATCCCGACCACCTCCACGACGCCCAGGAAATTCTTCTCGCCAACGGAGCCCACATCGTGGCCGACATCGGCGTGCTCAGTCATCAGGACGATTCCGCAGTGGTTGTGTCCTGAGCCGTGGAATAGTCCGGCAACCCTTCACCGTATGACAGCTTCCGGGCATCACGATGGCTGACATACAGTGTCGTGTCACCACAGTCAGCGCACACCCTGGCTCGTATGGAAGCTGAGATGGCCCCTTGAAAATCATGGCCTCCGGCTCACGATAACTATATACCCGAACCCCCGCTCCATTTTCACACAAGCGGACGTTGTCGATGAGGTTGGTGCCCTGACACTGAGCACATTTCATGAGTAGAGAATGACCTCATCCTCTCCCGCTGACTTCTACAAATCCCGCTCTCCTTTACACCACGCGGGCACAAGAACACGACTCCCCGACCGCTCGTCAGGGAGCCGTGGCGTCATTTCATCAGACTATCGTCGACGACGAAGCATGGGTAGGATTGCCAAGAGCCCCATCATCGCAGTCGAAGGTTCGGGGACCACCGTCAGGGTAAATGTTCCCAGCACCGTATCCGGTTGGGTGAAGTCAAACGCGGTGGAATCAAATCCTGGCGAGGGATTGGCAAAAGCCGCGAAGGGATCCGGTCCGGTCACCAGGGAAACCACGCCGTTCTGATCTGTTCCTCCGGCGAGGTCGGCCGGAGTGGTTACTCCGAGCATTCCGTTTCCAGGCGAGAAGGCAAAATCCTCCAACTCGGTTCCGGCATCGTAGACCCGGGTGACGTCCCAGCTCAACGTAGTGCCATTCATGCCGCCCACCAGGGATGACACATCGACCGCAGAAGAGTTGCCGATAAACCAATCGTTACTGGCCGGCACCATGGAGGCATAGCTGAACGATGTGTTGACCGGGTCCACCGTGACAATGAAGTCCACTGTATTTCCTGTGGCAAAGGGAGCACCATTGGTCCCGCCATTGAATCCAGCCTCAGCCAGATAAGGAGCGGGATTCCCGACTTCGGCGAGAGTCTCCAGCCCTGCGGAAGCGGCGCTTCCGGTTGCGAAGTTTCCAAAACTTCCATCATGAAACACCCCGGCGACCGGTGCGTTTCCTGTCGGCCCCTTGCTTTCAAACTGGACCTTGATCATCGTTTCTCCACTGGCGGAGCCCGTCGCGAGGAGGCCCAAGACAAGGCCTTTCATTTTTGTCATCGAATCGATTTTTCATTGTTGTTGGTTGAGGTGCTTTGAGCGACGCCAACCCATGAAGGAGGGCATCGCTCGATAAGAGAAACCCCACTCGATTCTATTCCAAAAAACTTCAAAAATAGTTCCTCACTCCACAAAGAGAATCTTCCCTTTGATTTCACTCGCCCTGACGGTGCCGAAAAATCGGCTATCCAGAGACACCCGAGGATTATCTCCGATCATGAAGTATTCACCTTCCTGCACCACGAATTTCTGTGAAGGCAGGGTCGCCATTGAAACCACTTTCCCACTAGGAGTGAGATACTCCTCCCCATCGCTCCACAGGCCCTCCCGAGAAAACCTGATTTCATCGCCGGGAAATCCAATCACCCTCATGGCATAGGTGCTGGTAAGCCCCCCGACTTCGGTGGCCCTTTTCGATTCAAACTCGAAGACGACCACCTCGTTCCGACTCAGCTGTGCCGCATAATTGGGAGTCAAGCGGGCAATGACTTGTTCATTGGCCGGCATCGTCGGCTCCATGTTTCTGGCCGGAATCATATAGCGACAAAACCCCGATACATAGAGCCCCCATAGCCCACAGCCCCCAGAAGAAGAAAACCTCCCACCACGATCAGGACGATCTTCTTCCAGGTCGTTCCTTTCTTTTCGGTCATCCCAACACTTTTCTCATAAAGCGATCCCCATCCTCGAACTTCCAGTCCGTCCATCCGAGATGACGATAAAACCCAACCGCTCTCAAACTTTCATCCATATCAGTCGTCAACCAGACTTCCGACCACCCGCACGATCCCAACCACGACTCGACCTCTGCAAGCAGTCGCCTCCCGATTCCCCGGCCTTCGAATTCCTCCAACACTGCAACCACCCACATCTCACCTGACCGACGATCACCCATCGCGAATCCGACAATCCGATCCCCCACCTGGCATAACCATCCGCGATGACTCCCTGCCTCCAACATCGCGCTCACCGAGTCGATGGTAATTCCCATGGACTCCAGTTCCTCAGCTCCACTCTCATTGTGCCAGGTCGCCACTCTCACCTCGACGATCTCTGCGAGATCTTCCGCCAGCAACTCACGGACTCGCCTCTCTTTGCCAGGCGCCTCAAAGATCCATTCCCAGACCAAACCATCACTCGAGTGACACAGTTCGCCCGTCCGCATGAATCCTGATTTTTCAAGCACCCGGGTGGAAGCCCCGGACTCTGGAAGAGTCTGCGCTACCAACACCACTGATGGATCGTGGGCAGTTCTCTGCTCGATCAATCGTTCCACCATCGCGGTGGCCACCCCCTGCCCCTCGCGTCCCGGAAAGGTGAAATAAGCAATCTCGGCTTGACCATCCACCGGAGCAGACTTGAAGGCACAGGTCCCGACACAATTCCCATCGACTACCGCAAGATAGGCCAACCAAGGCGATTCAAAACCTTTCTCACGATACATCGTCACGGTGTATTCCAGGATCTCCCCGGCAATCACCGACAACTCCGGAATCTCCCGGGCCGGAGTCCCGTCTTCGAGGATCTCGATCAATTCAAGTGTCTTAGCGCTTCATCCAGTTGCTTGACCAAGGTCTTGGGCGCTAAAAGCCGGAAGCTTTCCCCCACCCAGCGTTCCAACTCTTTCTTCGATGGCCCATCCGCCTTCTCCAACATCACCGTCACCCAACCCGATCCGCCCGTCTTCACCGCCGAACCATCATCTGCCCAATTCTGCGCTTCCTCAAGATTCGGCCCCAACTTTAATTTGAGTTCCCCTCCGCCCATGAAGAGAAAGGTCTTGGAACCGACTTGAACCGTCTCGCGCTCCAAGGCCGTCCCCTCGCACGCCACTCCGGTCTTCGTCCCGGGCAGTCCCAAGGCAAATGTCTTTAGCGAGGCCACCATTGTCATACTCATCCCAGCCAAGATCTATTCCAGAACCGAATGAAGATCAATTCCTCCTCTCCAGGCAGTCGCTCATCGGATCCACCTTTTGGACGCTCGAGCACAATCAAAAAGTGATGCCACAAGGCCACATTCTCTTTGTTCCAAGCCTCCTTCGAACTACAATGCGCCAATCAGCTTGTAGTCGCTTCTCTCCACTGATTCTCTAGCATGATTTCATCATGAGTGATCCCAATTCCCATTCCGCCCCGAGGACCGCAGCCACTGGCGCAATCGCAGGATGCAGTGTGGGCGCTTTTGCCATCAGCGTGATCTTCGGTCAGGTCGTCAATGGTGGAATCTATCTGCCGATGACCGTGATTCTCGCCTCAGCCCTTGCCATCTCGGCAGTCTGGATTTTCGGCAAGCCTGCCAACACCAATGGCTCCTCTGTGGAAATCGAAGAACTTTCCAAACGGTTGAGCGAGCTTGAAGACCGGTTGCAAGCCGCCGAAACCATCGAGGCCTACGAAGACCGGCTCGCCACCAAGGAAGACGCCCTTCGAATCGAAACCGAGTCCGCGAAATCAACGTAGCCGGTCGTTCCCCTTACTTAAGGTTCAAACGATAGGCTTCCGCGGCGTTCTTCCAGAAATACCGCTCGCAAGCCTCCTGCCCTTTGGCTGAGAAATACTCGTTCACCAGTTTCACGAAACTGGTATAGTCCCCGCTGTTCTTGGTGCACGGCCAGTTGCTCCCATAAATCAATCGCTCGGAGCCCAGGTTCTTCCAAAGGATATCGAGAACGCTCTTATAGTGATCCAACTTGTGCGGAGCGGGCTGAGGCACACTCCGTTGATAAAGCCCCGAAACCTTGACCCAAACGTTCTTGTTCTCGGCCATTTTCTCAACCGCTTCCACCCACTCCTTCGGGGGAGCCTTCCCGTCAAAATCATAACCTATGACATGGTCCACCACGATGTGGACTTCGGGAACTTTACGCGCCAGCTGGTCGATCTGCTTCACGGCCCCGATCCCCTGACCATTGACCAACAGATCAACTGTCAGATTCTGTTTTGCCAGTTCACGCAAGCTGGCGATGAACGTCTCATTTTCATAGTCAATCGCCTTCTTTTCCCTGCCATTCCGCGCACGAATACCGACAAAGCGCGGATCCTTCTTCAACTCCGCCACTTGAGCAGCGAAGTCATCGGCATAAGGGTCCACATTGCCCACGAGTCCCACGAAATAATCATCCCCCTTCACCAGATCAAGAACCCAACGGTTGTCCTCAGGCCGGTCACTGGCTTCCACGATCACGACGCCGGTCAGTCCCGACGGTTTGGAAACCTTGTGAAACTCTGCAGAAAGGTGCGGTTTGTAGAGCACCTTGTCATCCTTCGGCGGCCACGGCACTCCCTTCGGCCGGGTTGTATCGTAAAGATGAATATGGGTGTCGATCATGTGCTTCACCTTGGGAAGAGGACGTTCATCGGCAAAAACGAAGGACGAGACAAGCAGAGCGACCGGAAGAATGACTTTGATCATGGCGAAGCCGACTCTAGGTCCTCACCCCTTTGATGCAAGACGTAGACTCACTCAACACTTCGTTTGAACTTGGCTTTCCAACCCTCCTGCCCACCAAATGCAATCACACACACTCTCTCAAAATCATCCAGATCGCCGGAGCTCGGGTTCCTTGCTCACGGCTGGCGGTGATCGCGACCGGGACGGCCGCCTCATCGGCCCAACTGCCCGAACCCCTTCTCTATTATCCCTTGGACGAGCCCGCCGATTCCCTCACCGTCACTGACCTCAGCGGCAACGGCTATACTGGCGACGTCAATGGATCGGTGATCTTTGGCCTTGCCGGAGCACCCGGTGGTGCCTCGCCCGCCGGCGCAGGACAATTCTCCACTGATGGCAGAGGCATGATCAATGTCTCCGGTCTCGACGTGCCCTCACTCCTCGGGAAACGCGACGGTCTCCCCGAACAGGACGACCTCAGCTACACCATGGCATGCTGGATTCTGCCATCGGCCGAATCACTCAGTGGAGACCGCTTCTTTTTCGGCCAATCCGTCCAAGGCATTCACAACGGCCTCCGCCAAAACGGACGCCCGCACCAGGCGCATTGGTCAGCCGATCACTACGGTGTCACCCAATTGAACACCACCGAATGGGCCCATGTCACCTTCACCTACGATGGCCTCACCAATACGGGCACCATCTATCTCAACGGAGTTCAAGACGGCTCACCAACCTCGAAAATCGGACCCAACGGCAGCGGCAACTTCGTGGTCGGTGCCCGACAGGGAAACCTCAATGGCACAACCGGAGAAGCCAACTTTGTTGGACTCATCGATGACGTTGTCGTCTACCAGGAAGTCCTCACCCAGGCCCAAATCGATCAACTGGTCAGCGGAGTCAGCCCCATCGACTTCGACGATACCGATTCCGATGGCATGACCGACAGCTGGGAAATCACCAACCTCGGGGCAGGGGCTCACCTGGACAACGGATCAACCAACCCGGATTTCGGCCCTTCTGGTGATCCCGATTCCGACAATTCCTCCAACCTCGAGGAGTTCACCCGTCTCACCGACCCACTGGACGACGACTCTGATGACGACGGCGCTCTCGATGGCTCTGAAACCGCCACCAACACCTGGACAGATGCCACCAACCGCGGCACCGACCCCAAGAATCCCGACTCCGATGGCGACGGCCTCCTCGACGGAGTGGAAAATCCCGACCTTCCGTTCCTTGATGAGAATCAAACCGGTAGCGATCCCAATCTCGCGGATACTGATTCGGATGAGTTCACCGATGATGTTAAAGTCTCCGCCGGAACCGACCCCAATAACAGCTCGGCGTTCCCCCCTCCCACTCTTCTTCCCATCACCGATGATTTTGAAACCGATCCCCTGAACAAAGTCATCTGGCTCTCCAATACCAACATCCCGCAGGGGGGAGCGGTGGTGGTTCAAGAAGACGGTCATGTCCGCATCGACGGACGAGGCCATCTCTACACCCGCGACCAATACGACCCGGCCGCTCTCGGCGGGATCTACATCAAAGGTCGTTGGACCTTCTCCGGAGGCGACGACTTTCTGCAGATCCTCACTCGCAGCGATGCCATCCCCGCCGGCCAGTATGGGGAAACCCAGAATGGCATCGAATTCAACGTCAACCAAATCAACGATGGCTTCGACGTCCGCACCCGCGGAAACCAGTTCAACCTCGCAGGTAACCTTCGCTCGGGAGACATCACCCTCAAGGAAGACAGCACCTACGAATTCATCGTTATGGACGACGGCGCGGGAGCTCTCGGCATGTGCCTTTGGGAAGTCGGCAACCGGGCCAACGCCGCCGGAGTCAGCAACTCCATCAACACCGCATCAGCCACCCATCATCACATCGTCATTCACAATCGCGAAGGAAGCCGCTCCAGCAATCTCGAGGAAATTGAAATCGGGGTCCTGACTGATTCCGCCAACCACTTCCCCGTCACCATCACGAACAAAGAAGGCCGGCTCCCGGCGTCCTTCTTCACCGATCAGCTTTTCGGTGTCCCGGTCATACCCCTCACGGATCACCCGGAGATCTTCGGGTGGAGGAATCTCGTGAAAGGTGATTTTATGAATCTCGGACATCTTGAGCCAAGATCATACCTTCCTTGATTCTTCCTGCCATCTCAAATCGATCACCCCTGTCACGGTCTCCTTTGAGTGGCTCCAAACGCCAACAACATCACCAGAATCGACAAGACCGCATACGACATGAGATACCAAAGCGAATCCGGACTCCTCACCGGAAGCCCCGTTCGCACCCAGACTTCGTAGGGCTGCATGATGTCGAAGCCGCGCACAAAAAAACCAAAGGCCATTCCCAAGAGGCCCACGGCGGCGGTCAATGAGGCCTCCGTCGTTTTTCCCTTTCGCTCAAGGACGAAAGCGAAGGTCAGAATCGGGATGAAGAACACCCCTCCGATCCTGGGATCGAATCCTGAATGGCCGGATTCATTGAAGACACAATAGCCAATTCCCGCCATCAACGCCAGGAAGCCCACGACTGCAGGGATCAAAGCAATTCCTGAAAGTCTCCAATCGTTCTCACTGCGATCATTCATGAGCAACTTCTCGCTGCCCGATATGAAAACGTGATGCGACGAAGGTGAATTTCCTGTGAAGAATGACGCCCTGGCAGCGCGTCCTACTTCTTACCCGCAGGCTTCAAAGCTCGATCCAACGACTTCTCGTCGACATACCAACGCCCCTTCATCCGGACAAGATGGAGGACCTTGGTTTCCGCCATCACCTCCCGGTCCCCTCTGATCTTGGTCATCAACCTGATCTTCCCATTGAGAGTCGCCCTGTCGGGATTCTTGGGATCAACGGGGACTTTGAAAGTACGTTCAAGAAAAAGGTAGTGGCGGGGCAATTTACGAAGAAGCTCTGCTCTCGATTCCTTCTTCCACGTCGTGGTGTATCCCCCCACATACTTCCCGTCCAATTCAATTCCGGCTCCGGCAGCCGAAGCGGCCTGAGCCGAGGGCAGAAAGCTCATCAAAGCCAATCCGGCCACAATCAGGGCCATTCGTTGCAGATCTCTGGTCATACCCATGAGACTCCAGACCCGAGGATTTCTTGGAGAAAATCCCAAGTCTTATTTCTCCCCCTTCTCCAAGAGCTCCAGCGAAATCTTTCCGAGGGCGGTCTCCTTCCCCTTGGGATCAAGATAAACCACCTGGTATCTCCCATCCGGAAGAGAGGAAAGGTCCACCGGCTTGGGCACCGGCCCCACATCCTTTCCAATCACACTCGTCACGACCGTCAGCATGAGCTTGTTGCCATCCCTTCTGACTTTGACTTTGCGGACCCCGATTCCCGAATTCACCAGAGTCGGTTTGACCGTGATCGTCTTCGTCCCGGACACGTTGCAATCTACAAACAACTGCTTGTCCTTGGCCGAGATCTTCATGCCTCCCACAGCCTGAATAAAATTCCAGCTCCGCGCTTCCTGGGTAAACACCGCCGGGAGCTTGGCCAAACCAAGGGCCGCCGTGAGAAAGAGCATCAGAAAAGTCAGTCGTTTCATGGCACAATGAATACCATGTTTCCTCTTCTGTCGTGAATCGATTCTCGGAATTCTGGCTTCTCTCTGATCAATCTTTCCCTTTCTCCCCTGTTTTCGTTTTTCCTCCCGCTACCGGTGCGGTGGCATGAACAATTCGCCTCGGATGCCGCCCTCCCCCGCTAATCATATGGAGCAGATCTCCCTCCAATAAAAACTCCGGGGAACGCAAACGATGAGCGAGTTCCTCAGGAGGAGCGAGCAGCAGCCGGCGTTCTCCTCCGGCTCCGACAGACGCAAAATGCGGGTCCACCTCCACATACTTCAGGTTTCCTCCCCGCCAGCCTGTTCCATCTGCATACACCACATAGTTCCGCCCCTGCCATCGCAAAAAGGCCGGGCAATAGAGTTGGAGATTCTCGCCCTCAACCGGTTCAACCAATGGTGTCTCCAGCTGTGTCCATTGAATCGCATCTTTCGAATGAGCCAGCCAAATACTCCGCTTCCCACTCTTGGGACGATAGCCCGAATACAGCATGAGATAGTTGCTCCCAAACCTCTCAAGAGGATACCGATAACACCTGGTGTAAGTGGCATTCTTGGTCCCGATCGTTGAGGCCTTGATGCTAACCCCCTGATGTTCGAAACGAATACCATCGTCGCTCGTCCACAACTCGGTTTGCGCATTCTTGGCATGTCCCCAGAGGAAGAATTTCTTTTTTTCTTCGATCCAACGGACATCGGGAGCAGCCACCCCTTTCACCACTGGATTCCCCTTGAACTCTTTCCAGGGACCATCGAGGGAATCAGCATAAGCGAGCCCGATCCCCTCATGGTTGTGCGGGCCATAATACAAGTAATACTTTCCAAGAGTGTCCCCGGGCAATCCCTCGGTTTTGATGATTCCGGGATGTTCCAGCTCTCCAGTGGGAAGCCAGCGAAGATTGTCGGCACTCAAAAGCTCCCCCTTGAGCTCAAACTCCGGAAGGGGATTTTCCGCAGAGGAAAGCCCTACCGTCATCATCCAACCCGCCAATACCAATCTCAGGACTCTCATGAATCTTGAACGCCGGGAGCAAGTTACACCTCTCAAATTTCTTCCAGTCAAGCACCCGCCTGCATCAGAAAAAAGGCCGCTCCCTGCGAATCATAGGCCAGTCCCTGTTGACCAAACTCATGCTCGAAACTTCCACCCCATTGCCCACCGGCCGATTCGACTCGTGCCCTCGTTTTTTCTAAATCGTTGAACGAAAAATACACCGCCCAGAACTCCTTGCTGCCTTTGACCGACTCGTCGGCAATCTGGATCGCTCCGATCCGCTCACCGGACGGAACATGAATGAAATACCGGCCGGGCGAATCCTCCATCAAGGTCCAACCGAAGACATCACGGTAAAACTCTTCGACCAGAGAGATCTCCGAGACCATCAATTCACTCCAACACCACTGCCCTTCTTTTTCGAATCCCCGCCGGGCCGCCGGCAAGTCCCCCTCGAAACAGGTGAATCCCGCCCCGGCAGGATCGCGGATCAAGGCAATCCGACCTCCAAGACTTTCCTCCTCCAACTCCACCTTGGCTCCACCCTCCCGGGCCCGGGCCACCACGCCATCCAGATCTTCCACCGCAATGTAGGTCATCCAGAACGAGGGCATCCGGATCTTCTGAAAGAAGGCCGGCATTTCATAAACACCCCCGCAGTCCATCCCTCCTACCGATCCATAGTGGTATCCCGACCCATCATCCCAGAACTTCCACCCCAGCGCCTTTTCGTAAAAACCTTTCGCTTCCCCAACATCAAAGGTCGATAGATCCACCCAAACGAACTTTGCTTCTGTCATCACCTTGCGATTTTGAGGACCGCCTATTCTTCCCCGCCTTTTTTCTCTCCCTCTTGTTCCGCGGCCTCCTTCTTTCCACCAACAAATCCCATCGGCTTGCCCACCGCCGCCCGACATACCCCACACTCCAGCTGGTTTCTTCCAGCATAGGCCGGCGCAAAAATGGAAATCGGCGCCCCCTCACCATTATTCGATTGATTCCGCAGCTCCTTCAGGCGAGCCAGTCCCAGTTCACGCTTCCCTTCCAAGGTATCAACCAACTTGGCGCGCTCTTCCTCGGTCAATCGCAAGCGATCCATTCTTTCGGTCACCCAGCGCCCGATCAAGGTGTTGATCACGGCCAACCGCTTCTCCACATCCTCACCATGCAGATCCTCGCGTAATTTCTTTTTCAACCCCCACCCGAAGGTCGACCCGGCCACTTTCACACAATGAAAATTCTTAGGACGATGACGGTAAGCCTCAAAGGCCCACACCGACCCCATGCAGACCGGGCAGGCATGGATGAAATGAAAGTAATCCTCTTTCTCGCGCTTTAACAGAATTCGGTCCACGTCTTCGGTCGACACGCCATCCTCATAGAGACCTTCGAGAATACTGTGAAAAAGAAATCGCTGGGCGTCATCGAACCGCTTCTCGTCCGCACGGGACGTTTGGGCCACCCAAAGAAAGGCCAGCACGGCCAAAGAATATGAGAGCAATTTCATGATGTGGAATCGGTTGAAGTCGTAAAGCCGCAGAAGACAGCTAGTTTGACGATGCAGGTTCCCCTCTCAGAACACAAGCTTCCGGCCCGCCTTCTATCCCTCGCGCTTGGCCACTTCGATGCGGATGAACTCGGGTAAGTAATTCGGCGTACATCCGCGCGACACCGGTTCATCCTTGTAGAGGCCCAACCGTTCTCCCAGAGCCAAGCAACGCGACCGATGCTCCGGCTCGTGAATCCCTATCTGCCCGGCGGCAAAATTCATGGCCCATTGGACCTCCGGCTCCGCCCCTTCCATCTTGGCCTCGAGAGAATCCAACAACTCTACCGAATTGTCCGGAGGCGTCTGCCCGGTCCAACGAAGGCGGGCCTGATGATACCAGAACAATCTTCTTAAAACAGGGGCATCCTCATTCTCCCACTCCTCAAGCAATGCCTTGGTCTTCCGGTCTTTCATCAGTTGATTTGCCATCAACCAATCGGCAATCTGCTCTCTCTCGCCCGGCTCATTCGACGCTAGATCATGGGCCAATCCATCAAGCACTTCCTGGCTCAACAGGCGCTTGTCCATGATCAAGACCGCCAGCATCCGGGGCCGGAACCCACCGTCCTTCCACAACTCCACCGCCAGCTCATGATCCCTTTTGATCTCCTTGGCCATCTTCTTGAGATCACCAAGCTTCACTCCCTCTTCCCCAAACTTGGAAAGGAGATTCGCGGCAGAATATCCATGCGACATGGCGCCATTCCTAACACCCGGGGCCAGCCGAAGTCAAAAGCGATCGTAGCCGGACATTAATCAACATCCTCTTTCGAAGGAGACTTATCCCGCCTCATCGTCAGCACGAAATTCTTCGTCCCTTGAGTCTCGAAACCCTTTGGTCTCTCCTCCCCTTCCTTCTGGGATAAACAGAGTTTCAAGGTCTCCCCGTCCCATTGGTAGATCGCCAGAAAGCCTTCCTTGAGAGTCGCGAGATCCATCTCCCTCGGCTTGGTGGAGGTATCGACCCGATAAAGGAAAAGGTCCTTTTCCTCGCCCGTTACCGATACCGCCTCTCCTTTGAACAGGATGCGCATTTTTGAGATCGAAGCCTTGTTCGCCTTCTTCCCCTCAAACTCAAGATCAACAACCTTCCACAATCCCTCTAGCTTCTTCCTCTCAAGATCATCATCGGCCATGGCCGGGATGAGAGAGGCCAGCAAGAATAAGATGAGGGACAAAGCCGGACATTTCATGACGCCAGACTGGGGATTCTTTGACTGTTCGGGAAATCGATTGTCGTGATCGAAGCATTGATCTCCTCGATACGATGAGACTGCCCGGTCGAGGTCATTTCCTGGAAATGAATACCCGGGCAAGAACGAACGATAGCATGGCGATGCCCGGCATGGAGATGCCAGTTCTATGATGAGGAAGTCGGAGCCATTCTCGACGTCTCAACCTGCCGCCCCTATTTCAACAGCGAAGCATACACGAAGTACGATCCCCACTTCTTCTCATCATTGGAGAAGGTGGCCTCGAAGTCATAGTTCCCCGGCTTCAAATCAAGTTCAACGATGACATGATCGGCGTCCTTGCTGATCTCGCTCTCCACCGTCTGTTCGCCAATCCGCACCCGCGCCAGAGTGGCCCCGATCGCCTTGCCGGCTTCTCGCGGGTAGTGGCGGAGCTCAAGCCGATAACGACCCGCCTTGGCCACTTCGATCGCCCAAACTCCGGAGGACAAACGCTTGAAGTGACTCGGATTCCAGGGAGATCCTCCTTGATACCAATCCATCCCGTTGAGGCGGGTGTCTTCCACCCCGAGGATGTGCCTGCTCAAGACCTCCTCGGTTGGAGGAAGACTCTTCCAGAACTTTTCATAACTGGTCGCAAGTCGTTTGATCACCTCCGGATGATCGGCAGCCACTTCGGCATCCCCGTTCTCCAGATCGTACAACTTCTCACCACCCACCAAGCGCCATCGCTGGGTCTTGACCGAGGCATTGTGCCACTTCTTTCGTTCCCGACCCCGGGGACACTGGACAATTAACTCACGATCGTCCGCCCATCGCTTCGCCCCTTCCAACAGAGGTCGCAAGCTTCGCCCATCAAGCTCGCTGGAAGATTTCACCCCACAGAAATCCAAAATCGTAGGGGCCATGTCCACCATTCCGGCAAGGGCGTCGCTACGAACGGGCTTCTTCGTCACCGGAGGATAACGCATCATGCAAAACACATGATGCCGGCTGTCGAAAGAACGCGACGGAGGATTCTCCGGCGAATTCGCCGGAGCCCCGCGATTCGTCATCCCCTGGTCACTGGCCAGGATCACCAAGGTCTTGTCACGCAAGCCAAGATCGTTCAGCTGCTTCAGCACGAGGCCTACATTGTCGTCGATGTTCTCGATCATCGAAAGAAGTGGAAGCATCTTGCTCTCCCCGGACCGGGCCGTGATCCGCTTCGCCACTTCGGGATGTGACTGCCACGGCTTGTGGGTGGCCGGAGTCGAGATGAAACAAAAGAACGGCTTCTCCTTGTTCCGGCCGATGAAATCACGGGCCCGCGAAAAGAGCACGTCGGTCGAAAACCCCTCGGACGCCACCTCCCTGCCATTGGCCCAATAGGTGGCATCCAGATGATCGTTCCCGAAGAAGTCCTCCAATTGCCCGATCCCTCCCCCGCCGTGAATGAAGGTCTCCTGGAAACCCCGAAAACGAGGTGAGTAAGGATAAGACATCCCCAGATGCCACTTCCCAAAAATCCCGGTGGCATATCCGGCCTTTGCCAAAAGATCGGCAATCGTGGTCTCGTCCTTGTGAAGGATCGAAACGCCTCCCACAGTGTTGTGGATCCCGAATCGAAGGGCATAGCGCCCCGTCAACATCAGCCCACGACTGGGCGAACAATAAGGCGGTGCATGGAAGTTGGTGAAATCAACACTCTCCCCGGCCAACTTGTCGATGTGGGGAGTCTTGACCGATTCATGCCCATGGCAACCAAGCTCATGGTAACTCTGGTTATCGGTCAGAATCAGGACCACGTTGGTTCTGGCAACGGCAGATGATGCCATGAGGAGGAATGACACCGCAGCCCATCGACAGAGGGATTGTGTTCGACTGAAGAAACGCATGGCCTTTGATCATAGGGCCCACTCCCAGGGTGGCGAGTCACTTCATGGGAATCCTCAATTTTGTCCATTCCATGAACAAGATTTCCCCTGCTCAACAAGATCCCTCCGTCGACTCCCACCACAAACCCAAGAAACAAGCCAACGACGTGAGGCGAATCACACCTCAAGGGGAAACTCTCTCAGCAAAGGAACAGCAAACCAGAGCAAGGAGAAAAGTAGGGCAACGAAGATTCCGAAGAACAAAGAACTCAGAACCAGAAAGGCCCGGGGCTTTCAAAAATGCTGTTCCATGATGAGCGGAACTTCAGGTTACTTTCAGTTCAGACCATCCGATCTGCCAATTCACAGGTTCTTATAGAATGGCTTCCCCCTCGGAGCCGCATTGAATTGATCCACAATCTTCGAAAGCCAACCTTTGTCGACCTCCTTGCACTTCAAAGTGACCTTTGTATTGACCAACACTGCCGGGAGACATCGACGGAGACATTCGAGTGAGGCCTTGATGGTTGCCTCCTTATCGTAACCAGCCAACTTCGATTCATCGAACCGCGAAGCATCCAAAAGAATCATGGGAGTGGAATCCCTCAAACCGAGATCATTGGTGGAAAACTTCAATCCGCATCGAGACGCGAGATTCAAATCCTCCGTCGCCCCCTTGGGATTGTCCGTCGGAGGAACGTTTCTCAAATGAATCAAATCGACCGCTGATCCAACACCACTGGAATACCAATGATGACAAGTCACAGGAACCACAACCACTCCTCCCGAACGAAGTCCCATCATCGGCTGATAGGTCGTGGTCAGGGCTGATTCACCACCGTACGAAAAACTGGCTGCCACGAGCCCAATCATTATCACTAAAGTCTTCATCATTAGTTCATAAGTTGAAGCTCCCGGCCTGAACGAATCAACTGGGTAGATTCGAACCTGCTTCAGAACCCTCCAACAAGTGATCGCCGCTGCCCCTGCTCGTTTGTCTAGAAACCTTGTGATACCCAGCGAGAACAAGACACCCTCCGAACCAGACCAGCAGGGCAAGCGCCAGCAAGGGAAGACTTCCCTCCGACAACACACGCGGATTTCCTGCGACATAACTTCCAACCAGGATCATCAGACCACTGGCGATCAATGAGGAAGGAACGTATCACTTGGATCAATGGGATAACTATTGCCGCTCGGGGGAAGAACTCTTCTCACCTTCGTGCTTCTTCGACCTTGGCTTGGACTTCCCAGACTCCTTCTTTCCATTTCGGACGGAATACTTCTCAAGATTCATTCCACTCGAATGGGCCCCCACGATGAGAACCGCCTTGAAACCCGACTCAAGCAGGACTTTCTCCACATCCAAATGAAGCTTCTGGTCAGTGTAGTTCTTCTCCAGCATCACCGAAGCCAACGCCTTCTTCTCCATTTTCCCCACAGCCTTCTTGAGTTGTTTCAAGGTCAAATTGGACTCATCTCCAATCGAAATCCCGGCATACCAGGAAAGATTGATGTGAAGGTCTGCCTTCTTTCTCAAAGCACTCAAGGTCTTCAACCTTGGATCATCTCCCGCATAGAATCCCGGCTTCAAATGAATAGCCGGATCACCATGGACCAGCGGAACCGACAGGCTGAGAATCAACAAAGGGGTCAAAAGGCGGTTCATGGCTACTCTCCAGCCTGCTATAGAAAGGATCAAACTTCAAGATCCCCTTCGGCCACGGCAACAAAGCTTGCTCATGGGTGCTCTTCCCACCTCCAATCTCTCCAAGCCCCCCTGTCACCCTCTCCACTCTGGCCACCCCAAGCAGAAACCATTGGCAGACCCTGTCGCCTGAAAAACCAGCGCAATCCCCCCAGTAATGGGTAGATCAATGCGCATGCATCCTGAAACTCACCTTCTTGCCATTACGCTCCTTGCGGCAGCACTCACTTCCACCCTCCCCGCCCAGGAACCGCTCCCCGATGCCGGCCTGCGCGAACTGAAGTATGAACACTACAAGGGCGTCTGGGAGAAGCTGCCGAACTTCGATGAGCTGAAACCGACCAAGAACGCCAGTCTCCCCGAGGGGCGCTTCGTCCTCGAGTCCGAGGGCGATCGCAACCACTTTGGTCTCCGCTTTCGCTCCAAACTGCTCGTTCCAAGCGATGGCGAGTATCTCTTCTCCCTCGACTCCGATGACGGCACGCGCCTGCTCATTGATGGCGAGGTGATCGTCGACCACGACGGCGTGCATGGTGGAAACAATCCGAAGACGAACACGATCAAGCTCACCAAAGGCGAGAGAGCGCTCGAGCTTCAATACTTCGAAAACCTCCACGGCGAATCGCTCGAGGTGAAGTGGAGCGGCCCCGGCTTCTTTCTCCAGGAACTCAACGGCTCGGTCACGCCAAACAACCCCGGTCAGGAAACCGCTGGCGAGCCGCCTTCCAAGCACGGTCTTCCTGATCCCGGCGTCGATCCCAAATACCCGCAAACCTATCTCACCCCCGAGGCTGCAGCCAAACACGATCCCGACTTCCTCGTCCAAGGTGAGTATGCCGGCGAAATCGATGGAAAACGCTACGGACTTCAGATCATCGCCATGGGTCAGGGCAAGTTCGAGGCCCGCCTTTACGACGGCGGACTCCCCGGCGCCGGCGGCAACCTCGCCAAGCGCGGCTACAGCGCCACCCGGAACGACGACCAAGTGGTCTTCGGCGAGAACGGCGAAACCTGGACGCTCGAAGACGGCCTCGTCCGCCGCCAGACCGCCGGGGCGGACAACCAGGGAGAACTCAAGCGCGTCGAGCGCGGTAGCAAAACCCTCGGCCAGGAACCTCCTATTGATGCGATCTACCTCTACGACGGGCTCGATTCCCGAGCCTTCAAGAACGCCCGGGTCGACAGCAACGGCCATCTTTGCGAAGGCAACATCGGCCACCTCACCTTCGGCGACCACCACCTCCACCTCGAGTTTCGCACTCCCTACCGTCCCCTCGAGCGGGGTCAAGGTCGTGGCAACAGCGGAGTTTATCTGCAGAGCCGCTACGAAGTCCAGGTCCTCGATTCCTTTGGCTCCGATCTCAACGAAGGCAACACCGGAGGAATCTACGGCACTTCCAAGCCGAAGCTCAACATGTGCCTTCCTCCCCTCACCTGGCAAACCTACGACGTCCACTTCACCGCCCCGCGTTTCGATGCCGAAAGCAAGAAGACCGCCAATGCCCGCATGACGGTCTACCTCAATGGCGTGTTGGTGCAGGACGACGTCGAAGTCCCCACGCCCACCACCGCGGCCCCACTCGGCGATGAAGGGCCGCTCGGCCCGCTCCACCTCCAGGACCACGGCAACCCGGTCCGCTTCCGCAACATCTGGGTTCTGCCCAAGGGCCCGACCGGTGGCGAAATCCCCAAGACCGCCGCTGGCAACACCCGCGACATCCTCATCAATGCCGTCCCCGGCAAACTCTCCTTCGACCAAACGCGCTTCCATGTCTTCCCAGGCGAGAAGATCAACCTCACCCTCGCCAACCCCGACGAGCTCGCCCACAACCTCGTCATCTGCGCTCCGCAACACGACAGCGAAATGCGCGTCGCCGAGGCCGCCCTCAAACTCGGCGCGGAAGGAGAAGCAAAGGGTTGGCTGCCCGAGCACGAGTTCATCCGGCACGCCACCAGCATGCTGAAACCCCACGAATCGCAGACCATCACATTCACCGCCCCCGAGGACATCAACCGCTACCCCTTCGTCTGCACTTATCCGGGCCACGCCCAAGTCATGCGGGGCGAAATGGTGATCGGCAAACGCGGGCTCAGCAACATCACCTACAAGTATTACGAAGGCGTCTGGGACAAGCTGCCCGACTTCTCCCAGCTCAAACCGGCCTACGAAGGCCGCATCGCCGGCGAGTTTCTCGATCTCCGTGCCGCAAAACGGGAGAAGGACTTCGCTCTCGTCTTCGAAGCCACCCACACCACGGTCCGTGAATGGGATGCCCAACCCTTCAAGATACAGTCGAACAACGGCACGCGGCTCTACCTGGACGACGAGCTGGTCATTGACCACGACGGCCTCCACGACGCCTGGGAGGAGCGCAAGGGCACGCACCGCATAAAGCCCGGACAACGGAAGCTGCGCCTCGAGTTCTTCAACCACGACGGTGATCCCGAACTCAACCTCACCTCCGAGCACGGCTTCTTTGGTCACGTGAAGCTCAACCGCACCGGCCGGGTCGGCGTGCCGCACAAGGAGGAGGAGTTTCACCTCAAGGTCGGCGAGTCACCAGTGGTGCAGCGCGCCAACATTCCGGACACCTCCCCGCGGTCCATTGCGGTCGGCCTTCCCGGCGGCACCAACTACGCCTTTGACGCCGCCAACGGATTCGTCCCCTACGGTTGGTCCGGTGGCTTCCTCGACATCGGGCCCGACCGCGGTCGAGGGATTCATCGCGGCGGCGGGATGTGCCAGATCCTCGGCGAGAAGTTTTCCAGCGGCTTCGCTGGCTTCCCCTTCAAGCTCACCGCCACTGACAAGACTCCGAATTACGACTACCAAGGCTACCGTCTGGTAAACGGCGCTCCGGCCTTCCTCTACCGCTACGGGGCGATGGAAATCGAGCACACCATCAGCAAGGCCGGTGAAGATGGCCTGACCCACGAATTCACCTTTCACAAAGCCAATGAATCTCCCCTCATCGTCACCACCGATCCCAAGGCAGACCTCATCCGCATCAGCTCGGCCGGTACTTGGCGCGATCACGAACTGCACCTCTCCGGCGTTCCTTCCAAACTCACCCTCACCCTCACCCTCAGAACATCAGAGTAATGCGATTCCTCATTCCCATTCTTCTCGCTGGCACGCTCCACGCGAATCCGGAACTCCTCCCGGCCGGTTACTCGGTGGAGACAATTCCCAACCCGCCCAAGACCGGCTTCGATGTCACCGGTCTCGACGTCGCCACGGACGGCACGGTTTACGCCGGCACCCGCTATGGCGAAATCTGGCGCCTCCCCAAGGGCAGCGAATCGTGGTCGCGCTTTGCCACCGGCCTGCACGAGATTACCGGACTCCTCATTGATCCCGAACACCCCAACAGCGTCATCATCGGCCAGCGCCCCGAGCTCACTCGCGTCAGCGACACGAACAAGGACGGCACTGCCGACGCCTTCATGGAGATTGCTTCCGGCTGGGGCTTCTCTGGAAACTACCACGAGTATACCTACGGCCCGGTCCGTGACTCGAAAGGCAACCTCTACGGCACCCTCAACCTCGGCCACAACGATAACGGTTTCCGCGTGAAGGGCGCCATCATGGGCTGCGATGCCAAACACCGCGGCACGAGTTTCAAGGTCACTCCCGATGGCACCTACTCCACGATTTCCTGGGGCCTCCGCTCTCCGGCCGGAATCTGCATTGATCCACGCAACGACGAGCTGTTCTACACTGACAACCAAGGTGACTTCGTGGCCACCTCAGCCCTCTTCCACATCACGCAGGACGCCTTCCACGGCCACCCCGCTTCGCTGCGCTACCATCCCAACTACCAGAACAAGGACCTGAACGAAATCAGCATGAAGGACTACGGAAAGATCCGCACCCCACCCGCGGCCTGGATCCCCCATGGCGAAATTGCCAACAGTCCGGGCAACCCCATCTTCGACCTCACCGGCGGAAAATTCGGTCCCTTCGAAGGCAACCTATTCGTCGGCGACCAGACCCGCTCCAACATCTTCCGCATCGATCTTGAGGAAGTGAACGGCGTTTACCAGGGCGCGGTGATCAACTTCATCCAACACCTGCAGTCCGGCTGCATCCGCCTCGCCTTCGACCCCGACGGTTCGCTCTGGGTCGGCCAAACCGGACGCGGCTGGGGCAGCGTCGGCCCTGCCACCTTCGGCATACAACGCATCAGGTGGGACGGCAAGACCCTCCCCTTCGAGATGAAGACCGTCCGCCTCACCAAGACCGGCTTTGACATCACCTTCACCAAACCCGCCGCGGCGGAAGACATCAAGATCAGCGGCCACAGCTTCTTCTATCCGTACGAACCCAACTACGGCTCCGGCCAGAAGGATCGCAAAGGAATCAATGTTCAAAGCACCACCCTCTCTCCCGACGGCACCAAGCTCAGTATCGAGCTTGCCGACGGTGACCTGAAGGAAGGCCGCAACTACGGCCTCGAGCTCGCCGATTCCATCCGCGCCAAAGACGGCACCAAGATGTCCACCCGCGCCACCACCTACACCCTGAACAAACTTCGCTAAACGAGGATCCTCTTCCCTGTTTCATCTCCTTCCCGTCGTCACCCTCTGCTCCTCTGCCGGGGCCGGAACTATCCAACGACGTCAGCACCTCGCAGCCCGCGCTGTTCGACTTTGGCAACCGGAGCGATCTTCAATCCAGTCGCTGGAAAACGCCGGCAGCCACCAAGACCCCGAACACGATGACCATCACGCCGGCAACTTGGTGAAAAACATGAACCTTGTCCCCCCACAGTATCCGAGACCGGGCCACGAGGAGGCCATAGATCCTTCCCTCGCTTTTCAGGCGGCCACAAAGAAACAAAGACAAACCTGCCAGAATGAGGAGGATCCCGGAGATGGTGTGAGACATTGAAATTCTGAGGGGTTGGATTATGGGATTTCGGCGACCTGCAAACTCCGCTGGGCTAGGCATCCCAAAGCGACAGATCGATTCACGATCGACGTAATATGAACTTTCGATAGTCAGCAGTCAAACTCCCATCGAGAAGCGTGGAGATCACGACTCCCCGTCGCGCTTTCCTTTCTGGTAGATCCAATTCGCAATCAAACCAATGACAGCCCCGATGACCAGAAGCAGAAGCAATCCTCCCGCATCCATATAGGCGTGTCCTCCGGCCACGACAGCGATGACTGCCAGAATCCCAAATGTCACCAAGCATCCGAGGCTACCCTTGATCGCTGCTTTCCCTACTCCTGCCGTGGTGCCATTCAGACTATCGATGGGCTGACGCGGAGTCAAACTCTCCCGGTTCAAGCGAGACAGGAACCGCCATTCAACCTTCTACTCACCCAGCTCCTTGTCCAATCCGCTCAGAGCAGATACAACCGGAGAATCTACAGCCCTCTCTATCGCTGCTGAAATCCCCGAATGCTTCCACCCTTGGTCCTTCGGTGTCTTCGACATGGATACATCCCAACTGTTTTGGATTGAATCAAAACTCGAACCACCAAATCAATGGCTTCCAAGAACTGTCGCCTCTTGCATTCACGAAAAAACCGCGCCTCCCAAAGAGAACGCGGTTTGATTCACTTGACGGGTTACACTCCGTTTAACGACGGCGGCGCAGTCCTGCTCCGGCCACTCCAAGAAGGAGCAGCATGGCCGAACCTGGCTCGGGGATAGCGGAGGTCCGCACTTGATATCCGGAAATACCACCATCTTGCGATCCGTTCACCACAATGGTCTGGGTGATCGCATCAGCGACGAAGGTTCCCGTCACCGAAGACGGATCAGATCGGAGCAGGTCGGCACTAAAGCTGCCGCCGTCACCTCCGAAGTTCTGGGTCCTTCCAGCACAGCATCCCCGGGTGTCACCCACGGCAATGATTTGAACGTCGTAGGCCTGACCAATGGTCAGTCCCTCAATGACAAACGAACCATTCGATGGAGTCCCACCCTGCCAGCTGTGACTATCCAGCAATGCATCCAGTCCGGCGTCTCCAGTGGTATTGACACCGCCGCCGGTCGTCCAGAACGTACCTTCAGCGGCACTTCCCAGCTGGGTCGTTCCGGTGACTCCTGGCACGAAGGTCACACCGTTGACGACTGAATTATCAGAACTTCCGGCGTCCACTGCGACAACAAGGCTTCCGGTAGTCAGAATATCAGCAGCCGTCGTGTTGACAATGGGTGCATCCCAGGAAATCACCGCACCGTGTGCAGCCGACATTCCGAGAACGAGGGCAAATGCAGATGTTAACTTGGTTTTCTTCATAATATTATGGTTATCCCCCAAATTTTCTCTGAGGGAATCCGTAGCAAATATGATGTGACAAATCTGTCAACTTAAATCGGCAAACAGTTCAACCATGACCCAAAAACGACTATTACTTTGCATCGACCGACTTACGAGACATTCTCGCCGCATGCTCAGGTCCCTTCTTTCCCTGTTTCTCCTATCATTAGCCGTCCAAGCCGAGGAACGTCCCAATGTTCTTTTCTGTATCGCCGATGACTGGGGTGCGCCCCATGCCTCGATTTATGGCAACGATGAAGTCGTGAAAACGCCGGCCTTCGATCGTATCGCGAAGGAAGGAGCGCTCTTCTGGAATGCCTATGTCTCATCGCCGTCCTGCACGCCTTGCCGGAACTCCCTGATGACGGGGCAGTGGCACTGGCGTTTGAAGGCCGGAGCCAGTCTTTACGGCACACTGCCGCAGGAAGTGGAGTCCTACGCCCGCCTCTTGAAGAAGGCCGGTTACCACACCGGATCGTGGCGGAAGTCCTTCGGACCCGGCAAGCTGGAGGGAAAGTTCCTGGAAGACCATCCCGCTGGCAAAATTTACGGAAAAGGATTCTCCCAATTTCTCGAAGACCGTCCTGACAAGAACACGCCATTTTGTTTCTGGCTCGGCGCCTCCGATCCCCATCGGGGCTACAAGAAGGGATCGGGCAAGGCCTCGGGAATGGACCTCTCAAAAATCAAACCCTTCCGCTTCTTCCCCGATTCCGAAGAAGTCCGCAGCGACATCGCGGATTACTACTTTGAGGTCCAGCGTTTCGATTCCGATGTCGCCAAAGCCATCGCCGAGCTCGAAAGGATCGGCGAGCTCGACAAGACCATCATCGTGATCACCGGCGACCACGGCATGCCCTTTCCCCGCTGCAAGTCCAACCTCTACGACGCCGGCACCAAGGTTCCCCTCGCCATTCGTTGGGGTCAAAAGATCAAAGGCGGTCAACAGTTCAAAAACTTCGCATCTCTCATCGACCTTGCCCCGACCTTTCTTGCTGCCGCTGGTGTTGAGGTCCCCGCCGACATGACCGGACGCAATCTCCTCCCCGCCTTGACCGGCGGAGGCGACGAGGCCCTCCGCCCGTTCATCATCGCCGGCAAGGAACGTCATGTCCCCAGTCAGGAAGCGCCCGACATGGGTGGCTATCCTTCGCGAATGTATCGCGACCACCAGTATCTTTACATCCGGAATTACGTCATCGACCGCTGGCCCAACGGGACCCCGAATTGGGAGAAGGCGGCGATCAAGAACACCTGGTATGGGGACACCGATAACGGACCGACCAAATCCTACATCATCGATCACAAGAAGAAGTATCCGGAGTCTTATGACCTCTGCTTTGCCAAACGTCCCGCTGAAGAACTTTACGATCTGAGCAAGGATCCGGATCAACTGGTCAACCTCGCCGCGAAGAAGCCGGAGGTCACCAGGAAGTATGCCTCCCTGCTCACAGCCGAGCTGACCAAAGCAGGCGACCCCCGCCACGGAGGACCGGCCTTCGACTTCGATGTCCAGCCGTACGGAGGCGGCGGTCCGAGGTTTCCAGGGGCGCGCAAGAAGAAATAGCCACCCTCCTCGTCTCAACAAAAGCGGCCTTCGGATTAGTCCGAAGGCCGCTTTTGCATTGATTGATTGCAGCTTAGCAGCTGAGGGCGTTGGTCAGGCTCTCGGCATTGATGCCAAGCTCGTTCATGACCACATTGCCCGGAGCGGACATGCCGAAGCGGTCGATGCCGATGACAGTGCCTTCGAGACCGACATACTTATACCAGAGTCCGCTGACTCCGGCTTCGATGGCGGCCCGCTTGGTGCAGGACGATGGAAGAACCTCCTCCTTGTAGTCGGCGGACTGGCGGTCGAAGCGCTCGAGGCAAGGAGCGGAAACCACACGACATCCGGCGCCCAGTTCCTTGGCGGCGTTGAGGGCATGCTCCACTTCGGAACCGGTGGCGAGGATGATGCAGCAGAGGTCCCCTTCTTCCTTCTTGAGGATGTAGGCTCCCTTGGAAACTCCATCGCGACGAGCCTCGACGGAGGCGTAGTCGTTGAGCGGGAGAACCTTTTGGCGGCTGAAGATGAGCGCGGTCGGTCCGTCGGTGCGCTCCATGGAAGCAATCCAGGAACCGGCAACTTCCTCCTGATCGGCAGGACGGATCACATCGAGATTCGGAATGACGCGCAGTCCGGAAACAGTTTCGACCGGCTGGTGGGTCGGGCCGTCTTCACCGACACCCACCGAGTCGTGGGTGAAGATGTAAGTCACGGGCAGATTGGCGAGACCGGCAATCCGGATCGAGGGACGAAGGTAATCGGCGAAGACGCAGAAGGTGGCTCCGCTGATGCGGAAGAGGCCGTCGTAAGCCACGCCATTGCAGATCGCGCCCATGCCATGCTCGCGAATTCCGAACCAGATGTTGCGGCCGGAAGCATCGGAGGCCGAGAAGTCGCCTTCTTCCTTGAGGTAATTCTTGGTCGATCCGTAAAGGTCGGCGGACCCGGTGATGACCTGAGGCATGGCCTTGGCCACGGCATTGATGACCACCCCGCCGGATCCGCGGGTGGCGTCGGCGTAATCGTCGGCGAAGGCCGGGATCTGCTCGGAAAGGTTGGTGGGCACGGCCTTGGCCACGCCGTCCTGAAGTTCGCTGGCCAGCTCGGAATTGGCAGCGGCCCAGGCGTCGTAAGTGGACTGCCATTCGTTGAAGGCGGCCACTTTGGCTTCGGTCTGGGCGGCAAAATAGGCCTTCGTTTCATCGGACACGTAAAAGTGCTGGTCGGCGGGAAGTCCAAGTCCGGCACGGGCTGCCTCGGCAAACTTGGCGCCTCCTTCTCCGTGACCGGCAGCCGTTCCGGCCACTTCGGGAATGCCTCGTCCGATCTCGGTCTTGGCAATGATAACCTTGGGCTTTCCATTGTCGTCAGCCTTGGCCTTGGTCACTGCCTCAAGGACCGCGGCGAGATCGTGACCATCGATGGTGACGGCATCCCAATTGAGGGACTGGAAATACTTCTCGGTATCCCATCCCTGGGACACTTCGGCCATGGCGTCGAGGGTGACATCGTTTGAATCGTAGATCAGGATGAGGTTATCGAGGCCATTGTGCCCGGCAAAGGCGATCGCTTCCTGAGCCACCCCTTCCTGGAGGCAGCCGTCGCCGGCAAGGGCAACCACGTGGTGATCAAAAATGGTGTGTTCGGCGGTGTTGTAGCGGGCCGCAGCGCGCTTGCCGGAAAGAGCGTATCCCACGGCATTGCCAACTCCCTGACCAAGCGGACCGGTGGTGGCTTCGACTCCTTCGGTTTCATCGAATTCGGGGTGGCCCGGAGTGATCGAGTGGAGCTTGCGGAAATCGGCGACGTCCTGGTTGCTGACCTTGTATCCGGCGAGGTGGAGCCAGCTGTAGATGAACATCGAGCCGTGTCCGGCAGAGAGGATGAAGCGGTCCCGGTTGAGCCACTTGGGCGCGGAAGGGTTGAAATTGAGGCCTTCACCGAAGAGAACAGCCCCGATTTCGGCGCAACCGAGAGGAAGTCCGAGGTGACCGGAGGAGCAAGCGTGAACGGCATCGATGGCAAGTCCGCGGGCCTCGGTGGCGGCCCGGGTGAGAGCTTCTGTATTCATGGGACGCGAAACAGACTAAACTCGCGGACTTCAATCAAGCCGTAATACAACCTGAATCCCCCTTTCCCCCGGGGTTTCGTTGGAAATCATGAGTCAAATTCATCATTTCTGATGGTTCCTTGACCATAGCGAGTTATGCCCCGATGCTGACGGGGTGAATCCCCACCCCCCCCTGCCCGAGCTCAAGGGCAAGCTCCTTTTGGCTGATCCCACCCTCCGGGACGGGACTTTCAACAAGTCGGTCATCCTCCTCGCCGAGCATTCGGTCGAAGACGGGGCCTTCGGGCTGGTCTTGAACCAACCGACCGGTCAGAACGTGGGCGATCTCCTCAAGGACCCTAAATTCTCATCGCTGGCAGACGTCGCAGTCCATTTCGGCGGTCCGGTCTCCCGAGAGCACCTGACATTTGCCGCCTTGATGGAGAAAGACGGCTCCTTTGATTTTGCCGTCCGTATTTCCGCCGAAGAGGCGATGGCGCATGTCGACCGTCCGGGAACGGTCGTTCGGGCCTTCATCGGCTACTCCGGATGGTCCAAGGACCAGCTGGAAAACGAGCTCGACCAGGAATCGTGGACCGTCGTTCCTCCCGAACCCAGCCTACTGGGCTTTCCCCACGATATTTTCCTGTGGAAGGAGCTGATGGTCGCCATCTCCCCCTTCCACCGCATCCTCGCCAACGCCCCGGACGAGGTGATGGCAAACTAGCCCTGCGAAGGCTTGAGGAGCACTTTGAGCAAGCCCTCTTTGCCCTCGCGGGATCGACGGAAATAATCCGCGCCTTCCTCGAGCGGGACCACAGCCGAGATCAACGGCTTGACCTGAATTTCTCCGGCGGCGATTGCATCGAGCGCTTCGGTGCATTCCCCGGCAGCCGCGCAGGACCCGATGAGGGAAATTTCGCGCGTCACGACCCACTGCAACGCCAAGGGAACTTCGGCCACGACATTCCCCACCAAACCAACCCGACCTCCCTTGCGAACGGCCTTCACCGCCTTCTCCAGAGTGGGAGCAGCACCCACCACTTCCATCGCAATGTCGAATTCAGCCCCACAATCACCGTCGGGCAGGAAGGCGCCGGTCGCGCCCAGCTCGAGCGCGAGATCGAGACGTCGTTGATCGGTGTCAATCGCCACCACTTCGGAACAGCCGGCCCTCTTGAGAGCCTGTATGACCAACAAGCCGATCAGTCCGGAACCAACCACGGTGGCCCGTTCCCCCGGCTGGACCTTGACCAGATTGACAGCGTGCAAGGCCACCGCGAGGGGTTCAGTGAAAGCAGCTTCCTCGAAAGACAGTCCTTCGGGCATCTTCTCAAGGATACGAGCCGGTATCACAACCCACTCGGCAAAGGCACCATCCCGTTGGAATTCCTCACACGACACGCCAATGACCTGACGCTCCTCGCACAAATTGGTCTCCCCACGCTGGCAGAACTCGCACTCCCCACAATAGACCATTGAGTCGAAAGACACACGATCTCCGACCGACCAACCGGATACCTCGGAGCCCAATTCTTCGATCACGCCACTCGCCTCGTGTCCCATGATCATGGGCGGAATCCGTCGGCCACTACTATTATCCATGCCGTGGACATCGCTGCCGCAGATTCCGCAGCAGGAGACCCTGATGAGAACCTCATCGGCCTGGGGCTGAGGCTTGGGCTTTTCGGAGACAGCGAACTGGGAGGGAGCAGTGAGCTCGAGGACTTTCATGACGGGAGAATGCCCGCTCACCCCACCGGCAGGCAAATCTTAACCTCGGCATTTTCAGGATCGTGTTTTTCGTAGATCTCGAAGGGTGGAAGCTTGCGCGAGTGTTTGAATTGCTTTGAGCGCCCATGCATCATGCCTGCGCCCCAGGCGTTTCCGAGATGACGGTAATGGCCGGTATGCCTCACCACGTAGACCTCCCGCGAAGGCATGGTGATGGGTTCGAGGTCATCGGGAAGGTCTGCAGGGATTTCATCGACCATCATCCCGATGAAATAAGTCACCTCTTTTTTCACCACGTCCCACTTGTAGTAGACGCTGAAGCCGAGGCCCTCGGGGACATCCTTCTGAATCCGTTCCATATTGTTGGACATGGTCTCGGGCATGATGTCCATCGGGAAGGTCATCCGGATCCCGACACCATGAAACTCCGGCACGATCTCCTTCCCGGGAAACTCGAGACGGGAGGGAACCACGCCTTCTTCGACCAATGACTTCAACATCAGCAGCCCGCGCTCGTAATCCATCCCGATGAAACCCTCCATCATCTTCCGAAGAAAGAAGAGAAAGAACGGCAGCTTGGAATCCATGGTCCAGGTCACCTCGGTGGCTCCGTCCTTCCCGGCAAAGGTCATTCTGACCTTGGCTCTCGAACGCATCGGCTTTTCGAAGACGAGATCGTAATCGATGGACTTCCCTTGATCCTCCTCATGCACCGCCATGCCTCCGGCTCCGCAAACTGCGCCGGCCCATGAATACCGGTCTTTCTGGATGTCGAGTTTGCAACCCGGATCGGCAATCAACCAAGGCGACCACTTGGGCCAGGTCTCAAAATTCCGGACCTCCGCGTAGACCTGCTCCACGGGAGCATCGATCCTGATCAAGCGGGAGACAAACATCTTGGGCATCCCCCACCCTAACATCTTTCCTGCGAGAAAACGAGGACAAGATGATATCACTCCGCGTCACGGAGTTACCTTTTCCATTGATAGCCCGCTTCGTTGACTTGGAAGAGAGAGGCCTCCATCGGGCCATTCAAGGTGGGCTTAAAAAATTCGGTCATCGACTTGGTCCCGTCCTTCTGGGTCCATCCGATCCGCTCGGGAAACGAGGTGGAAAGATTGACCTGCATCAGCATCGACTTGATGGCATTGCGGATCCGTCGCGACTTCGGAACCATTACCGCCAAGTAACGTTCGGCATCCTGGTTGGTCGACGTGATGGTGAACATCTTGTTCAGCCCTTCGTAACTGGCTTCCTTCCCGATCCCGAGAGTGAGCAGGAGAGGTTTGATCTTGCGGTCATCGGGATCGAGCTTCTCACCGGTCTTGTTGACCTCATCCATCACAAATACCTTCTGGCCGTTGAAAACCACCGTTTTCTTCTTTGGGGTCCCCAACTCCCAGCGAAAGGCCTTTCCGGGCACCAGCCAGAGTTGGCCCATCGTTTTGATGGGATCGGCAAGGGCAGGAGCCTCCTTGGTCTGACGGAATTTCACTTTCACCGATCGCAGCTCCTTCTGCTTGGCCAGAACCTGCTTCAGGGGCTCGACATTTTGGGCGAAAACCGGCTGGAGAACCAGAAAGGCGGCGACAAGCAGGAAAGGCAATTTCACGGCGGGAACCCTAACCCCGCTTTCCAATCCTCCAATAAAAATCAGAAGGCGATCTTCTCTCTTTCGGAGTCTTGATTTCCTGCCTACATCTCTCCGCGTGCCAAAGCGACTTCGAACAGGGCTCATTCTCCTCCTCCTCATCGCCTTCTCCCTTCCGGGGCTCCTGCGGCTGACCTTCATTACCGATATTCTCGGCGTCATGCCCACCGGCGTGCCCGAAGTCGAGGCCCTACAGGCCCTCCGCACCCACTTCGACGACAGCGAACAGGTCATCCTTCTTCTCAAGCACGAGGAGGAAATCTTCGAGGAGGACGTCACCGACCTCGCCGAGCATCTGGGCAAGGCCCTCCCGATGGCACGGGTGGAAGCCCGATCCGGTCCCGAGGAAGCCCCTGAGGCCGTCGCCGAAAGCCTCGCCCGGCTCTGGATGGATGCCGACCCGGAGGAAGTAAAACGCTTCAGCGAAAAGCTCGCCTCCCGCGAATCTCTCGAAACGCTCCTCAAGGAATCCAAGAGCACGATTGAACTTTCGATCGATCAACAGGAGTCGACCAAGACCGCCTATGACCCCCTTGGATTCCTCAATCATCCCGCCGTGCTCAATCTCCAGGGGAACGATTTCAGTTTCCAGAGTGACGATGGCAAATACTGGCTGATCACCATCGGCAATCCCGAGCTGGTCCCCGACTACCGCGTCCACGCGGCGTGGGTGGAGAAAGTCCGTGGCGCCATGGACTCATGGATCGAAGAGGGCTTTTCCTATCGATTGACAGGGGGCCCCGTCTTCAGTGCCGAGCTGGGCAAAGGAATGGAGAAAGACATGGGCGGCACGGTCACCATCACCTCGGTGCTGGTCGGGCTTCTCTTTCTTCTGATCCAGCGAAATCCCATCCACCTTGTTTTTCTCGCGGCCATCATGGGACTGGTCTTTCTCATCACGATGGGTATCGCCGGTTGGCTCTACGGCACCTTGAATCTGGTCAGCGTGGGATTCGCGGCCATCCTCCTCGGGCTCGTCATCGACTATGGAGTGGTCATTGCGAGAGAATCAAAAGCCGGTGAATCGGCTGCCTCGACCCGACGTCATCTCGCACCCAGCATTCTTTGGGCTGCTCTGACCACCACGGCTGTCTTCGCAGTGCTGACCTTCAGCACCTTCCGGGGTGTCGCCCAACTGGGCAGCATCATTGCCATCGGTCTCTGTGTCGGAGCTATCGTCTGCCTCTGGATCATGCCCTGGGCCACCGCGAAGTTTCCCCAGAAGCAATCGAAGTCCCTCATCCGCCCTCCCTTCCTGAAGGCCCGGGCCGCCCGTGGTCTTCTGGCCTTCGTGGTGGCGGCCTCCCTCGGCGTGTTCACCATCAAGGGGCTTCCAAAAATCAATTTCGATCTTGGCATGATCGAACCCGAAACCAGCGAGGCCGCCGAAACCCTTCAATCCATTCAGGAACTCTTCAATGCCTGGTCCAAAAAGAACGTCAGCGTTCTCGTGGTTGGCGACTCGCCAGAAGAAATCCGCGAGCGACTCGAAGTCACCCGCCAGGATGCCGAGAAAATGATCGAGGAAGGATTCCTCGCCAGCTCCGAGCTTCCTCTCGAATTGCTGCCAAATCCAGAGGCCCGGAAATTGAATCGCGAACCATGGGAAAAGGTGGCCGAACGCTCGGAGGAAATCCTGACCGTGATGGAGGAGCAGGGCTTCACCGAACAGGGAAGAACCCTCGCCAAGCTGGTTTTGGAGGAGTTTGCCAAGGGACCTCCGGAATTGGATGATATGGCCCGGGTCTTCTATCAACCCGACGGCTTCTTTTCGGGACGGGTCCGGCTCACCGACAAGGTGACCGAAGAGGCCTTCGACCATGTCCGTACTCTCAATCGGGAAGGCGTTCAACTAACCGGTTGGGATCCACTCCAATACGTCCTGCTCCCGATGGTGAAGAATGACTTTTACCTCCTTAGCCTGCCCGCCACCGCTCTTCTTCTATTGGCTCTGGGAGCGGTGTTTCGATCATTCCGCGACACCTTGCTGACCGCGACCATTCTCATCGTGGTTCTCTTGATCATCAATGCGATGTCCTCGGTGACCGGGCGATCCTGGAATTTCCTCAACAGCATGGCCATCCCGCTCATCGTGGGAACGGGCATCGACTACAGCATCCACCTGATCTTCTCATTGCGACGCAACCACGGCGACCTCGCCAAGGTGTGGAACGGAGTGGGCAAGGCCATTTGCTTTTGCGGCATGTCCACCGCCATCGGCTTCGGATCGCTTCTCTTTGCCTCCAACCAGCTGCTGCAAAGCATGGGCCTGTTCTGCTGCGTAGGAGTCTTGCTGACCATGCTTCTCAGCCTCCTCTTCATCCCCGGCATCTGGCTCGCCAACCACCGGAAGAGGAATCGTCAAGATCCCGTTTCCTTACTTACTGAAAAGGAGGAATGCCGAGTTGATTCGGAAGGGCCGTTCGAGGTCGCCAGGTGAGAATCTCGGGCTCGTCATCAGTGACCAGCACAGTGTGTTCAAAGTGCGAGGAGGGTCGCCGATCCGACGTTGAAACCGTCCAGCCATCGTCGAGCCAATCGACCGTTCCCACGCCCGCATTAATCATCGGCTCGATGGCGAGAATCATTCCGGCTTTTAAAATCGGCGACTTGCCCGGCGGACGATAATTTGGCACCTGAGGTTCTTCGTGCAGCTGTCGTCCCACGCCATGTCCCACCAGATCGCGGACCACCGTGAATCCATAGCGGGTGACAAAGGCCTCTACCGAAGCACACAAATCATGCAGGGGCTGGCCGGCCCGGGCATGGGAAATGGCGACAAAGAGAGACTCCTCGGTCACGGCCATGAGCCGCTTCTGCTCGCCATTGATTTTGCCCACGGGAACCGTGAGAGCATTGTCCCCGATCCATCCTTGGCGCTTGATCCCGACATCCAGTTTCACCAGATCTCCCTCGACAATGACACGATCTCCTCCAATCCCGTGAACGACCTCCTCGTTCATCGAAATACAGGTGTATCCCGGGAAATCGCGATACTTGTGAAAGGCGCTCTTGACACCAAGTTTCTCCATGTAGTCCTTGGCAAACAGGTCGACCTCACCGGTCGTCTTGCCGGCCTCGATGAAGGCCGCCGTCGCCAGCAGGACTTCGCTCGCGACCTTGCCGGCCTCGCGCATTTTTTCAATCTCCTCCCTGGACTTGATGGGGATTTTTGATCGCTTGCCCATGGCGGAGATCCGTAAAGCGAAGTTCTTGCAGGGTCAAGAGGAAGGAGGTTCGCTACTTCTTCTTACCGGCACCCGGTCCGTGATCGGTCCGGCTTCGCCCACCGAAATATTTGTCCCGGATCCACTTCGGCTGCCAGACGTCGAGTGTCCGTTTGGCATTATCATAGACCGCCTCCTTGGGCTCGGGGTTCTGCACCGTCAGCGGTTGTTGGTCGCCATAGTCTTTCCGCGCTTCCTCCAGAGCCGCCCTCATCTTTTTTAGCTGACCGGCGTGGGCGGGGTCGTCCGCTAGATTCTTCATCTCATGCGGATCCTTCTCGAGATCGAACAGGAGGGTGTGATTGATGCGGGGGTATTGATGAAGCTTCCAATGACCAACACGGACCGCTCTCGAATGATCCTGAAAAGGAAGAAACACGTGATCTCGGACGGCCTCCTTCTCGCCTTTGATGACTGGCGTCAGGTCGCGTGAATCCATTCCACCCGGTTGGGGCAACCCGGCTAACCCGTAGATGGTTGCAGTCAGGTCATGGACATAGTTGAAACCATGACTGGACTTGCCGGCCGGCACCCCGGGTCCGGCGATGATCAAGGGAGCCTTCATGCTCTGTTCGTAGACATTCTGCTTACCAAGCAGGCCATGGCTTCCCATCCCGAGTCCATGATCGGCCGTGTAAATCAAGTAGGTGTTCTCGGCATGCGGGCTCTTCTCCAAAGCCTTCATGACCTTACCCACCTGTTCGTCGAGATGTGTGATCAGGCCATAGTATTCGCAGAGCTGATCACTGATGACTTTCTTGGTCCGCGGCCAGGGAGCGAGACTTTCATCCCGTCCCCCCATCGTAGTCGGAGTCCGGAAAGGATGCTGGGGAAGGAAGTTTTCCGGAAGCGGAGGCCTCTTGGCATAATATATCTCACGATACTTCATCGGAGGATTCCGCGTGTCGTGCGGAGCCATCAACGAAACATAAAGAAAGAAAGGCTTCTCGCCGTCCGCCTCTTCGATGAACGTCACCGCTTCGTCGGCAAAGACTTCACTTGAGAACCCTCCGGCGTCACGTTTTTCGCTCAGTTTTCCTTCCTCCAAGTCCTGCACTTCGAAGGTGGTGTGATCCACCATTCCGCCTAGGTAGACCGAACGCCCCGCGGTAAAGGATTGTTGCAGGGTTTTGGCTCCATTGTGCCATTTACCGATGATGAATGACTGATACCCGCCACGCTTCTCCAGTTCGGATGGGAGTATAATGGCATCGCCCCAATTGCTCCCCGGCTTTTTCGGTAACTGCATCCACTGTTTGCCTGTCATCAACATCGCGCGACTGGCCACACACACCGCTCCGCTGAAGGAACCGGCGCAGTAGTTCTCGCGAAAGCTGAATCCTTGCTCGGCAAGTCGGTCCAGATTGGGAGTGATAATGTGCGGATTCCCATGGGCTCCGATGGTGTCGGCCCGTTGGTCGTCGGCAAAAAGGAAGATGAAATTGGGACGCTTTCCTTCACCGCTCACAAGACGGTGGTGCAGTTGCGCCACCATTCCCATGTAGTGATTCATGCGATAATCCACCGCCGAGAGCTTGAGATGCTTCTTTGAATTTTCGACCTCTCCGAGTGCTTCGTAGTAGAGCCCGAGGTAGAGATGGGCGTAACACAATTGATTGCGCAACACATCGCCCGGAGGAGCATCCTTGGCCGCATCAAGCACTTCCTGTTCCGATCCTTTGCCAGCGAAAAGAAGGTGGATCTCCTTCATTGGAACCCGGGTATCACCTTCAATGGGAATGAATTTCTTGCGCGCTTTCTCGACCGAACCTCCCTTGGTCCGGGCCACACAAATGAAGTGCCACGCCGCATTTTCGACGTCGTGCCCATTGACAGTCTGATGACTTTCGAACTGGGCAATCCCCTTCTCGTATTCGCCCAGATAGTAGAGAGCCAGTCCCCGCTGCCAATGATGCGGACCCCGGTGAGGAAGCAAGGCAATCTCCTTGTCCCAATCCGCCACCGCTCCCTTGAGGTCTCCTTTGAAAAACTTGGTAACCCCCCTGTTATGCAACGCGAGGGGCGACTCCTGATCCTGAGCCGCAAGCGGACCGAACAGGAGGAAACAAAAAGCAATGCGAAGACAGTGGGAAAAGAACATGACAATAAGTCTACGGAAAAAATCACTGCATCTTCATCGACGGCCCGAGACGCTTCTTGATCCGCTCCTGACTCTCTTTCGAAAGCTGCTCGAGAGGATACTCCACTTTCTTCCCTCCTTTCATTTCAAAGCCAACCTTTTCGGACTTCACCCAGAGAAAACGCGCGGTGATTTTCTTTCCTTGGTTGTTGGTCCATTCCTCCCATTCCGGCTCCTGCGGGGCCGCCGGCGGTTGCTCGCCCTCCTTCAACAAACGGCCGTTGTGAAATTTTAAAATCTTCTCCGGCAACATTTCCTTCGATCCCTTCTCCCCCTTTTCGCCCGCAATCTTCGCTCCCTCGTGAATCCATTTGGCCACCGTCATGATCTCCTCCTCGGTCAGAGGTTCACCCTTATTTTTCGGAGGCATCACTCCCTTCTCATGACGATCCATCACCAGGGTCACGAAGAGATAACTGGCATCCCAATCCCCGGGAATGACGACGTCGTTCTTCGCAAAGCGCTTGAAGAAATGCTCTTCGTCATCCAGCCGTAATCCCCCCTTCACCTTCTTGGACTCACTGCTATGGCAGTCATAACACTTCTTTTCGAAGATCGGCATGACATCGCGTTTGTAATCCAGAGCCACCGCCGGCAAGCCGAAGATCCAAAGAAGCAAGAAAGGTTTCATTGCCTCCTTCCCTAACTTTTTCCCCACTTCCGGTAAAGATCGCGATTCACAGTCTTCATTCTCCGAGACATGATGCCTCCGATGTCAGACCCCAGAGATCCGTTTCGCGAAGCCCGGGAAGAACAGGGCGTGATGAAGTGCCCTTTCCAGGGCGAGGACATCCCGATGATTCTCAGACATGCCGATGTTCGGGCCGCGGCCAAGGACTGGCAGACCTTCAGCTCTGACGCTCCCTTTCGCGTTCCCATCCCTTCCGAAGAGGATTTGCGCACCATGCGACAGCTGCCCATCGAGACCAATCCTCCGGAACACAAGGAATACCGCGCGATCGTCACGCCCTTTTTCAATCGATCCAAAACTCCCGAAGTATCCGAAAAGGTGGAGGATCTCATCAGAGAACTCCTCGAGACGGCCATGCGTCAGGATTCCATCGAAGCCGTCAACGAGTTCGCCCTCCCCATCCAGTCCCGGGCTCTGACCTACCTGCTCAACGTCCCGGAATCCGAAGCAGAAACATACATTTCATGGGGAATCCATGTCTTCCACGGAGAAACCGCTCCGCTGGAGGACTACCTCCATCAGGCCTTCGACAAGGCCGAAGCCAATCCGGGCGACGACTTCTTCAGTGCCCTTACCAAGGCCGAATACCAAGGCCGACCGCTCACCCGGGACGAAATGATGGGTTTTGCCAACCTCACCTTCGCCGGAGGTCGCGACACCATTATTCACTCGATCTCCAACATCCTCGCCTACTTTGGGGAACATCCCGAAGAGGTCGACAAGCTGCGCGAAAATCCCAAGGGCGTCATTCACGCCGCTGAGGAATTCTTCCGGGCCTTCATGCCCCTTACCCAGATCGGAAGAGTCTGCCCGGTGGAAACCGATGTTCACGGAGTCACCGTCCCGCCAGACGGGCGGGTTTCCCTCGGCTGGGCCTCCGCAAATTTCGACGCCACCGTTTTCAACAAACCCCACGAAATCCAGCTCGACCGCAAACCCAATCCCCACGTCTCCTTCGGCTTCGGCACCCACCTCTGTCTCGGCGCTCCTCATGCCCGTTTGATCGTTCGCACCCTACTCTCGGCCCTCCTCGAAAAGGTCGGCCGCATCTCAATCAAGGATGCGCTTCCCCTCATCGAAACGCCCGATGGATACACGAGAGCAAACGGATACGACCGATTGAGTCTCGCGATCTCCCCCAAATAAAGACCGCTCATCGACGAACGATGAGCGGCCTTCCACACACATCAGGAAAATCGCCTGTAGACACTGGCAACACCTAAACTTTGACTCTCTCGAGACCCCTAATTATTGCCCACATCCGGGAAAGAGCAACTCGATTTTGTCGAATTTCATTCATGAGAAACTGAAACGACTCAGATTCTTCCAGTTCGGTTGAAACAATAATGTCACGAATTCGCAAGAAGCCCCTTGAAGCAGAATAACCGCTGTGATTGTCTAGTCATTACCATCATGAATAGTACAAATACGTCACGTCACTGCCTCAGCGCTTTGACCCTACTATCATCCACGGCCTTTGGAGCAACAATTACCTGGAATGCTCCCGAACCAGTCGTGGAAGCCGCGGATATCTCAAATCCTCCCGGCAGCATCGTCCATACCGCCGCCGATTTCAACAATGTGGACGGCACAGCGGTAGGAGACGACAATACGATTAATGGCATCTTGTTTACCGAAACCCTCGCCGCTGGTTCAGGAGATCTCGTAACCAATATGGCCTCTGGTCCGGCTTACAACGCCACTTTTGCGACCATCACCACCGATGATGAAGATCTCGATGCCCTACTTGATTCCCACTCGTGGCTCGGAGGCAACCCCGCAGAGGTCTCCGTCACACTCAACAACCTGGTTGTCGGAAAGACTTATCAAGTCCAACTTATTGGAGTCGGCGACAACCGAGGCTGCTGTTCAGGCAGAACTTACGAGGCGGACAACGGCGCTGGAGTCTACGATACCGGATTTTCTTTTTCTCGAGGCGATGTCTCAAGCATGATCGGCACCTTTGATGCCGACGACACCACCCAGGTCATCCTTTGGCGTTCCCTCAACAACGATGGAGGCAATAACGACCCAGGATTCTCTGGAATTGTTGTCCTGCAGCTCCAAGATCTGACAGATACCGATGGTGATGGGCTTTTCGACCAATTTGAAATCGATGCCGGACTCGACCCCAATGATGATGACTCCGACGACAACGGAACCCTCGACGGAGAGGAAGACGGAGACGGAGACGGACTGAACAATCTCGGGGAACAAACCGCCGGAACCGACCCTACCGATGACGACTCCGATGACGACACCCTCCTCGACGGAGTGGAAACCGGCACCGGTGTCTGGAATTCGGTAGCCGACACTGGAACCAACCCGCTTAGTAACGACTCGGATGGCGATGGTCTGCTCGACAATGTCGAAAACCCGGATCTTCCCTACGTCGACGAAAACCAGACCGGATCCGACCCAAACATCGTGGACACGGACAACGACACTCTGCCCGACGACGTGGAAGTCGCCATCAATTCCGATCCCAGCAAGACTGATACCGACGGCAACGGAACTTTGGACGGCGATGAAGATGCCGACAACGACAGCTCCACCAACTCCAACGAACTCGTTGTCGGAACCGACCCCGCCAATGATGATACCGATGACGACGGATTCCTCGACGGAGTCGAAACGAATACCGGCATCTGGGTGAGCGCCACCAATACCGGAACAAACCCTCTCGACAACGACACCGACGACGACGGACTT
>JBMHCW010000061.1:0-106664 GCA_049889715.1 Akkermansiaceae bacterium | reverse complement strand
TTCAAGAGTCAGGGCAGGTGTGATGGTGAACTTGAAGAAGGTGATCTTCGATTGGTTCTTCAGCCAGAAGGACAACATGCTTTCATCTCCTCCGCGTGGGTGGACGAGATGTCTGCCACTGGTGAAGGTGTAGCGGTAAAGAGATGAGCCACTGATCTGAAGAGGAAAGGCTTTTGGTTTCTCTTTTCCAGTGAAGAAGTGAATGGCTTGTTCAACCTCTTTCGCGGTGACCTTGACGGGGTCTGCATTTGCCAAGGCGAAGCTGACCGTGGCGAAAAAGAGGAAGAGGGTTTTCACAGTTCCAGAGCGGATGGAGCTACTTGAATGGGTGGGCCTTGAGGAGGTCGTCGGGAGCGTAGAATCCGGATTGATTTTTGGTGGCTTCGCGGACGGCTTTGACTTTGTCGGGAGTGATGACCGAAGCTTTGTTGCCGAAGGTGTTCCGGACGTAGGTGAGGACAGCCGCCACTTCTTCGTCGGAGAGTCCTTTGAAGGCCGTCATGGGAACCTGTCCGGGGTATTTTTTGCCTTTGACTTCGATGGAGCCGAGGAGGCCGTGCAGGGTGAGTTTGATCAGTCGTTCTTCACCGCCCTCAACCCACTTGGTCTTGGTGAGTGGCGGGAACATCGCGGCGGGGAGGCCTTCGCCATCGGGTTGGTGGCAAGTGACGCAATGTCCTTCGCGGCTGTAGACTTCGGCTCCTTTTTTGAAGAGGGCGAGAGCTTCACCATCGAGAGGGGAGGTGGGCTTGCCGGTGTGTTCGCTGTTGTCGGTTTTGAGTTCCTGTCCTTTCAGGTGGGCTTCGGCGGCGGAGAGAGCCGGTTTGAGCCAGTTGTCGACGTCGTGCTTTGAAGCTTCGGCAAGGACGGGGAGACCTTTTTCGGGAGCAATCCAGGATGCGGCGGTGGCGGCTTGCAGGCGGACACGGGGAGCGGCGTCGGAGGCGGCGGCGAGAAGGAGTTCGGCTTGGTTTGGAATACGATGTCCGTTGTAGCGGAGTACTTCGATGGCGGCGGCGCGGACGCGGTGGTCTTTGGCTTTGAGAAGTTTTTGAAGAAGTTGTGAATCAACTTGGTCGAATCCCCAAGTCACCCAGAGGGTTTCGAGGAGGATGTGTTCGTTGGTCTGGGACTTGGTCCACTCCTTGAGAGCGGGAAGAACGTCACTGGCTGAACGGGCGCGGAGTTCGCGCCGGGTGCGAGAGCGCGTGCGATCTTCGGGAAGAGATAGGTTGGCAAAGAGAGTGGCCAGAGGAGCGCCGTCGATCTTGGCCGGTTCGACAAGCGGACGTTCAGGATAGGTGATGCGATAGATGCGACCGTGTTTGTGATCGCGGAGGGGATCACGGGCGCTGTGTTGCATGTGGCCGACAAGGACGTTGTGCCAATCGCAGAGGTAGAGCGAGCCGTCGGGGGCGAACTCGAGATCGACAGGACGGAAGTTGCCGTCTTTGCAGGTGAGGAGATCGTGTCGGTGTTTGCCTTGGTAGCCGGCACCGGAGTCGATGAGTTGATGTTGCTTGATGCCGAGGAAGCCGATGGTGTTGCAGAGGAGGAGGTCGTCTTGAACCTCGTCAGGGAAGTGCCGGCTGGAGACGAATTCCAATCCGGAGGTGGGACGAACGCGTTGGTTCTTTTCGACAATGCTGGGAGGCTTGGGTGTGAACTGTCCGTAGTCGGCTTTGACCGAAGCGGGAACCATCCAGTGAAAATCGGGATCGGAGGTTTCGAGGAAGAAGGGTTGGCCCCACCGATCGAAGGCCGTGCCCCAGGGGTTGGGGATGGAAAGGCGGACCGAGCGTTCGAGGTGATTGCGTTGCGGACTGTAGCGGAAGAATCCTCCGTTGGAGCTGCGGACAGGACCGTAGGTCGTTTCGATGTGGGAGTGGAGGAAGGTTCCTTCGCCCATGTAGATCGCGCCGGATGGGTCGGCGCAGAAAGCGCTGATGACGTGGTGGGTGTCGTGGTCATCGAATCCGCTCAGAACGATTTCGCGGACGTCGGCCTTGTCGTCTCCGTCCGTGTCCTGGAGGAGAACGAGGTGATTGCCTTGGGCGACGTAAACGCCGTCGTGTGAGATTTCGAATCCAGTAGGAAGGTGGAGTTTGTCGGCGAAGACGATTTCCTTGTCGGCCTTACCGTCGTTGTCGGTGTCCTCGTAGATGAGGAGCATGTCATTGGGCTTGGGGTCGCCGGGTTTCCAATGCGGATAAGTCGGCATGGTGGCCACCCAAAGGCGGCCTTTGTTGTCGAAGGTGATCTGGGCGGGATTGGCGAGGTTGGGGAATTCCTTTTCCGAGGCGAAGAGGTCGATCTTGTAGCCCGGCGCCATCGTGAAGGAGGCGAGGGCCTTGTCGCCGTAAAGGTATTCGGTCGTTCCGTTTTTACGGCTGGGGTGGTAGTTGGTTTCGATTTTGGGGAGAGGGGTGGTCTTGGCGTCGGCGGCGGCGAGATCGAAGGATTTGCCTTGAGCGACGGCCCAGACGGCTTGATCGCGATTGGCCACCATTTCTTCGAGCTTCTTGAGTTCGGCGGGATAGTTTTTGGGGCCGAATGGATTGTGGCGGCGACCGAAGACGTGAACGCCATTGGGGATCTTGTAGAACTTTTCCCAGACCCAGTTTTTTTCGAGGACGGCTCTTCGCGTGTCAAAGCGATTGGCGTCGGTCGGGCGAACCTGGAACAGACCCTCGAGGAGGAATTCCAGAAGGTGTTCCTGTCCGCTGCGATTGAGGATGATGCCGTCGAGAGTCAGTTTTTCTTGGGCAATCTGGAATGATTTTTGGAAGGGGCTGTAACAGTTGACGAAGGGGACGTTTTCTTCCTTTGCCACCTGTTCCATGGCCGTTGTGTAGAGAGCAAGGTTGGCATCGACTGCGAGTTCGTGCTCAGTGCGTGGTTTCTCGAATCCGTGCGGAGAGATCAGGGCGAGCTGGGGAGCGGAACTACTGTTATACTTTTGGGAGCGGGTGTGCTTGATGAAGGCGCGAAGTTCTTCTTTGAAGTTTTTCAGCCCCATTTGGCCATCGAAGGATTCGTTGAACCCAAAGAAACCGATGATGAGATCAGCCTTGAGATTGGTGAGCCATTGATCAGGCGAGGGCATCCTGCCGTTTCCGGTGTGGCCCGATCCCCAGCGATCCTTGGCTTTGGAGAGAGGTCGATGAAACTTTTCAGCACCGGGAAAAGCCCAGGGATTGCCGCGACCGGAGTGAGGGCGGAAGCCAGGAGTGTTGCCTTCGTCGCACATGTTGCGGATGGCGAGTTCCTTTTCGGGATGAAGAAGGTGGAGGCTGGCTTCGAAGCATCCGTATTGCATCATCCTGGACCCAAGTCCATTGCCGACGAAGACGATGCGGGAACCCTTTTCAAGTTTCAGGGGTTCGGCTTGGGCGAATCCGACAAGAGAAAGGAAGATGGGCAAGAGAAGTCGGGTTTTCATGAAGAGAGAGCTGTTAGGAAAAGAGGTAAGGTTCAGCGTTTTTTGAGGACGAGGTAGTTCCTGACATCCTTGTTGAAGAAAGAGCGTCGCGTGAAGCCGCCTCCGTTCACGGATCCGGAAACCCAGAGGTCGCTGGATCTGCCGCCGTCGAGATTGAGAGCGTAGGCGATCTTGAAGCCGGAGAGCGGTTGGCTTTTGAGGGCGGACGAGAGTGCTTTGAGGGTGGCGGAGTCGGCGTATCCCAAGGCGAAGTGATAGCCGCCATCCCAGAGGAGAAAGGAGCGCGGGCGTTCGTCTTTGTTGGAAAGACCGGTGAGAGTTTCGCCGGACCAAAGGAGGCGTGGGCCGGATTGAAGGACTTCGGATGACTTGGGGCTTGTTTGGAGAAATTCGGTGCGGCTCATCAGTCGGGCCTGCGGACCCAGGAAAAATCCGGTGCCGAGGTAGGAGGCGCGGTTGATGCCACCACGCCGGCGTCCTTTGGTGACCACGAGGCCAAGTGGGTCGCCTTCCGGAGTAAAGAAACCACCGTTGATGGCAGCGAGGTGGCCGCGTCCGGGGTCGTCGGCTTGATCGTATTCAGATCCCGGTCCGCCCGGTTGGTCGTCGACGAAGAGGTGGTGGTCGCGCGTGTCGAAGGAGACGACGCTGAATTCGATGCCTCGAGCTGAGAAGTTACGAGCCTTGAGAGAGTGCCGGGGAGGCTCAGCAGGGTTGACTTCGGGTGGCTCGGCGGGTTTGGGCGTTTGAACCACAACGGCCCGAGGTGCGGCTGGGTTGGCTTCGATGGGTTGGGCTTGAATTGCCGGGATTGCTTGAGCCGGCTGCGAAGGTGTGCTGCACGAAGCGAGAAAGATTTCCGCTGAGGTCACGAGGGTAAGGGCGATGACTTTACTTGCGGGCACAACCCAAGAGTGTCTGAAAGTTAGGCGGGATTTCTTCGCGATCGACGATGGCCGTTTCGATATCGAGGAATCCGGCACTGGCCATCATGTCGGCGAGTTCGACTTCCGAGAATCCAAGCCAGGTATCGAAGTAGAGATCGCGGGCCCGTTCGAAGGTGTGAAGGTGGAGGTCGAGAATGATGAGCCGCCCGTCGGGTTTCAAAATCCGATGAGCCTCCTTGAGGGCTTTGGGAGGATGGGCGGCGTGGTGGAGGGCCTGAGAAAATATGGCAAGATCGACCGTGCCGGAATCGATGGGTGGTGATTCGATATCGCCGAGGCGGTATTCGAGATTGTCGAGTTGATGTTCCTCAGCGAGCGACTGGCCGAATTCGACCATCTTTTCCGAGTTGTCGATGGCGATGACCTTGCGAGCCCGTTGGGCAATCAGCTGGGAGAGAGTTCCTTCGCCCGCTCCGAGGTCAGCCACGGTGTCGTAGTTCAGGATCTTGAGCATCGCTTCGGCGAGCCCTTTCCAGGAGCGGCCGGGGACGTATTCACGGCCGAACTTGCCGGCGAGATCATCGAAGTAGGCCCGGACGTGGTCCTTGCGTTTGTTGAGGATATGACTGAGCGAGGCGGCATCCTTCTCCATTTCGGGGAGCTCCTTGCCGGCCTCCTCGACGATTCCGCCTAGCTCTTCGGGCACGCTGGCCGAGTAGATGTTGTTTTTCCCGGATCGTTGGTCGCCGACGAGCCCTTCTTTCTTGAGTTGCGAGAGTTGGGTCGAGATGCGGGACTGGCCCATTCCGAGGATTTGCTGGAGCTCGGCCACCGAAAGAGACTCCCGAGTCAGGAGCAATAAAATGCGCAGACGGGTGGGGTCCGCGATCATTTTGAGTGAATTGAGAATTGACGCCATAGCTAGGGAGTTCTAAACGACGCATCAACGCATCGCGATTTAACGATATCTAGTTTCCAATCCATGAGCAAATCATTCATTTTTTCATCCGAGTCGGTGGGCGAAGGCCATCCCGACAAAGTCTGTGATACAATCTCGGACGCCATTCTCGACGCCTGTCTCGCCGTTGACAAGAACAGCCGTGTTGCTTGCGAGACCTTCGTGAAGTCCAACCAGGTTGTGGTGGGCGGAGAAATCACCATCCCGAAACTGGCCGGCAAGCCTTTAAGTTCAGCGATTAACGTCGAGGCCGTCATCCGCGATGCCATTCGCGGGATCGGCTATGTTAACGATGACGATGTGTTCCACTCCGACAAGGTGTTCATCAACAACTTCCTGACCATCCAGTCTCCTGATATCGCCCAAGGGGTTGATGCCAAGAAGGCAAAGGGGAAGAAGACCGAAGAGCAGGGGGCCGGTGACCAAGGCATCATGTTCGGCTATGCTTGCGACGAGACTCCCGAGCTTATGCCATCTCCCATCATGTTCGCCCACCGTCTGGGACGCGAGCTGACCAAGATCCGTAAGGCTGGTCGCCAGGCTAAGTGGTTGCGTCCCGATGCCAAGAGCCAGGTGGCTGTCGAATACGTCGACGGAAAGCCGACCCGTATCGTGAACGTGGTGATTTCCACCCAGCACGCTGAGGGAGTGGATCACGCCACCATCGAAAAGTTCTGCATCGAGAAGGTCATCAAAAAGGTGCTTCCCAAGAAGATGCTCACCAAAGACACCGAGTATCTCATCAACCCGACCGGTAACTTTGTCATCGGTGGCCCTCAGGGGGACTCCGGACTGACCGGACGTAAGATCATCGTCGACACTTACGGTGGATGGGGGCGTCACGGAGGAGGAGCTTTCTCCGGAAAGGATCCTTCCAAGGTCGATCGTTCCGCCGCTTACATGGGACGCTGGGTCGCCAAGAACGTCGTCGCGGCCGGACTGGCTCCAATCTGCGAGATTCAGTTTGCCTACGCCATTGGCCACCCCGAGCCTTTGAGCATCAACATCGATACCTTCGAAACCGGCGACGACGCCAAGATTCTCGAAGCCGTGAAGAAGGTCTTCTCTTTCAAGCCCGCTGACATCGTGAAGCAGCTCAAGCTTCTTCGCCCGATCTATTCCGCTTCCACCAACTATGGACACTTCGGAAAAGAGGATGCCGATCTTCCATGGGAGGCTCTGAACAAGGTGTCCGCTCTCAAGAGGGCGTATAAGTAAACAGGGGGCAGTTGACAGTGAACAGAGATGGAACTCTCATCGTTCGAAAAACTGGAAGTTTGGAAGCGCAGCTGTCGACAAGCCCTTGCGATTTATGAAGCCCTCAAAGAGACCAAGGACTTTGGATTGAAGAACCAGATGGAGAGAGCGGCAGTGTCCGTCCCCTCAAACATCGCTGAAGGAGCTGAACGAAATACAACGAAAGATTTCATCCGCTACCTCTCCATTGCCTTGGGCTCCAATGCAGAATTACGAACTCAACTTTATCTAGCCAAACAACTCGGGATCATCAGGGAAGCTTCCGGTCTTATTCATGAGGCCAAGGAGATTTCCGCGATGCTCCAGAGTCTGATCAACACCCTGCGCCAGAAGATGTGAACTGCTCACTGCCTCCTGCCAACTTTCCTCACTTCTCAAACAATTCTTAAAACTACAAAAATTCAATGAGCATAGATTACAAAATCAAAGACATCGGTCTGGCTGACTTCGGTCGCAAGGAACTTGATGTGGCCGAGCATGAAATGCCCGGCTTAATAGCCACCCGTGAAAAGTATGGACCCGACAAGCCGCTTGACGGCGTGCGTGTGATGGGTTCCCTGCACATGACGATCCAGACCGCCGTTCTGATCGAGACCCTCAAGGAAGTCGGCGCCGATGTGCGCTGGTGTTCCTGCAACATCTTCTCGACCCAGGATCACGCGGCGGCTGCCATTGCGCAAACCGGAACTCCAGTCTTTGCCTGGAAAGGTGAGACCCTGGAAGAATACTGGTGGTGCACCTGGCAGGCGCTGCAGTTCCCCAATCCTGAAGGCGGCACGCCTCTCGGTCCCCAATTGATTGTGGACGATGGTGGCGACGCCACTCTTCTGATTCACAAGGGATACGAGCTCGAAGACGGAAGCGACTGGGTGAATGAGCCCGCTTCCTCCACCGAAGAAGCAGTCATCAAGGATCTGCTCAAGCAGATCCACGCCGAGCATCCCGGCATTTTCCACAAGTGGGTTCCCGAATTGAAGGGAGTGTCCGAAGAGACCACCACCGGCGTGCATCGTCTCTATCAGATGCAGCGTGACGGAAAGCTCCTTTTCCCGGCCATCAACGTCAACGACTCCGTGACCAAGTCGAAGTTCGATAACCTTTACGGATGTCGCGAGTCACTGATCGACGGGATCAAGCGTGCCACCGACGTCATGATCTCCGGCAAGGTCGGAGTGGTGTGCGGTTATGGCGATGTGGGTAAGGGATGTGCGCAGGCGCTTCGTGCCCAAGGTGCCCAGGTTGTTGTGACCGAAGTCGATCCGATTTGTGCGCTGCAAGCGGCCATGGAAGGATTCCGCGTCCTCACGGTTGAAGACACTCTTGGCTGGGGAGACATCTATGTGACCACCACCGGTAACTTCAATATCATCCGCGCCGAGCACATGGAGAAGATGAAGGACCAGGCCATTGTTTGTAACATCGGTCACTTCGACAACGAGATTCAGATTGCCGAGCTCGAGCAGCTGGACGGAATCCAGAAGCTCAACATCAAGCCTCAGGTCGACAAATACACCTTCACCGGTGGAAACAGCATCTACATGTTGGCCGAAGGTCGTTTGGTCAACCTCGGTTGTGCGACCGGTCACCCGAGCTTTGTGATGTCGAACAGCTTCACCAACCAGACTCTTGCTCAAATCGCCCTTTGGGAGTCAAAGGACACCCGCGAGATTGGCGTGGAGGTTCTCTCGAAGGAACTGGACGAGGAAGTAGCAAGGCTGCATCTCGACAAGATCGGTGCCAAGCTGACCCAGCTGACTCAAGAGCAGGCCGACTACATCGACGTTCCCGTCGATGGTCCTTACAAGCCAGAGCACTACCGCTACTAGGCGATTGCTCTGAACGAACTTTGACAAAGCCCGCGCTCTTCGGAGTGCGGGCTTTTTCTTTTACGCGAAGAACTCGTGAACCGGGCTGGCCTTGACCAATTCCCGTGGTTGGTTGAGGTGGTTCATGACCATCGTTTCGGGATCGATGCCGAAGGCGTGGTAGATGGTGGCGAGCAGCTCCCCGGGGTGGACCGGATCCTCTGTGGGCGCTGAGCCGGTGGCGTCGGACTTGCCGTGGACGTTGCCTCTTTTGATGCCGGCTCCAGCGATGACGCTGGTGTAGCAGTAGGGCCAGTGGTCGCGACCATCGGCGCTATTTCCATTGCCTGAAGTGCTCACTCCCTTGACTGGGCTGCGACCGAATTCGCCCACCGCCACCACGAGGGTTTCGTCGAGAAGTCCTCGTTCATCGAGATCAGAGATGAGGGTGGAAAGGCCGTTGTCGAGCATGGGGCCGGCCTGATCCTTGATCCGTTTGGTGAGTCCTTTGTGGGTGTCCCAGGAATGGTTGTCGGAATTGGCGACCTTGGGCCAGATCACTTCGACGACGCGGGTACCGGCCTCGACAAGCCGACGGGCGAGGAGGCAGCTGTCACCAAAGGTGTTTTTCCCGTAAGCCTCGCGAGTCTTTTCGCTCTCCTGCTCGAGAGCAAAAGCTTCGCGGGCCCGTCCGCTGACGATCAGATTGAGAGCGCGATCGTAATACTTATCGAGAGAGTATTCTTCCACGGCCTTGTCGATGGTCGGCATCTGGGCGTTGATGGCATTGCGAAGGCTGGCACGGCGCTTTAGGCGCAGCGAGAAGACATCGGGCCGAAGCTGAAGGTCGTCGATCTTGATGCGGGCCATCTTGCTCATATCCATGTCGTCTCCTCCCGGGTAGAGGGTGTAGGGATCGTAAGCCTTACCGAGGAAGCCGGCGGAGCCACCTTTGCCGACCACGTTACTTTCCTGCAGCGGGCGGGGGAGCATCACGAAGGGAAGCATGGGCTCCTCCATCGGGCGGAGTTTGACCAGGTTCGAACCGAAGTTGGGGAAATCCTTGGGGCTCGGTGGTTCGAGCTGGCCGGACGGGCTCACCTTGTCGGTGGTGTAGCCCGTCATCATCTGGTAGATCGCGGCGGTGTGGTTGAACAATCCGTTCGGCGTATAGCTCATCGAACGAATCATGGTGAACTTGTCGTTGATCTTGGCGAGCTTGGGTAGGATCTCGGTGAAGTGAACGCCGGGTATTTTCGTCGGGATGGACTTGAAGGCACTCTTCACATTATCGGGAACATTCTCCTTCGGATCCCAAAGGTCGAGGTGACTGGGTCCGCCCTGGAGGTAGACCATGATGATGCTCTTGGCCTTGCCCCATCCCGGTGCGTTGTTCTCCTTCTTTTCTTCGGCAAGGGCCTTGGCCTGGAACATGGTGCCGAGTGACATGCCAAGCATGCCGGCACCCCCGACTCTTAATACATCGCGTCGGGTGACTCCGGCGTGCGGGTCGCAAACATCTTTGGCGGCTTGTCCTGGGATTCTAAACATGGGTCTGAAGGGTGGTTATCGGTTGAAGAGGAAGGCGGGTGTGTTGATGAGGGCCCAGGCGAGATCCTGGGCTCCGGTGAGTCGGCGTTGCTCCCGCTGTCGGGTGCTAAGTTCGAGGTCGTGTCGAAGGCGGTCGTGAAGCGGGTCAGCCCGGGGAACCTTCTCTAGAGATACGAGCGTTTCGCGCAGTTTCTTCAATTGCGGGTCGACGGGGAGAGGCTTGCGGGCTTCGGCGAGCTTTTGATCGAGCGCTTTGAGCGAGGCATCATTGTCGCGGAAGTATTTCGCGAGATCAGCGCGATGCTTGTCGTTCCGCTTGTCGGCCGCAAGAGCGAGGATGTCCTTGATGTTCTGGGGAATCGCGAAGGGTAGCGGGCCGGTTTGAGTGGTCACCGAGAGGCGGAACTTTCCAAGGGTGTGCTGGTCGTCGAAGGGTTGGCGAAGGGTAAAGCGAAGAATGCTTCCACCTTCGTGAGCGAAAGGCTGGCCAATTCCAAAGATGGCGGTTTGGTTCTTTCCGACCTGAGGGGAGATGGCCCAGCCGGCGTTCGGTCCTCCGGGATTGCCATCGATGGCTTTGGCGACTTCGTAGTTCTTCTGACTGAAGGTGGCTTTGGCCGTGGCGAATTTCACTTTCTGGAACTTCGTGGGATCGGAAGCCGGAGCAGCCTCCAGTTCAATTTCGCCGAGGACGAAATTCCCATTGCCCCGGCCCGGCCCTTTTCCGGGCAGGCGATCGTCGGTCAGCATTTCCAATCGGACCGCGGTGATGTGATTCAGTGGACTCGAAGTGATGAGCGTATAGTCGGTCTTTCCGACATTGCCGGAAGCGATGACGGATTGATCATCCCCGACGGACAGGACAGCGCCATTTGTCGAACTGAGTTCGGTGGGTTGGAGGTGGGACCAAGGTGAGCCTCCAGTGGCAAGACCCTTCTCCCACGCGTCGATCTTTCCGGGGAGGGCGGCATCGTAGGCCTTCCGTTCGGCTTCAACCTTGGCGAGATGATCCTTTCGTTTTTGCTCGGCAGCATCAACGCGTGGTTTGATGGCCTTCTCGTGATTGGTGATCGCGAGCTTGGCGGCGTTGATATCGTCCTCTCTTTTCTTCTCGGCCGCGGGGAGGGCGGGGTCGCGATTCTTAAGATGTTCAGCAAGGAGTTTCTCGAGCGTGGCGTGATCACGATCGATGCCTGATCCAAAGACCTCGAGGGTGGCATTCACCTCTTCCTCGACAGGGGGGCGATTGAGAATGCGGTAGAAGAGTTCTTCGATGAGCTTGTTGTCGTCCTTGGTTTCATTCACCAATTTTGAAATCGCGTTTTTGGGGTCGGCAATGGCATCGCCGACTGTGGGACCGCTGAGCAGGGCCATCACAGGTCCCAGCTGCATGTCGCTATTGCGTTCGCATTCGCAGGAGCTTTCACGAACAGGTCGACCGAAGTTGGCGAGGAAGCTGTCGGGAAGTTTGACGCCAACATCAGGAAGAGAAGCGGCCCGGGTTCCGGCGGGAACGCCCGGGAAGCGACTACTGGCTCCGGTGACGGCGTGAATGGAATCGTAGAGGACTTCGGCTGGAAGACGACGCGCCTTGGCATGCGAGAAGTTGATGGTGTCGTCTGAATTCCATTGGTTGGTTTTGATGGACAGTTGGTAGGTGCGGGATTTGCAAATGACCCGCATGAGTTCCCGGACGTTGAAATCGCTCTCGATGAAATGTTGGGTGAGCCAGTCGAGAAGCTCGGGATTGGAGGGAGGATTGCCGGCGCGGATGTCGTCGAGGGGTTCGATGATTCCGGTGCCCATCATATATCCCCAGACCCGGTTGGCGTAACTGGAGGCGAAGTAGCGGTTATCGGGCGAAACCATCCAGTCGGCCAGTTGTTCACGTCGATCTTGTTCCTTCTGCGCGGCATGTTCGGCAGGGTAGGGGAAGGAAGGTTCGATGACTTCGCCGGTGCGCTCATGTTTCACCTGTCCGTCTGTTTTTTGATAGACGATTTCGTAGAGAGGCTTGGCTCCCTCAACGGCCGTGCCCCCAATCTTGCCCTTGCCACTGGCAGGGTCTCCTTTCAACCCGACGTGGGCGAAGAAGGAGGCCATCTCGTAGTAGTTGTCCTGCGTCCATCGCTCGAAGGGATGATCGTGGCACTTATTGCAGTTGAAACGGGTGGCAAGGAACAGGTGGGTCGTGTTTTCCATGGTGTCTTCCGGAGTGCGGAGGATCTTGTAGTAGGAAGCGGGAGGATTGTCTTTGTTCGACCCGGCGGCGGTGATGATCTTGCGGGCGAACTCATCGTAAGGAGTATTCTTGTCGACTTCGTTGCGGATCCAGTCGCGGAAGAGTTTCGCTCCTTGTGGCGCCAGGAACTTGCGATTCACCTGAAGAAGGTCGGCCCATTTGTTGGTCCAGAATTCCACGAACTCGGGACTTCCGATGAGGGAGTCGATCAAGGCATCGCGTTTGACTTGTGAGTGCCTGACATCGGACATGAAGGCTTTCACTTGCTCGGGCGAAGGTGGCAATCCGGTGAGGTCGAGATAGATGCGTCGGACGAAATCGATGTCGGTGCAGATTTCTGAAGGAAGGGTTTTCATGCGCTTCCATTTTTCGGCGACGAGGACATCGATCTCGTTGAACTTCGGAGGGTCATTCCAGACGAAGCCGGTGCGATCACCCATGGCGGTGATGGTGGTGGCGGCGTAGGCTCCTTCGTAGCGAACGAGGACGGGCGCTTCGCCTCGGCGGGTCACTTTGATCAGGGCGGGATAGCCTTTGACCAGCTCGGCCACCTCTCCGTTGCCACTGCTCATGATGGCCTCGGTTGTGACGTCACGGGTGGAGCCGTCGAGGTAAGTGGCGACTACTCGCATCTGTTGCATGGAGCCGATATCCTGAACGACGGGGTTGACCGGGAAGACCTCGATCTTGGCAACTTTCGTAGTCTCCGCTTCAAGCTTGGCACCTTTGGCAATCCACGAGCGGACGATCTGGTAATAGTCATCCTGCACCTTGGTGAGTTGGCCTCCTTCGTGAGGAACGGCGGAGGTTGCCTTGAGAAGCATCAGGCTGTCATCGGGTGAGGCAAGATTGACGCGGCGCGACGAGATGTCGTCGGTGAAGGCCCGGATGTCGAAGAGAGGATCGTATCCACGAAGGGAAAGTTTGAAGCCGTTTTTGCCATCCTTGGCTCCGTGGCAGGTGCCGGCATTGCAGCCCATCTTGGTGATGACGGGATTGACATCCTTGCTCCAGGAAAGGGAGGTGTCCTGTTGCAGCCCGGAAACCTTCACTTGGATCGAGGCGGACTTTCCTCCAAGGGAAAATCCGATCACCGATTCTCCGTTTTTGGTGCCACGAACAATGCCGGTAGGCGAAAGGCGGGCGGCGGGTCCATTGAGTTGGGCCTTGGCGAGGCGGGTGACGTCGATGACATCTCCGGAATCGAGAGTGGCTGAAACCACGACCTGAGTATAGCGGAAGGGGCTGGTGATGTTGATCTCGCGGGGTTCGATTGACAGGCCTGTGATGGTACGGCCCGCTGGAATGTTTTCAGCGGCCAAGGGCTGGCGTTTGTCGAGAGTGGGTGCCTTGGCGATTCCTTGATCGTTGGCTTTGTTCTCGGGAGAAATTTCCACCGGGAGGAAGGAAGAGATTTCCTGCCCATTGGAAGCATCGAGGATGCGCACTTTTCCATCGGTTCCGGCCGCGGCGAGGCGGTTCCCGTCCGGACTGAAAGAAACGGCGTAAATGCCGCTGTCAGCAACCGGAATGGCGGCGAGGGTTTTGGCTCCGTCGGCAAAATACTTCTTCAGCTTGTTGCGCATGTCTCCGTTGCGCTCGTGAGTGGGCTTCTTGATGATGTCGGCGATCTCCTTGGGGATGGTGGCGTTGGGATCAACCTCGTAGATGTGGATCGCGCCTTTGCCGTTCAAGCTGCTGCCGGCGGCGATGCGTTTGGCGTCCTTTGAGATGTCGACAGCAAAAATGCGTCCTTCGAGGGGTGGAAATTCAAAGAGGAGATTGGCGTCGTCACCAATCTTGCGAGCGGTGTTGCGGAAGATCCGATAAAGCTTGGGAACGCCATCGGCTCCTCCGACCACGATCTCATCGCGGGTTGGGTGGGTGACGACGGCTGCGATTCCTCCTTTGAGGGCTTTGGGAGTAATCGAGGTGATGTTGTCGATCAGGCGCTCGGTTTTGAACTCGGTGAGCTTGGCGGTCATGTCCCGGCTCACCGAAATGACATGATCGCCTTTGGGGTTGAAGGAGGTATCGAAAACCCAGTCGTTGTGTCCTCCCTGAAAGAGGACCTGATCGCCGGTCTTGGCATCGATGACCCGGACGGCATTGTCGGATCCGCCGAAGGAAATCTTGGTGCCATCGGGAGACCAGGAAGCCCCGTAAATGGTGTCGAAGGTATAAGGGGCCGAAAGCGAGAGCGATTTCCTGGCGACATCCCAGACCTGGACTTCGCCCATGCGTCCGGGCAGTCCGCCGGTGACGGCAAGCCTGTTGCCATCGGGCGAGAAGCGGACCGAGTCAATACGTTCGGAGAGCCCGACGAGCCGGGCCACGCTGGCGGAACCATCGGACTTGTGCAGCAGGACCTCGTGGAACCCGGAAATGGCGAGAAGGTCGCCATCAGGTGAGAAATCAAGCGAGGTGATGACCGGAGGCTTGGTGTAGACTGGAAGATTGTCCTGGTCGTAGCGCTCCCGGGCATTTGCGGGGGTGTCGTCCTTCGCTCCCTCGGAGATCCATCGACGGACGAGAGCGATTTCGACCTCATGCAGCGGATCTTTTTTCTTCGGCATCTCAGCCTTTCCGTCGGCATCAGGGGTGATCTCCTTGATGAGATCACTTTCGTCGGGCTTGCCGGGAATGATGGCCACCTCGTCGTCGCCTCCCGCGAGCAATCGTTCGAAATCCGTCATGATGTAGCCGCCCTTGTCCTTGGAAGGCTGGTGGCAGCCAACGCAGTTGGCTTGGAAAATGGGCCGAATGTCGTGGTAGTAGCTGACGGGTTTGGAAGGATCGGGCGTCTCGGCGGCGAAGCCATTCAACATGAGGCCGCCAAGGCAGCTGAAAAGGGTGAGCGAACGGGCAAACATGGGTTGATTCAAATGGGCGATCTCCGGAACATTTGTCGGAAGATGGAAAATAGGGATTTCCAGTCTTGGCACAAGGCAAGAAACGTAGGCCCTTTGGGAGAGGCCTTGCCATCGGCGTCCGGGTCCAGGCGGGCGGGATTTGTCGGTTCGGCCCTCGAAGTGCACCGACATTCGTCGAAGCGGTTTCGTGCCGTCTGGAAAGTTCGCACGCATTGTGCTGCATTGGAGTCATGAAGGGCGAGAAGGAGAAGATGATGTCGGGCGAACTCTATCTGGCGTCAGATCCGGAATTGGTCGAGGGGCGTGCCAGAGCCAAGGAGTTGTTCAGGGAGTACAACCGGGATCCCCGTCAATTCTTGCTGGAAAGGCTTTTGGGAAGCTGTCCCGAAGAGGTGGTGATCGAGCCTGATTTCAAATGTGACTATGGGTTCAACATTCACTTGGGAGAGAATTTCTACTCCAACTTTGACCTGACCATTCTGGATGTTTGTGAGGTGAGGATCGGGGCCAATTGTCTGATCGGCCCTGGAGTCAGTCTTTACACGGCGAGTCATCCTTTGGATCGGGAGACACGGAGGTTGGGGCTCGAGAATGGGGCTCCCATCACCATTGGCGACGACGTCTGGATCGGAGGGCGCAGTGTGATCAATCCCGGAGTGGCCCTGGGAAGCAATGTCGTGGTGGCTTCGGGCTCCGTGGTCACCAAGAGCTTTCCTGACAACTGCCTGATTGCCGGGGTTCCGGCGCGGGAGATCAGGAAACTGAGCTAAAGGAGGAAGCGAACGAGGGGGGAATGTCTGTCGCCATCAGCCCGATGGGGGCGGAATTGAAGCTGTGATGGGTGTCCCCGGAACAATTCTGGCCGGGTGTTGGAGTGATTATAAAAAATCAGTAGAGTCCTCTGACCTAAAGGTTGTTAAAGTGAAAAATCTTTTCAGAATCTCGCGCCTCGTTCGTGATGAAAAACCGCTCCTTCGCTTTGACGATCCTGTCAGTGTTGATGTTTGCTTCGACTTCTGCCGAGGTGGTGATCAATGAATTGATGTTCCACCCTCCATCCGCGCCCAACACTCCGGAGCCGATCGGTGAAGAGTTCATCGAGTTGCACAATACGGATCCCGTGAGTGCGGTTTCATTGGATGGATGGGCGTTGAATGCGGGAGTTGGTTTCAGTTTCTCAGGCACGATCATTCCTCCCGGCGGATTCGTGGTGGTGTCGGCCGATCCGACGGCCTTTATGGCAAAGTATCCGGACGTCCCCGCAGCCGTGGTTGGGCCATGGACAGGGAAGCTCAGCAATTCGGGCGAGCGGGTTCGATTGGTGGATGCCGCAGGCAACGAAGTTGATGAATTGAAATACAGTGATGAAGGCGATTGGGCAGTCAGGCGTCGGGGGCCGCTGGATTCCGGTCATCGAGGGTGGATTTGGTTCAATGAGGCAGACGGAGAAGGGGCGTCGATGGAGCTGATGAATCCGTCCCTGACGAACAAGCAGGGACAGAACTGGCGTCCCACCGGAGTGGGTGGCGAGACTCCGGGGGAGATGAATTCTTCGGCCACTGGCGATATTGCTCCCATGATTCGTGAGGTGGAGCACAGGCCGGCCGTTCCGACGTCGAGTGACTTTGTCAAGATCACCGCCAAGTTGACTGATGAATCGACATTCGGACTGACGGCGACGGTGTATTTCCGGGCGGCCACGATGTCTCCCGGCGCCTTTTCGTCGCTCCCGATGGTGGACAATGCTCTGGAGGGGGATGGCGATGCTGGAGACGGGGTCTTCGGGGTGACCCTGCCGTCGTTTCCGGATGGCACGGTGGTGGAGTTTTATGTGGAGGCGTCGGATGGGGGCAACAGCCGGACGTGGCCCGGACCAACGAACGATTCAGGGGATCACGGGGCGAATGCTCTTTATCAGGTGGAGGATGGTCCGCGGACGAGTGATCAGGGATTGCCGGTGTATCGATTGATCATGACCGCCGGGGAAGAGGACGAATTTGCCTTTGATAACTTTGATTGGGACAGCAACGCGCAAATGAACACGACCTTCATTGCGCAGGTTGGCGACGACACGGATGTTCGTTATCTGGCCGGGACCCGACGTCGGGGAGCGGGAAGTCGCAAGCGGGATCCGAGGACGATGCGGCTGAGTCTTCCCGGTGATCGGCCGTGGCAGGATACCACGAGGATGAATCTCAATTCCCAATACAACTATCTGCAAATGTTCGGGCAGAAACTGTTTGCGGCCTCGCGACTGCCATCGGCATTGGCCCGTCCGGTGGAGTTGTTCATGAACGGAGTTGATGAATCGGATGGAACCCAGGTTCTTTATGGGGCCTATGTCCACATGGAACCGCAGGGGAGTGATTCGGTGGCGAGGCAGTTCCCGGATGATGACGGTGGAAACCTCTACCGCAAGAGACGTCCGGATTCACAGTTGGCATTTCGCAACGGCGACATTGATGACTATCTTGCCGATGGTTGGGAGAAGAGCACGAACGATTCGGAGGCTGACTGGAGTGATCTTGATGCCTGGCTGGAGGCATTGAACGAAACCACCAATCCCGACTACCTGGCCAATCTGGAGGCGACGATGGATATCGACCAGTGGCTACGTTGGTTTGCGGCAATGGCCCTGCTGGCGAATGGCGAGACCAATCCGAGCACGGGAGTGGATGATGACTACTACGTGTATTCCGGAGACCTTGACCAACGAATGAAAGCGGTGCCCCATGACCTTGATACGATCCTCGGGTTGGGGGATTCCAGCGTGAACAACGACCCTCAGCATACCATTTACGACATGATCGAGGACGACAGTGTGCTGGATGTCTTGGTTCCCTTGATCCGGCATCCGGAGGTCCTCCCCCGTTATCACCGGGTGCTGCGCGAATTGATCGAGGGCCCCTTTTCGAAAGAGGCCTTTGATTCGTTGTTGAATCATTGTCTGGGAACGAGGATTCCGTCTGCGACCAAGAACGGGATCGTGAACTTCATGGATGCCCGGCGCGCCTATGTGTTGTCGGTGGTGAATCCTGATCTGACGATCTCCACGACGCTGCCGGTGGTGGGTGGACTTCCCCAGGCCACGGAGCCGAGCCCCACCTTTTCGGGGGCGGTGAATCTTTCCGAGGCCGAATCGGTCCGGGTCAATGGCCGTCTTGCCGACGTGGATCTGGAGGACGGGACATGGACGATCGGGGTGGCCGGACCGATCGAAGTCCCGGTGGTCTCTGCGGGTGCCAGCTGGAAGTATCTGGATGACGGTTCTGATCAGGGGGTGGCATGGCGAGGTGTTGCTTTCGATGACAGCGGTTGGAAGACGGGGGATGCCGAGTTTGGCTACGGAGACGGGGACGAAACCACGGTGGTGCTTTTTGGCCCCAATCCGGACAACGCCCAGAATGACGAGAACAATAAGTACGTGACCACCTATTTCCGCAAAGTGGTCAATATTGCGAATCCGACAGCTTATGATGACTTCCTGATCAAACTGAAGCGTGACGATGGAGCTGCGGTCTTCATCAACGGAACCCGGTATGTGCTGGACAATCTGGCGGATGGAGCGTCTTACGACACTTTCGCTGATGTCGCGGTCGCGCCTGCCGAAGAGGCGGTCTTCCATGAATTTGTGATTCCGACATCGGCCTTCGTGCCGGGGGACAACACGATCGCGGTGGAAGTCCACCAACTGTCCCTCGACAATCCGGATGTCAGCTTTGACTTTGCCCTGAGCGGGCTGGAGCCTCCTCTCGGTGGGACTGATCTCCTCAAGCCCGGCATCAACCAAGTGCTTGTCGAAGCGTTGGATGCCAATGGTCAGGTGATCGAGACCACGACCATGGAGGTTTGGTATGATGACGGAGACACCGTGAATTTTTCAGGAACCTTGTCGTCCGATGTCACCCTAACCGCTGCGGACGGACCCTACGTGATCGATGCGGACATTGTCGTGCCTTCCGGGCTGACCTTGACCATCGAAGCCGGAACGAGCCTCTTCTTTGCACAGGATACCCGATTGACCGTGCAGGGGCGTCTGGTGGCAGAGGGGTTGCCCCACTGCCGGGTTCAGTTCACGGTCTTTCCGGGGAGTGGAGACACATGGGATGGGGTGTATTTCAGTGGCACCCCGGAGGACAACCGGATGGTGGATTTGGATCAGAAGTTTTCCACGGCCGCCAGTCATTCGATTGGAATCAATGACGCCCGCCTCTGGCTGGAGAGAGTGAAGTGGCGGGGGACGACGGAGACCGTCCTCGAAGTCAGCGGACCTCAGCTGAATGTCATCGACTGCGATTTTCCTTCCTCGAGCGGGAATGAGGTGATTCACGGGGCGAACTTGTCGGGGAGCGACTATTTCAATTTGATCGGGAACGTCTTCCAGACCTCGTCGGGTTACAATGACATCATCGACTTTTCGGGCGGGCGACGTCCGGGTCCCATCATTTATGTGATCAACAACCGGTTTTTGGGAGGAACCGACGATTGTCTGGATCTTGATGGCATCGATGCCCACATTGAAGGGAATCTATTCTCCAATATCCATACCGACGATCCTGCTCGCCCGAGCACTTCGAACGCCATTGCCACCGACGGTGACGCCCACATCACCATCGTGCGAAACATCTTCGATGATGTGGATCACGCGTTGTTGTTGAAGAATGAATCGGATGCCTTGTTCGAGAACAACATTGTCAGGAACGCCACCTTGGGGGCGATCAGCTTTCGGGAGATCCTACGCCCTTCGGTCATGGCGGGGAGTGATGTCCTTTGTCGGGGAAACATCTTCATCGATAATGCCAAGACCTTCGCCGACCCGGACCACCTCAGATCGGTTGGAGGGACGCCGGTGATCACGGCGGACAACAACATCATGCCGGCTGAGGATCACATCTACGGAACAGGGAACATCGAGGCGGATCCCGCCTTCGTGGATCCGGACGGAGGCGATTGGTCATTGTTGCCGGGGTCGCCCGCCAATGGAACGGGAATCAACGGGCAGGACATGGGAGCGATGATTCCCCGGGGTGCCTGGGTTTCGGGTGAGCCACCGGCATTGACGGATCAAACCGAGGCAACCCTGATTCCCTACATGCCGGGAATCACCGGGATTGAATCCGGGACTTTTGTGACGGAGTACCGTTGGAGGCTGGATGGAGGACCGTGGAGCGCGGACATCGACATTACCGTGCCGATCTCTCTCTCGGGTCTGAGCGAGGGAGCCCATCAGGTGGAAGTGCTGGGGAAGGACTCAGCGGGTCGTTGGCAGACCACTCCCAACTCGTCGGAAGTCTGGACCGTGACGGCGACCCTTCCGGGATCGGTCCGGATCAACGAGGTGCTTGCGGATCGTTCGGACGGCCCGGATTGGGTGGAGCTTCACAATCCCGGCAGTTTGGATCTCGATATTGGTGGCTATCTCCTGACTGATGATCCCACGGGTCTGGGAGGACTGGTGATTCCGGTCGCGACGAACCTCCCAGCCGGGGGATTCGTTCGGTTCGAAGTCGATCCACTGGTGACCTTTGGGTTGGATCGCGACGGGGAAGGAGTTTACCTCTTCCATGGAGCGTCTCTCCTTGATTCGGTGACCTTTGGAAACCAGCTCACCGATTTGAGTCTCGCACGGGTCGGTCGAGATGGACATTGGGCGTTGGGAGTGCCGACCCCCTTGGCGGAGAACGTTCCGGTCGGAACCGGGGACGTGCGTTTGCTGAAGATCAATGAGTGGGTCTCGAATTCCGAGGTGGTCATAGGCAATGACTTTGTCGAACTCTACAATCCGGGCAGCTCTCCGGTTGCGATTGGCGGTTTGTTCCTCACCGACAACCCGGGCGGAGAGATCAGGCAGCTGGAGATTCCGGCCTTGTCCTTCATCGATGGTGGAGGATTTCTCGCCTTGGACTTCAGCATGAACGCGGCATCTCGGAATGTGGGCCTTTATGACCACGGGTTGAATGAAATTGACCTCGTGGCCTTCACTTCGCAAATCGAGGACACCTCGTACGTGCGGGTCCCCGACGGATCCTCAATGATTCAACTCGCGCTGCTCCCAACTCCGGGCACCTCCAACGGATCAGAAGGAGGGACAACCACGGTGAAGGATTTCAATCTCGTTGATTTCGACCACACCTGGAAATATGAGGATAGCGGCACCGATTTGGGAACAGCGTGGCGGGCACCCGGCTTTGACGATAGCGGGTGGAGCTCCGGCCCCGGGTTGATTGGATACGAGACGGGGAGCCTCCCGGCCCCGGGGCTCCAAACAACCTTGACTGATCCGCAGGCCAATTCGCCCTTCATCCCCACTTATTATTTCAGGACGGAGTTCACCTACAACGGTGACCTATCATCGACCACCTTGGCGATCAGTGCCTTGATCGACGACGGAGTGGCCGTGTATTTGAACGGTGAGGAGGTCTATCTTGAAGAGCTTGATTCGGATCCTACTTATGATGATTTTGCGAACTCTGCCGAGGAGACCACTTTGACTGGGCCGGTTTTGATTCCTTCGATTGATCTGATCAACGGGGTCAATGTTCTGGCTGCCGAGGTTCATCAGGGAAATTCGGGAAGCAGCGACTTTGTCTTCGGGTTGAAGCTTGATGCCACCGAGTCGATCTTTACCCCGGCCGATGAAGAGGACTACCTTGCAGCCCTCGAATTGGTCAACAACCTGCGCATCACGGAAGTGATGTTCGATCCGGCGGAGGGCACCGACTACGAGTTCATCGAACTCCAAAACATCGGGACCGAGCCTCTGGAACTGGAGGGGGTGCGTTTTGTGGAAGGGATCCAATTTGTCTTTCCCCAAATGACGCTGGCACCAGGTGCCTTTGTCATTCTGGTGCATAATCAGGTGGCCTTTGAGAATAAATACGGCGCCGGAATCCACCCTGTCGTCGGGCAGTATGCCGGAAAACTTTCGAACGGAGGGGAGGAGCTCATCCTGCGTCTTCCCGAGCCATACGGAGCCAATATCCAGAAGTTCACCTACAATGACAGCTGGTATCCGGTCGCTGACGGGGGCGGTGCCTCGCTCGAAATCATCGATCCTCTGGGGCGGGTTCGGGACTGGAACAACCGGACAGCCTGGCGGGCGGGAGCGCTGAATGGAACTCCCGGATCGCAAACCTCGTTGAGTGCTGGAAACATTCAGGTGATGGTTTTACCCAATTCGGCGACCTTGAACGGGTCGGTGAGCGGGTGGAGTCCGTCCTTGAGCTGGATCATGGTCGGGGGTCCGGCCCCGGTGACGATCAATTCGCCGTCTTCCGAAGATACCTCGGTGGATTTTGTCCTGCCGGGAACCTATCGCTTCCAGCTCCACGGTTCGGACGGCGCCACCACCTTGATCGGCGAAACCACGGTGACGGTGGATGATACCTATCTCCAATGGGCGATGCGTCAGGGAGTGCTCAGTGCTCCCGAAGATGATGACGACCATGACGGCTTGAGCAATCTGATCGAGTACGCCGCGGAGCTCGACCCCAACGTCGCGAACGTAGGCCCGGTCTATGCTCTCACCGGCGGATTCCTTGAGTATACGCGCTATCTCCGCAAGTCGGACATCGTCTATGAACTGGAGGAATCGTCCGGGCTTGAACTGTGGACAGGAGTGTCGGGGGACCTGGTGAGTGCGACGCCTGACACCGAGCAATACCGCTTTCAATTGCCGACTGGTCCGCGACGGTTTGTGCGAATGAAGATCATTCGGTAGCTTTGGAGACTCAGTCCGATCTGCTTTGACTCCAACGCCCTGGCACCAATCATACGTAGAGATCGGTTGCAGGAAGTGATGGTGATGTCTCCGAAGAAGACGGGGTGATTGGGGAGGACCCGGTGGCTGGAAGCCGGGAAGTTCGTCTTTGTCAGAAACCGGTGTCATTCTGGGTTTGGCGGGAGGCAGGATTTGGCGAATAGTCGGGAGTGATGGTTCGACCGAGACAGGTGATGTTGATGGCCCTTTCTGCGGCGCTGACCGGATGTGGTGAAAAGGATGAGGCAGGGCAGGAGGCCACTGGTGAGGTCAAGGTGAGGCGCGAAAGTGACTTGATGCCGCTTCGGATGCGCAAGCTCGATCGGTCGGATCGCGAGATGGTTTCGAAAGCGGAGGGCACGGATCTGGGTGAAGGGAAGCCGGTCGCCGAGGTTGGCTGGGAAAGCGAACGTTTGAGTGGGCAGGCTTTGGCCCGGTTGAAGAAGTTGGTGAACCGGAAGGGGCAAGTTGGAGATGTGCTCGCGGAGAGCTTTCTCGGGTCGGTGGTAATCCCTTGCAATCTCGAACGAAAGGAAGATGGTGCTTCAGGTCGGGAGGTGTGGGTGATGGCAGGAAAGACGGAGTTGGTGGGAGCGAAGGAATTCGAGCAGGGCTTGGAGAACGGGTTGATGGGAGAAGTTCATTTGAAGGTCGTGGGAGTCAGGGTGGGGGAGGATTTTGTCGAAACGGATGTTTTCGTGGAGTTGGGCAGTCCGAACAGGCAGGCCACGGCGGAGTGGCTTTGTCGCTGGTCGCTTGGCGAAAACGAAGTTCTTCGGTTGTCGCGACTGGAAGTGAAGGACTACCGGGAGTTGCGGTGGCAGGGAGGGAGCCTGTTTGTGGATGCCTCCTCGGCGGTGTTGGGAAAGACTCCTCATTTCCAGTCGCTGATCAACCGTGGGATTGCCGACTGGGCCGGAGAGCTTTCCAGTTTCAGCGATTTCTCCCTGACCGGTCACCATGGGATCGCGGTCGGAGATATCGACGGTGATGGCCGTGATGATGTTTTCGTGTGCGACGGAGGCGGAATCCCCAACCGGCTTTACCGGCAGAAGGTTGATGGAAGCGCCGAGGATATCTCTGCAGAGGCGGGACTCGATTGGTATGAAGATTCGCGGTCGGCGCTTTTTGTCGACGTTGACAATGATGGAGATCAGGACCTGGTGGTCGGGACGATTGGCATGGTGGCCTTTGCGGAGAACGATGGATCGGGGAGGTTCACTTTGCGTGGAGGCTTTCCCGGAGCGCAGTATCCCTTTTCGATGTCGGCGGCCGACTATGATCTGGATGGAGACGTAGACCTTTACATCTGCCGTTATGGCAAAGGGGACAATGATTCCGGAGAGCGGGGGTTTGAGGCACAGTCACCGGTGCCCTTCGAGGATGCGCGGAACGGAGGGGCCAATGTGCTTCTGGAGAATTTGGGAGGATTTGGGTTCGCAGACGTCACAGAAGAGGTTGGTCTGGGAGTTAATAACGACCGGTGGAGTTTTGCAGCGTCGTGGGAGGACTATGACCGGGATGGAGACAGCGATCTTTATGTGGCCAACGACTTTGGAATGAACACGCTGTATCGTAATGAGGGAGGGCGTTTCAAAGAGGTGGCAGAAGAGTTGGGTGTGGAAGATGTGGGAGCGGGAATGTCGGTATCCTGGGGGGATTACAATCGGGACGGGCGGTTTGATCTCTACGTTGGCAACATGTTTTCATCGGCTGGTGGACGGATTACGAATCAGGAACGGTTTACGACCGGGCGTGGTGAGAAAGCCATCGAAGGCATGCGTAGAATGGCAAAAGGCAACAGCCTTTTCGCGGGGGATAAAAACGGGTTTGTTGAGGTGGCAAATGCCGGGGGGGCGGAAATGGGTCGCTGGTCCTGGAGTTCGGGATTCATCGATGTCGACAGTGACGGATGGGAGGACCTGGTTGTCTCCAATGGCTATCTCACCGGTTGGGAAAGCAAGGAAGACTTGTGAAGTTTCTTTTGGCGGCAGGTCGTGTCGTCCAGTCCGGCGGATGTCAGTGATCGAGAGAAGGTCTTTCGCTATGGCGAATCGTGGGGAGAAATGATGCACGCGGTTCGTGGTGGAACGAGTTGGAGCGGGAGCGAGCGAAATCGTTGTCTGTTGAACTTGGCTGGGTCTGGTTTTGCCGATGCTTCGTCGATGAGTGGATTGGACGTTGATGATGATGGCAGGGCGGTGGCGGTGACGGATTGGAATCGGGACGGCAGGCCCGACTTGTGGTTCCGCAACAGAACGGCGCCTCGTTTGCGATTGATGGTGAATCAGGTAAAAGGAGGAAGGTCGCTGTCTCTGCGATTGGAAGGGGTGACGTGCAATCGGGATGCCATTGGTGCAGTGGTTGAGTTTGAGGTTGGAGGGAAGCCCTTGCTGCGTTCGGTGCGTGCGGGTGAAATGTTTCTTTCGCAATCGAGCAGGTGGTTGCATTTCGGATTGGGAGAGGAGGATGTTAAAGCGGTGACTGTCTTTTGGCCGGGCGGGCAGAAGGAGGAGTTTCGTGGATTGGAAGCGGATGGTCGTTTTTTGTTGAGACAGGGGGCGGGGACTGCGATCGCGGTTATGGATCCGGTTCCGATTCAGATGAAGCATTCCGACTTAAATCCCGGGGCTAGCGGTGGTGAGTTTGCGAATGTGCGATTGCCGGTGGCCATGTCGGTTCCCGCACTTGTTTATCGCGATGCTGCGCTGAAACAACAGCAGCTGACGACCGCGGGAAGGCCCAAGTTGATCATGATCTGGGAAAGTTCGTGCGAGACGTGTTACCGGGACTTGAAGGCACTGGAAGCCAGGAAGCAAGAACTTGCCAATGAAGGTCTGGACGTTCTGGCCCTCTCCGCTGACAAGTTGGAGGACCCGGGAGCTGCCTATGGGCGCATCGATGGCGTCCGCTACTCCGGGGCCTGGGGTTTTTGCGATCCCGGATCACTGCGTGCCCTTTGGAAGTGGCAGGGAGCGGTGTTTGACCGGAGAATCCCGCCATCCGTTCCCTTTGGGATCTTGCTGGATGGGAGAGGGCAGGGAGTTGCCTTGTATCGAGGTGGGATTGACCTCGACCTTGTTCTTCGGGATGCCCGCGAATTGACCGGGATCGATGCGCGGACCCGTTGGCACCTTGCTCCTCCCCTGCGGGGGAGTTGGTTTACCAATCCGCCTGCGGACGATTATGTTCTCAATGTCATAAGAGCCAGAATGAAAGGCCGCGATTAACGGCTCCTTCTTAAAGGTTCTTGGTCCGGTTGATCAATGTCCCTTCGACTTGTGCTCGGTCTTGAGTGAGGCGAGGTAAGCGACCAGATCGCGAAGATCTTTGGGGGGCAGGGCCAGTGCCATCGGGGGCATGGCGGAGGTCGGCCCGGCACGGTCTTTGATCTGGTTCTTGGGAATTGTTTTCGTTTCGCCCGTCGGAAGAATCAATTCAACTGCGGCGTCCGTCTCTTTCCCGAGTCGGCCAGCGAGGGCTTCGTCGGATGTTGTGGTGAGGGTAAAGAGTCCGTATCCTTCGGCAATTTCAGCGCTTGGGTTCACCAGGGATTCCAAAATCTTTTCGCCCGTGAGCAGCTTGCCGACGGTGTCGAGTGCCGGTCCTTGCACTCCTCCTTTTCCGGCCACCATGTGGCACTGCATGCAAGCTCCCTGGTTTTGGAAGACAACGGCTCCGGCCACGGCATCTCCACCGTGAAGTGACAGCTTTTGAAGCTCTGCTGGATTTGAGGCAAAGTCGGCGGCAAGCTTCTTGTGACCGGCGTCGCTTGACGAGGCGAGAGCGAGGTAGGCATCGAGCCGTGCTTCCTTCATCACGGAATCCGGTTGGTTCCAGACTTTGGTCAGGATGTCCTTTCCTTCGGCATCTTGGGCCAACATTTCCAGGGCGGTTCTGACAGCGGGAAGATTCTTGGTCTTCAGAGATCCTTCGGCGGCTTCGATTCTGCCGGGAAGTTTTGCTTCGAACATCAGCCGAAGACGGGCCGCCTGGACTTCGCTGTCCTTGGAGCCTTTGAGCTTCTCGACAATCACGGGAATCTTTTCTTTGTTCTGACCAGCCACGGTATTCAGGGCTGCGACGCGAATTCCTGACTCCAGGGATTCATCAAAGACCTGTGCTTCCAAGGCCTCGGCCGACATCGGGAGGTTGACGGCTTTGGCGAGTTCAAGAGCGAGGGCCTGTTCCTTGCCCTTGGCATTTTGCATGACCTTGCGGAGCGGTGCGGACAGGGAAGCCAGCAACTTGATGTCACGCTTTTCTACCGGGCGATACATTCCGGTGACCGGGTCCATGGTGGGCGGATTGTTCCAGCGCAAGAGGGCATGCAATGCCGTTTCGCGAACGTTCCCGTCGACTTTGGAATCTCCAGCCATCGCCATGACGCGGGCGGCGTCTTCCGGCTGGCCCATCCAGAAGCTGGCGAAGAGGATACGGCGCTGAATGGTATCAGCAAATTCGGAGGCCTTTCCGGTCAGCTGGGCGAGAGCCGGAAAGCCACTGGCAAGATGGCGATCATAGACCGCGCGGATGGCCTCGACCTGAACCTGCTTGGAGGCATCGCCGACGAATCCAGCGACTGCGGGGTCATCGAGTTTGCGCAGTAGAATCACGGCACAGAGTCGGGCCTCTTCATTGGGCGATGACATCTTGGCAACCGCGCCCGCGTTGTCCTTCAGGTTTTTGAGGGCGGTAATGCCGGAATGACGGATCCAGAGGTCTTCGCCTTGGTTGTCTTCAATCAGCTTCCAAATGGCAGGAGCATCGGCGGCGCTTCCGCACTTGCTCAAGGCGATGGCAGCGAGGCTCCGGACGCGGAGGGAAGAATCAGTCAGACTTGCTCGAAGCACCGTTGCGGCTTCTTTCATCTTGAGGTCTCCAAGAGAGCGACAGACGTTGGCCCGGACCTCGACGTCTTGGTCCTTGGCGAGATCGATCAAGGCCGATGCCAGCGAAGCGTCCTTCCGCGCCAGTTGCGCCAATCCCCAGATGCCATGCAGGCGAGTGGTGGTGGCTTTGCCCGACTTGGCGGCGGTGGCGAGCAGGTCTTTCTCCCCTCGCTTCACAAGCTCGAACTGGGAACGCTGACGAACCCGCATGTCCGGGTGATTCAGAAGTTCCGCAAGTCGTGCTGATTTGGCCTTCGAAAATCCGTGAGCGAAAAACTCCTTGGTCTGCTTGACTGATTCGTTTTGAAGATGCTTGGGTGACTCGATGGCCTGAATCGACGCGTTTTTGTTTTTCTTCCATCCTCCACCGAAGTCGAGGGCGTAGATGCGGCCATCGTATCCCAGGTCAACGTCAGAACTGGCAACCCCGCTCATGACCACCTTCGCGCCATCAACTTTGAAGCCGGCTCCGTTTGGCTCCGGCCGGATCGAAAGCAGTTGGGAGTTGCCGGGGTTACCGCGGTAGTTGCAGACCAGAAAGGTGTCGCGGAGATCTTCCGGGAGAGACTCACCGGTCAGGTAGACGACCCCTGAAGGCCCGTTGCCGACATTGGCCACGGGCGGCAAGATCCACTTCGGCTGAATGTCATTCCTCGGAGCAAACATTTGCTCGGCCACCCAGATTGATTTTGGAACGGCGATGTCCGCGAAGTCGAGCCGCGAGCGATATTGGTGGGCCGCCTGGTGTTCCTCATACCAGCCAGAGTCGGCTCCTTCGAGGACATAGACCACGCGGGCCTTGTCGCCAATGTCACCGGTATTGTCGAAGGTGAAGAGGTTCCCGTATTGGTCGAAGGCGATTTCCTGCGGGTTTCTCAACCCGTGATGGATCACCTCGAAGTTTGAGCCATCAGGATCACTGCGGAAGACCGCTCCTCGGCTTGGGGCTGCAAAATTCTTACCGTCCTTTGTGGTCACGTTGTAGCCACGGTCTCCCACACTCCAGTAGAGCTTTCCGTCCGGTCCCCGGATGATGCCATGCAGGTCGTGACCCATCATGCTGGTCCGGACGCCAAATCCGGTGACCAACTTCTCGCTCTTGTCCGCGACCCCGTCGTCGTTGCTGTCTTCAAATTTCCAGAGGTGGGGGATGCAGGTCAGATAGAGCGTTCCGTCGACGGCAAGGGCAGAAAATGCCACTCCGTCCAGGACATCATTCATACCCTCGGCATACTCGGTTCGCTTGTCGGGAATCCCGTCTCCATTGATGTCCTCAAGCCGGGCGATACGCTCGGAGACGGTGGAGAAAAAACCGGGCTTGAACTTCTTGTCCGCAAGGAGCTGCTTGCGACGGTCTTCGATCGTCTGGAGCCGAAAATCTCCGGCTGTCAGAGTTCCTTCGCCCCGGATGTCGAGGATCCCTCCGCCGTTCAATCGATCTGATTCGATGGTGAAGAAGCGCCCTTTTTCGTCAATTTCGAAGCTTGTGGCATACTTTACCAGAGGCCATGCCGCGATCTGGTATCCCTGTAGTTGAGGGTCATTGAGTTTTCCACGGAAAGGCTGCTTTTTGCCAGGCTCTTGAGACAAGGCGGAACCTTGCAAGGACAGGAAGACGGTTGCGAATGTCAGAAATCGAGAAATCATGGTGCGTCGTTGAAGAGTCTTACTCCTCAAGGCAGTCGTCTTTATCGGGCGATTTTTCAAGGCCGAATTCCGTGCAGGGCGCGCACGCTTCGCGGATCGGCAGATTGATTGCCGATTCGCTTTCGGGAGCGGAGCTTCAATGGTGAACCGTCGGAAGACTGGCGATCAATAAGCCCAACCTTCCCTTGGCTCTCTGGCCCGCAAGCGATTGGCCTCGTCATCACCGACAAAGACTTCCTTCTTCGGATCCCACTTCAACTCCCTCCGCAATTTGTATCCGAGATTTGCCAAATGGCATACTGTCGCGGTACGATGGCCGATCTCCGCGGTGCAGATCGGATCTTTCCTGGAATTGATGCAATCCACCCAATTTGTGAAGTGGTTGTTCGAGGATGTCACCCGTTTGGCATCTTTTGGAAGTTCTTCCTCTAACAACTTTTCGGGGCTTACCTTGAGCGATCCTCTGCCTACTTGAATGGTCCCCTCGGTTCCTTCGAAGGTCGTGCCCGAAAAACCGCCGTGGAACATCTCCACGCCATTTTCATAGGTCAACTTCAGTCCGCTTTCTCCTTCCTTGGGTGGCGTGATGGACACCGGACCGCTTCCGTCCATTCCCAACCCCCACTGCGCGATATCAAAATGATGCGCTCCCATGTCGGCCAGTCCTCCTCCGGCATACTCCTCATACTTCCGGAACTGAGGATAGTGTTTGTGCATTCCCTTCGGGCACAATATTTCGTTGTAGCCTCGCATGGGAGCCGGTCCGAGCCACAGGTCCCAATTGACGTTCTTTGGCATCTCTTCGGTGGGCAAATCACAGGGGACTGGCGGGCCACCCACTCCCACATGGATTTTCTTCACCTGGCCAATCCGGCCCGCCCAAACCAACTCAACCGCTTTCCGAAAGCGTCCTCCGTATTCGCTCCGCTGTTGGCTCCCGGTCTGGAAGACAGTTCCGGCCTTCTTGACGGCTTCAGCCAGAATGCGCCCTTCGGCAATGTTCTGGGTCAGCGGTTTTTCGCAATAGACATCACATCCTTTTGCGATCGCTGCCAGCGATGGATGCACGTGCATGTGATCCGGCGTCATGATGACCACGGCATCCAGATTCTCTTTCTCCAGCATCTCGCGGTAATCCACGTAAGTGGCACAGCCCTTGAAGCTGCCACTTTTCTTATCTCCTCCATAACCATTCTCCACGGCCTTCTTGCCCGTCTCTAGCCGTGTTTCCTCGATCTCGCACATCGCTGTGACCTGAACTCTTCCTTCCCGCAAAGCATTGCGCAGCACAGGTCCTGTTCTTTTCCCATAACCAATGACCCCGATCTGGATACGTTCATTGGCTTGGGCACGCGCCACTGATGGGGTCAAAAGGGTTGCCGCAGTTCCTGTTAAAAATTTCCGTCGTGAAAAATCGATCGAAGCCATTCAGCAGGCTACAATCATCACCTCTCTCTGCAAGTTTTCATCGCCGCTTCTTTCGTCGTGGCAAAAACACAGAGCTTGTTGGGCTTGAATCATGGCCTTCGAATTCGAATTGATGAAATGAGGTTCTTCCCTAGGCTCACTCCAATGCTGGTGAGATTACGAATTATCTCTTTAGTGGCTTTCTTTTTTCTTTCGTATTTGGGACGCGCGGCCGAGAAGCCCAATTTCCTGTGCATTTTGGTCGATGACCTCGGTTTCAGTGATCTTGGTTGTTTTGGAGGTGAGATTGAGACCCCCAACCTTGATTCGTTGGCCGGAGGTGGAGTCCGGCTGACCCAGTTTTATAATACGGGGCGTTGTTGCCCCTCGCGGGCCAGTCTTCTCTCCGGACAGTATCCTCATCGAGTCGGACTCGGTCACATGACCACCAACGATCTTGGCCTGCCGGGTTTTCGGGGAGTGATTTCGAAAAAGGCGACCTTGATTCCGCAAGCGCTGGCTCCAGCCGGCTATCGTTCTTTCATTGCCGGTAAGTGGCATCTTGGGACGGCAGATCCAACAACGCACGGATTCGAGGAGTTTTATGGCACCCTGGTGAGTGCCAAGCGGTTCTTTGATCCGGATCACCTTGTTCGACTTCCGAAGGGCAGAAGGGCCCGCCAATATCCCGAGGGCGGTTATTACGCGACCGATGCCGTCACCGATCACGCCCTTGATTTTCTAAAGTCCGCGAGGGAAACACCCGGCCGCCCATGGTTTCTCTATCTCGCTTACCATGCTCCCCACTTTCCTCTCCATGCGCTTCCCGATGACATAGCCAAGTATGCTGATCGCTATCACGGTGGTTGGGATCGGTTGCGGGAAGAGCGTCTCAAGCGAATGAAGAAAGAGGGAATCGTTCCCAATTCGACGGTTTTGAGTCCACGTTCAACCTGGCAGAATTATGGGGAAACCCAAAAGGGGGTGAACCCGGCGTGGGACAGTCTGCCGGAAGATCGCCGTCTTGATCTCGCCCGCCGGATGGCGATTTACGCTGCCATGGTTGATCGTTTGGATCAACAGGTTGGTCGCGTTTTCGAGGACCTCAAAGCTGCGGGCGAATGGGAGAATACCTTGATCGTTTTCACTTCCGACAATGGAGCCTGTTTCGAGTGGGACCCCTTCGGGTTCGACATCAAGTCGAGTAACCAGAACATTCTTCACCGAGGAGATCAGATTGAGGAGATGGGTAAGGCGGGCACCTTTCACAGTGTTGGATCCGGTTGGGCCAATGCCGCGAATACCCCTTGGCGGATGTATAAGCATTTTAATCACGAGGGGGGCATTGCCTCGCCTGGAATCGTCCATTGGCCGGCGGGGTTGGAAGCAAAAGCAGGAACGATCAATCACGAGCCAGCACACATCATCGACCTGTTGCCGACAGCGGTTGCTGCTGCCGGCGTGGAATACCAAGGCAAACTACCCTTGCCCGGTGTCGACCTGGTCGACCAAATCAACAAGGGCACGAAGGAAGAGAGGATCCTGTTCTTCGAACACCAGGGCAATCGTGCCGTCCGCCAGGGGCGGTGGAAGTTGGTCGCGCTCGATGATCAACCATGGGAGTTGTATGACTTTGCGAAGGACCGGATTGAGATGAATGATCTCTCTGAGAAAAAACCCGAACGGGTCAAGGCAATGTCCGCCGCTTGGGATCGCTGGGGAGTGGAGAACCAGGTCACTCCCTTGCCGAAGGATCTCCGGGTCAAGTATCTCAAACCCGATTGATGACGAGAATGCTTTAAGGAATGGGTGACAATATTTCGTCGCATTTTTCCGACAAAGACCGGCTTTCGTTTGCTTGATGTCCGGCTCACTGTGCTTCGGATGAATTCTCGAAGGCGTAGAGATGGCTATCGGTTCGGACGTAGAGGGTTCCGTTTGCGGCCACGGGTGTGGTGTAAATGGGGTTTGGAAACTTGATCGTCGTGAGCAGCGATTTTTCGCTGGAGGCCTCAAAGATGAAGAGCTCGCCGCTCTCGGTGCCCAGATGAACCTTGCCATCGGCCACAAGAGTGGACCCCATAATGAGTTCGTCTGTGGAATGCACCCAGTGGACTTTTCCAGTCTCAGCATCGAGACAGTGAAGATCACCGTTGAGTTCGGCGATGAAAACAAGGCCGTTGGCAACGCTGGCCGTGCTCATGCTGCGGCCGATATCCTTGTAGGTCCACTTGGCGCGATCAACTTTTGCGTCGTCAAAGCCGGCATGAATGCAGCTGAACATGCCCACGCCATCCCCATGTTCGGCATCCTGTCCAATCGCGACGTAGACCAAGTCATTGTCAAAGACCGGACTTCCGATGACTTCGCTGGCGCTTCGGAAGCTGGCATACTTGATGGGCTCGCCATCCGGAACTCCTCCTTCCGTGCGGTATTCCGGCGGATTGGCATCGCATCGCCACAGCTCCCTCAGCACGGGAAATTCAGGATCATCCTCGGCAGGGACTGGGATTGGATCAAACCCATAGACGTATCCGTCTCCACCTCCGAAAAACACCACCGGTTCGCCTTTGACTGAGCCCATGGAAGGGGAGGACCAGTTCGCATGCAAGGTTCGCCCGGAAACCCCGGAATATTCGTCGCCGAGGACCTTGCCGGAATTCTTGTCCATCACCACCATGGCCGGAGCGTTGGGATAGGGAATGTTGGTATGGCTCCAGTCAACCCCGTTTGAGGTCGTGAGAAAAAGGTGATTACCCCATACGAGTGGAGATCCTCGGGCAATGCTGTGAAAGAACACGCCCAGTTCGTGGCGCAAATCCACTTTCCAGATGATGTCGGCATAGGGTCGGTTGAAGTCCGGTCCGACGCCCTCCTTCTTCATCCACTCAGTGGTCATATATTTGTCCTCCTCAACGAAGGGGCCATCATTTCCGTCCTGCAGCCCATTGACATCGAGGCAAAGGATTTCGCACCGGTTGGTCATTACCCAGAGACGCTTTCCTTCGACGGCCGGGGTGGACTGGATTCCGGAGTATTCCCAGTCAGCTGCCACTCGACTTGGAAATTTAGGGACGACCAACTGCCAGACAAATTCGCCGGTCTGTTCGTCCAGACAAAGCAGGACGCCTCGATCTCCGACATTCTTCGGGTCGCGGAGCGCAAGATTGTTCGTTCCAATGTAAACCCTTCCATTAGCGATGGCAGGAGGAGGGGCACCGCCAATGGCCGCAACTCTTCCTAGATCGGTGACCCATCGTAAGTTGTGGGAACTGGCCCGGTTGATTTCACCTGTCTCTTGATTGAGAGAACCGGGAAGGAAGTCTACCGGGAGATCTCGGACCGGGCTGACAAGATTGCGCGACGGAGTGCCACCCCACATCGGAGAGTCCGAGGATCGTTCGACCTCCCTCGGATGAATGGCGGTTCGCCCCGGTTGTGATTCCGTTTGTTGTGGAGGGCTCGCTTCGTCGGAATCCTGAGAGGTTCCCATCCATTGATGCCATACCAGCACTCCGGACAAGAACACGAGGCATCCGGAGAGGGCGAGGTAAGCTGAAGGACGGCTCATGACAGCTCTTCGTGTCATAGCGGAGCGAATGTCCGCCATCAAGATCTGAAGAACCCAATCCGAAGTGCTATGACTAGTCTGGAATTTGAGATTTCCTTCCTATCTAGAGAGAATGCGGAGGCGCATGTATCGTCTTTGATCGACCGTGACCGGGTTCAAGGATCGGAAGATGAAAGTGGCGGTGCCGTTTCCATTGTTCACGCGGCTGAAGAGGGTATTGTTCGTCTGCCAGTTTTCGAGATCAGTGGAAGTTTCCACGATGAAGGAAACGTCGTCGGAGGCCAAAGCCAAGGTGGCTGAGAAAGTGAAGTAATCTCCGCTGACATCATCGATGATCAATGAACGGACTTCACCTCCAAGCGATCCGGAATCTCCCAGAAGGTAATTCATGAGAGCCTCGGAATCGGTGGGATCTCCCGCAAACTCGACCGCATCCGATTGAATTGGCGAGCCTCCAAGCGAGACACTTGAGCGCCAGTTGAAGGGGTCGGCGTGAATGGGATTACTCTCGGGCTTGATGAGAGTGAGGCTGAAGCCGTCTCCGTCGGAGCTTTCGGGCCAAGGTGGTTGGTCGTTGTAGATGAAGTTACGGATGATGGAGTCATCGTCGGCGAGGAGGACAATCTGTTCGCCATCGTTGCTGAGGTTTCCTGAAAAGGTTCCGGCAATGCTCGAAGCGGGAATGGAAGGGTAGCGCATCTCGAAAGCCGGACGGTTGTTGACGAGAAGGATTCGCTCGCCCGGTCCCAGAAGGAACCCGAGTTCTGAGTCATCAAAATCGAAGGTGATACCGGTCGTGAAACGGACATTGGTCAGGTCGATGGGGGATCCACTGATATTCATCAGCTCGACGAACTCGAAATTACTTCGTTCGTTGAAGCCGGCGGCGAGCTCTTCTTCGGTCGGTGGAAACGGGCGGTAATGAAGTTCCGAAATGACGAGGTTGTCGCTGCTCGCGACGGCCGAATCGACAATGAAGAGGGCTTCGTTGATTGCGGACCATTCGCCGCCATCGAGAGCCCGGGCCCTTAGATTGACGGCTCCACTGAGTCCGGCGAAAAGGTCCTGGTTGTTGTATGGCAGGGCGGCCGGATTGACGGCTCCTCCCGGAAGGCGGGGGTCCGATCCATCGGTCGTAAAGTAAATCACACCATCGGGTCCCGAGATCGTCACGTTGGTTCCGGCAGACAGGTGGCCTCCGTGTTGGCTGAAGGTGGGAGCGTCAGTGTCGGGATAGAGATCGGCGCTGCGAAGTTGCCCGAGGAGGACATTAGTACGGTTGGGAAAGTAGGAATCGAAGAGCCGGTTTCGTTCGGTGACCCATTCGTTGTTGCGGGTGTATGGGGAGGATCGTTGGGAATCTCCCCAGCGGGCCGATTCTCCGACAATGGCCCGGTCGACGAAGGTCGAGAGACGTTGGTAGCGCTCGGCGGTCAGTTCCGGGGTGAGCGCTCCACCATTGAAGAGATGCTTGCGGGCGTGGTCGGCGAACTGAAGCCGGAATTCGGGATTGGCCCGGAGTTGGGCATAGAGGCGCGAGGGTTTGTTGGATTGATTCACGCCAGTCCGGTTGTCCCCGCTGACACTTTCAAGAGTGCGCTCGGCGTCCCAGTTGACGAACTTGTATCCTCCGCCATCGACGCGTGGATTGATGGAGTACCAGTTGTGGTCGTCCCAGTCGCGATTGCCGCCGTAAAAATTGACGAGCATGTAGTCGATGAGGTTCGGGATATCGACATACTCTGAGATCGCATCGTATCCGGTCTGATCGGCCACTCCATTGTTGGCGATGCTGTGGGCGGTGAGCCAATCGGAGGCTGTTCCATCGACCACATTGCGGGGATAAGAATTCAAGGCATCCCAGTCATCCTTGTCGCCGCCGTAGTAGGAGGAACCGAAGTCGGCATTGGGTCGTTCAACGACATTGTAGATCCCCCAGTAAAGTCCATTCAAATAGAGGTGAACAAAGGTGCCGTGACAGGATGCGTGGCCCATTGCCAGCTGGGAATCGTGCATGAACTGGTCGCGCAGATATTGGGCGCGTCGTTCCTCGCCGCTGTTCTGTCGGTGCCAGGTATTGTTGAAGCCGGCCCGGAGAATGATGCTGTCGAAGGACTCTACTGCACCCTCGGCATCCTGGGTGGCATCTTCGAAAAGCGGGTATTCGAGTTTGGTGGGTCCGTAATCGCGTTTGAAGAGAAGGCGGAAGCTGTGCTTGAGGAATTGGGGTCGGCGTCCGACTCCACCCTGCATCCGGACCGCACAGTTGACCTGCATGTCCTTTTCGCCGTCGGCAGACAGAAGTTCCACCGATCCGGCGCGCTCCCATTGCGATCCGGAATTGTTGGGGTTCGCGTAAAGACCGCTTGACCCGAACATGTCCTCGGTCCGCATGACGATGGACATGGTGGGGATGGCCTTGAGGTCATCCTTGATGGAGGTGCTGTAGAGAGGGTTGTTCACTACGTCAGGATCCATTTGGTAGTCAGCGGTGGTTCCGTTCCAGGAGGCAGGAAAGCCGGCCGGGTTGGTTGGCTGTTGGACAAGGTCGTCGAGGAAGATGTAAGTTTGGGTATCGACGTTGGTGGACAGGAGCCCCGGTTTGTAGGCGATGGCGCGCAGCGTGGTGGTCGTGGTGATATCAACCGGGCCGGTATACAAGGTCCCGGTGGCAATGGTGGGAGCACTTCCATCGGTGGTGTAGCGAATTTCAGCTCCTTCGGTATTGCTGCTGATCGTGACGGCAAACGGGGTGTCATAAAACCCGCGTTTTGCAGAGAAAGTGGTGTCGCGAACGTAGTCGACGACTCCGGTGTTGTTGGCGGCTCCGGGGGTGGGATTGGCAAAGTATCCGTTGGTCAGGCCGTCGGGGAAGACTCCGTAAGTGATGTCGTCGAATTGGCGGGGGAGAGGATCGAATTCGGTGAGAATCTGGGTAGCGCCTCCGTCCTCCTTGGTCAGGGCCAGGTATTCGCCACTCGATCGCAGGCTGAAATTGGAATGGAGTTCGGCTCCGGCCACCGCCCGGTTTTTATCCGAGGCGAAGACGATGAGGAACTCACCCGCAGGCAGGATCATGTCTGGAATACGCCATTTGCGAAGATCACCGGGATCATCGGTGAGATAGTATCCGTTGAGAATCGCGGTCGTTCCGCTCGGGTTGTAAATTTCAATCCAGTCGGAGGTGTCTCCGTCTTCGTCGGTGAGCAAAGTGCCGTTGGCGGCGCTCACTTCTGAAATGGCTGGTTCGCCCGGGATGACCACCGTGACTGTCACATCCCGGGAGCTGGTGCCTTCGGCGTTGGTCGCGGAAAGAGTCCAGGTGGTTGTTTCGGAAGGAGCGACATCGAGTGAGTTTGTGCCAGTCACATCGGTTCCATTGATGCTGAGGCTTTCAGCATTGACCACATTCCAGTTCAGCTGCACCGGGCTGTCAGGGGCCAAGATGGTTTCAGAGGAGTTGAAGAATTCGATGATGGGAAGGTCGCTGACCCCGACCGAGATTTCACTGGTGGTGATTCCATCTTCATTGGTGGCGGTGAGGGTGTAGGTGGTGTTGGCAAGAGGGCCCGGATCTAGAACGATCTGGCCAATTCCATTGGTGGTGAGTCCAAGGACGTCACCAATCCCTTGATCGATGGACAGGGAAGTCAGCTCTGCATCGATAGTCCACGAGAGGGTCAGCGGAGAACCGGTTGGAATGATGGGGGCAGTCGGTGAGAAGGAAACGATATTGGGGCCAATGGGGATCGGGGACATGGCCAGTTGGATTTCTTCCGGAGAGAGGGGGCGATCGTAGATCTTCACTTCATCGATCAAGCCGTTGAAACTCTGGAAGGGATCTCCGTCGCGAGTGTGGCCGCCGATGATGACGTCGAGGCTTGGATTGGTGATATTGTCCAGAACCGAGCGGGCGGTCTCAAGACCGTTGACGTAGACGGAGCCTTCACCGGCGCCGGTGCCATCGTACTGCCAGGCTACATGGGTCCACTCTCCCGCGGGAATGGCGCCGGCGTCGTTGATATCGCGGCCCCAACCGCCGAAGTGAACGTTGTTGCCGCTGTCGTCCCGGATTCCGTGGTGAAGCTGGGCGCCGTTCCCGCCGGGGTTCTCATCATCCTGACCAAAGATCATATGGTCGGCGCTTCCGGCACTTCCATTCCAGTAGACCCAGGCCATGGCGGTGTAGGAAGTGGAGTTGGCGGTCATGCCGAGATCGGTTCCAGCGAAGCCGGTTAGGATGACCCCGTCGTTTGCGCCCAGTCGGTTGCCAGCAAAAGCTGTTCCGAAGCTGTCATCCTTTCCCGGGGCGTAGCTTGCTCCTCCGTTGAGGACGCCGGGCGTGAGAAGCGAGCCGAGGTTCTCGACCATAGTGCCGTTCTGCTCGTTGAACGAGTAGTAGATGAGCGGTCCGTCACCGGGGGGAGTGGTTGGAAAATCAAGCTGATCATTGGGGTCGGTTCCCGCGCTGATCTCAAGATGATCGTCGTATCCGTCGTTGTCCGAATCTTTGTCGGTGGGATCCGTATTGTGAATGTGAACTTCGGCTCCGTCGGTAAGAGTGTCGCCATCACTGTCGGGTTCAAGCGGGTTGGATCCGGCCGTGATTTCATCACCATCATTCAGACTGTCGTCGTCGGAATCGGAGTCCTTGGGATCAGTTCCAATGGTGTTGATCTCATCGATGTTGGTCACGGAATCTCCGTCGGGGTCGCCGCTGGCTCCATCATCGCCGGTGTTGGAATTTGGATCGAGTCCATGGGCAACTTCATCACCATCGTTGATGCCATCGTCATCGCTGTCGGGATCATTCGGATCGGTGCCATGGATGTTGTTTTCGTCGTCGTCGCTCAGTCCATCGGAATCGCTGTCCAGGCTGGTGGCGCCCGGGGTCATTTCGGCTTGAATCTGTGTGGCAGTGAGAACCTCGTTGAAGATTTTTACTTCATCGATTGATCCATGAAAGCTCTGCGCCGGAACTCCAGCGCCGGTGTCGCGTCCGTGGCCTCCGATGATGACTTCGAGGGCCGGATTGGTAATGTTGTTTCCTGCGGAGCGGGCGGATTCGATGCCGTTGACGTAGACCACTTTTTCGGTGCCGTCGTATTGCCAGGCGACATGAGTCCAAGTGTTGGGCGGGACGGTTCCGGCATCCCCGATATCCTGGGCGCCACCCCAGCCGCCGAAGTGAATGTTGTTGGAATTGGGGTCGCCGCCTTCGGAGCGGATTCCGTGGTGGAGCTGGGCGTTGTTGCCGTCACCGTCGAGTTGCCCGAAGACCATGTGATCGTTGCTGCTTCCGGACACCCCGGCCCAGTTGATCCAAGCCATGGCGGTATAAACCCCGCCAGAACCAAACCCCAGCTCGTTCCCGGTGAAGTTTGTTTCGACAAAGGCATCATTGGCTCCGGCCCGGTTGCCTTGGAAGGCGGTTCCGAAGGTGGCATCCTTTCCGGGGCCATAGGTTCCCGCTCCTTTGATGGTTCCGTCGGACAGGGTTCCTTCGTTGTCAGCGGTGGTGCCGTTGTTGGTATTGAAGGGATAGTAGACCAGGAGTTCGGCGGAGGCGGTGAGGGTCAAACCGGACAGGAGTGTCACCAAGGCAAGAAGAGCGGACGAAATTTTCATAAGCTGGCATTCCGGCACCAATGGTTCGTCGGCCGGATAACGGGCCGGCGACTATGAAAAAATAGGGAACCCTTGGCGATTCCTTTTTTGGCAGACTTCTGAACCGATCAGGGTTCAGGATTCTTTCGGCAGGTGAGGCTCGAGGGATGAGGAACGGGCCTGCTCGGCGGCGGCGGCCTTGCGGGCAAACAGTTGGGCGAAGTGTTGTTGGGAGCGGAACTTGCGTTCGCCCTTTTCGCGTTTGCGCCTCTTCGAGGATCCGTCGGTTTGGATCAGGTATGAGTTCTGATTGTCGCGGAAGCTGTTCTTGAGGATGTCGATGAGAAGTTTCTTCGACCGTCGGTCGTGGATGGGTGTCATGAGTTCGACACGTTTCTCGAGGTTTCTCGTCATCCAGTCGGCGGACGAGATGAACACCTCGTTGTCGCCTCCCTGATGGAAGTGGAAGATCCGCATGTGCTCGAGTTGTTGGTCGATGATGGAAACGACTTCGATGTTCTTGGCTTCCTTGCGTTTGCCCGGCTTCAGGGTGCAGATGCCCCGGACGTTGAGTTTGATTTTCACGCCGGCGGCCGAGGCCCGGTAGAGGGCTTCGATCATGTCGGGGTCCTGGAGTGAATTCATCTTGGCCATGATGTAGGCCTCTTCACCTTCGACGGCCCGCGCAGCTTCCTCTTCGATGAGGGCGAGCAGGGTCCGCTTGATTTTGGTGGGGGCGGGAACGAGCTCCTGAAAATGCTCAAGTTTGGTCCTCCCGGTGACAGCATTGAAGAAGAGGGAGGCATCCGAACCGAAGGCGGGGCGGCAGGTGAAGTAAGAGATGTCGGTGTAGAAACGGGCCGTGACCTCATTGTAGTTTCCGGTGCCGAGGTGGACATATCGTCTGAGATGACCGTCTTCATTCCGGATGACCAGGGAGATCTTGGCGTGGGTCTTGAGTCCTTTCACTCCGTAAAGAACCTGGGCGCCGGCGCGTCGGAGTTCTTCGGCTCGCTGCAGATTGTGGGCCTCGTCGAAGCGGGCCTTGAGTTCGACCAGGGCAGTGACCTGTTTTCCGGCTTTGGCGGCGGTGATGAGGGCATCGACAATTTGCGAATCCTTGGCGGTGCGATAGAGGGTCTGCTTGATCGCAAGAACCTTGGGATCGTTGGCCGCTTCTTCGAGAAAGCGAACGACAGGACGATAGCTTTGGTAGGGATGAACGAGAGTGATATCTCCTTCGCTGATGTCCTCGAAGATACTGCGGGAGGGATCAACGGCCGGGGAGTCGGCTCCGGAGAGGGGAGGGGTGCGGAGATGGGAAAAGCCATCGGCCATTGCGAGTCCGAAGAGATCGGCGAGAGCGAGGGGAGCCTTGGTGGAATAGACCTTGTCGTTGGTCAGGCCGAGGAGCTCGATTAGCGCGACGGTCAGTTCGTTGTCCTCGCTGGTCTGGAGGCGGACCGGGAAGGATTGGCCGCGTGCGGTAATGGCTTGGCGGATCTCTTCGGCAAAGTCGTGGGCTTCATCCTCGTTGGCGGGGATGTCGGTATTGCGGGTCAGGCGAATGAGGGTGCGGCTGACAACCTGCTCCTGGGGAAAGAGGTCGTCGCAAAAGTGAGAGACGAGGTCTTCCAAGAGTACGAATCCTCCTTCGTCGACGCGTTCGATCCGGGAGACCGAGGCGGGAAGCGGGAGGATGACGATGCGTTCTTCCTTCGTCGTGGGATCAAGAATATTCAGGGCGAGGCAGACCGCGAGAGAAGGGATGACTTTGCCGGCGTTCTCAGGGGTGAGACACAAGGGAGTCAGTAGGGGAGAAATCGCGGAATGGAAATGGAGGGAGAGTTGTTCAATCTGTTTTGGGGCGAGGTCAGCAACCTTGTGGAGGGGAAGGTTCTCTTCGGCGAGGTTGGGAAGGAGCTCTTTGCAAAACAGGGTCTCCTGATCCTTTTTAAGGCGGCGGACTCTTTTCTCGATGGCTTCGAGTTGTTCCGCGACCTCGAGTCCGGATGGGTCGACGAAAGTGGGTTGGGATTCCAGAAGTGCCAAAAGTCCGCCGACCCGGACCTGGAAGAACTCGTCGAGGTTGGAGCCAGTGATGGCGAGGAATTTGACCCGGTCGAGGAGAGGAAGGTCGGTGCGCTGGGCTTCGTTGAGGACCCTCTGGTTGAATTCGAGCCAGGAGAGTTCGCGGTTGATAAAGGAAGTGGCCATGAGTTGAAAGGGTCAGGATTCGTTGAGAACAACAGAGAGTCCGAAGAGCTCCTGGAAGAGGTCGGCTTTGGAAGGAAGGGCCAGTCGTTCGGCGGTGGCGTCGACCGGACCTTTGAGGTTGAGTCGGGCCTTGCCCTGCAGAAGTTCGACCGAGAGGTCTTCGATGCGTTGCGAGTGGGTGCGCTCGAGGGCGTCGGCGATGCGAATCAAGGCGGAAAGCTTGGCCACCCGGATCTGGTCGTTGGTGCTCAAATCGCGGTAGACCTCGTGGGAAATCGCCGGGGTTTCCTTGCGATGGTATCGCGTGATCAGAGCGACGATGAGGCGGTTGTGATCGTTGAGGCCGAAGATTTCCGAATGCTGCACGATGTAGAGGGAGTGGAGCTCGTGCGACTTCGGGGAGATGTGGTTGCCAACTTCGTGGAGAATGGCCGCGATCTCGAGGAGGAGGGCGTCGTCCTCGTTGAGTTGATGAAGCTCCTGGAAGCCTTCGAAAAGTCTGCTGGAAAGTTTGGCAACGTGACGGGCGTGTTTCATGTCCACGTCAAAGCGTTCCGCAATGACGGAAGCGGAGTGCAGGGTTTGTTTCTTGATTTCGTCATGAAGGACGGATGGAAGAGCAAGGTCGGTGAGGAGGCCTTTTTCGTAATCGGATCCCGAGACCCGGAGGGACTTCAGGTCGAAGGATTTGGCGATGGCGGCGTTGATGACGAGGGCAGGGATGACCGAGCCGGCCGTCTGATAGTCGAGGCCGAATTCCTTCACCCGCTGCTGTTCGGTGACCGAGGCAATGTCCTGGGTGAGTTGGCTGAGAATCCCGTAGCGGGATTTCGTTTTGTCGGGTTTGGAAAGAAAGGGCGAGAGCATCTGGATCTCGGTGCCGATCATGACGAGATCCTCAATGTCCTCCCTGGCGAAGTCGTAGACGACCTGGGCGACCATGCCTGAAATTTGTTCGCGGATGAGCCGGATGATCGGTTCGCCCAAGAGGTCGGGTGATTGGAGTTGCTCCCACGTCCGGTGGGCCCCGAGGCGATAGGATTGGTAGCGGACGACCTGGCCATTCTTAAAGAAGAGGAGGCGGGTGTTTCCGGGGCCGACATGAGCCACGATGGTATTGCGCTTCTGCATGGACGGAGTGTCCCGCAGGCGGCGTCGTGTCTTAAGAAAGACGAGGCTGGTCATCTCGCCGTTATCGAGAGGGGTGAATCGCCAACCACTGGAGATCTGCAGGCGATTGAGAAAGACGTCGGCGTTGGAGGCTTCGGTCAGGGTATTGGTGGTGACGGCGCGAACCGGGATGACCTCGAGGCTGAGTTCGGCAAGGGCGTCCTGGAATCCACGCACCACGGTCACGGCCTGCTCGATGGTGGAAGCCTGGATGGTGCGGTGCCGGAAGATGTCACGGCCGAGCGGGATGTTCTTTTCGAGGAAGTCGAGGATCTCCTCCTTGCCGTCGGGTGTGATGGCAATGACGATCATGGAGGCGTGACTGGCCCCGATATGAACCGCGGCACTGTAGGTGGGAATATTTGTCGCCGTCATTGTCTGGCATCATTCACACTTAGGTTGGCAGGGAGGGCAATTCATTAATTGCAACGTTTCACTTGCAAGGGTCCGGACGGTGCGATTGATAAGATCATGCTCGGTGCAAAATTGCGTGATGGTTGTCAGGTCAAGCCAGGCAGCAAGATCTCCCTGGATGATATGTCGACGACCACGCTGGGGATTTTTGGCAGGCCGGAGGAGGAAGCCATTCCGATTTTTCAGCAGACCCGGAGTCTCCTAACACAGCAGCAGCGGGTCCTCTATGCCCAGGGAGACAAGAAGTTCCTGATTGTGATGCAGGCCATGGATACCGGTGGCAAGGACGGGTGTATCCGAAAGGTGCTCTCCCGGGTTGATCCCCAGGGAGTGAAGGTCACCTCTTTCAAGGCTCCGTCGACCAAGGAGCTGAGTCATGATTTCCTGTGGCGGGTCCACCAGGTGGTGCCGGCCAACGGAGAGATTGCGGTCTTCAACCGCAGCCACTACGAGGATATTGTCGCGGTCCGGGTTAAGAACCTCGCGCCCAAGGAGGTTTGGGAGAAGCGATACAAGCACATCGTCGACTTCGAACAGATGTTGGTCGATGAGGGAACGACCATCCTGAAATTCTATCTTCATATTTCCAAAGAGGAGCAGAAGAGGCGGTTGCAGTCGCGCCTCGACCGTCCGGAGAAGCATTGGAAGTTTTTCCCGGAGGATCTGGCTGACCGGACGCTTTGGGATGACTTCATGGAGGCTTACGAGGATGTCATCGAGCGCACCAGTACCGAGCAGGCTCCCTGGTTCGTCATTCCGGCTGACTACAAGTGGTATCGCGACCTTTGTGTCTCCCAGATTATCTCCAATGCGCTGGAGGGAATGGACCTGCACTATCCGCAAATCACCTGGGATCCGGGGGAAATCGTGGTGGAATAAGGGTTTGAGGCGGAAATTTCGCCGAAAAAGGTTGAGTTATTCGCATTTCGCCCTTATCTCGCGCCCGTCGAAGGACGGTTTGGCTGCAATGAAGCGGCTCGGCCTATCCCGATTACCACTGAAATGACCAACGATTACGGAATTAACCTTGCTGATTTCAAGCAAAGTGACAACGACACCGGAAGCGCTGACTTCCAGATCGCCCTCATGACCCAGAGGATCAAGCATCTGACTGAGCACATGAACGAGCACAGCAAAGATTTTGCCTCACGGCGCGGACTTCTCCGCCTCGTGGCGCGGCGTCGCAAGCTTCTCGACTACCTCAAAAGTAAGTCGGAGGATCGCTACCAGGCGGTCCTGAAAGCTCTCGACCTGCGCAAGTAACCCAATCTGCGAGAGGCCACGGTGGAACACACTGTGGCTTTTTGCTTATGAGAGCCTCCGCAATTTGATGGCGTTGACTCTCGACCGGTGAAGTTCCCACCCAAATTCAAAGACCGGGTTCTTCATCGTTTTAACAACAATCGCCCGGGAGGGTCCCGAAGCGATCGAAAACCAAAAGACAATGAGTATACAATCAGTTACGGCCGAAGTTGGGCCGAGTCCACTGGTCATCGAGACCGGTAAATTGGCCAAGTTGGCCGACGGAGCAGTCACCGTCCAGATGGGAGAGACCATCGTGATGGTTTCCGCTGTTTCGCAAACCAAAATCCGTGAGGGACAGACTTGGTTCCCCCTCTCGGTGGAATACAAGGAACGCGCCTCTGCCGCCGGAACCTTCCCTGGCGGATACTTCAAGCGCGAAGGTCGTCCGACCGAAAAAGAGATCCTGACCTGCCGCATGACGGACCGTCCGCTGCGTCCGCTTTTCCCGAAAGGCTATCTCTACGACACCCAGATCATCGCTCTTCTCTTGAGTGCCGATCAGATCAATGACGCCGACGTTCTTTCGATGAACGGTGCTTCCGCTGCTCTGGCGATTTCCGACATTCCCTTTGCCGGGCCGATCGGAGCCGTGCGCGTGGGACGGATCGACGGAGAATTCGTGATCAACCCAACCTTCGAGCAGCGCGAGGACAGCGACCTCGACCTCATCTACGTGGGGAACAAGACCGACGTGATCATGATCGAAGGTGCCGCCAATGAAATCCCGGACGAGGAATTCAAAAAGTCCCTTCACTTTGCCCAGGCTGCCGTGACCAAGATCGTGGAAGCCCAGGAGGAGTTGGTGAAACTCGCCGGCAAGCCCAAGCGTGAGTACACCGTGACCGTGGCCAAGGAAGATCTCCTTGAGATCGGCTATCAGGTGGCCGGTGACCGGATCGAAGATGCCATCTATGCTGCTTCCAAGGTGGAGCGCGGCAAGAAGGTGGGTGCTCTCCGCGATGAAGTGGAAGCCGCCATCAAAGAGAAATTCCCTGAGACCACTGATTTCGAAATCGAGCAGGTCTTTGAGTACATTCAGAAGAAAGCCTTCCGCGTCAGCATCCTAGAAAAAGGAGTGCGTGCCGACGGACGGGGTCTTCGCGACCTTCGCCCGCTTTACGGTGAAGTCAGCACCCTTCCCCGCGTTCACGGATCCGCCATTTTCTCTCGTGGTGAAACCCAGGCTCTCGGCATCTGCACCCTTGCTCCTGCCGACGAAAAACTCTGGGTCGACAACTACGCTGGTGGTGAGGACTCCAAGCACTTCTTCCTTCACTACAACTTCCCTCCCTTCTCGGTGGGTGAGACCGGCCGCTTCGGTGGCATGAACCGTCGTGAAATTGGTCACGGTGCTCTGGCCGAGCGTTCCATCGCTCCCGTTCTTCCCGATGTGGAAGAGTTCCCGTATGCCATGCGGGTGAGTTCCGAAGTGATGGAGTCCAATGGATCAACCTCCATGGCGACCGTCTGTGCCGGAACAATGTCCCTACTCGACGCCGGTGTTCCCTTGAAGCGTCCTGTCGCAGGGATCTCTGCCGGTCTGGTGACCGAAGAGGATGCCGATGGCAACCGCACCAAGCACGTTGTCATTCTCGACATCATCGGATCCGAGGACTTCTACGGCGACATGGACTTCAAACTCTGTGGCACCAGCGAAGGGGTGACCGGATACCAGCTTGACCTTAAGCTTCCTGGAATCCCGCTTTCCATTCTGGAAGAGGGAATCGACCTTGCCATCCAGGGCCGGACCGACGTTCTGGCCAAGATGGCCGAGTCCATCACCGGACCTGCCGAGCTGAGCCCACACGCTCCACGTATCGAAACCGTCAAGATTCCTCAGGATCGCATTGGCGAGCTCATCGGACCTGGCGGAAAGAACATCAAGGCCATTCAGGCCGAATCGGGTGCCGAGCTCAACATCGAAGACGACGGCACCGTTCACATCTACGCCAGCAAAGAGGAAGGCCTCAATGCGGCCAAGGAGATGATCGACCAGATGTTCGCCGAAGTCGAAATCGGCAAGACCTACACCGGAAAAGTGATGAACGTCACCACCTTCGGAGCCTTCATGGAAGTGCTTCCGGGCAAGGACGGTCTCGTTCACATCTCCGAACTTGAAGAAGGTCGGGTCAATCAGGTTGAGGACGTCTGCAAGAAGGGTGATGTCATCACTGCCAAGTGCATCGGTATCGATGACAAGGGCCGCGTGAAGATGTCCCGCAAGGCCGCTCTTCGCGAAGGCAATGGTGGTGGAGACGCCCCCAAGGCCGATGCCCCCGCGGGTGACGAAGTTCCTCCTTCCGAGGAAGAAGTCGTTTCCTTGGGATAAATCCTTCAGGCGAAAGATTCACAAAGCGCGTTCGGGAAACCGGGCGCGCTTTTTTTGCAGCTCGAAGCGGAGTCTCTTACCGGAATCGCTCGACGAAGTATCGCTGCCACTGGGTGAGGTGGTGGAGCATCGCAGAGTGGGCGGTTTGCCCATCGCGTGCCTCCAAGGCTCGGAGAATGGTGACGTGTTCGGCGTGGGCATTCTGAAGTGACTGGTAGTCCGTGCTCGTGCGATTGAAGCCCCGATGGATGAGGCGATAGCGATCGATGTCCCGACGCAGGCGGGAGTTTCCGCAGTGGGTGGCAATGGTGGCGTGGAACTGTTCGTCAAAGTCGGACCAACGCTCCAGCCAGGATTCGGATTCTTCAGATTGAGCCAGGTCGTCGGAGGTTTTTCGCAAAGCGGAGAGTTGGTGGGGCTCCAATCGATCGGCGGCCAATTTCGCTGCTTCCGGCTCAAGGATTCGGCGCATTTCAAAGATCTCCCAAAGATCATCGCTTGTGAAGTCGGCAACTTGGGCTCGTCGTCCAGCCGGGTTTTCGACGAGACCATCGGCGGTCAGCATCCGGAGGGCTTCGTGCACCGGGGTGCGGCTGACTTCAAGTTTGTCGGCCCATTTCACGGAGCTCAAGACGGTCCCGGGTTCCAGGCTTCCCCGCAGGATTCTTTCTAGGATTGCTTCGTATACCGATTCCGCGAGGGAAGGGGTGGAGGATGGAGGGGCCGTGGTGGATGTCATGATTTTTCAATGGGCTGTTGTTAGCGCACCAAGAGAGTGTGAGGTCGGGACAGATAGGTCTGACCCTTGTCGTTTGTCCCCTTGGCGATGACGGCATGAATTCCCGGCGGAAGCTTCTCCAGGGTGAAGGTGTATTCATTCATCTTTTCGGTGGTTGCCGGTTTGTCGCCGAGGAAGATTTCGATGTGATCGATGTCCACGTCGCTCGAGATCGCGGTCTCGATCTGAAGAGGCTTGTTTTCCGGGTGGATGATGAGTTTTTGCCCGCCACCGAGTCCGGGCGGATCGACGATTTTGATCTTGGGAGTCTTGATCACGAAGGCCTGCCAGACGTGGGCATTGTAGGAATCGGGAAACCAACAGCTTACTTTTGGATCCAGGCCTTTTGCTTTTGATGATGGTGCGATGGTGGCCGGTGCTTCGCCCCATTGCTCTTTGGCGCCCAGCCAGGATTTCTCCTGGGGATAGGGAAGAAGCTTGGGTGGCTCTCCTTGTGGAGGTGGATCCTTGGGAAGTCGTTCCCTGATCGCGGCATCGAAGAAAGGCATGATGACGTTTCCAGCGTGATGGAATTCGTGTTTTTGGCTCCATTGCACCGCGATGGCCCATTGCGCGTTCTCGGCGCGGGCCACCGGTAGCTTCGCACTCAGTTTTTCCATTTGCTTTCCATCACGTTCGCCGAAGATGGTGACGATTGGAGTGTTGTTGGATCCCTCATTCGTGGGGCCTACTTCCAGGCAGACCGGGGCCGCTGCGATCACGCGGTCGGGAATCATGGCGGTGATGCTGGTGGACATGCCCCCGCCGGCCGACATTCCGACGAGACAGAGGGGAGCGGTTGCCAGCTCGGGCATTCCGGTTTTCTCCGCCATTGCCTTCAGCCCGTCGAGCGTGACCTGTCCGATGTTCGACTTGTTGATTCCAAAAAGATTGGAGCCCATGAGCGCGAAGTCCCAGTGGGCCGCGGCAGTTCGCCAGTGATTCTGCTCGACGGTCTTCTCATAGTAGGGATTGAAGATCACTCCCCGGATCGTTGTGACCCCATCGGGAATGAAGATCGAGAACGGAGCGTGGTTCAGGTCTCCGGCGCGCTTGCTGGACTTCTTTGCTTGAGCAAGTTTGACCGCCGCCGAGTGCACTTTGCCTGAGGCTGGTTCTGCGGCCTGAACCTTTCCGGAGAGTAGGGCAAGAGGGAGGAGGAAAACGATTGCTATGCGCATTGGTCAAAAATGCATGCAGAAAATGGGGTGTCAATGGTGATCTGGATGCGCTGCTAAAAGGCGGATATAGGTGTTTTCTTGCGCTAAGATTCGTTTTTTCCCTAAAATTAATGAAAAAATCTCGGATCTTCGTCATATTCTAATTCCGCAGCTCACAAGGTTAATTTCAACCTTAAGCTAATTTTGCATGCAGAAATAGCATTTCGGAGTCACTTTAGCCTTGTCGAGGGGATTCCTTATGCGAGAACCCTTGCTCTCTTCTCGTTGAAAGCTCCGATGCGCCGCTTCGTTTCATTGATCATTCTAAGCACGGTTCTCATGAGGCCGGGCTACTCCGAGCCTGCCTCTGGTGCAGCAGGCTTCAAGAAAGTGGTTCTTCCGTTCTTCGAGGACTACTGCCTCGGTTGTCATGATGAGGCTTCTCAGAAGGGAAAGTTCTCGCTCGAGAAAATCGATCCCGATCTTTTGAAGGGTGATGATCTGGAATCATGGCGGCTGATCCGTGATCAGCTGTTCTTCGAAGAGATGCCACCGAAGGAGAAAGACCAACCGACCGCGGAGGAGCGGAGGGCCGTCCTGGATTGGATCCGTGGCGAGCTTCTTGAGACCCAGCGGCCGGATCTCGACGCCGATCCCAACCTGCAGCTTCCTCAGTTCGGCAACTACGTCGATCACGAGTATCTCTTCACGAAGCGTCTTCCTTTCACCTACCCTGCGCCGCCTCGCATCTGGCGTCTGCGTCCCGAGATCTACAACAATACCCTTCCTCGTCTAGGCGAACGGGTGAGTGGGTTGGCAAACGGGCTATCCAAAGCCGATGGTCCGGTTCTGAAAGATTACGCGTCGATTTACTTCATCGATGAAGCCTCTACGGCTCCTCTTCTCGGCAATGCCAAAAAGATTGCCAATTCGATGACCGGAAAGTATGCCAAGGACAAGTCTCTCAAGCGGCTTCTGAGTGACGAGGGCGCGCCCGACAGGGAGGAGGTTCTTAGTGCGGTTCAGGCTGGCTTCATTCGGATTCTCGGACGCAAGGCCACGAAGGAAGAAGAAAAGCGCTTTACCGATTTCCATGCCAAGTCGACGGCGATCGGCGGATACCAGGCTGCCGGCAAGGCGCTCGTCACTGCCATTCTGATGCAGCCTGAAGTTCTTTATCGTCAGGAACTCGGAGATGGCACGGTCGATAAACACGGACGCACGCGGCTTTCCCAAACCGAGATCGCCTATGCCTTATCTTATGCTCTCGAGAACCGACCGCTGGATGAATTTCTGAAGGCGGCACCGGAGGGAAAACTCGCGGATGCCGAACAGATCCGTGCGCTCGTGACAGAGCGATTGAAAGACGATACGAAGATGTATACCAAGAATCCGCGCGTTCTGCAGTTCTTCCGCGAATACTTCGACTATCCCTACGCCAACGAAGTTTTCAAGGATCAGCCTGAAGGAGGGCAGCACGAATCCGGTCGGCTCGTAGACGATCTCGAGATGACGATTATCGACATTTTGCAGGCGGACAAAAATGTCCTCGCCGAGCTTCTCACGACGCGGAAGTACTACGTGAACACGAAGTATGGTTCGAAGAAGAATGCCGACAAGCTTGAGCGACGCCATCAAAAGCGGGGTAAGTATCACACTGCTTTCAACCTGCCTCCCGACTGGAAATGGTCGGCCGAGCAACAACCGCTTACGTTTGCGAGTGACGAACGCGCCGGCGTGTTGACCCATCCGGCGTGGCTGGCTGCGTGGTCCGGCAACTTTGAAAATCATCCCGTCCAGCGTGGCAAGTGGATCCGCACGCACCTTCTTGGCGGGTCTGTTCCTGATGTCCCGATCGGCGTCGATGCCCGTGTTCCGGAAGCAGAACATGTCACCTTCCGCAACCGCTTGAAGGAAGCCACCAAGGCTCCCGAGTGCTGGCGTTGTCATAAGAGCATGGACCCGCTCGGTCTTGCCTTTGAACGATACGATCACTATGGCCGCTACCAACGTCTTGATGCCGGGCAGCCGGTCGACGCCAGTGCCGAGGTCTCTCGGACGATCGTTCCGGAATTGCACCGGAGTTTTTCCGGGCCCACCGAGATGATGGAATTCCTCGCCAAGTCCGAGTACGTCGAGCAGGTCTTCGTCCGATACGTCTTCCGCTACTTCATGGGGCGTAACGAAACTCTCGGCGATGCGAACACCCTGCAGGACGCACACAAGGCCTACCGCGACAGCGGCGGCAGCTTCAATGCTCTCATCGTCTCCCTCCTCAGCTCTGACTCCTTCCTTCTTCGACAGGTCAAACCGTAGTTTTTGTTTCAGCCATCGAAGCCAATAGCCAAGAATCAAACCAATCTCTCACCATGAACAAAGATCTCGTCTCCCGCCGCACCTTTTTCCGGGGGACAACCCTCGGAGTAGGCGGCCTGTATCTCTCACCGTTCATTCAGCAGCTGGAAGCCGCCACCGGTCCGATGGGGAAGCCGGCCCGTGTTCTTTTCTTTGTGCAGGGCAATGGTGTTTATCCGAATGAAATTCAGCCCAAGGGAATCGAGTTCGAAAAGAATCCCGACAAACTCGAAGATCGTTCGCTCGACGGAGCAGAGATGGCCTTTTCGATGGAGCCGCTGGCTCCTTGGCAAAAGAAGATGACACTCATTCACGGACTTTCCGGTCGCATTGCCCGTGGCAGTCACAATGCGGGGTTTGCCGCTCTCGGTTGCTGGCCCGTTGGTAAGAAGGCCTACGGAGAAACGATTGATGCTGCCCTTGCCCGCAACATTGGCGGGATCTACCAGCATGTCGGGGTCGGCGTATCCAACAAGGCGTCCTCTCTCACTTACAACGTCACCTCGGCGGCCAAAGGTAAAGCCCTACCAACCATTCTCAACCCCGTCCTTGCGCATAAACAATTCTTCGCCGCGGGAGCGGCGGGCGATGCCCGCAAGAATTTCGATGTCGATACCAACCTCCTCGACTTCCTTGCCGATGATGTCAACCGCATGCGTAGCCGTCTCGGAGGATCGGAACGTGAGAAGCTTGATCGTTACCTCGAGGCCTTTGAGTCAATGAGTGCCCGTCAAGGTAAGCTCGCCGGGATGGCCAAACAGATCGCGCACGCCGCTCCGCAGATCGATCCCAAGACCGGGCAGATTTCTGATACAAAGACCGGTCCTACCGGCGTCTTTGACCGTCTCGAAGCGCAATTCGACATTGCGGCCGGAACGATGATCGCGGGACTGACGAACGTCGTTACCGTTTCGGGTGGAGCCGGACCCGACCGCATTGGTTTGTCCTGCATGGGCAGCGAGGTGGGCAAGGGCAACGGTTACATCGGAGCCCACGGCATTGGCCACGGAGGCAATCCGGCCGGTCTGACTTCGAGCGAGGCTCACGCTCTCATTCGCCGCAAGTGTCTCGAGAAACTCGCGAAGTTCATCAAGACGCTTGAGTCAGTGCCCGAAGGGGACGGCACGATGATGGACAACACTCTTGTGGTTTATCTTTCCGACTCCGCGGAAGGACATCACCCTCTTTGCACACAGTGGCCCTTTGTCATCATTGGTGACCTCGGAGGACGGCTGAAGCTTGGCAACCGCTATCTCCGCTATCCTTGGTATGGCAAGACCGGGCATCGCACCATTGCCAATCTCTACACTTCGTTCCTCCATGCCGTGAGCGAGAATGTCGATTCATTTGGTCTGAAGGATTCCGCTCTCCTCGATCTTGATCAGGACGGGCCGCTTGCCGAGATCATGATCTGATCTACAGAAGATGCGCTTATTTCTCATCAGTCTCTGTCTACTTGGAATTGCCTCGGCCGAATACCGCGTGGCTCTTCTTCTTGGCGAAAGCACGAGCACGGCCCAGAGCGATCTCGAAAGCCTCGGCTTCAGGTGCACGATATCTGAACCGTTGAGTGAGAAAGAGCTTCGCCGAAAGGTTGAAGGCTGGGCGTCCAACACTCCCACCAACTCCACGGCGGTTGTTTACTTTGACGGTGAGGTAAAGGAGATGGAATACAACAAAGAGAAGACCCTGGGTCTTGTGGCTTCCAATGATCGGCTGGTTGCCTTGCCGATTCTAACGGATTACCTTGTGAAGCGGGGTGGGAGCCGTCGGAATATCCTCATCGCGAACAGTTCGTTCCAACCAAAGCTCACTGCGCCGCTTCCCGACGGCTGCCATTTTTCTTATCAGAGTATCAAAGCAGCTGCAGGCGAATTTGGGATCAGCGGAAAAGGAAGCATCGCAATTTCACCTCCTGAAAAGTTCGTGGCCGGGCGAAAGATCGGAGACGAGTGGGTGAATCAACGCGGAATGGTCTTCTGCTGGATTCCTCCCGGCAGCTACATTGCCGGAAGCCCGGAAGGAACTCCCGGTCGTTTTCCGGATGAGGAGCAACGCAAGGTTGAGATCAAGGAAGGTTTCTGGATGGGGAAGTACGAGGTGACTCGTAGTCAGAGCACGCGGGGCGTTTCCCGAAACTCGATTGGCAGCCACAAGAATCATCCGATTGAGGAGATGCACTGGGATGATGGGCGGCCAATGGCCTCTCGAACCCTAACGCAGGAGGAACGCAAGGCCGGCCGGTTGCCTGATGGTTGGCAGTATGACGTGCCCACCGAGGAGCAGTGGGAATATGCCGCGCGCGCCGGCAGGACGACGCGTTATTACTTTGGCGATGACATGACGCATCTGCCAAAGCACGGCAACTTTGCCGACAAGAGTTTCTATGATAGTGGCGATATCTTTTCGAACCACGCTCATCGCACTCTTGACGATGGTTTCGTGAAAGTCGCGCCCGTCGGCTCTTTCGCTCCCAACCCCTGGGGTCTTCATGACGTTTACGGAAACGTTGCCGAGTGGTGTCGCGATCATAGTGCCCGTGGTGGCAGCTGGGTCTCTCTTCCCGAAAACTGCCGCAGCGCCTACCGCGATCATTACTCATCGCGCAACCAGCAGAACTATCTCGGCTACCGCTTCGTCATCCAGCCCAATGTTCCGGAGGTGAAGAAGAAGTGAGCTTTACTGGGTCGAGACCTTTTTCCAATTGCCGCTGAGTTTCACCTTGGGTGCCTTTTGGGCCTTGGCATCGAGTTCTTTTAGATGGAAGCGGACGCACATGATGTAGGGAGATTCACCTTGAGTCCAGTGGCCGTAGGTGACAGTGACGAAGGTGCCGTCGGGAAGGATTTCCACTCCGGGATAGGTCGTGTCGTGACCTTTCTTGTTATCCATCAGACGGACCACGTATTGGCCGGGCGTTCCGTTTACGAGGTCGTCCCAGGTCCCAACCCAGCCGGACCAGTCGCCCGCGTTGGGCATGGGGCCGGTCACTTCGCCGGAGCCCATCACCTTGTTGCCGGGAGAGATGCCGCGAAAGGAAATGAAGAGGCGGCCATCAGGAGCGTATTTCCCGGTGTGACGGTCCCCGGTCAGGGTGATTGGAAGTTCCCGTGGTTTGCTCCAGGTTTCTCCTTCATCGTCGGAAAAGATAATGTGGGAATTTTTTCGACGGGAGTTTTCCCGAAGCAAAACGGCAAGGCGTTTTCCATCCGGTGAGCGAATGATTCCCGGTTCGCAGAGATGGACGTCTGATGATTCGTAAATCACTTTGGGGTCGGACCAAGTCAGGCCGCCGTCGCTTGAGTTCGTCTGGAGGAGCTTGAAGACAACGGGCTTCTCGCGCTTGCCCTTGGGCTTGAGGAAACGCCCGTCGTCGTGAAAAAGGCAGAAGTAGTGACCGGGTTTGTTTTTGACCTCCATGTGACAACCCATCGCGACGATGCCTCCGAAGTTTCCGATGGGCTCGAGCTCGGACCAGGATGCGCCTTCGTCTTCGGAAATCGACATGCGAATGGGATGGAGCCCGGAGAACATGATGATGCGTTTTTTCCCTTGGGCATCGGTGACTCGGTGGAGCGTGGGGACTTCCTTTGAGGTCTTCCAGGATTCCGGTGTCGGGAGCCTCTTCGACCAAGTGAGTCCACCGTCGGTGGAGCGTTTGTAGACGATCCCACCGCGCCCGTGACCTTTGGGGTAAACAGTCAGAATCGTTTTCTTGTCGTCAAGCAGACAGGTTGTGGGATGACCGAGATATTGACCGGCTTCATGATCGACCAGGATCTGGCGGTAGTAGTCGTCAGCGAGATCGATGAAGGGAATCTCATCCGCGCCTGATGGCAGGGCGAAGAGCCAAACGGTCAGGAAAGAGGCTGCCAATCGCATTCACGGTTTATGAATGCTCAGGAGGGGAAGGCAAGATGATCTATTCAAGCCAGGATGTCCTTGATGATGTGGCCGTGAACGTCGGTGAGGCGCATGTCTCTTGAGGAGAAGCGGAAGGTGCTCTTGGTGTGGTCGATGCCGAGAAGGTGAAGCATGGTGGCGTGGAGATCGTGGATCTCGACTTTGTTCTCGATGGCTTTGTATCCCCAGTCGTCGGTGCGGCCGTAGGAGACTCCGGGTTTCACTCCGCCGCCGGCCATCCAAGTGGTGAAGCCGAAGGGATTGTGGTCGCGGCCATTGCCGCCTTGGGCGAAAGGAGTGCGTCCAAACTCGCCGGTCCAGATGACGAGGGTTTCGTCAAGAAGACCGAGCTTTTTGAGGTCGGTGATGAGAGCGGCGATGGGCTGATCAACGGTTTTGCAATTCTTGTTGTGACCGTCGACGAGCTTGCTGTGTTGGTCCCAGCGGTCGCCATTGCCGCCGGGGCAGGTGAGTTCGATAAAGCGGACGCCGCGCTCGACGAGTCGGCGGGCGAGGAGACATTGGCGTCCGAAGATCTTCGTCTGATTGAAGTCGGACTCCATACCGTACATTTTCTTCACGGTGTCGGACTCACCTTTGAGGTCGAGAAGCTCGGGAACGGCAGCCTGCATTCGGAAAGCCGTTTCGTAGTTCAAGATGGCAGATTCAATTTGTTCCTCGCCTCCGAAGCGACCCATCGCTTCCAGGTCGAGCTTTCGCATGAGACTGAGTTTCCTCTTCTGAATCTCGGGGTTGGCTTCCGTTGGTTTGATGTTGGCGACCGGGGTATTGCCGGAATTGAAAACCGAGGCCTGGTAGGCGGCGGGAAGGTATCCCGCATTGAAATTGTCGAGTCCGCCCGGCGGGATGAGGCCGCCATTGAGGACGACGAAGCCGGGGAGGTTTTGGTTTTCGGTCCCAAGTCCGTAGCCGACCCAGGCACCCATGCTGGGGCGTCCTTGAAGGCCCGAGCCGGTGTGGAGGAAATAGTTCGCCGCGGTGTGCTCGGGGAACTTTGAGGTCATCGATTTGATGAAGGAGAGATTGTCGACGACTTTGGAGATGTGTGGGAAAAGGTCACTGACCCAGGCCCCGGATTGGCCGTGCTGTTTGAACTTCCACGGCGACTGCATGACCTTCCCGATGTTATCGAACTGGGTGGGCTCGAGTTTGCCGATGGCTTTGCGGGGATCCTGCCCGTTGTATTTTTCGAGGGTCGGCTTGTAGTCGAATGTATCCACCTGCGAAGGTCCGCCGTCCATGTAGAGGAAGATGACGTTCTTGGCCTTCGGCGCGTAGTGAGGTTTTTTCTCAGCGAGAGGATTCTTGGGATTGTAGTCCGCAGTTTGTCCGAAGGAATTCTCAGCCATCAGTGCGGAAAGAGCGACCGCTCCAAATCCACAGGAAGACTGGCTTAAAAAATCGCGACGATTGAGGGCGGCGGGACGGAAATTTTGGCAATGCATGATTCCAGAGGACTTTAGTTAAGGTAAATGAATTCCTTTGTGTTCCAGAGAGAGTGGGCGAAATCCTTCCAAGCGGATTTCTTGTCAGGATGACTTTGGATCCAGTCGAGAGTGGTCTGCAGTTCCTTTTGTGATGGCTTGCGGGCCAGAGCCTGTAGGAACATCGTTTCGATGCGGACGTTGTTCTCCTTGATGCTGTTGGTGGTGTTGGCCCAGCGTTTGGACTCGGCGATGACGAAGGGATCGTTCATCAAGGTCAGGGCCTGCGCGGGAACATTGGAAACGGTGCGTCGGGCGACCGCGGAGAAGGGACTCGGCATGTCAAAGGTGAGCATCATGGGCGGAAGGAAATTGCGTCGGATACTGGTGTAAATCGAACGCCGTCCGTTGCCGTCGAGCGGTCCGGATCTGGGCCGACCTCTGCCCTGCATGAAGCTGGTGAGGTGGACGGGAACGGAATTGCCGTAGAGCTTGGGATCGAGTCGTCCGGAGATGGCGAGCATGGAATCGCGAATGGCTTCGGCTTGCAGGCGACGAACGGGCGCCTTGTAGAGAAGGATGTTTTCCGGGTCTGTGTCAGCGAGATACTGGCTGCCGAGTTCAGGGTGGGCGTTGGCCGACTGGCGATAAGTTTTGGAAAGCACGATTTCGCGAATGAGTTCCTTGCGGGACCATTTACTTTCGATGAGAGAAGCAGCAAGGGTGTCGAGGAGCTTGGGATGGGAGGGTTCAATTCCCATGGGGCCAAAGTCATCGATCGTGGGAACGATACCGCGACCGAAGAGATGATGCCAAATACGGTTGGCCGCAACGCGGGCAGTGAGCGGATTTGTGCGCGAGACGACTTGCTCGGCGAGTTCGAGGCGGCCAGAGGCATTTTTTGGTGGGGTGATGTCTTCGCCACCTAAAGCAGTGAGAAAGCGACGGGGAACTTCCTTGCCGAGATTTTTATGGGAGCCGCGGATGTGGACGAAGTCGTTTTCAGGAGTTCCTTCGGTCACCGAGAGAATGGTGGCGGCGGGATTGGGAATGGTTTTGGAAATCTCATTGGCCTTCTTGGAAAGCTCGGTCAGCTGGCTGGCAAACTTTTGCTGAAGTTCGGCAGTCGTGGGATTGGGCGGGAAGATTTCCTCGAGCTTGGGAACATCGCGAGTGGTGCAGACGGCTTTGACGGCGACCGAGCCGCCGCCGTTGTCCACGATTTCGAGGTAGGCTTTTTGGCCCACCTTTTGGGCGATGTCTTTGCTGGCGAGAGTGACCCACTGCCACTTGTCGCCGTTTTTGACATCCTTGCGGGTCCCGCCGAAGAGGAGGCCGTTGAATTGTCCCATGAAGTATCCGTCGATGATCAAGCGGACCTGGGCATTACCTTTGACATAGAGGTGAACGCGGTCGCCGGTGATTTCGAAAGTGGGAGAGCGAAGGACGCCGTGAAGGTTTTCGCCAAAGCGGCTGCTGTCGTAAACGGCGTGTTCGGTGATGGTGTTTTTGACGGCATTCCATCCGAGGGCGGGGATGTAGGAATCACCAAAGGCATGACCGGAGGGGAACCAGCGGGAGTTGGTGGGGAGGAGGATGCCTTCGGGAAGATTCGTGGGAGGCGAAGAAGCGGATTGATTGAGGATCTTGTTTCCAGCGTTGGCGACTTTCTGAACTTCGGCAGTGCCGGCGGCGATCTTTCCACCGGGATCTTGTTTGTATTCGTTTCGGCGGGTGCTTTGGAGATAACCCGTGAGCGAGTAGTAGTCGTCGATGGAAATGGCATCAAATTTGTGGTCGTGGCAACGGGCGCAGGAGATGGAAAGGCCGAGGAAGGATTTCGAAAAGGTGTCGACCATGTTGTCGATTCGGTCGGCTTCATCGAGTCGCACATCGGTGGGCGCGTGCACGGCTTCACCGAGATACCAGAAGCCGGTACCAATGATGGATTCGTTCGTTTGGTTTTCTGGATTGAGGCGGGGTTTGGGAAGAAGGTCGCCGGCGATGTGTTCGGCGACGAAGTGATCGTAGGGGACGTCCGCATTGATGGCGCGGATCACGTAGTCGCGATAGTGGTGCGCGTTGTGGATTGGGTAGTCGAATTCGTGGCCGTGGCTCTCGGCATAGCGCATGAGGTCGAGCCAGTGGCGCCCCCATCGTTCGCCAAAGTGGGGTGAAGAAAGAAGGCGGTCGACTTCGGCTTCGATGGCAGCCTCTGGATCTTTGGCGTAGGCTTGTTCGTATGCCTTGATCTCTTCGGCGGTAGGAGGGAGCCCGAGGAGGTCGAATTTCAGGCGACGCAATAAAGTCGCGGGCTCGGCCGGAGGCGCGGGACGGAGTTTTTTCTCGGCGAGCTTTTCGCCGATGAGCTTGTCAATGAAGCCAGCTTCGCGCGGAGCGGGCGAGATGGGTTTCCAGGACCAGTGTTCGGCTTTTCGTTTTTGGAGGTCGAAGGACTCGGCATTGGTGGCTGTTTTGGCCGCTTCCTTTGGCCAGGCGGCTCCGTTTTTGACCCAGGTTTCGAAATCCTTGATGACGGCGTCGGGGAGCTTGGATTTCGGAGGCATTTCCATGTCGGTGTCCTCATAGCGGATGACTTCGATGAGGAGGGACTTTTCCGGGTCGCCGGGAACGAGAGCGGGGCCGGAGTCTCCGCCTTTCAGCAGTCCCTCGAGAGAGTCAACATAGAGATCTGCCTTCAGTTTTTCGGAAGAAGCCGAGTGGCACTTGTGGCATTTGTCCACGAGAACAGGACGAATTTTCTTTTCGAAGAAACCGAGTTGTTCGCTCGAAAATTCTCCGCCCAGAGAGAATGGGGCCAGCCCGAGAGAGAGAAGGAAGAATGCCGGGGCAAGTTTTTCAAAAATGGGCATGGGATGAAAACGTGAAGGACGGGTAATCTTTTCAGAAGAAAGACGGTCAATTTATCTCGGAGGTCAACCTCCTAGTGAACCCCGGAATTGCAACGAATCTCCGGATGTTCTCAGGTAGATGACACGGAATTGGAAATTCTTAGCTCACTGAATTTGAATTTTCCCTTGCTGAGGGAGGAAAAGGGTCGCTATTTAAGCGGAATCTTGAAGATTTCCAAATCCATTTCCTTGCTGGCGTCGACTCTGGCATTTTTTGTGTCGTCTGCCCGGGCGCAGCTGACAATTAGCGAGTTTGTGGCGAATAGCGATGGATCGTATCTCGATGAAGATGGGGACGATTCCGATTGGATTGAATTGCGCAATGGAGAGGGCAGTGCCGTTTCGACCGAGGGACTGTTTCTCACCGATAATGCGACGAATCCCACAAAATGGCCCATGCCCGCTGCGACTATTCCGGCCGGTGGCCATCTCGTCGTCTTTGCCTCAGGTAAGGATCGTCGGGACCCGGCGGGCGAGCTTCATGCCAACTTTTCCTTGGCTTCCGGTGGAGAGTATCTGGCCCTCATCGGGGCGGATGGGGTGACTCCTCTCAGTCACTTCAGCCCGTCGTATCCCAAGCAATTTTTCGGAGTGGCCTACGGAACGGGGACGGGAGTGGCTTCCGAGCCCGTGACTTTTGTGCCGTGGCCGACGTCGGGGACTTGGATCGCTCCGCTGGAGGAAACGGGCAACGAATGGCAGTTGGCCGGTTTTGACGACTCGGATTGGAATCAGGCCCAGACCGGAATTGGATACGGCTACCATTTTCCGAACTTCATCGGAACCGGTGGTGATACCAGCGATGCCATGCGGTCGAAGTCGACCAGTGCTTTTCTTCGCGTGCCCTTCCAAATCGACGATCCGACAGCGGTGGTTGGAATGAATCTGGAACTTCACTTCGAGGACGGTTTCGCGGCTTACCTGAACGGCCAACTCGTGGCTTCGGCTAATGTTCCGGACCCACTTCTGGTCGATTCGCTCGCTCTTGAGCGGGGAGAGGTGCGCGATGGGGACCTGATGCAGGTGTTTCCTCTCAATTTTTCGGGCAAGCTCTTGAGCGGCGAAAATGTCCTTTCGTTTCATGTCATCAACGATCACGTCGGCAGTTCGGACGTCCTCTTGGTGCCGCGACTGACGGGTGAGGTGCGTGATCTTTCCGGAGGAATCGTGGGCGGGTATCTCGAAGACCCGACACCCGGCGAGGCCAATGCGGACATCGAGTTTTTCGACTATGTGCGGGATACTTCGTTTGATGTCGATCGCGGCTTTTTCGACGCTCCCTTTGCGGTGACCATCACGAGCGAGACCCCGGGTGCAACGATTGCTTACACGACCGATGGAAGCACGCCGACGTTGAGCAACGGAACGTTGGTTTCCGCACCTGGTCCTGAAGTGTCCCCCTCTGCAGTGGTTGATATCACTACCAGCACGGCCCTTCGGGCGGCGGCCTTCCGGACCGGATTTCGTCCCGCCAATGTCGATACACAGACTTACTTGTTTCTCGATGACGTTCTCGATCAACCGGCTCAACCCGAAGGTTATCCCTTGCCCTGGAGGCAGCGAAACGGAAACACCATTCCCGGGGATTTCCAGATGGACCCGGATGTTGTGGGAACCATCTATACCCGGGACGAGCTGAAGGAATCTCTGCGCGATTTGCCCACTATTTCGATCGTCACCGATATCCCCAATCTCTTCGACCAGCAGACCGGGATTCAGGTCAATCCGCAGGACTCTGGTCCGGGATCGGAGCGAAGGGTTTCGGTGGAGATGATGGACTTCGAAGACGGAGATCCGATCCAGCTTGATGCCGGGATGCGGATGAACGGCAACGCTTCCCGAAATCCCAATCGGGGGAAACATAACTTCCGTTTGGCCTTTCGAAATGACTATGGCGAGGGGCGGCTGAACTTTCCTCTATTCGGCAAGCGGGCTCCGACCGAGAGGTTTAATCAGATCATTCTTCGTGGTGGGAACGGAAATTCCTGGGTCCACCCAACGGGCGCGGTTCGGCAGTTCGGAATGTATATCCGCGATCAATGGTTTCGTGATGCGCATACCGAGATGGGATACCCTGAGGCCCTCCAGCGGGAAGTGCATGTCTACTTCAATGGGCTTTATTTTGGAGTTCACCATTTGTTCGAGCGGATCGAAGAGGAGTGGGCATCCGAGCGATTTGGAGGTGAGGATGACGATTGGGAGGGTTTCCGCATTGTCGGGGGGAACAACATTGAGGTCATTAATGGAACTCCGGCCGAAGTCAGCTCCCGCATGCTCAACAGCTGGCGGACTGTGCTTGATGCCGCGGCGGCGGGCGACATGGCCACGGTGGAGCAATACATCGATCTCGATAGCTTCATTGACTACCTCGTTCTCAATTTTCACGCCGGGAATACCGATTGGGATCAGAATAACGTGCGCGCAATGCGACGGATCAATCCTCCCGGGAAGTATGAGTTTTTCTGTCACGATGCCGAGCGCGCCGGATTGAATGGCCTTTCGACCGGGAATCTCAATATCAATTCGATCACCCACGGACGCAACGGTGCCGAACACCGGCCGACGTCGATCAACATGTGGTTGAAGAGCAATCCGGAGTATGTGACGCATTTTGCCGACCGGGTCCACAAGCATCTCTTCAACGGAGGAGCCTTGACTCCCGAGAATGGAAGAGCCCAGTGGGAAGCCCGGGCGGACGGAATCCGGCTGGCACTGAAGGCCGAGAGCGCCAAGTGGGGGGATCATGTTGATGCCACGCCACGGACGCTGGTTGATTTTCAGAACGGGCTTGATCGTGAATTCAACACCTGGTTTCCGCAACGGACTCCGATTTCCATGAATCAATTCCGGGCGGCGGGTCTCTACCCCGATATTTCTCCTCCGGAATTCAATCAGCATGGGGGACATGTTTCGGAGGGTTTTGTTCTGGTGATGAACAATGAGGACGGCCAGATCTACTACACCGCCGATGGCAGCGATCCGAGGCTTCCCGGCGGAGCGATCAATCCTCTGGCGTCTTCGGTCATGGGCGATGTCAGCGATACGACCTTGGTGGAAGCAGGTGCCGGGGGGTGGCGGTATCTCGATGATGGCAGTGACCAGGGCACTGGTTGGAAGGAGTCGGCATTCGATGATTCGACCTGGCCCGAAGGAACCGCTCCCCTGGGATTTGGATCAATCAATGGTCATCCGTTCGGAGGGCCGGCGATCAATCCCGGCCGACACGTGACGATCTACTTCAGGAAGGAAATCGAAGTCACCGATGTCAATCTCATCACCTTGGCGACGGCCCGGGTCATGTCGGATGGCGGGGCCATTGTTTACCTCAACGGAGTGGAGATTGCCCGGGACAACATGCCCGAGGGACCGGTTGATTTTGAGACGACGGCCTTGAACGATAGTAACGTTACCGAAGGACATATTGATGAGTTCACCTTTCCTCCTTCCGCTTTTGTCGAAGGCACCAATGTTCTCGCGGTCGAGGTCCACAATGGAAGTGCCGGGAGTGGCGACATGGGGATGGATTTACAGATCGATATCTCGGCTTTCAATTCTCCCGATGACGTCGTTCCGCTGGGTGAGGTCACCACGGTGAAGGCGCGGAGTTTCGACGGTGTGGAGTGGAGCGCCCTGACCGAAGCAACTTTCATTACCGCGGTTCCTGCTTCTTCGGAGAACCTCGTGATTTCTGAAATCTTCTACAATCCACCGGGGCAATTGGAGACGGCCGAGTTTCTGGAATTGATGAATGTTTCGGATGAGCCGGTGAGTTTGGCGGGGGTGAGTTTTGGACGGGGACTGACTTATGTCTTCTCCGAGAACGACATCCTTGCTCCGGGAGAGCGGGTGCTTTTGGTTTCTGATTTGGCTGGTTTTGAATCTGTCTATGGGTCGGGACTTCCGGTCATCGGGGTCTATTCGGGGAGACTCGACAACGGCGGGGAAACCCTGCTGCTGGTCAATTCCGAGGGAGAAACCATTCAGGAGTTTCGCTACAACGATCGTTTGCCATGGCCTGAGAAGTCAGATGGTGATGGTTATTCCCTCACGTTGATGTCTCCGGTTTCCGGTCAGGACCACGGCGATCCGGCAAGCTGGAGATCCAGTGTGGCTCAGGGGGGAAGCCCGGGAGTTTCCGATGCCATTCCCTTTTCCGGAACGAACTCTGATGAATTGTTGGAATATGCCCTGGTGGATCCCATGAATGGGATCATGGCTTCGATTCGGAGAATCGTCGAAGATGGGATTGCCGGTGATTATCTGGTCGCCGAGGTCCTCACCAAGACGGCGACGGATGACGCCAGTCTCTCGGTGGAGTTCTCCGCTGATCTTGCCAGCTGGCAGAGTGGGGTGGCGGTTTATCTGGGATCGGACGAATCGGCCGAGGGAGTGATCCGGCGATTCTGGCGGGCTCCGATGCCGGTGACGGCGGCTGATCCTCTGCGCTATGCCCGGGTGGTGCTGACAACCGGCCCTTGATTCGCCGGGGTCAATCCTTCGAAGTTCCAAACTACTTTGACCTTTCAAGGGGGGTCGACCGTTTGGTAGGGTGGCGAATGATGAAATCGACGCTCTTGCTTCCTGCTTTTTTTACGTTGTCAGCGCTGACAGCTCATGCCGATCTGGTGGCTCACTGGACCCTTGAGGAGGGGACGGGGACCACCGCGGCCGATAGCACCGCCAATGGAAATACCGGCACCATTGCCGGTGGTGCCACTTGGGTGACCACCGATCTTCCCCCCGTTCCAGGGGGCACTACTGCCGCCCTGCAGATGGATGGAGTTGATGATCAGATTGATATTGTCGGTTACAAGGGCATCTCGGGGACAGGAGCAAGAACCATCACCGCTTGGATCAAAAGCGGCATCAACAGCACGGCCTTGAACAAAGCGATTGCCTCTTGGGGGTCGAATATTTCCACGCAGAAGTGGACCTTCCGGGTTCAGACCCAGAATGGGACGCCAGGGGCGATCCGGATCGAAGCCAACGGAGGATTTTTTGTCGGCAATACGGTGGTCACCGATGCCCAATGGCATCATGTGGCCGTGACTTGGGAGAATGACGGCACTCCGGATGTCATCGATGCAAAGCTCTACGTTGACGGAGTTCTCGATGCCGAACTGGGAAATGTTGATTCGCCTCCCAGCGCCAGTCAGAGCGTGGCCATTAATACGGCCGTCGGAGCGGATGTAAGAATTGGAGATAACTTTCAAACAACGCACAACTGGGAAGGATTCATGGATGATGTCCGCATTTATGACGAAGCGCTTGATGCGAATGCAATTGCGGAAATCGCCCTTGGAAATCAGCCGGTTTCGAACTTGCAAGCTTCTGCTGAAATCGTGGCCAGCGGATCTCCGGTCGTTCTCAGTTGGGAAAGTGATCCAGCCAACGATACGTTGACCATCGACAATGGCATCGGGGATGTCTTGGGGATGGACATGGTCACGGTGAATCCCGTTGCCGATACCACATACACCATCACTGGGACGAAAGGAGCGGCGACCAGCCAGGATGAAGTGACCATTCTGGTCGACCAAGCTCCGGTCATTGAGGCCTTCACTGTTGCTGGTTCGGATACGCTGATCGCGGGGGATTCCACCCAGCTTTTCGTGAATGTCTTCGGAGAAGTGAGTTTGAGCATCAATGGCACCGATGTGACCGGTCAGGAAGACGTTGAAGTGACTCCCGCCGAGACCACGACCTATACCCTCACAGCGACCAATGCTTTCGGGACAACGACGGCGGACGTGACGGTCACTGTTTTGCCTGTCGATTCCCCGGATCTGGAGTGGACCGCGGATGGCTTGGCCGACGGGGCCCTTGCTCAATGGGATCCTGCGACGAATACCACCGGGAACAACGGGATTGCCTTCGTTAATTCCACTGGGGGAACGGTGCAAAGCGGGACAAGCAACTTTGCCGGAGTCAGTTCCTGGGTCAACAGTCCCGGCTTCGATCTGGCATCGAATCCCGGCGATTCCTGGCAGGATGGCCTGGGAGATCTGGAGACAAAACTGGATGTCAGCTGGGAATTGGTGGTTCGTCCCGGAGACTTCACCGGGACCCATACCCTGTTCAACACGGGTGGTAATGGAGATGGAACGGCATTTGTCCTGACCGGTAGCACTCTCGATTTCCGGGTGCAGACTGCAAACACCGACGCGGAACGGGTGATCGTCTCAACTGATTTGGCAGCCCTTGGAAGTGCGACTGATTTCTTTCATGCCGTCGCCACGGTCGACACAGATGCAGTCAACCCGGGAGTCGTTACCCTTTATGTGAACGGGCAGGTTGTAGCCGGTCCCACGTCGAGTGGATTGGCTCTGGATGACTGGGACGGCAGTGACCTGGCGGAGTTGGGCAAAGGGAACAACATCCCGACCAGCACGGCTTTTGGTCCTGCTGCTTTCACCGGAGATATCGCGCTCTTCAACTACTATGGAGGAAGGATCCTCAGCGAATCCCAGATTACCGGCAAGTATGCCGACATTTCCGGAAGCGGAGCTGACATGGTGATCACCGATATCACCTATGATACCGTAGCTGATCAATTGAAGATCACCTTTACCTCCATCGCCGGTCGTTCGTATGGCGTTGAGAGCACGGCGGATCTTTCGGCGGTGGAGTGGCGGGAGGAGCTCGATTCGGAACTCGCAGCCGGTCCGGAGACCACTGTCATCGTCCCCGGAGTGACTCTTCCCGATCCGGAGAATCCCCGTCGTTTCTATCGGGTGATTCCAGGAGTGGAGTGATGGTCTTCAAGAGATCGGGAGCAGCCGGGACAGAAGTTCACGGACTCTCCCGTTCTCGGGTCCACATACAGGGACGAACCACACAGAGGGCAGGAGAGTTTGCTGGCGAAAAACCGGGAAGACGCGATGGCTCCGATCAAGCCTCCGATGATCAGGAGGATTGATTGGACCGCGACGCCCGACAGGGCCATGGCCATGAAGAGCACCACCGTCCGGTGCATTTTCCGGGTGGTTCGCCGGATTTCTTCTTTTGTCATCATGAAACAATCCTGAACGGAGGGCATCAGGAGCGACCACGGGAAAGAAAGGAGAAGATTGTAATCAAGAATCCCGGGGCACCCAACTGGCCCGGTAGTAGCGTTGTTCGTTGCCGGCGGTATTCTCGATCAGGTGGATTGAGATACGGGTGGTTCCTTCGTCGGGAGAATGATCTCGTCCGGTTTCCTGATAGGAGTTTGAGGGCAGGGAGGACCAACTTTGCAGGTCTTCCGAAACTTCCACCCGGAGGGTGCATTGTGACGACTGGAGAGGGAAGGGTGAGCTGAAGTCGAGCGTGACCATGCCATTGGCTTTCACGATCCCGGAGGTGAGTTGAGGTTGGGAGCGGGGGTCCCGTGGATCGGTCTGGAATTGAAATTCCTGTTCGTTGGTGAAGCCATCGCCATCGGGATCGGCCTCGTCTCCCGAGATCAGGGGATCGTCCAGCTCGGCCGGAGTGAAGTGGCCGGCCAGCCAGGTGAGCTTGGTCGGGAAAACCAGAATGGTAGTGGAGGCGGTGACTGTTCCATTCAGGGTCAAGGTGTAGGTCGTGTCCGTGGAAGGGCTGACCGGAAGATGTCCAATGCCATTGATGGTGTGGCTGGAGACATCGCCCAGACCTTGGTCGATGGTGAGGGTGGTGACTCCTTCGACATTCCATTGCAGCGTCGTGGCCTCTCCGGTGATGATGGAAGGATGGTGGGAAGAGAAGGAATGGATGGCAGCGGGACCTTCGATGTTGGCGGTTTGATTGGTCCGGATTTCGGACACGGGATCATCTCCGTAAGAGAGTTCGACCCGGTAGGTCAGCGAGTTGTCATAAACGGGAGGGCGAACGAGGCTGCCCGGAAAGCGCATCGAATAGACGAGGTCACCCGAGACTTCTTCGTAAACCGAGATCACGGGGGTCTTTTCCGAAAGCGTGTTGATCAGAGGAAGAAATCCGGTGGGAGCTCGGCCGTCGTTGTCGGTTTGATTGATGGTGACGGGCCAGTCCGGGAACTGGGAACCGGTGCGGGGTTCGGTGGGATCGACGTGAAGAGGCCACGCTTCAAAGGTAATCTGACGGGTTGTTTTATTGATAAGGATGATGCCGTATCCGGCACCCCGGTCGTGGAGATTGACGGGATCAATGTTGCGGGATTGGGCGTAGTATTCCAGAGGGTTGGCAGCACCAACAATGCGGACGTGTCCTGGAAAGTCGGAGGTAAGATTGGGTTGACCCGAGGGAAGGGTGCCCTGTCCGTTGAGGAAGAAATCTCCCTTATAAGGAGAGACCGTTTCGGTCCGTCCACCTTGGTTGTGGACTGGATCCCACACCCTTGGGAAGAAATTGGAGATCGCGGGGGAGGCGAAGGAATATCCGGCATCGGCCGGTCCTTCGATGCCATGATGAACGAGGGTGCAGAGGTGTTGGTCGCCGGCGAGCTGGAAACTGCGGGAGAGACGCAGGAGATCCCAGACCTCGCGCCGGCGATGACCGGGCCAACCGTGGGAGTCCCGGTCGTTGAGACCGTAACCGTAGCCCGACGAGGCATGGGTATGAAGCATCCCGAAGGGTGATTGGGAGACGGCGCATTTGATGCGCTGACCTTTCCAGTCGGTGGCCCAAGATCGAAGGAAATCCTTCTGGCGTTGGCCGAGAAGAATCTGTTGATCGGGGTTGGTCGGTGCCTCGACGGGGCCGGTCTTGAACTTCCGGTCTTCGAGCACGGCAAAGCCAACCTCGCCGTAATTCATTCCGGTGAAGTAGACCGAGATATTCTGGGTGACCGGAGGGGCCGGTTGGGTGGGGTTGTAGGGGTCGGGCGAAGGGAGGTGGCTGGCCTGGGTTCGCTCGACGAGCCGGACCCAGGCGGCCGGCTGTTCGTATCCTCCGGTCCGTTGATCGGAAGTGGCCTTGCCTCCTTCGCCCCAAAGGTTGCCTTGGTAGATGTCGTGATCATCCGGAATGGAAATGGTGGGCATGTCTCTGGCGAGATCGCGGGCCTGTAGGACCCACAGATACCACTTGTAGAGATAGTCGTGGTGACGGTTGAACGAGGAGCTGGTGTCCTTGCTCGTGGGTTGCCCTTCATAGATTTGATCGCCGAGCGCGAGAAGGACATCGGGTTCATGAAGAGCGATATGTTTGTAGGCAAGAAGGTGGGGGTGCCACATTTTGACCGGAGACCAGTCCATGGAGTCGGCTTCGATGCTTCCATCCGAGATGCGCTGGCAAGAGGTGTTGGCCACAACGATCTCGTTCTTGTCGATCGGGTCCTTCCGGATGGTCCCGTGCCAGTGATAGGTGGTCCCGTCGATGTCAACGCCAAGCCGGTAAGGAGTGTCCTTCCGGTCGTTCCATCCGGGAATGGTGAACGTGGCGTTGTAGGAAGAAAGGGTGGAGGTATCGATCGGTGCCGTGGCAATTTGATTCCATGTTCCGTCTTCATCGATCTCGAGGCTGACGCTGGAAGTGGCGGTCAGATTGACCGGTGGCAGTTGGGCAGTGAGTTTGAGTTCTCCCCAATTGAGGCTGTGCAGGGCGCCGATGAAGGCGAGATTGCGATCGGGTTCAGGTTGTAATGCTGATCCTGTGCCGGTGAAGTCATCGAACCAAAATCCCGTGCCACTACTTCCGCGATTCGACATGAGTCCGAACGAGCCCAGCACGCGATCTGAGGGGACTTCAGTTGAGCTTTGCGAAATGATGGATCCTCCTGAATTCAGGGACTGGATGTTGAGGGTGTAAGTTCCCCGGGCTTGATTGAATGAAGCGGCAAGCCTGAGTCTTGCGGTCGATGGAAAATTGTTGGGATTGGGGCCGGTGGCCACCACATCCACCGAGCCGTCGGAGAGATCTTCGATGATGGCGGCTCCGGTGTTGGTGATGCCGAGGAAGATACCGAAATCACGGCCAAGGCCGTCGTGGACGAGGAGGGAGGCCCGCCAGTCGAGGCTGGGACCCGCGCCAATGAGGAATCCGGTTCGTGCGCCGAAGCTCAGGCTTCCTTGAGCGAGTCCGGTGTTGACGGTGAGTGTGAAGTCACCTCCGTTGCCTCGGACCGAGGTGGCGACCCGGTGAAGGGTGCGTCTGGGTTTGAAGGTATGGATGCAGTTCACCCGGTTGTTTCGAACCTCCCAGTCGTGGAGGCGGTTGCCCCAGTATCCAGGGCCGGGCCACACGCGATTGGGCGAGGCATTCCAGTCGCTGGAAAATGAGCCGTCGGAAAGTGAGGCCGAATAGGCATTGAGACGGAGGTTGTCGACCAAGCGGAGAAGATTGTCTCCGCTGCCGGGACTTCGGAAACGGACGCCGATTTCCTTGCCGGCAAATGCATCGGCCACGCCGGGAGGAAGGGCAAGGTGGTAGTGGTTCCATTCAGTGGTTCGTCCCTGGGTGAGGGAATAAGTCTGGCTGGCAATGATCTGGGGAGTTCCGCCTTGGTCGACATAGGCTTCGGCGATCAGTTCCGCGGTGGCGGCTTCGGGTGGTTCGGGGGGAAGTGCGGGGTCGTCATCATTGACCGAAAGGCGGAAGTCGGCGACTCGTCCGAATCCGGTGGTGCCATCTCCGTTGTCGGCCCGGAAGGCGACAAAGAGCTTCTTGCCGGCGGCTGAAGCCGGGATGGGATTGAAATTGGCTTCGAAGGATTCGAAGGTGTTGTTGGACGTAGAGAGCGGCGTCAGAAGAGTTTGAAGAATGGTCCGGGGACCGAGGATGTTGTCATTCGAGGTTGTGTAGATGAAGACAGCCACACGGTCGGCGGAATCATTCCAGCTGGAGGCATCGCGCCAGACGAATTTGACGGTGAGGATGTCGCCTTCCACGAGGGTGTGGTCGGTTTCATTGCCAAAAACAGTTTGAGTGGCCAACTGATTGAGGACAGTGGTGCGGGTCCCGTTGTAGAGGATATTGGTGCGGGTGCACTGGGCTCCCTGGCTGCCGTTGATGTTGGTCCAAAAGGGAGTTTGTTCGAATGTGCGGGAGTCAGTGAGGGATTCATCTTCGGTGAAATCTCCATTGCGAAGCCCGGGGCCGATGAGAAGCGGGTTGAACAGCGAAAGGACAAAGTCGTCGAGTTCGGCAAGGCCATTGGGGCTGGCATTGCCATCCACGCCTTCAAGCAAGACAAAGAGCTTCTTCCCATCGGCAGAAGCTGGAATGGGGGAGAAGATCGCGTTGAAGCTTTCGAACTCTCCATCAGATGTCGAAGTGCCTGAGAGGAGGGATTCGATCTCGTTGCGGGTGCCGGCCGGCGTATCGTCCGAGGTCGTGAACAGAGTGACGCGGATTTGGTCGGTGGCGTCGTCCCAGTCATCGGAGTCGCGCCAACGGTAGGTGAGTTCCAGCTTCTGTTCTTCGGTGAGAGTGTAGCCCGTTTCCAGGGTAAAGAGACGGTCTCCGGCATCAGTGAGGACAGCCTTGCGGCTGTCTCCCGGAGTGTCGCTGAAGGATGTGGCCTGGGCGTTTTGGTTTCCGGTCAGATTGAACCAATCGGGCGTGTCCGCGAAGATTCGCTCATCGAACGATGAAGAATCTCCATTGAAGTCGCCATTGAGCAGAGCTCCGCCCACAATGGCCCCGGCGGGGATGAAGGATGTGTCCGCGGCGAGAGCGGCATCAAAGCGAATGGAAAACGATTCGCCGGTTTCGATGACATGAGAACTGAGGTGCCGGGCCTCGCTGGAATCATCGAAGAGAATCTTCCAGCGACCGTTTCCGTAATCCGTCTCTCCTTCGGATAGGATCCCGTTTCCGTCCCAGCCGGGAATCCCGGGATCGGAAAGGGGAGTGCCTTCGTCATGATCATTGAGTTCCAGCCCGGGATTGATCAGGGGGACAGGAGTCGCGGATCCCAGCGAAATGAGTGCCGGGATCAGAATGAGAGTTCTCATGACAGAGGAGGGTTACTGGGCTTTGACCCGCCAGAAGTGACGGACTCCGGTGGCGGAGGGGTCGGTGAAGGAGAACACAATCTCGCCCGGATAGGTCAGCCGATCTTCGGTGCCATCGAGAGGAATGGTGGTAGCCCCTTCGTCGAAATCGAGATCTGGCGAGCTTTCGATGACAAAGCCCGGTGCTCCTGAATCGAGGAAACGGAGGGTGGTCTCACCGGTGCCCGCGTTGTAATCGATGGCGGTGATTTCAAGAGCACCTGAGGGCTCGAGAAGGGTCTTGAAATTGGCGGTGACTGACACGTTGTCGATGTGGAGAAAGCTTGTTCTAGGTCCCGAAGTGGCGATGCGGAGTCTGAAGTGGTTTCCAATCCACGGGCTGTTCCGCTGGATCTCGGGAGTGGTGATCGAGACTGTTTCGTAATCGAATCCTCCGTTGAGGAAGGTGATGGGCAGGGACAACCAGCGGGAGGCGTTGTTCTGGCCGTTCAGGCCGTCGTTTACAAGGGTACCGAACTCGTCGAGAACTTCGACGATGACTTCAAAATTTTCATTGGTCCAGTTGGTGCCTCCTTTGATCGCGAATTCGATGTCGAGGGTATCGCCGGCGGCGAGGGTCCAGTCAGTGGCGGGAATTTCAATCCCGGGCTGGGCCCGTTCTTCTCCGTCATTGAGCAATTGCCAACCGGAAGTTTGTCCGTGAAGGAGACCGGTGGCGGGCGCGGTGTCGAACGTGCCGACCGCGGTATCGCCTTCAGGGCTGAAGGAATTCACCCAGTCCGGAGTTTCGTTGATGGTCTGACCGGCCATGCCATCTTCAAATCCACCGTTGCGGATTGATGATTCATGAATGCCGTTGTCGAGTCCGTCGTCGTAGTCGACGAGGAGAGTGGAGCCCATTTCAAACTGCTCCGCTCCATTGGAGATGGTCGCCGAGATGGGAATGGTGAGTCCTTGTTCGGGAGGAATCGTTCCGATGATCAACTCGCCGGTGTAGTCGTTGAACTGGCTGCCTCCGGTGGCCGTGACCTCGATTTCGAAGGTGCCACCAGGTGGGATGCTCGATCCATTGGCGGGTGCTTCGGTGATGGAAAAGACGGAGTCGCTTTCCGGGGAGAGCGAGACCGAGATGATGCCGAGATTGTTGGCAGCGCCCAGATTACTGAAGGAGAGGACGCGAGAGGTCGAGGTTACGGAGGAGGGGTGAACGAGATCTCCGAAAGCGAGGTCGCCGGATTCCAGTCTCAGGATGGGATCGGATTCCGGGGTGCCCACGGACAGCTGGAAATCGTCAAGGCGGCAGAAGCCGTTTCCGTCTTCGTTGATGGTGTCGATGCCGACGAAAACGGTGCGGCCGACATGGGTGGCATCGGCGATGTAGAAATCGTTCGAGGTCACGGGCTCATAAGTACTGTCAATGGTGGACAGGGGCGAGGCCGCGCTTCCGATGATGGTTCGAGGGGAATTAATCAGATCGTCGGGAGTGATGAAGAGGATGATATTTACCTTGTCGATGGCGTCATCCCAGTTGAAGGCGTCGCGCCACTCGTAGCTGACCGAGAAACTGTCTCCTTCGGCCAGAACATGGCCGGTGCTTTGAGCCATGAGCTGGTTGTTGGCATGACTGATCTGGGCGTTGCGGGAGCCGGACAAGTTGGTCAGGTTGGTGCGGGCGCAGGTCAGTGCCGGCGGGCCTGCGGCATTTTCCCAAACCGGGGTCTGGTCGAAATTCCGTTGATCGGTGGGGTCGGTGTCTTCGTTGAAATCACCATTGCGGAGACCGGGACCGATGAGGACGGTTTTTTGAGCGAGTGCGGTCGGTGCCAGCAGGAGGACGAGCGAGGTTGTCAGGTATTTGTTCATGTGTTGTGTGGTGTGAGGTTGCCGGCCGGACAGATGATGCCCGGCCGGGAAAAGAGAGGAGGTGATGGGAATCAAGCGCCCACAAGATGGGTGCGCATGTTTGCGAGGACCTCGGCAAGGCGGTCTTTCTTTCCGCCGCCGACTTCGGCCGTGGCCCATCCCTGGAAACCGATGTCCTTGAGGGCGGCGCGGACAGCGGGCCAGTCGACATCGCCTTCGCCGATCTTGGTGAAGCCGCCTTTGACTCCCCAGTCCTTGACGTCGAGCTTCACGATACGTCGTCCCAGGGTCTTGATCCATTCGGCGGGTTTTCCGAATTTCTGATGGTTGCCGATGTCGAAGTAGGAGCCCACCCACGGAGAATTGATTTCATCGAGGTAGTTCTTCAACGGTTCGGCCGTTTGGGTATTCGGTCCTTTGGGGTCATAGAACATGCCGTTCCAGACGTTTTCGATGAGAATGTGAATGCCCAGTTTGGAGGCGAGCGGAAGGGCCTTGCGAATGCCGACGATGGAACGATCCCAGGCTTGTTTGGGAGTGGCTCCTTTACCGACGACCCCGGGCACGAGAAGGACGGAGGATCCTCCGATGGCGTAAGACTGTTCGATGCATTTCAAAAGCCCGTTGAGTGCCCGCTCGCGCTCTTCGTCGGATTCGGCCGACAACTTGGTTCCCCAGTGGATGCCATTGACCACTCCATGGATGGGAAGTCCCGCGGCTTTGGAGGCAGCGCGGAAGTCCTCGGGATCGTTGTTGAAGGGAGCTCCCCCTTCGACCCCATCGTAACCGAGTTCCTTGAGAAGTTTGTATTTTTCGGTCAGAGATCCTCCGGTTCCGACCATTCCGCTTTTCACCGCGAGGTAGAACGCTCCGTGATCGGTTTTCGGTTTTCCGCCGTGGTGGTCGGCAATGAGTGTGGCGGTCGCTCCGGCGGAGGTGGCGAGAAAGGCTCGGCGGTTCATCCGGTCAACCTAAGGGTGAAAAGGAAATTATTGAAATAGAAATCCCGCGTTTTTGGCGTAAGGGAGGGGCATGAAGGTTCGTTTGTGGATTTTGGCTCTGGCGGTAGCGTTGCCGGCTCAGGCCGAGGTTTCTTTTGAAAAAGAGATCAGACCTTTGCTCGAGGATTATTGCTTCGACTGTCATGGCGACGGATCTTCCAAGGGCGAGTTCTCGATGGATGAGTATCAAGATCTCTCGAAGCATCTTGATGACGTCGAACATTGGTTGGCAGTTTGGCGAAATGTGCGGGCCCAGATCATGCCGCCTCCCAAGAAAGACCAGCCGACGCCGGATGAGGCACGTCAGCTGTTGTCCTGGATCGAGACCCGGGTCTTTAAACTCGATCCCAAAAACCCCGATCCGGGGCGGGTGACGATCCGACGTCTCAACCGGATGGAGTATCACTATACCATTCTGGACCTTCTCGGGGTCGATTATCAAACGTGGGACAAGTTTCCAGCCGATGATACCGGCTATGGATTCGACACCATTGGGGATGTGCTGACGATTTCTCCCTTGCACATGGAGAAGTATGTCGAGGCGGCCACTGAAATTGTGAATCTGGCCCTTCCCCCGGGATCAGCGGCGCGCACTCCCGTCAGGGTGGTTGATGACCGGGCCTTTCGTTCCTCAGATAAAAACATCCGTCGGGCTGATTGGCTTGAGCTGAAGGATGCCCGGGTGGTCGAGGCCAAGGCGGTCGCTCCGGCAAAGGGGCCTTACGAGATCCATTTGGATTATGCGGTCAAGGGGGCGAGCGAAGCCAGTGATCAAAACGCTTATCTGGAGGTCATTGTGAATGGCAAGAAGGTGGCCGAGCGCGGCGTGGGATGGGACCAGCGACAGAGCATTCGTCTTTCCGGAAAGGGATTCCTTGCCAAGGGGGAGAACAAGATCGAGATCAAGATGATTCCCAAAGACCCTCCCGGTGAAGGTCAGGCGGAGCAATACGTGGACGTGCACAAAGTGGAGCTGAAGGGGCCGACTGACGGAAGTTACAAGGAGTATCCCAAGGGTTACAGCATGATCATGGTGGATGGGCCGGCGCCCGAGGACATGAGGGAGCGTGAGTTGTATGCCCGGAAGATCATGAGGAGTTTCGTCAGCCGGGCTTATCGGCGTCCTCTCGATCAAGGGACGGTGGCCCGCCTGGTCAAAATGGCCATGGCGGTGGATCGATCGCCCGGGAAAACTTTCGAAGACGGTATCAAACTGGCAATGACGGCGGTGCTCGCCTCGCCGCGTTTCCTTTTCCGGGCGGAAATCCAACCGGAACCCAACAACAAGGGGAAGGTGGTGTTGCTTGATGAATATGCCTTGGCTTCACGGCTCTCCTTCTTCCTCTGGAGTTCCGTTCCCGACGATGAGTTGTTGAGCTTGGCCTATAACAAGCAGTTGCGGAAGAACCTTCGGGCACAGATCGACCGGATGTTGGCTGATTCGAAGTCGCAACGCTTCGTGAAGAATTTTGTTGGTCAATGGTTGCAGGCCCGTGATGTGGAAGGGAAGGCGATTGACGCCCGAAAGGTGACCGGGATTCGCGATCGCGGGCAGGTCGAGAGAGTCATCAACGGGCGGGTCCGTCGTGATATGCGGATCGAGTCCGAGAAGTTCTTCGAGTTCGTGCTCAAGAATGACCGTCCTGCTGAAGAATTGCTTTCGGCGCGCTACAGCTTTTTGAATGAACGCTTGGCCAACTTCTATGGCGTCAAAGGAGTGAAGGGGGATGAACACCGTCTGGTGGATCTTCATGAACACCCCGAACGAGGAGGGGTGTTGACCCAGGGCACCTTTCTGATCGTGAGTTCCAATCCGACGAGGACCTCTCCGGTGAAACGGGGCTTGTTCGTTCTCGATAACCTTCTCGGAACTCCGGCTCCTCCGGCGCCTCCGGGGGTTCCGGAACTCGAGGAGGTGGCGCACAAACAGGAGAAGCCGCTGACGATGCGGGAAATGATGGTGATCCATCGGGAGAAGCCGATTTGCGCGAGCTGTCATCAACGAATGGATCCAATTGGTTTGGGGCTCGAGAATTTCAATGCCATCGGGCAATTCCGGACCACCGAGCAAGGCCAACCCATCGACTCGGCTGGCCAGCTCATTACCGGCGAAAAGTTCACCGATGTCGCGACTTTGAAGAAAATCCTCGCCGACGAGCGCCGCGATGACTTCTACCGCTGCATGAGTGAAAAACTTCTCACTTATGCCACCGGACGGGGGCCTGAGTATTTCGATGCCGTGACCATCAACCAGCTCGTGGAGCGGTTGAAGGAGAACAAAGGCAATTTGAAAGAGCTGGTGATCGGTGTCATCGAAAGTGCGCCCTTCCAGAAGCGAAGAGGAGGATGAATGGAACCTGCGCGAATTTTGTGAGAAATTTCACAGAATTGCCGTAAAATCCCCCCATGAAGCAGTTCGAGCAAGTCAGTCGACGCAAGTTTCTGAGAGGTTTGGGTGCCGCGGTGGCGGTTCCCGCTCTGGAATCGATGAGTCCCGTGATGGCTGCAGGTGGTCGCGCGGTGGCGACGACGGCCAAGGGAAGCCCCTTGCGGATGGCTTATCTTTGCGTGCCGAATGGAGTGAATTTGGAGCACTGGCGTCCTCAGGGAACCGGGGCCGACTACAAGTTGGGCAAGTCCATGGCGCCCCTCGAAGGGTTCAAGAAGGACATGCAGATTTTCACCGGCTTTTCCCACAAGCACGCTACCGCTGGTCGCGATGGAGCAGGGGACCACGCCCGGAGTAATGCCACTTTCCTGACCGGACAGCGGGCCAAGAAGACCGCCGGTTCTGACATCAAGATCGGAGTCTCGGTTGACCAGGTCGCGGCCCGCAAGGTGGAGGAATTCACCCGCCTTCCTTCTCTCGAGCTGACTTGCGATGGCGTCCGGACTTCAGGACGATGTGATTCGGGATATTCCTGTGCTTATCAGTTCAACTTGTCCTGGCGCTCCGAAACCCAGCCGATGACTCCGGAAGGCAATCCCCGCCAGGTGTTTGAACGTCTCTTTGGAGCGGGTTCCAGCAAGGACCGGGCCCAAGGCCTCGCCCAGCGGCTGGCTTCCAAAAAATCGATCCTCGATTTCATCACCGACGATGCCAAGGCAATGCACCGTCATCTCGGTCGCAACGACCAGCAAAAGCTCGATCAGTATCTCACCGGAGTCCGTGAGATCGAACGCCGGGTAGAGAAGAGCGAATCCCTGGGAGTAGTGGTAGATCCTGGTGTGCCGGCGCCCACGGACAAGCCACGAAGCTATTCCGAGCACATCAAGTTGATGATGGATATGATGGTTCTGGCATTCCAGACCGACTCCACGCGGATCTCGACCTTCCTGCTGGCTCACGACGGGAGTAACCGGTCTTTCAAGGAGATCGGGGTTTCCGAAGGTCACCACAACATTTCCCATCATAAAAAGAAGAAGGAGAACCTCGAGAAGATCCAGAAGATCGACCAGTTCTACCTCGCGAAGCTTGCCTACTTCATGCAGAAGATGAAGGACACCGAAGATGTGGACGGCAAGTCCCTCCTTCACAACTCGATGATTGTTTACGGAAGTGGAATTTCCGATGGCGATCGCCATAACCACAACGATCTTCCAGTCATCGTGGGTGGCCATGCAGGGGGAGCATTTGAAGCCGGACGTCACGTCGACCTTCGTGAGGAAGTGCCCCTTTCCAACCTCTACGTCCGCATGCTCAATGAGTTCGGAGTGGAGGACAAGAGCTTCGGGGATTCGACCGGAGTTCTTAAGAATGTCTGATCAGCAATCACCCAAGACTTTGCAAAAAAAAGCCCGCGCGATGACTCGCACGGGCTTTTTTCTGAATATGAAAACTCACGTTTTCAAGGAACAATAAAGATCTGGCCGGTATTGGGATCCTTGGCGGCCGAACCGGGCGTAAAATTGGTCACGCGCACTTTGTTGTGCGGCTTGTAAGGACTGATCACGACTCCGGGAGTCGAGGTCTTGAAGGCCTTGGGATACTTTGTCGAAAGAGCGGGTTGGGTGTAATTGTCGCCACCGGTATTGTAGGCTCCCTGCTGTTGATTCTGGTTCTCTTGGTAAGCGGCCAATCCGACTCCGCCGGCGGCACCGAGGGCCGCACCGGTCAGCACATCGGACGAGTCTCCGCCGGCAAGGGCTCCAATGGCAGCCCCGCCCAAAGCCCCGCCCGCCCCGTATTGCTGCTGCTGGGGAGTGCAGGACACCAACGAAAGAGCCCCGGCAGTCAGGCCAGCGGCAAGTATTTGAGGTATTTTCATCATTTATTTAAACGAAGTTAATCGATCGATTATTCAGATCCTAGAACCAAATCCCGGAAATGACCACTTTTAAATGCATTTTTTTTAGCATTAATATTCGGGAGGAGCGGTGACGAGGACCCAGTAGTGACGGAAGGGGGCGTTGGGGTCATCGTGATAGCCGAGTCCATATCGGGTTTGATCCTGATAGAAAGGATTGAGAGCGAGGATGTGATTCCGGTGTGTTCCGGATGAAAGCCAGCGGGCGAATCCGGGTTCCACGTTTTCTTCTCCGGCGAGGAGGGACTCGCCTTGATTTGAGCCCTTGAAGGCGAGCCATTGGGGAGGGAGGCGGTATCCCGTTTTGGCGACATGCCAGTTGCTGCCATAACCGTCGGGGTTGATGTGACTGAAGTATTTTCGAGTCGCCATGTCGCGGGCTTTGGCTCGAGCCACTCCGGCGAGGCGGGCATCGTATTTGAATTCCTTGCGTTGTTGCTTGGGGTGGCCGCGCATGAGGGCCGCCATCGTTCGCTCTTGTGTAGAACCGCCATCAGTGGGAATGGGAATCGCTTTGATCTGAGAAGGATGGGGGGAACCACCTCCGCAGGACGCCAAAATGAGAACATAGGAGCAGAGGAGCACAGGACGAATCATCTTGGCTGATTCTAACATCATCAGTCGATGATTCAGATAGATTATTGGCCTACCTAAAATGAATGATGGCAGGATCAGGGCCATTTGCTAGAAACCGCTATGGATCAAACCAACCCGTATCAAGCTCCTTCCAGCCATCCCTCTCCAGTCGGTGCGACAACCGGTGAGGTGAATCCAGATGTCCTTCGGATTTTGGCGGGAACCAAGGGGTGGGCCAGATTCCTCGCCGTCTTGGGATTCATATGGGCAGCATTGCTTTTGATTGGGACGATGGTGATTCTCAGCAAAGGGAGTTCGATTGCCATGTTCGTTCCGGGATTAATCGGGATGATCGCTTTTGTTTATTTGACCATGGCTATTCTGAGTTTTGTCGCGGCCTTGAAATTGAATCAATACGCCGGTAGAATCGGGACTCTGTTGAGCCAGCCATCGCAGATCAACCTTGTCATGGCCCTCGATGCGCAGCGGGGATTCTGGAAGTTTGTCGGGATAGTGGCTGCGGCCACGATCGCTCTTTATGTCATCTTGATTTTCATCGGAGCGGCATCCTAGAGAACCAGTTTTTACGATGAAGCCGTCAGAAAGAGCAATGGGGCTTGTGACCGTCCTGTCCGGTCTGGCGGTGCCTGTCGGGATTTTGATCGGAGCCGGACCTCTCGATGGCGCAGGCCGGGTTGTTGAAATCTTCGACAATGTCATGTGGGTGGTGAATCCGTTCGGGATGTGGTTGATCCAGTTTATGGGCGGATTGATGTCGGCCATCGGGCTCTACATTCTGGGAACGATGGTTTCAGCCTATTGCTGGGGAATGATCGACGCCTTGGTGTTTTTCGGGCGGTCAAAAGGAAAGTGAGCGGGCCAGCGACCGCAGGCTTTCGAGGCACTGTTCCGGTGATTGTTTTCGTCCGTGGGAGGGCGAGACACCTGCGATTTCCAGACAGGCCGCTTTGCGAATACTCTCCAGCGTTTGGTCTTGATTATCGTTCAGAAAGAAGGGTGGAGGTTGGGCTTTTCTGAACTGGCGGGCGAAGAGGTCGCCGGAGATCAGAATGGCGGGTTCTTCCACGAGAATGCCACAGTGCCCTTCGGTATGCCCGGGCAGACTGACTGTCACGAATCCACAGACTGTTTCTTTGGGAGCGAACCATTCGTCGACGCGGGGCTTGCGGTATCGAAGAATAAGGCGCCCTAGCAGTTCGAGGCCTCCACAGATCCGGCCCCATCCGCGATAGGGATAGTTTCCTTCAAGATGGGAACGATCTTCCCGCGGTGCGAAAACCCGACACCCGGACAGTTGGCGGAGCTTCGCAATATTCAAGGTGTGGTCAAGATGACCGTGGGTGAGAATCAGGGCGCGCACGTTTCCAAAGTCCCAACCATGTCGGGCGAGAGCCCTCTTGATTCGGCGCACTCCTCCCATGAATCCGCTGTCGATCAGAAAGGCCTCGTTGCCTTCGATCACGAGATGGTGGTGAACAATGAGTCCGCGTAATTGCACCACCTTGATCACCAAAAAAGGATCTCATCTTTTCGTGAAAAACCAATGATGGATGCTTCCTAAGCTGCGTTTGGTGTGATTGACTTTGCGTTCCAACATGAGTGACGAAAATCCACAAACTCCAGATGACAATGGAGCTCTTGATTTGTCCGGATTGAATTTCGGCCCAGCTTGGGCGCGTGATCCTTCGGAATCGAAAAGCCTGAAAAAATTCAAAGACCGGGGTGATCGCGGTGACCGGGGAGATTCCCGCGGGCGGGGTCGCGGTGACCGCAATGATCGTCGTGGCGGTGGAGGAGGCGGAGGCTTTCGTGGTGACAAGCGTGGAGGCGGCGGTGATCGCCGGGGAGGCTTTAAGGGCAAAGGCGGAGGAAGACGAGGCGACCACGATGGTCGTCCACAGCGTCAGGAAGTGGAGCCACCCGCAGGGTTCAAGCTCCAACTCATGCCGGCCGAGGAGAGCCTTGATCTCCTTGCGAAGCAGGTGATTGAAACCGGGCGGACCTATTCCGTTTTCGATCTCGCCAAGGTTCTTCTTCAAAGCCGTGACCGTTTTCGTGTCATCTATGACTCGTCCGATCAGAAGTTTTTTCGCTGTCGTGAGGATCAATCGATCTGGCTGACCCGTGATGAAGCCTTGCGCCATATCTGGAAGGCTGGATGGCTCTCGAAATTTTATGATGAGGTGAAGGTCGAGGGTGAGGCGCCCAAGGGCAGTTTTTCCTCGGTCTCCCGTTGTGGAATCAGTGGTGAGCTTCTGGGGCCGCCCAACTATCATGGCTTCCAGGAAAAGTTGATGGCTCTCCATCGGGAGCGGTTCTCGAATATGTCGCTTGATGCCTACAAGGCGAAGGTTCGGACCGAGCACGGTGAGGAGGCCGTCGAGGCTTGGCTCGAGAGCATGAAGATGGTCACCAAGTGGAAAGTGAAGTCAGGTGAAGAGGAGGCCGTCGAAGAAAAGGCCCCCGATGCCAAGGAGGAACCTGCTCAAGAAGAGGCCCCCGCTGATTCTGAAGAAACGCCAGTTGTCGAAGAGACAGTGGAAGAAACTCCCGAGGCCAAGGCTGACGAGGAAGTTCAAGGTGCCTCGGAAGAGGTGCCGGTTGCCGAGGAGTCATCGGAATCCCCCGCAGAGGCTTCGTCCGCAGAGGCGCCGGCTGAAGGGGCTCCGGTCGAAGAGGAAACTCCGTTGGCTGAGGATGATCAGGGGGAATTACTTGATGATGCCCGTGCTCTTGAACGGCACTTTGCCGAGAATCATTTCGATCAGGTCTTTGAAGAGACCGGCCGGGCCTGGGTGATGGGGGACATCAAGGGCAACCTGCTTTCGCCGGGATTGCTGACCATGCTCAAGAGGGGCGTCGCCGAGGAAAAGCGATATCCTGCCAACCTCATGCCCCTGGTCTGTCGTCAGCTTTCGGGGCGTCACGTGGCGGTGTTCAAATGGGACAAGAAGCTTAAGGTGGGACCTTCCCGCCCCCATGCCGTTTCCACGGAGACTCCCTTGGCTGCGCGTCCGCAGGCCATGATCGACTACCTTCAGAAAAATTCCGGGGCGGTCTTAAAGGACTTTTGGGCTGCGGTGCGTCCGGCTGATCTGGACGATGCCTCGAAGCACGAATGGCTTCAGGACTTCCAGTGGCTTTTGAGCCAGGGACACATCATCCTGCTCTGCGACACCACCGTTCATCTGGCCAAGAAAGGACCGGCACAGGAGCCTGCCAAGAAAGCGGCCAAGAAAGAAGAGCCCAAGAGCTTTGAAGCAGCGCCGAAGGAGGCTGCCGTTGATTCGGGCGACGAGCCCAAGGCCGGGGAAAAAGCGGCTCCTGCTGAGCCTGAAGCGAAGAACGAAGAGGAGTCGAAGCCCGACGCTTCGGAATCTGCTCCGGTGGCTCAACCTGAAGGTTCGGCTGCTCCCGAATCTGAAGCTCCCCAAGAAGAGAAAAGCGAATAGCAAGCTGACTTTATTCTTCGAGGGCGGCGCGGAAATCATTCGCGGCGCCCTCTGCTTTTTTCGGAGTGTCGGCTTCCGGTGGTGAGGCGAGATCGTCTTCGACGACAAACCCTTCGAAGTCGTCCTTCGATTCTTCAAGGTCGGCGAAGGGAGTGGTGGGTTCGGTCTTGGCCGGTTCCTCGATCGCGGGGGCATCTTCGATCTCGACTTCCTCCGCTTCGATTTTTTCCGGAGCCGGAAGGTCGCGAGGTTGTTTGGGAACGAGATCGATTCCACTGGGATCTTCGAGGGTAAGGCTCTGTTCGGAGGCTTCCAGAGCTTCGAATTTTCGTGCTGACGGAAGGACGCGGCTCTCCAGGGAGGAGACCGCGGAGTTGTAGGACTTCACCGAGCCTTCGAGTGATTTGCCGACTTTCGAAAGATGGCCGGAAAAGACCGAGAGGCGTTTGTGAAGTTCACGGCCGGTCTCGGAAATCCGGCGGGCGTTTTCGGCCAGGGCTTCCTGACGCCACCCGTATGCCACCGAACGCAGCAGGGCAATGAGGGTCGTCGGGGTGGCCAGGATGACATTCTGGTCGACCCCTTGTTCAAGAAGGGTGGAGTCCTGGGTGAGAGCCGCCGAGAAGAAGGATTCGGAGGGGAGGAAGAGCACGACAAATTCAGGGGCCGGCTGGAACTGGGCCTGATAGTTTTTGGAAGCGAGCTGACGGATGTGGGTTGCTACCTGACTGGCGTGACGGGCGAGGGCGTCGTCGCGTTCTTTGTCGGACTCGGCTTCCAGCGCATCGAGGTAGGCATCCATGGGAGCCTTGGAATCGACGACGATTTGTTTTCCTCCCGGAAGGCGGACGATGAGATCGGGACGGAGGCGCTTGCCTTCGTCGGTCGTGGTGGACGTCTGGGTGGTGAAGTCACAGTGTTGCTGCATTCCAGCCATTTCGACCACACGTTGCAGCTGGATTTCGCCCCACTGCCCTCGACCGGTAGGTTGACGGAGAGCTTTGACCAGAGAACGGGTTTCCTTGTGCAGCCCCTGCTGGGTTTCCGAAAGGAGTGAGACCTGTTCCTTGAGCGAGGCATAGGCTCCTTCGCGGGCCTTTTCAATCTCGCTGATGCGGGTCTGCATCTTGTCGAGGGATTCGGCGACCGGCTTGACCAGATGAGCAACGGCTTGCTCTCGTTTTTCCAGCTCTCCCTTGGCTTCCTTTTGCTCGGTCTTGAAAGTGGTTTTGGCGAGGTCGAGGAACTGCTGCTGGGTGTTTTTGAGTGCGTCGCTCGAGAGGGCTTTGAAGGAGTGGGCAAATCGTTCTTCGACCGTGTTGAGAAGTTTGACTGTTTCGTCGTGGCGTTGCTTCTGGTTCTCGAGCCGAATCTCCAGCTCGCTCTGTGATTTGAGTAAACTGGCTTCGGAAGAACGGAGTTGATCGACTTCAGCCCGTAGATTGGCTTCGCTGGCTTCCAGATTGGCCAGGTCTTTCGAGGTCGCCTTTTCCCGCTCCTCCAGAGTCGAGCGCAGGGAAGAAATGCGGATCATGAGAACCAGCACGGCAAAGACGGCGCCTCCGATGAATCCGACGAGAGCTGATAGAACGGAGGGATTTTGGAAAAATTCAGGCATAAGCAACGGGATTGTCTCTTGCGCTCGGGGGAGAAGGTGCTTTTCTCCTAACAGGCGCCCGCGCCCAATGTGGAAGCGCGGGGCATCAAAATCAAACCATTACGAATTATCATGGCACATTCACTTCCCGAGCTGGGCTACGCCCACGACGCCCTTGAGCCACACATCGACGCCAAGACGATGGAAATCCACCACGGCAAGCACCACAATGCTTACGTCACCAATCTCAATGCCGCCCTTGAAGGTCATGCCGACCTTGCGGATCTCTCGCTGGTCGACCTTCAGGCCAAGATCGCCGATGTTCCGGCTCTCAGGAACAACGGTGGAGGTCACTTCAATCACAGCCTCTTCTGGCAGGTCATCGCTCCCGGTGGGGCCAGCGCTCCCTCCGGCGATCTCGCGGCCGCCATCGATGCCGCCTTCGGGTCATTCGACGCCTTCAAAGAAGAGTTTGCCAAGGCCGGTGCCACTCGCTTTGGGTCCGGTTGGGCTTGGCTTGGCGTCAAGGCCGATGGCACTCTTGGAGTGTGCTCCACTCCTAATCAGGACAACCCGTTGATGGGTGAGGCTGCCGGAGTTTGCGATTGCACTCCGATTCTTGGACTCGACGTCTGGGAGCACGCTTACTACCTTAATTACCAGAACCGTCGTCCCGATTACATTGCGGCCTTCTGGAATGTCGTGAATTGGGATGTGGTGGCTGAAAATTTCGCCGCCGCCAAGTAAGCGCCTTCTGCTATTTCACAAGAGCGCGAAGTTCCTCCGGGACTTCGCGTTTTTGTTTTTCAAGGACTTGAATCATCCGGGCTGCGATTCCTTGCACGGTATTGATGCGGTCCTTCCGGGGAATGATGTCCTTCTTGTCGGGCGTGATGAAGCGGACCACTTGGTAGTTCCAGGAAGGTTCTTTGAATTCCTTCACGATTTTGGCGGGCTTGCCCGGCACATTGTTGGCAATCGCCACGGGCTCGAAATTCTCTTCGATCATTTTCACAAGAACGGGGTGACTGAGGACTTTGGACCCAAAGACCTGACAACCGGCTCAGCCCGGAACTTCCTGGAAGAGAAGGAAAACGGGTTTGCCGGACGTTTTGGCCGTTTTCAGGGTTTGGTCAAGGTCCCGGGACCATTTGACCTTGCCGAGCTCGACAGGTTGGTCGGTCTTGGCCTGGCAGCCCGCCAGCAGAACAGCGAAAACGAATAAAAACTTCATGAACATACGAGGACGAATCCTAGTGAGCTATTCCCGGGAAGTCCACTTTACGAACGAGGGGAGCGATGTTTAGGATGAGTCCCATGAAGCGACTGATTCTCTCCCTGACTGCTCTTGCCTCGTCTGCCTTTGCCGAACTGCCACAAATGTCTGACAAGACCGAATGGCTTGGATACTTCGTGGGGTGGGAGGACAAGAAATTTGATTTCGGGATCGGAGCGGACGGGGAAGTGGCGCTGATGGTCAAGAAGAGCGGTAAACGGGTTTCCCACCGGGACATTTCGATTCGTTATGTCATCGAAGAGGAAATCAAAGGCAAATGGGTGCGGCGTCAGTTCACCAAAGACGGCCTTTCCAGCGAACAGGAGAAGGGGATTGATCCCAAGAAACCGGTCGTTGTTTCTTCCACTGTGACCGGAGATACCAAGGTGGAGTGGACCCACGTTCTTTCCCGCGGGACAGTATCGGTTCTTCCGAAACTCATCGAAAAAAAGACCGAGAACAAGATCAGGGTCGGGATGGAATTCTCCCTTCCACGGCTGCATCGCTTCGATGAGAAGCCGGACAAAAAGGAACTGAAGAGCAAGGCCGGCGATGATCATCTTCGGGGAACCCGCCTCAAGGATGGAAAAAAGATCCGGATCAAGTTCGATGACCTCGAAGACGATGTCTCCTCCGAGGAGTTTCTTCAGGATGGTGCCAGCGAGATCGAGGTAAAGTCCAAGGGGATTTCCGACTTGAAGTTCATCGTTGAAAACGGGGACGAGAAAATGGGGCGGATTGATATCGTGGCCAAGGGGCCTCTCTACAATTCCTTCAAGGTTCTCTGGATGGCCGACATGGAAAAGCTTGGCGACAAGAAAAACTTCGTCAGCTTCTCGTTGGAATAAGATTCAGGACTTGTTGCAGATGGGTGGCTGTTAGAGCACCCATGGTTTCACACGAGTCGAAGGCATGTGAACCGTAGCGCTCGACCATGGATTCGCGCAACTCCACGAGGTTCTCGTGCGAAGAGATTTCAGTGCGGTCCATCACGCCGAGAATGGCCTTGAGCCTGTTGCGTTCGACTTTCGCGCGGCGCGACATTTGCGAGAGCTCTTCGGCCCGGTATTGCAAAATCGTCTGATCGTTGAGGTGCTCGCGGACGAGGTCTTCCACCGGTTTGTTGTCAGGAAACATGTGAGCCCGGTAGACCTGCAGGCTGCCTTCGTAGGATTGCTGGTCGAAGTCGATGGGGCGGACGCGATACTGGACCTCTTCGAAGTCAGGGGTGATGTCGACGACGTAGTTCACCGTCCGCATGTCGCCGAGAAGACGGAGGAAGCAACGTTCTCCGAATTTGACGAACTCCTTGGCAATCCGCACATGATTCAAGGATGGGACGGAGAGGTTATCCCGGATGAAGACGTCGCCTGGAACTCCCGCGATATGTTCCTCGATCAAGGTGTTGCCATTGACGAGGTAGTTGATCCGGTTGGGTGAGAGAATGTGTTCGAGTTCAAGACCAAAGAGGCGGGAGGCATCGGCATTCTTCACATAATAGTAGTCCGAATTACCATTGAATAGATTGGTGATCCGGATTCGAAAGGGGCGCGAGTTTCCGAACTCCCCGAAGTCAATGCGCTCCACCGTGAGGTGTTCGGCCAAACTAAGGTCGCCTCCGATTTTCAGCATGGCATAGATCTTGGTGAGCTTGGGGCGCAAGTCATCCATGACCTCTTGGGGATACATCACCTCCAGCCAGAGGGTCTCTTCGCCCTTTGGATTCTCATAGGGAATGGAACCGGTGAAGCGGAGGAGTTCGTCGTAGACGAGAGGGACTTCCGACAGCCGGCTGTAGTGGGCGAGATAGTTCCACAGCGATGTCGAAATGGGATAGCAAATCTTCCGCCGTGAAATCATGCCTCGACCTTCCTAGGCATCCTCGTTGCGATCAATCCAGAAAAGCGGGTTCACTCCGTCCTTGAGGAATTTTGCCCAGTAGCGTTTCTCGAGAGGTTCCGCTTTTTCACGACGTTCGTTTTCCTCAAGGGCAAGGTAAGCCGATTCGCCCATCTGGCGAACCAGATCACGTTCGGCGAGCCGGATCATCAACTCTTCCCAGAAACTGGCGTTGCGGAATTCGTCGATGCATTTCTGAAAGAAGGAATTCTCCTGAAACTTGGCAGTCACCCGGTTCTTACCGCGCGATTGATCGAACTCGATGATCTCGCCCATCCCGGCGTGTTTGGCGGTTTCAAGAATCTTGCTTTCCACGGCCTCAAAGCGGGAGAATCCGGCATTTCCCTCGTCGTTTGGATTCAAATTTGCCAGCTCAGCGGCGAGGCTGACCATCTCGACCAGAGTGGCAAGTTCCTCGGGGGTGAAGCGCAGATGCATCTGGCGCGAACACAATCACCGAACGACGACAGACACAAGTTCGCAAATCGCTTGATTTTTTCTCCGGTTTCAGAATACCTTCCCGCCGCACGCAAGTGGTCGAGGCGGGATTAGCTCAGTTGGTAGAGCGACTCGTTTACACCGAGTATGTCGGCGGTTCGAGTCCGTCATCCCGCACCACTTGATCCCTTGATTGATGGTTTTTGGCGGTTAGAGGAATCTCGTCGCGGGATGATTTTCTATGTGTGCTTCCGGGTAAGATGCTTCCCTTGAGGGGGATGGGGTCATGTCGCAATTGCATTAGTAAATCGGGCAAGATTGGCATGAAAGCCAGCCCCAGAGGCACATTGCCTGTCGATTTCATGAGAGATTGGGGAATACATTGAACATTCTCATGGCGGTCAAGTAGGGCATGCCGGGTTGTCCGCATGGCGGAGGGATTGCCTTGTGCAAGATGATTCAGCATTTCGGAAGGTGGGATCAGGTTGTGGTGAGTGGTTAATCGGGCACGCAGGTGGTGGAGTAGATTGACCTTCTGCAGGAAGCAGTTGAGGACCCGGTGCGAATGAAGGACGACAAATACCTTCCGCCGAAAGTTTTGGGCTGGGGATTGGAATTTCATGAGGACTTTCTTGAGGATCACACGTATCCGACAGAGAAAATGTGGAAAGACCGTCCGAAGAACCGGATGGGCACGCATTTTGATTGGCCACCGGAAGAGTAGAACGAGCAATGAATTTAAAACTGGAAGACAAAGTGGTGATCGTCACCGGAGGGGCCAAAGGAATTGGCGCGGCTTGTGTGGAAGGCTTTGCAGCGGAAGGGGCGATTCCGGTGATTGTGGGTCGTTCGCCGGAGATAGGGCAGGCGCTGATTGAGAAATGCGGACGCGGAATGGTGATTCAGGCCGAGTTGACTTCGGAGGACGCGTGTCGGAATGCCATTGAGGAGACCATGGAGGAATATGGCCGGATTGACGGGCTGGTGCACAATGCCGGGATCAACGATCAGGTGCCTTTGAGTGCTGGATTGGATGAGTTCATGGGATCGCTGCAGCGGAATCTCTTGCACGTCTATGCGCTGACGCATTACGCGCTCGATGCTTTGACCAAATCGCGTGGATTCATCGTGAATGTCTCGTCGAAGGTTGCCGTGACCGGGCAGGGCGGAACGTCAGGTTATGCGGCCGCAAAAGGTGCGATAAATTCTCTTACCAGAGAGTGGGCCCTCGATTTGTCGAAGCACGGTATTCGCGTGAATTGCGTGATGCCGGCGGAAGTCTATACGCCGATGTATGAAGGCCTGGCCAAGGCGGAGGAAGATCCGCAGAAGTTTCTCGCTGACATGAGCTCGGTGATTCCATTGGGCAAGAGAATGACGACCTCGGAGGAGATGGCGAACATGGTGGTGTTTTTGGCTTCGGAGAGATCAAGTCATACCACCGGGCAGATCATTTATCCGGATGGGGGTTATGTGCATTTGGATCGGTCCTTTCGGCCGGAGTAGTAGTGGCTCTTTCCCTTTGTTGTGGGCGAACGCGGATTCTGCGGATGTAGCGGATGATGCAGTCAAAATTCTGGCGAAGGATTGCAAGGATTCGAATTGCTACCGTTGCCTGCCCCATTCATAGAAGTAAAGAAGATGAAGGGAGGAAAAACAATTCGTGCCGTGGTCATTGTAGCCACCATTTTTGTCGTGACCATATTGGGGGCATTCGGGGATCAACGCCCGAACATTGTCTTGATCATGGCAGATGATCTCGGGGTCGAGGGCATTGGTTCCTATGGCGGGACGAGTTACAAGACGCCTGCCATCGATCGGCTGACCAAGGAGGGAATTCGTTTTGATCACGCTTATGCGCAACCACTTTGCACGAACACGCGGGTGCAATTGATGACCGGCTTATACAACAACCGGAATTGGCTCTACTTCGGCACGCTCGATCCCAGAGCGAAGACGATCGGTCATTACATGCAGGAGGCCGGATACAGCACCTGCATTGCGGGGAAGTGGCAATTGCAGAGTTATGATCCACCGAGTTATCCCGGCTCGCACTTGCGGCGGGGGAAGGGGATGAAGGTCGCTGACGCGGGCTTCGATGAATACAGTTTGTTTCATTCCTGGCACACCGAAGACAAGGGAACGCGCTTTGCCAATCCGACCTTCGATGAAAATGGCAAGCTCATCAAAGACCTCAAAGGAAAGTATGGTCCGGATCATTGGGTTGATTTCATCAATGACTTCATCAATCGAAAGAAGGACGACGAAACCCCTTTCTTCGTTTATTACGCGATGGCCTTGCCGCACCGGCCCTTTGTGCCAACGCCTGACAGCAAGGATTGGGGCAATCCGGCGGCTTATGAAACGGAGGATCCCCGTCATTTTCCGGACATGGTCGAATACATGGACAAGTGCGTCGGGCGGATTGTGAAACAAGTCGACGATCTGGGACTTGGGAAGAACACCCTGGTGATTTTTTACAGTGATAACGGAACGCATCAAAAGATCACCTCGCAGACGAAGAATGGTCCGGTGCGAGGAGGAAAAGGTCGGACGACCGATGCCGGAACGCACGTTCCGCTGGTGATTCGCTGGACGGGGAAAATTGAACCAGGCCTGAATGACAATCTTGTCGATTCCACGGACTTTCTTCCAACCGTGATGGAAGCCGCAGGCAAACCAATCCCGGGTAAAACCAAGCTCGACGGGATCAGCTTTTATCCCCAGCTGTTTGGTCAGTCGGGTCAGATTCGTCCCTGGGTCTTTTGCCACTACGACCCGCGACCAGGTTGGGATAAGGACCAGTTTCGCAAGATCCGCTTTGCGAGAGAGAAACGATACAAACTATACGGTGACGGCAAGCTTTACGACGTTCCTAACGACAAGCTGGAGAAGAAGCCGATTCTCAGTTCCGAGGATACCCGGGAATCGGGTGCAGCCCGGGAGCGTCTTGCCAAGGTGTTGAAGGAAATGCCCAATCCGGACCCCGCGCCGCGGGACGGTGATCCTCGTGATTCAGAACAGCGCTTGTATTTGGCGGCGGGGAGTCAGTTGGCTGCGTTCGATGTCAACAAGGAGAGCGGCGAGTTGTCCTTGCTTCAGGAGATTCCGCTCGATGGGGCCGGTCCGTTCACCATCGCTCCCAATCGTAAGTTGATGTATGCCGTGGCGGCGATGCCGGGAGAAGGAAAGAAGTCTCCCGCACTTGCGACATTGGAAATCGGCAAAGAGGGAAAGCTAAAACTCGCCCACACCGCGAGAGTCAACCTTCGCCCCGGCTATCTCATGACGGACAACAACGGAGAGTTTTTGGCGGGCAATCATTACGGACCAGGGAAAGCGAGTATTTGGAAGATAGATCCAGTCTACAAAGGAGAGACTCTTCACGAATTGACCCTGGAGAAGAAAGCTCATAGCGCGGTCTTCTCCCCCGATAACAAATGGCTCCTCGTGCCGGCGACTGGTCCCAACAAAGTGTTTGTGAATCATTTTACGGCACAGGTCGGAACGATCGAACCGAGCAAGGTTCCGTTTGTCAGTGGCCCCAGTGGCGAGAGTCAAGCGCAGCAACCCCGCCATCTCATTTTTCATCCCAATCTTTCTGTCGCCTACACCACCAATGAAAGAGAGCAGCCCGGCGTTGGTGTTTGGCAATGGGACACTGAAGCAGGCCTGCTGAAACCGGTTCAAAATATCGTGACCCAACCGAAAGGATTTAAAGGGAAGATCACGACGGCTGATCTCCACATGACGCCGGACGGTCGGTTTCTCTACCTCTCCAATCGTGACATCACCCAACGAAATGCTCCAGATGGCGAAGACAGTATTGTGGGCTTCGGAGTCGATCCTCAAACCGGGCAATTGACGATGATTGGTCACACTCCCTGCGAACGTATTCCGAGATCATTCACCATCGATAAGCTCGGCAAGTTTCTCTACGTCGCCGGCCAGGGTGATGCCAAGTTGGGAGCCTATCGAATCGAAGAATCGGGAGTGTTGAAAAAGATCAAACAATATCAGGTCGGGAAAGGTCCCATTTGGGTCGAAACGATGTCGTTGCCTGAGTAGGGTGGATACCATGACTTGCCCCGAGGGGTCGGTCACTTGTGGCCTTCCGTGATTACTTTTGGGCATGTTTTGGTCCGGCATTAAGTTGTCAGGCGAAGAGAGTTTTCATAGGAGTAGTTCTTGTTTCCGACGCTCTTTACTCAGGATGCGATCATCCAATCTTAGCTTTTCGAAAGTCGGACAAACGACGTTAACTTGGGCGACTGAAAGAAACTATTTTGCCGAGTCGCCATTCAAGCCATCCTTCTAACATGAAAATCTTCCCAGCGCTTACTTCGTCTCTCGAGCGGTCAACCAAACGGAGTTCTGTTTCCACCAGATTTGTTCCTCTCGGGACGGCTTTTGCGCTTTGTTTGTTGGTGGGGTATTTAGCCCTTGATGAGAAGATGTACGCTCAGGGAGCGGAACCTGCTTCTGTCGTGGACCTGATTGAGTCACTGAAGATGACGGAAGAGCAGAAAGCGGGCTTTGATGAGCAGGAGAAGCTTCGTTTGGCCTTTCAAGCCAGGTTGAAGGAGCTGGAAGCCGGGGAGCGTCAGGCAGAGCGGGAAGCTTTCCAGGCGAAACGAAAAGCGGCACTCCAGGGATTATTCACCGATGAGCAGTGGAAACTATGGGACGAGTATTGGACGGCCCACTGGAACCGCTGGAATAACGAGCCCAAGCAGGATAAGAATCCTCAGCCGGCAGCTCTCTTGTCTGCTCCGGACTTTGAAAAAGCGACCGGTCGTTTCCAGGTCGCGAGGAAGAACGGTCGTATCTTCTTGATGACACCGAGCGGGGAGCCGTTTTTTTCTCTTGGGGTCACCCATATCGTGGCTATGGGAGCTCCCGCCAAGGGAGAGCCGGACATTATTGCGGATCAATTCAATCGTGATTGGTCAGCGATGTCGTCGAAGGTGAACGAGAATTTTCGTGGCTGGGGATACAATTCGACCGGTTATGGCACGCCCCGTCCTCTGGGAAAGCTGATTCCCTATGCCGAAGGAATTCATACCGCAGACACTTCCATGTATTTTGGGAACAATAAATTCTCCTATCCCGACGTCTTTGACCCAGCCTGGCAGGAGAAGGTCAAACAAACGCTTCGGAACAAGATCAATGCCCACAAGGACAACCCGAATCTCATTGGGTTCTACTGGACGGATATGCCTTTGTGGGACCTCAACTATGGCAAACGCTCCGGGAAGCCCAATTGGATCGAATCAATGAAAGCGCTTCCGGAAGGAGCTCCTGGTCGCAAGCGCTACGAAGCATTTGTGGCCGAGAAAGGAGACAAGGCCAGCGACGAAGAATTCCTGCGACTCATTGCAAAGACCTACTACAAAGTTCTCGGGGAAGAGACCCGTCGCCTGGCTCCGGACAGCATCATTTTCGGAGAACGCTATGGCGGGGTGATCACCCCCAGCTTCGTGGTTGAGGAGGCGGCACCTTGGATCGATGCGGTGGCCGTCCAGCCCTACGGAAATGATTTCAATGAAACCGAATTCGACCGCATCCATCGTGCGTCCGGCGGCAAGGGAATCATCATCTGTGATCACAACATCAGCTTCCCTACCAAAGAGCATCCCAAGACGATGTGGACCCAACTTCCGACAATCGAAGAAGTTGCTAAAATGCACGCGAAGTACGTCAACGATGCTCTCTCCAAATCTTACATTCTTGGCTATCATCGCTGCCAGTATGTTGACCGATTTCAATCCCATCGGGGCGTTTTGAAACAAGGTCTGATCAAGTCTGACGGCACTCCTTACAAGGAACTTGTGACTCTGCTTGCCGAGACGAACCGGAAAATTTTGAAGCGTTTCGCTGACGCAAAGTAGTCCTCCAAAAGGGGTTGCCCCAGTTCCGGCGGAGATTATCCCTGATTTTTTCTTGAGGCTTTGGACTACTGGTTGGAAAAATTGCAGATCTGTTCTGATCGCTTTCGAGAAGAATTCCTGTTTTTTCTGGAAACAATTTCCGAGTCTGAGTCATTACTCATGATGCCAGACGATTCCAGTGTCCCCGAGCGCGATGCCACCGAGCAAGTGCAACTGCTGTTTGTCAGGCATGAGGGGGTGATCCGGGCATTTGTGCGGGCTTTGCAGCCTTCGCTCACGGACGCTGATGATGTGATGCAGGAGACTTTCCTCACCATCTCGCGCAAGGCATCGACCTTTGAACAGGAAACGAACTTTGTGGCCTGGGCATGCAGTATTGCCCGGCTGAAGGTGCTCGAGAATCTACGGCAACGAAAGCGCGCGACCGTTTTGAGCGAAGCCGCTATCATCGCGTTGACTGAAGATGCTCCGACACCTGATACGATGGCGGAACGGGAAGCGGCTTTGGGGCAGTGTGTGGAACAATTGCTGCCCAAGGTTCGCGATCTTCTTTGGCGGAGATATTCCAGTCGGCAGAGCTCGGAGGAAATGGCGGAGGAGGCCGGCATGACTTCCAACGCCGTACGGATTGCTCTGACCAAAGCCCGGGCCTTTCTTCGGGATTGCGTGGGGACGAAGCTTCAAAAATCACTCGAATCATGAAAGCCAACGAACTTGATGCTGCCATCGAAGCCTGTCTCGACGATTGGTTGAGCGAGGCTGAGGCCGAGCAACTCAGTCAGCTCCTCGAGGACTCTGCAGAGGCCCGGGAGAGGTATTGGGAGATGGCGTCAATCCACGGTCTGCTGGAGCAAAGTTTGCAGAGTGCCTCGTTGAAGGCCGCGACGGGAGAGGCTCCGTTGACATCTGTCGATCCCAAGCGCTTCTTACGATGGAGCCCGGTGGCTGCAGCAGTTGGGATGATGGTCGGAGTGCTCAGCACGGCAGCCGTCTTTGGTTTCCTGCTTCCGAAGGACGGCGTGGCCCGTCCGAGTTTGGTTCCGGTGGTGGAGGATGCCTTTGAAGACCCGTCCCAAACATTCAAACGCGGGATGGCCAGGCATGCCAATGAATGGTTCGTCCATGGACAGGCCGAGATTTTGAAACCCGATTCCCTGAAGCCTTTTTCCGGCGAGCATGTCCTGAAGCTTGCTCCCAATCCGGAACGAAAAAGAGGGCAGGTTCATTACCTGATTGATTTGCGAGATTATCCCGAGGTGTTGGAGTCAGAGCAACGATTCATTCGTGTAGCCAGTCAGATCCAGTCGAGTGGAGTGGGAAGAGGGGGATACGCCATCCGCATCGGTGCCTTTGCCGAGCTGCCCGAAGAGGTGGGGGCGATCTGGGCGAACCCCTCTGAGATCGAGGAGCGTGCACTCCAGCAGGTTTCCCGCCGGACGCCCAAGAATGATGATCAGACGGGTTGGCAGGAATTGACGACTGACATGAGCATTCCGGAAGGAACGGGGACGGTCATTGTGGGAATCTCAGCCTCGCTGGGCCGGAACGAGTTTGAAGACAGCGAGCGCTATCTGGATGCCGTCACAATGAACTTCTTCGTCGAACCTGCGGACTCAACTTCATCCCGAAATGACCGCCAGCCCGTGCAATAAGAAACGTAGCCGTCTTCAATTCCATTTCGTTCATCTGTTAAAAACATACGCAATGCTTACCCGATTCCTCTTACTTTTGTTGCTGCCTCTTTTGTCCATGACTTCTCTCGCAAAGGCGGGTGAGAAACCAAACATCGTCATGTTCTTCATCGACGATTGGGCCTGGAATGGCACGCCCATCGAGATGGACGGGGCCATGCCGAATTCCAAGATGCCGGTGGTGGAAATGCCCCACCTGGAAAAGCTGGCCAAGGAAGGGATGAAGTTCCGCAACGCTTATGCTTCTCCTCAATGCTCGCCGTCCCGGGTGTGCCTGCAGACCGGACAATCCTCCCCTCGCAACGGCTTCACGGTTTACCTGAATTCCTTGGGGCAGGATTATTACAATGAGAAGAAATCAAAGGGACTGCCGGTCATTTCCTGCATTGCTGATGAGACGATCAGGCCGGACGCGGTCACGATTCCCGAGGCGTTGAAGCCCCTGGGGTACGTGAGCGCGCACATCGGGAAATGGCACATGCGGGGCGATCCCTCGGACGAGGGATACGTCGCTCACGATGGCAACACGGATAACAAGCCGGGGAATACTCTCCATGCATGGGCGAAGGAAGGGGAGAAGAAGCCCAAGCAATTGCCCGCGGACTTTCGTGATCCGAAGTTGATGTTCAGCGTGACGGATCGGGCGCTGGATTTCGTGGAAAAGCAAGCCAGGGACGAGCAGCCATTTTATCTGCAGATCTCCCACTACGCGGTGCATGCCGGTTCGGAGTGTTTGCCGAAGACTCGCGAAAAGTACGCCAAGCATCCCTTGGTGCAGGCTTGGTATCGCGAGAACAACAAGACTGCTGAGACCGTGAAAATTGGAGAAGACCCTGCGGTGTGGTTTGGAATGGCGGAGGATCTGGATGGGCGGATTGGTGCAGTACTGGACAAGCTTTCCGAGCTGGGAATCGCCGAGAATACATACGTTGTGCTGATGTCGGATAATGGCTACCGTCACAAGCAATTTGAACAAACGAGCGGGCTGAAGCAGCCACTGCATGCCCACAAATGGTGGGTTTGGCAGGGTGGAATCCGCGTTCCCATGATCGTGCGTGGACCGGGAATCAAGGCTGGTTCATCATTCGAGGCCAATGTCGTGAATTACGATCTGCTTCCCACCTTCGTTGATTGGGCCGGAGGAGATCCGACCGAGTTGAAAGACATCGATGGTGTTTCGTTGGAAGGATTTTTGAGTGGGAAGAAGAAGCCGGACGATGACTTCCAGAATCGTTTTCTTTATTTCCACTACCCGCACAACCGGACGTCGATGCCGCATTCGGCGATCGTTTCGGGCACTGACAAGGTCATTCACTTTTATGAGAAGCCCGACTTACCGATCTTGCTTGATCTGGGGAAGGACGAAGCGGAAACCACGAACATCGCCGGCAAGAATCCCAAGCGGCACCGTGAGTTGTTTGATGAGATGTTCCGCTATTTCAAAGAGGTCGGTGCCCGCATTCCCAAGCTCAATCCCGACTATGACAAGGAGGCGGAAAAGACTTGGCACGCAAGTGAAGAGTATCGGAAAAAGGCGCAGTTTGGACCGTTCGAAGGGAAGCGGGAGTTGGCGAGTGATGAGAGGAACGAAGGAGGAGAGACCAGCAAAGCAGCCAGTTCAGAGCGTCCCCCGAATATCGTATTTCTATTCGCGGACGACCTTGGTTGGGGAGATCTCGCTTGTTACGGCCATCCCTACGCGCGGACTCCGGCCATTGACCAGCTGGCGAAAGAAGGAACACGATTCACGCAATTCTATGTCACTGGGGTGACTTGTTGTCCCAGCCGGACCGGGTTCATGACCGGCTTGCACACCGCCCGCTTTCAGAAGTATCCGGCTGATTTCGGGTTTGGGGATCGCACCACGATCACCGAGCTTCTGAAGAAAAAGGGTTATCGCACCGGACACTTTGGGAAATGGCATATCGGTCCCGACGCCCAATCGGGTGTTTATGGAATCGATACTTACAGAAGCGGCGGGAAGACGAAAGGAACTCCGAGGGGCCGCGATGCGGGTCTCTACGACTCTGCGATTGAGTTCATCAAGGCTTCGTCCGATCAGCCCTTCTACGTGAATGTCTGGGGGCATTCCACTCATTACCCGGTAACGGTTCATCCTGATCTGGCCGCGCATTTCAATGACGTCACCGTGAAGCGTGAGGATTTCTCTGAAGCAATGCAGGTGAAGTTCGACGAGTGCAAGAAGGCCGGTGGGGACATCACCACCGCGATGCGCCAATACCTCGGTGATGTTTGGTCGATCGACCAGAATGTGAAACGCCTCCTCGCGGTGCTCGATGAAGAGGGGCTTCGCGAGAACACGATCGTTGTGTTCTCCAGCGACCACGGCCCGGCGCCAGTGCTGCTCGGAGCGAAAAAGGAGTCCAAGGAATTCTCCCACAACATGCTCGGATATGCAGGAGAGTTTCGTGGTGGCAAACACGATCAGTTCGAAGGAGGTGTTCGGGCCCCGTTTATTATCCGTTGGCCTGGTCGGGTTAAAGAGGGACGGGTGGATACTGAAAGTGTGACTTCGGGAATGGATTGGCTGCCCACGCTTTGCAGCATCGCTGGCGTGGATGATCTGCCGGCCGATCTCGATGGCGAGGATGTTTCAGATATCTGGTTCGGACAATCTCGCGAGAGGAAGGCTCCTCTGTTTTGGAAGACCAGCACGACCGGGCGCTCTGCCTCGATGCGCAAAGGAAACTGGAAACTGCACCTTGGACAGAGAAAGAGCCAAGGACCACTTCTTTATGATCTCTCTCGAGATCCTTCCGAAAGCAAGAACGTCGCCGCAGATCGGCCCAACGTTTTGAAGAGAATGGAGACTGAATTGAATGCCTGGATGGAAGAACTTCCGGACTCTTACGAGAAGACGGGAGACAGTCAGAAGAAGAAACGCAAAGAGCGCGCGAAGGCGAAATAACTTACATCTGAAATGAAAGGTTTAGCAAAACTCATTCCTCTTCTGGTTCTGGTTTCATGTGTGACTTCACTTCATGGAAAATCACCGAGACCCAACATCATTCTGATCATGTCCGATGACCAAGGGTGGGGGCAGGTGGGTTACTATGATCATCCTCATCTCAAGGGAAAGACGCCCCATCTGGATGACATGGCGGCCAAGGGGATTCGCTTTAATCGGTTCTACGCGGGGGCTCCCGTTTGCACACCGACGAGAGGAACCGTGATCACGGGGCGAACTTCGGGTCGCAACGGAGCCAGCGGACTTCACAAGCGTTTGTGTCTTCAGGAGAAGACCTTGCCCCAAGCGCTGAAGAAAGCGGGCTATGCCACCGCTCATTTTGGCAAGTGGCATCTCAACGGCGTGAAAGGTTCGGCTATGCCAATCCTGCCTGACGACCCCAATCATCCTGGGCATTATGGAATCGATTACTGGCTTTCTGCGACGAACTACATCGAAATGGATCCCTTGATGACGCGCAACGGGGAGTTCGTCGCTTTGAAAGGGGAGTCCTCGGTTCTCATGGTCGAAGAGGCTCTCGGATTTATCGAAGATCACAAGGAAGATCCCTTCTTTGCGATGATCTGGTATGGTTCACCGCATTTTCCCTACACTGCGCTTCAGCAGGATCTCGATGGTCTTTCCAAAGATCTCGATTCAAGGCTGGCCCAGCTCTTCGGTGAGATCATCGCGATGGACCGAAGCATCGGGATGCTGCGCGAGGGCTTGAAGAAAATGGATCTGGCGGAGAATACCATGATCTGGTTCTGCAGTGACAATGGGGGGCGGGAACACGATCCCGATTCTGTGAACGGGTTGCGTGGCTTCAAAGGTTCGCTTTATGAAGGCGGAATCCGGGTGCCCGGAATCATCGAATGGCCGGGAAAAATCAAACCGCAGGTCACCAGCTTTCCTGCCTCCACTTTGGACATCATGCCCACGATTGTGGATTTGCTCGACCTGCCTGCCGACTCGATGATGAAGGTTCACGACGGCGAAAGTATTGTTCCTCTTTTTCAAGGAAATACGCCGGTGCGAACGCGTTCCATCCCTTTCACCAGCAAGGGCACGGTCCTGATTGATGGAGACTTCAAACTCATTCGGTCCGGCCGGGGGAAAGGTGCCAAGTTTGCACTGTATGACCTGAAGAACGACCCGAAGGAGTCCAAGGATGTTTCCGCGGACCATCCTGAACGGCTGGAAAAAATGAAAGCCGAAGCGGAGACCTTGGCTAAATCGGTTGCCGCCAGCGCGGAGGGGAAGGACTACCCCGAAGGTCGGGTCATTCAGCCCCAGCGTGGTGCCTTGTGGTCGGAAATGAAGGAATACCAAGAGCACTACACGACCTTCCAAAAACTCAAACCCGGCTGGAGTCCTCCCGGTGAAAAGAAGAAGCCAAGGAAGAAGCGCTAAGAATCACCTGTGGAAAATCTCAACTTAATTTCTCTCATGAAATCGCTGCTCAAAAAATCGTCGATCTGCCTCGTGGCTTTATTCGCCTCATGCCCCGGCCTTGGGTTGGCTGCCGAGCGCATGAATGTCCTCGTTCTCATGGCCGATGACTTGAATACCTGGATCTTGGAAAAGCCCGAACGGTACTCGGGGAAAGTGATCGCTCCCAATCTTCAGGCTTTTGGGAAAAGCGGAGTGGTCTTTTCCCATGCCTACAGTGCCTCGCCCTTCTGCGTGCCATCGCGGACATCACTTTGGTCGGGCGTGAGCCCTCACAAATCCGGCGTCTATCACAACCAAACAAACATCGCGGCCAGCGAACCACTCAAGAAGGCGATCTCTCTTTTCGAGGTCTTCGACAAGGCCGGCTATTCCATGTATGGCTATGGGAAAATTACCCACGGCTGGAGTGGCAACAACGTTTGGGATGACAAGCAGGGACATAAAAGAGATCCGCGTCCTCCGGGATCGCCGATTCAATCCGTCGGAAAAGGCGAACAGGATTGGGGAGTGATTCATTTGACCGAGGAGGAAATGAACGACACTCAAGGAGCGGACCGAACGATTGCCATTCTGAATCAGAAACACGAGAAACCCTTCTTTCTCACCTACGGCACCTTCAATCCGCACATGGCTTGGTTTGTGCCGCAGAAATATTTCGACATGTTTCCTTTGGATGAAGTGAAGGTTCCGAAGCTCAATCCCAATGATTTCGATGACATTCCGCAGTTGGCCGATGAGGTCGTGGGTGGGAAACGAAAGTTTACGCAAAGTGTTTTAAAGGCGGGGCTACACAAGTCGGCGGTGCAGGCTTATCTCGCAACGACGGCCTACGTCGATGCTCAACACGGGCGCGTCCTGGATGCTTTGGAAAAGAGCCCCTACAGGGATAACACCATCGTGATTTTTCTTTCGGATCACGGATTCCATCTCGCCGAAAAGGATCACTGGCAAAAGGGAACACTGTGGGAGGAGGCCACCAATTCGATGCTGATGTTCCGGGTGCCCGGAATGACCAAGGCCGGCGGTGTAACGAAACGCTGCGTCTCCCTTCAGGATCTTTATCCGACTCTTGCCGAGCTTTGTCAGATCGAAAAGCCATCGCATGTCGATGGAAAATCCCTGGTGCCGATTCTCAAAGATCCGCAGGTCGACTGGCCAAGCACGGCGATCAGTTATCTCTACGATCAATATGCCAGCATTCGGACGGAGAAGTATCGCTACATCCGCTACAAGGAAGGCCAGCAGGAGCTCTACGACCGGGGCAAGGATCCGCATGAGTGGAAGAATGAAGCGGAGAATCGGGACTACGCAAAAGTCGTCAAAGAATTGAACGGCCAGCTGCCGGCGGTGGAGAACATGGCCAAGCAGCTTGTGAGAACAGGTCGAAAAAAAAAGTAATCCAGATTCAAAACCGTGAAACACCTAACGATAATCTGCGTCTTTTTACTGAATGCCGCCCAAGCAGAGGATAAATGGATCACCTTGTTCAATGGCAGAAACCTCGATGGATGGACCGAGCGCAACAAGAGAGGCTCGTTTCGGGTGGAGGAGGGCACCATTGTTGGAACAGCCAAGAAAGGTCTCGGAACGACCTTTCTTTGTACGAATGAGAATTACGCCGACTTCGAACTGGAGTTTGAATGCAAGGTCGATCCCGGTCTGAACAGCGGTGTCCAGATCCGTTCACGAAATCGAGAACCACGAGGCAAGCAGAAGGTCGGTCCCGTGGAAGGTCCGCAGGTTGAGATTGCTTGCAAGAATCCCGAACGAGGTTCGCGGTCGGGCAGTATTTTCGGCCAGCAATGGGGAACCTGGCTCACGCCGAAAGAGGATCTTAAGAATCACAAGTTCATGACCGCAGGCTGGAATCGGTTTCGCGTCGTGGCCAAGGGAGATCAGGTGACCACGTGGATCAACGGGAACGAAGTCATCACCACTACGATCCCCGCCGAGAGGCATGAAACGAACTCGAGCGGCTTCATCGGTCTGCAAATTCACGGGATCAAGGAGGGCACGGGGCCTTTCGAAGTGGCGTGGCGGAATATTCGGATTCGGGATTTGGGAGGGGAAAAGGCAGAGGCTCCCAAACCGACGTCTGCGGAGAAGACTACGAGGGCCAGCGTGGAGAGAATTCGCCTCAAACATCAGGGGCCTGAGACGCCGTTTCGTAAGTTGCCGGTTTTCAAAGATCATCAGTTGACTCGCTTTGCCACCGCTCCTGAAATCAACTGTCCGGTTTCGGTGATCGCGGAGCCTGGTGGGGCGGTCTATGCACTTTGCGACGGCAATGCCGGTCTCGGACGATTGCCCAATCAGGGATCGGTTTGGCGACTGGTTGATGAAGACGACGATGGCAAAGCAGATGTCGCGACCAAGTTCATACCTAATATCGATACGCCTCGTGGAGGTCAGTTTCTGAATGGCACTCTCTATCTGGTGCATCCGCCATTCATCTCGGCGGTTCGGGACACCGATGGCGACGGGGTGGCAGACGAGCGAAAGGTCCTCGCGAGTGGCTTTGCGCATGATTTGTCGTGGACGCGGGGAGGTGATCACTCGACGAATGATTTGCGGGTGGGAATCGACGGTTGGATCTATATGGCAGTTGGAGATTTCGGAGCGAGTGCCGTGGGTTCGGATGGTTCGACGGCGAAGCTCATGACTGGAGGGGTGATTCGGATGCGATTGGATGGGAGTGATTTGGAAGTCTACGCCCGAGGCACGCGGAACACCTACGATTTGGCGATCAATCATCGGCTCGATATCCTCACGATGGACAACACGAACGATGGTGACGGCTGGGACATGCGCCTGCATCATCTCACGCCGTTGGCTCACATGGGTTATCCCAATCTCTACAAGCATTTTAGTGAGGACGCCATGCCGCCCTTGTTTACCTATGGTGGTGGTTCGGGATGTGGTGCCTTGTTTTTGGAAGAGCCGCAGTTTCCCGATTGGTTGAACCGGCGATTCCAAACAATCAGCTGGGGCCGGATGTTCACCCACGATCTCACTTCCCACGAAGCGACCTTCATCAACAAGGATCAGGAATCTTTGAACATGAACAAGCTGGTCGATCTCGATGTCGACGGGAGCTCGCGGCTTTACTTTGCCAACTTCGAAGGCGGCGGAGCCCGGATTGATCCCGGAGCGATCGTGGGTCACATCGTGCAGGCCAAACCGAAGGGCTGGAAGTATCGTCCCTTTCCTGATTTGGCGAAGGCAAGTCCGGAGACACTGATTTCATTTCTCGATCAGGGATCCGGCGTGTTGCGGCAGCAGTCCCAATGGGCTTTGATTGGAAGGGAAGCGGGAGGCATTGATGAATTGTTGAAGAAGGCCGCCGGGAATGAGTCGCTTTCGCTAGAGGCGCGCATCGCGGCCTTGTTTGCCATCAATCTGCGCGATGGTTCTGGTGCGGTGGAAACCTTGAGCGGATTCCTAAACGATGAGGCCCTAACTGAGTTTGCGCTTCGGTCCTTGTTGGATCGGGATGACCGTTCTGAGCTGGGGCTGGAGACGAAACTTGCCGCGCTCCTGGAACACAAGGATCCGCGGGTTCGATTGCAGGCGGTTGTGGGTGTGCAGAAACTTGGACTGGTAAACTTGACGGAAAAGCTCCTCGAAATGGCGAAAGAAGAGCCACGACGACCGCTCGAAAAAGATGTCGCGCATGTCCACGACGCCATTCCTCACACCGCTCGGCGAGCCTTGATTGCCATGGCGCTAGTGGATCGTTTGCACAGGGCACTGGACAAATCCGAGTTGCGGCCAGCCGCCTTGGCGGTGCTTCGGCAGATTCACCATGCCGACAACATGGCCAAGCTCACGGCTGCTCTCGGTCGGAGTGCGACCGGGGAAGAGAAGCTGGATCTGGTGGCGACCCTGTTGCGACTTTATCACCGGGAGAAGGAATGGGATGGCAATTCGTGGTGGGGGACAAGGCCCAACAGCGCGGGGCCTTATCATCGAGGAGTAGCCTGGGAGGGTTCTAAGGACATTGCGACTGCTCTGCGCAAGGTGGTAAAGGGAATGGACGAAAAGTCACAGAAGGAGGTGCTTTACCAAGTGAGGCGACACAATCTCTCGCTTGAAGAATTGCGCCTCCCCATCGAGGTCGATCCATCGGAGCAGCTTCTCGAACAGCCGGAACACACTTTTCAGCAGCACCCCGATTTGCTTGCGATCATGACCGATGAGGGAAGGCCTCAGCCGATGCGGATCAAAGCCTTTCGGGCTGCGCTTGAGGTGACCGGATTTACCTACGGTGACTGGTGTGCGAACACCATCAAGGCCCTCGACAAGATCGCGGACGAGAAGGAGCTCTACGATATGCTCAGTCGTGAGTTTGTGCAGAGTTCGTCCCATCGCATCAGCATGATGCAGCGGGTGCCCAAGGCCTTCTCGAAGCTGCGTCGGGCGAACGCCGGTCAGCAGGAGTTGTTTTATGATGTGATTTGCAATCTCGTGCAAAGCCCACTTACCACGGAGAAAGAGAAGAGCGCGGTGGTGAGTGGAATTGCGAAGAATCCGATAACTCCTGCCTTTTTGGCGAGCATTCGAGAACATCGGGCTACGGCGTTCCTGCCACTTCTCAAGAAGGCTTCGAAAGACAAGAAGCTGGGAGAGGAGGTTCAAAAGGTGATTGCGGCGTTGAAAAGTAGTGGTGGAAAGCTGGTTGGCAGTCTTCCGCAAAAGGAGGTGATTGGAGCGGTCCTGAAAATCAGCGGAAGTGCAGAGGCTGGAAAACAGATCTTCATGCGTCAGGCGTGCTTTTCTTGTCACTCCGTTCTCCCCGATGAACCACAGAAAGGTCCTTACCTCGGCACGGCGGGGAGTCAGTTCAATCGGGAGCAATTGATCACTCATGTGATCAACCCGGGAGCCGAGGTCGCGCAAGGTTTTCAAGGTTTCAGTTTCACGCTGAAGGATGGTTCGATTGCGACTGGATTTGTGACTTCCAGAGACGAAAAGACGATTGAGTTGAGAACGATTGCAGGCGTGGGCCAGAAGCTATCGGTTGCGGAGGTCGCTGACGAAACCGCGCTCGAAGAAAGCCTGATGCCCCCGGGCTTGGTGGATGGCTTGACGTTGGAAGAATTCGCTTCCTTGATCGATTACCTACAAAGTTTGCATTGATGAAAGCGCTTCTCCAATCGTTCTCCTTCTGTGCCTTCATTTGTTTGTCTTTAGGAAGCGAAACATCGGCTGCTGAAAAAGCGGTCGCGAAACCGAACATCATCTTCTTCCTGACTGACGACCAGGGCTATGGTGACTTGGGGTGTTTCGGGGCCGAGGAGATTGCCACGCCCAGGATCGACCAGCTTTGCCGGGAAGGCATGAAGTATACGAGCTTCTATGCCACCAACCGATGTTCGCCGACGCGGTTGGCATTCATGACTGGGTCACTTCCGCAGCGGGCCGGATGGGACAAGGTGATTTACCGGAATGATTCCGAGGCGGGGTTGATCAAGGTGGCGTTGAAGGGATTGGGCGGAAACAGGAATGGAGAGGGCGCAAAGGTGGAGGTTGAGATTGCCGATAATGACTTGAAAGCGCTTGTTGGCACTTTTCAATCTGCGGTCGAGCTTCAAGGAGGTTCATTCAGCAGCAGCATGGTGGTCTTTACCGAATTGGTCCCGGATTTGAGTGGTAATCTTGAGATGGCCCGGAATCTCGTGGGTTCCATGGACCGGGAAACAATGGCACCGGGAGCTTCTGCGAGCCAGTTGGCTCTTACGATCGAGGACAAGGAGGAACGTGCCCGATGGATCGATTCGTTGTCCGATCCGGAAGTGCGTGACGAAGTCCTTCAGAGCGTCAGTGGTCAATAGCCGCGCCCCTTTCCGTCTCCTGACCCTGCCGGACTGTGATTGAACTGGTGGAGGTGTTCGAGTTGTGGTAAAGGGCTTCATGTCGGATTTGCCGGGCACCAGTTTCTTGTCGCCGGGCACCAGTTTCTTGAAGTCCATACCGGGTGTGATCGTGGGAACGTGGCTTGCCGGATTCGCAGGGGGCCTCGCGGTCGGGGCGGAGCCGGCGGGAATTTTTGAGCGCGAGGTAAAACCGTTCCTCGAAAAGCATTGTCTGGCTTGTCATGGTCCTGAGAAGCAAAAGGGGAAAGTCAGGTTTGATCGCTTTGAGGGAATGACCCCCGACAACGTGGAGATGTGGAGACTCGCTCAGGAGTCAGTCAAACTCGGTGAGATGCCTCCGGAAGACGAACCTCAGCCGAAAGATCATGAACGGTCGAAGTTTGTTTCGTGGATCGAGAAGAGTCTCGAATTGCCTGCGCTTGGGGTTGATGCTCATCAAGCTCTCTTTGAGCCGTCCGAGGGAAACAAGGTGAGCCACGAACGGTTGTTTGATGGGTCGGAGAAAGGGCCGGCCTCATCGCCTCCGCGGATGTGGCGACGCAGTCAGTCCCAATACGATGCCTTGATGGAGGA
>JBMHCW010000060.1:0-84305 GCA_049889715.1 Akkermansiaceae bacterium | reverse complement strand
GTGGCGACCAGCGAGCTGGAAGGGGTGACACGGATTGATACCGTGCAGAACAATTTCTCGCTCAACAACCGTCGGGACGAACACGAGCTGGCGGAGTGTTTGCGTCGGGAGCAGGTCAGTTTGCTTCCTTACAGTCCACTGGCGGGTGGCGTCTTAACGGGGAAATACAATGACGGCGTGCCCGAGGGGGCCCGGTTCTCGGAATACCTGACAAATGGAGGACCGAGGCAGAAGGCCATGGCCCAACGGTTTGTGAATGAAAAGACGATCGAATCGACCAAACGGTTTGGTGAGATCGCGTCCGATCTGGGAATTGATGTCACCACTTTGGCGACGGCTTGGAGCAAGCAACATGATTTTGTGGCTTCGACCATTGTTGGCGTCAGCAAAGAGGCCCAGATGGAGCCGATTCTGGCAGCGGCGGGATTGGTATTGAGCGACGAGACGCTTGAGAGAATTGATGTCATCAGCGGGGAAATTCTTTATCCAATGGGGTAGGAGAGTTCCTGCCTTCTCCGGTGAACCGCTTTTCAGGGAAAATCGTCGGGTTTTTTGGCTTGTGGCCATATTTGGACGCCTTGGAAGCCCTTCTTCCTTGACGCGAATCAGCGGATTTTTTTCAGTGGAGATTCACACAACGACAAACCATGAAAAGAAATCATAGAGGGATTGCGAGGATTCTGTGCTCCTTGGCCGTGCTGGCCTTTGGAACACAGGCGAGCTTGGGCCAGGTGGAGTTGGGCAATTCGGAGACCGAGTTTTCGGGAGTGCAAGGGCAGGATGACTGGACTTATGGATACCGGAATTACACGGATGACGGGGGAGCCGTGGACTATGATCCCGTGGCCGATTTCATCCCATTTGCTGACGGAGAATTCGATGGCACCAACTGGGATCTTGTCTTCCCTCCGGCGGGTGGGGCTCCGTGGACCTTGGTCGGTGCAACTCAGGTCCATCCGGCCAACGAACGTCCTGCGGATGGTTTGGGCGAGCATTGGGCAATCCGTCGTTGGACCGCCACGGCGGCTGATGTTCCCGCTCCGACTCTGGTGGCAGTGGAGTGGTTTGTCGCGGCGCAGAACCTCAATGGATCGGGAACAACCGGTCAGCTTCATTTGAATGGTGTCGAGAAGGCGGTCCGATCGATCGCAGGAAACGATGGCACCGGCGTCACGACCACCACCTTCATGACCATCGAAGACGGGGATGTCATTGATCTGGCCCTGACTCCGGTTGGGCCGGGAGGCGACCGAGGAGATGGAGCGGATGGTTCGTTCACCAGAATGACGATTACGACCGTAGTCGATACTGATTCGGATGGTCTGGCCGATGCCTGGGAAGAGGTTTATTTTCCGGGTGACCTCACGCAGTTGAGTTCCGGAGGGAATCTCGATGGCGACGAATTGACTGATCTCGAGGAATTCGAGGGAGGAAGTAATCCGACATCTGCAGACATTGATGAGGATGGTTATACCGATGCCGAGGAATTGGCGGCGGGCACCGATCCCAATAGGTTTGAGAGTTTCCCGCTAACGGACTCCCTGGCTGATTCGCGGACCCAATTTTCGGGAGTAGACGGTCAGGACGGCTGGCGTTGGGGATATCGTGATTACACTGCTGATGGCAAAGGAACCAACTATGACGCGGAGACTGATTTCATTCCTTTCCCGGTTGATGGATCAACGGTCAGAAGTTCCGCCAACTTCTGGAATGGAAATGCCTACGACTGGGCCAACGATGCCGGAAATGTCAATCCCCCGTGGACCGCCATTGGTCAGGAAACGACCCACCCGAATGGTACGAACAATACCGATGAACACTGGACCGTGCGTCGCTGGACTGCTTCCGGTCTGGGGTCGACCACCCCGGTGAGGGTGATCTGGCACACCCGCAAAGGGAATACCGCCAACGATGGCATTACCGGTTCGGTGCATCTGAACGGAACCGAAGCCGATTCGGTGACCTTGGCCGGCAGCGACACCGTCGGGTTCTTCCGGGTTCATTATTTTAACCTGAACGATGGTGACATCGTTGATCTGGTGCTGACTCCTGAAGGGTTGACCAACCGCACGGATGGAAGTGATGGCTCGGCGAACTGGATGACGATTGATACCCGCGTTCCAGACGTCCCCATCCAGTCCGATGGAAAATACTTTATTCCGGTGGGATCGGAAGACTCCGACACCGATGGTCTTGCTGACTTCTGGGAAAAGGAATACTTCCCGGATGATTTGACGCAATTGGCATCGGGTAACGACTTTGATTCCGACGGGCTCATGGACGAAGAGGAGCAGGATTTGGGAACCAATCCCAACAACGCTGATTCAGATGGTGATGGATTGACTGACGGCCAGGAAGTGGCCTTGGGAACCGACCCCTGTGATCTGGATAGCGATGGCGATGGCTTCGGGGATGCCCATGAGGCCGCGACCGGATACGACCCGGCTGATCCAGCCTCCAATGTGACGTCATCGGCCCAACTTTCAGCAAGTCTTCTTGAGGATTATCCCACGGGAGCGCCGGATCCTCAAGGGGTCAACGGCTGGACCTACGGTTATTACAACGTGACTTTGAATGGAGCGCCGACTGATCAGTCCACTTTCATTCCATTCCCGACGGATGGCACATCGATCTATAGTCCGACCAATTTCTGGGACGGAAACAACTTTGACATGATCGATGGTGCTGGCGCAGCGACCAATCCTCCGTGGACCAATATTACCGCAACCACCGCTCACCCCAATGGAGACAACAATGTGGAGGTTCATTGGACCACCGCCCGTTGGACTGCAGATGCGGATGGCCCGGTGGCTCTTTCCTATGAACTGCGCAAGCAGGGTCTGGGCGGAAATGGCACGACCGCAATCGTTCTCCAGAACGGAATGCCATTGGATGAAATCACCGTTGGTGGAACCGATGCTGTCGGATTGCGCAGCTGGTATTTTGTCGATGCCCGTGCCGGTGACACTCTTGAGATTGCCCTTTCTCCCAAGGGAGTAGACGAGACCGACAACGATGGTTCTGATAATTCGCACATCCAGTTGTGGGTGGACTCCTTCATTCCGGCCAATCCGGTCCAGCCTGACGGGACACCCTTCGTTCCCGGGTCCGGAGTCGATGCGTTGAGGGTTCTCTCCGTCGATTACGACGAGGATAGCAGTCTTCTGAAGGTTAGTTTCACTTCGCGGGATGGCTTCGAGTATCAAGTCGAACAGCTGAGTGGAACCGATCCTGTAACCTGGACGCCAATCGGGCCGTCCGCATCTCCGCAACCCGGCGGAGTGACCGAGGTGACCATCCCGGGAGTCACCGACCCTCGGGCCATCATTCACGTGATCGAGCTCGTTCCTTAATCCCCCTTCAACATTTATGAAGAATACCTTCTGCAAGAAGGTGCGGTCCGGCTGGATCGCACCTTTCTTTCTCCTTTTGTCGTCCACGTTTTCCTCCGCCCAGGATTTGGTGATCACCGAATTCATGGCCTCCAACTCAACTGTGTTGCAGGATGAGGATTCTGATTATGAGGACTGGATCGAGATTTATAATCAAAGTGCCTCGCCGGTGAATTTGAGCGGATGGCATCTCACCGATGATGCCGCCAACCTCGTCAAGTGGACCTTTCCTGATATCGTCCTGGACGCCGGTGAGATCATCGTGGTCTTTGCTTCCAACAAAGACCGAGCTGAAGCAGGTCAGGAGCTGCATACCAACTTCAAGTTGTCGAGTTCCGGGGAATACCTTGGATTGATCCGTCCCGATGGAACGACCGTGGAAAGTGATTTTGGCCCGACCTTTCCCCAGCAAGTGGTCGATATTTCATACGGACTGCAGCAGAGCACGACGTCGACCACTTTGGTCGATACCGGAGCTTCGGTGACTTATCATGTTCCTTCGAACGGGGCGGATGATGTCAATGAGGGAACCAATCCGAACTCCTGGATCGAGACCGATTTCGACGACGGGTCATGGAATCCCGGAACCACCGGGCTGGGCTATGCCACGGGAACGCCCGATGCTTTTGACCCATTTATCACCACGGACTTGCAGAGTGAGATGTACAACAAATCGCCGGCAAGGACATCGGTTTACATCAGGATCCCGTTCAATGTGGCCAATCCGGCTGAGATTGCCGGCCTGACCTTGAAGATGAAATACGACGACGGCTTCGTGGCTTATCTGAACGGAGATCCCGAGCCGGTGGCGGATGCCCTCGCGCCATCGCCGGATCTATTGACGTATCAGTCCATCGCGACGGCGAATCACAATGATGGTCAGGCCATCGTTGATGAGTCCTTCAGCTTTTCTTCCTCTCTCCTCAACGTCGGTCAAAATGTCCTTTGTATCCATGGATTGAATCGTGCGTTCAACAGCTCGGACATCCTGTTCCTACCTACTCTTGAGGGAACAGTCGTGGGAGGAACCACCTCGGCGGCTTATTTCACCTCGGCCAGCCCGGGTGCTGCAAATTCGACAGGTTCTTCAACTCCGGGACCGGTCATCAAAAGCGTGACCAATGGCCTTGAGCCGCTGGATCCGGCCTCGGGCAATCTGGTGATCGAATCTGAAGTCATCGCTACTCTGTTTCCTGTCTCGTCGGTGACTCTGCATTCGCAGATCATGTACGGAAGCGAGACGTCCGTCGCCATGGTTGACAATGGATCGGGTGCCGATCTGTTGGCAGGAGATGGAATTTATACCGCGACGATTTCGATTTCCGGAATGAACCCGGGCGAGATGGTCCGCTGGAAAGTGACAGCGGCCGACACCGGCGGGGTGGAGTCACGTCTACCTCTCTTTCCGGACCCGCTTGATTCGGCCGAGTACTTCGGAACGATTGCGCAAGACCCTTCGGTCGGCAGTTCGAACCTTCCCATCTTCCATTGGTTCACCGCGAACCCGAATGGTGCCAATTCCGTGAGCCCGGGATCGCGTGGTTCGGTCTATTACCTGAATCGTTTTTACGACAATATCCAGGCGGACCGTCACGGACAGTCCACAGGTGGCTTTCCCAAGAAGAGTTACGACATTGATTTCAACAAGGGCGACCGATTCATTCCTTTCGAAGGAGGTGAGCCGGCCAAGGACATCAACATGATCACCAACTGGGCGGACAAGTCTAAGACCCGCAATACCCTTGGCTATGAGATCATGAGAAAGTCGGGCCATCCGGCCCACTATTCCTTTCCGGTGCGCATCCAACAGAATGCCGCATTCTTTAGTATCGCCGACTTGATCGAAGATGGAGATGACAAGTATCTCGATCGGGTGGGGCTCGATGAAGAGGGCGCTCTCTACAAGATGTACAACCGTCTCGATTCTTCTTCAAGCGGGGTCAACAAGAAGACCCGGAAGGAAGAAAACAATAATGATCTCGCTGCGCTGGTGTCCGGCTTGGGTCAGTCGGGCGATGCCAAGCTTCGCTATGGTTACGACAACATGAATATTCCGGGGACCATCAATTATCTGGCGGCGATCGACATGACCAACAACCGGGATCACGGGCATAAGAACTACTATGTCTATCGCGATACCGAGGGGACCGGTGAATGGCGCCCCTTGGTCTGGGATATTGATTTGTGTCTGGGGCGCAACTGGGTGAGTGGCCCGGCCTACTTTGATGACACCTTTACCAACAACAACCTCAGGGCAGGCCCGTCGAACCGAATGAAAACCCTGGTCTTCAATGATCCGGTTCTCAACCAGATGTATCTGCGCCGGATGCGGACCCTCATGGATGAGATGATGGGGCATCCGTCCACTCCGGTGAATTATTTGCAAGACCGCGTCAATGAATTGGTGGCCCAGATTGATCCGACGAATGACAATCCCAATTCGGGAGCGGACGATGCCGACCTCGACTATCAGAAGTGGGGATCTTGGGGAAACCGCAATGCGATGAGGCCGGCCGCCAACCGCATTTTGACCGAGTTCATTCCGACCCGCCGGAGTCAACTCTATGGACTGGGCGAGATCCCAGCGGCCCAACCGGTCGCCGCCCCAATCAACATTGGAACCATCGACTTCAATCCTGCTTCCTACGGTGCTTCACCGGACCAGAACGGCGAGTATGTCATTCTGCTGAATCCGAACAGCTTCGCGGTCGACTGTTCCGGTTGGGAGATTTCGGGGGGGATCTCGTTGACCCTGCCTCCGGGTGCGGTCATTCCAGCGAACGGGAATTTGTACCTTGGGCGTGATGCTCTGGGATTCCGTGGGCGTTCCATTAGTCCGAAGTCCAACGAAAAACGTTATCTAGTCAGTGGTTACGATGGGCAGCTTTCCGCTCGCGGAGAGACCATTCTTCTTCATGACAATCTGGGCAACCTCATCGATTCAGAGACTTACACCGGCAACGAAACAGACGCCCAGGAGCGGTTGCGAATTACAGAGCTCTTGTATCATCCGTCGTCTCCAACTCCGGCCGAACTGGCGGTCATTCCGACCTTGAGTGCTTCGGACTTCGAATTCATCGAGCTGACCAACATTGGAACGAGCAACCTTGATCTCGAAGGAGCGAGGTTTACCGAAGGGGTTTCGATGACCTTTGGTGCGGGAGTAGTGTTGACACCGGGCGAGCGCCTCATCGTGGTGGCGAATCAGGCCGCCTTTGAACTGAGAAATGGCGCCGGTTTTCCGATCGAGGGGGAATTCGAAGGCAACCTGAGCAACGGAGGCGAGCAACTGCAAATCGTCGATGCCGTTGGCGAAAACATTCTTGAGTTCGAATACAGTGACAACTGGTTTTCGCAGACCGATGGAGACGGCTATTCGTTGGTGCTGCTAGACCCCGCCACCACTCCGGTGACTGATTTCGACGAGTCCAACAACTGGGGCGTCAGTAGCTCGATGGGAGGAGACCCGGGTTCGGCAACCACATCCTTGGCCATGACATTTGCTTTCTGGAAAAACCAGGAATTCACTCCCGAGCAGGTCGAAGATGAATTGATCGTGGGGCCGGATGTTGATCTCGATGGCGACGGCATGAATACTCTTTTCGAATACGCTTTCGCTTCCGATCCTGCCGTGGCTGACCCGAGTCCGGGTTACTCCGCTTCGGTGGTGAGCGACGGAGGAAGCGATTACCAGGCTCTGACCTTCACACGTCGTACCACGTCGCTTGACCTGAATTACACCGTTCAGGTGAGTGGGGACCTGACGAACTGGACGCAAGTGACCACGGTTGTCGGGACACCAGTGGGTCATGGAGATGGCACCGAGACCGTGACGATCCGTGATCTTGAGGAAGTCTCCAATCATGATCGCCGGTTCATTCGTTTGATTGTGGCGCTTTCGCCCTGAGGTTTTATGATTCTTCGAAATGATGAGTCGTCGTTTGCTGATTGGTCTGGCTGCATTGCGGGTTCTGACTTCGTGTCAGGATAGCAAGGAAGACGGTGAAGAGATTCCTCAGGAGCGGAACGAACCCACCTCATCGACTTCGGGAGAATCCTGGGAGACCGAGGAGTTTTCGGATTCCGTCTCGGGATTGATCAAGGAATGGAAAGCGTATTTGAAGGGCGAAGAAGTCGATGAGTTGCCCGGGGAAAGTTCGAGTCTTGTCGGTTCGGGGATCGAGGAAGCTGGAACTTCGGGTCGTTTCCAGGTCGGGCGTGCCGGATCAGTGACTTCGGAGTCGAGGGACTTGTCCCGGGCATTGGAGGAATTGACGGAACGATTCGACGGCGAAGCCATCAATCTGGCGGAAGTCAAAACCGTCAAGGTGGCCCTTGAGGAGGGGATGGGAAGAACCCGTCACTTGGTGCACCTCGCGAGCGAATCGAAACAGGTCAATGCCGAGTGGTCGGCCCGTTGGAAGCGGGTTGGTCAAGTGGAATTGGAGAGGCTCCAGCTGGAGTCATACGAGGAGGTTTCCATTACCGGGAAAGGACGGTTTGTCGATTCCACGGCGGCTGTGATGGGTCGGGGCGACGAGCAGCTCGAGCGAAGCCTTGATCATTGGTTGGCTCGAGTTGAAATGAAATTCGGGATTGATATCTCGGGGTCACATGGAGTGTCGGTGGCCGATCTGAATGGTGATGGATTGGACGACTTGTTTTATCCGGATGCGGGAGGGCTCCCCAATCGGGTTTTCCTGCAGGGGAGGGATGGAACCTTGAAGGATATCAGCAGGGTGTCCGGGCTTGATTACCTGGATCAAACCTACAGTGCTCTGTTTGTGGACCTCGACAACGACGGCGATCAGGATGCCATTCTGGCGATGTCACGCGGCATGCTTTGTCTTGAAAACGATGGGCAGGCCAAGTTTCAGGTGAAGTCGGCTGAGTTGTTTCCGCAGGCCATTCCCTATTCCCTGAGTGTCGCGGATTTTGATCAGGATGGTGACCTTGATATTCACGCCAATAGCTACACCAAACGGTTTGGAGTCATCGCGACAAAGGACGTCTTGGCCAGACCGGTGCCTTATCACGATGCTGTGAACGGGGGGAGGAATGAGTTGCTGCGGAACGACGGTGATTTCAAGTTTCGTATCGTCACGAAGCAAGTCGGGTTGGATGTTGAAAACCACAAGTTTTCGTATTCCTCCAGCTGGGTGGATTACGATCAGGACGGTGATCTGGATCTGTATGTGGCCAATGACTTTGGACGAAATTACTTCTTTGAAAACCAACTGGTTCCTTCGGGAGAGGCTGTTTTTGAAGAGAAGGCCGAGGTGGCGGGAATTCAGGATGTGGCGGCCGGGATGTCGACCTGTTGGGGCGACTATAACAATGATGGGCGTCCGGATCTCTATGTGGGCAACATGTTTTCTTCGGCTGGAAACCGGATCGCTTTTCAGGATCGCTTCAAACCGGACAGTGGTGAACTGAAAGGCTTGTATCAACGACATGCGAGAGGCAATTCGCTTTTCCGGAACCTTGGGGGCGGGAAATTCGAGGACGTTCCAGGGGCGGGAGGAGCTTCGATGGGGCGTTGGTCCTGGGCGTCGCTCTTCACCGACTTTGACAATGACGGATGGGAGGATCTTTTGGTGGCGAACGGGTTCGTGACCCAGAAGGATCCCGAGGACTTGTGAAGTTTCTACTGGCGGCAGGTCGTGTCGCAAGCTCCGCAGGATGCCCGGGAGGAAACCGGCAAGGAGGATTATCTGGCTGCCTTTGAAGAGCTGGCAATCATGATTCGGAACGGGGCTTCCTTCAGCGGGAGGGAACGGCATTGTGTCTTTTCAAACCGGGGCGATGGATCCTTCACGGACGTGTCGGGTTTGTCAGGCTTCGGACTGCCCGAAGACGGAAGGGGAATGGCTTTGAGCGACTGGGATCATGACGGCGATATCGATGTTTGGGTCTCCAACCGGACCTCCCCCCGGCTGAGGTTCTTTCAGAACAAGATTCCCGGAGAGAAAGCGGAGTGGGTCTCGTTTCGCCTGGAAGGAAATCCGGACCAGCAGGTTCCGCGGGATGCGGTGGGAGCACGGGTCATCCTTGAGATGAAGGACGGAAGTCTTCGGAGCAAGACCTTGCATGCCGGTGAGGGGTTCGTGAGCCAGTCTTCGAAATGGTTGCATTTCGGCTTGGGAGAGGGCGCAGAGTTGGCGTCCGTTCGAGTTCATTGGAAGGGAAGAGACAACGAAGAGTTTTCCGGGGTGGAACCCAATGGGCGTTGGCATCTGAAGCATGGGACGGGAGCTGCCGTTGCTTCGGAACCTCGTGAATCCGTGGTTTTGGATGAAGGCGGATTGGAAGGTCTCGTCGAAACAGGCGTGGCCAGGATGGGCTGGTCGCTCCCCTTGAAGGTTCCCCAATTGGTCTATCAGGACTTCGAGGGGAACGATCACGACCTCAGTGAGCTTGCTGCGAAGGGGATTATTTTCGTGAATCTCTGGGCGACCTGGTGCGAGCCCTGTGCCGATGAGTTGAAGTTGCTTGAGGAGGCCAAGGATAGGCTCGAGCAGAAGGGGGTCGAAGTGATTGCCCTGAATGTCGATCACCTCGGAGACGAGGGGGAAGAACCCCGGGATCCGGTCACCATGTTAAAGGAGCTGGGTTATCAGGGGCGGGCCGGGACCGCGTCGCCGGAGCTGGTGGACCTCTTGGATCGATCGATCACCAAGACCTTTTTCATTCATCGAGGGATGCCCGTGCCGACCAGCTTCTTGATCGATCGGGGAGGTTGGTTGAGCATGGCATACAAAGGTCCTGTCGATCTAGAGGTTCTGTTAGAAGATGTGGAGACCCTTGGAAAGGGGCCTGAGATTTCGAGGGAGGCTGCCATGCCGTTTCCCGGCCAGTGGGCGGATCGGGCGCTCGCCACTAGCCCGGTGAAGAACGCCATGACTTATATGGAGGGGCAGTATTATGATGATGCCCGGGCGGTGCTACGGGAGTTTTTGGAGGAGCAAGGAAGTCCGCCGGTGAAGGCGGTCGATGCCCAAGGTCATACGAAGAACATGCAGCAGGCCGAAGTCTATTTCCTGCTCGGAGAGATTGATCGGTTGAGCGAGGCCATGACAGGAGCGATTTCCAACTACGAGAAATCACTGCAGTACAACCAGAAGCAGGTCATGGTGTTGAATCGGCTGGCTTGGTTGCTGGCCACGAATGGTGACCCGGGAGTCCGGAATGGAAAGAGGGCGGTCAGTGTTTCCGAGTTCATGATGCAGGCCCCTAAAGTTGCGCAGAATCCCGGGTTGCTCGGGACGGTCGCCGCTTCTTATGCCGCAGCCGGCGACTTCCCCAAGGCGGTTGCCACTACCAGGAAGGCGATCGTCTTACTCGAAGTGGCGGGGGATGCCAAATCAGTCGAGGTGCAAAAGAAGAGGTTGAAACTCTACGAAGCAAAAGAGATTCTCACAGAGTAGGTCCTTTAAGGCACCCGTGAGAGATTTTCACTTGCGGAATTGTTGCGTGCAACTATTGTGGATGACGTGAGCATTTCAACGAGAAACCAGCAGAGGGTTTTGGGGCGTCGACCTGAAGGGATGGCGGCTTGTCTTCTGCCCTACGAACAGGATGGGCGGATTGCCCGGGCCGCATTCGAGGAGTCGGTGGCCCGGACCGAGAAGGCCGGGTTGAAGTGTGCCGTGAATATGGACACGGGTTACGCCAATTATTTGACCGATGAGGAACGCGCCGAGGTCCTGTCGTGGACGCGTGGAGCGCTCGGAGAGGGACGCCCATTCGTGGGAGGAGTGTTTGTGGAAGGGCTCGAAGGTGATCTCATCGACCTTTATCGACGTGGTGCGGACAAGATTGCGGAGTTCGGAGGAACGCCCATTCTTTTCCAGACGACCCGTTTTCATGATTGGCCGGCGGAGAAGATCGTGGAGTTGTATGCCACGGTTTGCGGTTCTTATGAGTCGGTTCTGGGGTTTGAGTTGGGCAAGATGTTTGCGCCCAATGGCATGATTTATTCGGAGGAAGTGATCCGGGGTTTGATGGCCGTTCCCTCATTGAAGGGGATCAAGCATTCCTCGCTCGACCGGGGGATCGAGTTGCAGCGATTGGCTTTGCGAGATGAACTCCGTCCCGACTTCCGGATATACACCGGAAACGATTTGGGCATCGACATGATCGAGTATGGTTCGGACTATTTGCTGGGGTTGGCGGCGTTTTGTCCGGAGAAGTTTGCGGAGCGCGACCGGCTTTGGGCCGAGGGGAATGAAGATTACTATGAATTGAACGATGCCCTGCAGTATCTTGGGAATGTCGGATTCCGGGAGTCCGTGCCGGCCTACAAGCACAGTTGTGCGGTGTTCCAGCACTTGTTGGGACGGATCCCGAGTAGCGAGCCTCATCGTCAATGTCCGAGGCGTCCGGAATGGGAAAGGGAGATGATGGCAGACTGCGCGAAGAGATTGGGCTACGATGTGTGATGGCTGAGAACAAAGGAAAGGTGACCATGGATCAGGTGGCGGAGCTCGCGGGAGTTTCCAAAGCCACGGTGTCTCGCGTTCTGGGGGGCTCTTCCTTGATTGGAGATGCCGTTCGGGAACATGTGCAGAAGGTGGCTCGCGATCTGGGATATGTCAGAAGAAATCAAAAGCGGCATGCCCAGCGATCCATTCTGACGATCAAGCTGGTTCTTCCTCCGGTGGCCAACCGGACATCGCAGTTGTTTTTTAGCCTGATGGATCTGGTGGACGGTTTGAGGGATGGTTTGCAACCTTCGACCGCCAACATCATCGTGGAAACCAATGCGGCCGACTATCAGCCTTTTCGGCACAAGAAAGGGGGCGAAGTCGACGCCTTCGTCTTTGCCTTTCATCGTCCTTCGGGCGATGTCTTGAGCGAGATCGAGGAAAGAGGAATTGCCTGTGTGGTCTTGAACCGAATTGTCCGGGGAGTCAGGCAAGTGGTGAGTGATCACCGCCATGCCCTTGGATTGATTGCGGAACATTTGGCCGCCCGTGGGGTTACCGGCCGCTGTTGTTTCGTGGGCTATCAGGGAATTGACGACGTTCTTAGGGCTCGGCTGCAAGGGTTTGAAGAAGGGTGCCGAAGTCATGGGATTGCCTTCGATTCCGACCTTGATGTCTGGGTGGCGCCGACGCCCCAATCCATTACGCAGGCGGAGGTTGAGAATTTGTTGTCCGATGGGATGACCACCTTCGTGGGGGTGAATGACGTTGTCGGCGTCATTTTGCTTCAGCATATCCGCGGTTTGGGATTACGGATTCCCGAGGATATCAAAGTGACCGGGTGTGATCGAGGCCCGGTTCGGGGGATCTCCTTCCCGAGACTGACGACGGTGGACCTTTCGATGTTGAAGTTGGCGGAGCAGGCCGGACGATCTCTTCAGGCGGAGATTGTTGACCGGAAAGAAGAAGCAAGAGCCCTCTTGATCAAGGGGGAATTGATCGAAGGAGAAACAACCTAGAAAATGAGTTATCCTGAATTGGCGGTGCATACCTTTACGACCAAGCCGTGGTCGATGAGCGAGTGTATTGAAGGCTATGCCCGGAGGGGGATCGGAGGGATTTCGATCTGGAGGGAAACCCTGGAGGGTGAGGACTTGTGCTCGGTGGCTCGACATGTTGCAGACGCCGGGCTTGAAGGGATTTCTCTCGTGCGAGGTGGATTTTTTACGGGGAAGTCTTCGAAGGAAAGGGCTGATGCCCTGGAGGTCAACCGACAGGCCATTCGGGAGGCCGAACTTCTGGGGCTTCCTTCGCTGGTCCTTGTTTGCGGCGCAACGGTTGGGCAGAATCCTGAGGAAAATTACCAACAGATCCGGGACGGAATCGGTGCGATCGCCGACGAGGCGGAAGCCCATGGGGTCAGGTTGTTGGTTGAACCCCTGCACCCGGTCTATGCGGGGGATCGTTCCGGGATTCCATCGTTAAAGGTCGCCACCGATCTTTGTGAAGAGCTGAATCACCCCAATGTCGGAATTGCCTTCGATGTTTACCACGTCTGGTGGGAATTGGATCTGGCCGAACAGATCGATCGCTGTGCCCGGGGTGGCTGGTTGGATACGTATCATATCTGTGACTTCAAGCCCGACCAGGAGCACCTGCTTCTGGACCGGGGGATCATGGGAGAGGGCTGCGTGGATCTTTGCGGAATTGATCAACTGATGGGGGAGGCAGGCTTTGATGGCAGACGAGAAGTGGAGATTTTTTCCGCCAAATGGTGGGAGCGGGATCAGGATGAATTCCTGGATGAAATTCTGGCAGCTTACGAACAGATCTATCGAAAACAATGAGTACTGAAACAATTGGAATCATCATGAACGGCGTCACTGGACGCATGGGAACCAACCAGCATTTGGTTCGCTCCATACTGGCGATTCGTGAGCAAGGTGGCATCGAGTTGGGAGACGGCACGGTCCTGATGCCGGATCCGGTTCTGACCGGTCGCAATGAGGAAAAATTGAAAGCCCTCGCGGAGAAACATGGCGTGGAGAAGTACACCACCGATCTCGATTCCGTTCTCTCAGATGACTACTACCAAATCTTTTTCGATGCATCGGGAACTCCCTATCGGGTTGGATTCCTTGAGCGAGCGATTGCCGCGGGAAAACACATTTACTGCGAGAAGCCCACGGCCGTCGATCCGGCCGAGGCCTATCGCATTGCCGATGAGGCCGAGGCGGCTGGGGTGAAAAACGGAACGGTGCAGGACAAGCTCTGGCTGCCGGGCATTCAGGCCTTTCTTAAACTTCGCGATGAGGGTTTCTTTGGGCGCATTTTGTCGGTCAGGGGAGAGTTCGGTTACTGGGTGTTTTCGGGTCACGATGAAGACCAGCCGGCCCAACGTCCCAGCTGGAATTACCGGGAGGAAGATGGCGGCGGGATCATTATTGATATGCACTGTCACTGGCGATATGTGATCGATAATCTCTTTGGTGAAGTGACCGAGGTCTTTACTCACGCCGCCACTCATCTTCCCGAAAGGGTGGGAGAGGATGGTCAACCCTACGACTGTACCGCTGACGATGCGGCTTATGCCTTGTTCAAGACGAAAGAGGGCGTGATTTGCCAGTTTAATTCCTCTTGGGACGTGAGGGTCCGTCGTGATGATCTTCTGACCATGCAGGTCGACGGGACCAAGGGAAGTGCCGTTGTTGGTCTGCGGAAATGCTGGGCCCAGAGTCTGGAGAAGACTCCCCGTCCGGTCTGGAATCCGGATGTCGACAACCCCATTGATTTTTACGGCGGATGGGAAGTGGTTGACCCTGGACCTTGTGACAATGCCTTCAAGATCCAATGGGAAATTTTCCTCAAGCACGTGGCCAGGGACGAATCTTTTCCTTGGACTCTCAGGGAGGGGGCCAAGGGAGTGGACCTCGCGGCCAAGTCGTGGGAGAGCCATCGGTCGGGTGGATGGGTGAAAGTTTAGTTTCGCCCTTGCGTGTCCGAGGAGTTTCAGGAGATCCTCGGAAAACCCTCATATGGAAACACGCGTTCACCTCCCTGACACCAAGAAGCCTTCGTCGATCAAGCACGTCATTTCGGCCCTTAATGACCAGGGCCTCAAACCCGAGCACGACAAAAAGGACTGGGGTGATTGGATCAATCTCCCTCCCAACAAAACGGTCATCAGCATTGAGTCGCTCAACGGCATGACCAGCTCGGCAACGATCGAGTATGCCGATGGGGAGGACGATCACCTTGAGATTCCCATCATCACGGCCTTTCGTGAGTTAGGTTGGTATGGCACCGACGAGGACGGAGAATATCAGCTGTAGTCTGATCAGTTCGAAGCTTTGAGGCGGAGGAATTGTTTCTGTCCGTTTTGAGGCATGGGATGGCGGAACTTGATGGCTCTGGTGCCGTCGGGCTTTTCAAGATCTGGAAGCACGCGGACTCCTCCGGCCGACCAATCCGAGAGGTTTTCGCTGAGCTCGACCGCAAAGTCGACCTTGCGAAGGTGGTCGGCGGTGAAGAAGGTGAGGGTCAGATAAGTATCGCTTTCGATGGACTCAATTCCAGTGGCGAACGGCGGAGGGAAATTGCCGCGATCCTGAGGGTCCGTTCCTAGAGCGAACTCCCAGAAATTGCTCCAGCTGTCTCCATCGGGATCGGCGTCGGGACCGGAAAAATCTTCGTCATCCAATTGTGCCGGATTGAATTGGCTGACTCTCCAGGTTTGGAATCCCAGCAAGCCTCCCGGGAGACCACCGATGGAACTGGACGGCTGCCAGTTTGAGGAAAGGGAATGATCAGCGCCTTGGTCGATGATCTCGAGGGAATGCCCATCGAGAGTCGAGAGATCGGGCCAGGGCGAAGTGATCCCATATTGGAACTCATGAATGACTTCTCCGGATTGGCCGATGAGACGAAGGGTTTCGCCTTCATTGGAGAGGCGTCCACTGTATTGGCCGGCAAGGATCTCATCAAATCCGGCACCGTAGCGAAAGCGAAAGGCCACGAGGTCGGAGACGATCAGTGCGACTCCTCCCGGGGCGAGGGTTCGAATCTCGAAATCGCTGAAGTCAAAGGTGATTCCCCGGGTAAAACGGACGCCGTTAAGATCGACCACTTGGTCTCCGGTATTTTCAATACGGAGGAACTCAAAGAGATCGCCGTCATCGAATCCGGCTGCCTCTTCTTCAGGACTGGCGCCGATGGGATTGTAAAGAAACTCTGCGATGGCGAGATTTGATTGATCAGCAGGAGTGGTTTCGACGGTGAAATCTGCCGTGGTCAGCGCGCTCCAGGTTCCATTGTGCAAGGTTCGGGCCATGATCGTGAAAGGGGAAGTGACCGGGTAGGCCGGGTTGTCCGGGGCGGTTCGTTTTCCGGAGAGCTGTGCATCAATGACCATGTCGGAATTGGCTGTGCGGTTGTGCAATTCGATCGCGATGACGTTGGTTCCTTGCTGGAGGAAGGAAAGGTCGATGGGGTAGGAATCGAGATCTCCTTCGTTTCCATCGCTGGCGTCGCTGGCCGGAGTCGTGGTGTAGTCGACGACTTCGGGGAGGTTGGAATCACGGTGAATCTCGAGGCCGTTCAGGTAAACAAGCGCACCTCCATCGACCCGTATTGTCAAAGTGAGGTCGAGGAATGAAGAAGGGTTGTCGACTTCGAAGGTGTGACGAAAGTAGGTTGTCGGTTGTCCGTTTCTTCGGTTGGCGGCAGTCGCAATCGGATGGGTTTTGCCGGTTTCCGTATCCCGAATCGAGCCATAGCCAAGAGGTCCCGGGCCCGCGGGCCAGAGGGAGTCGTCAAATCCAGGATCTCTCCACGATGACCCGAGGTCTCCATCGGTGTCACTGAAACTCCAGGTGCTTCCAAGTGGGACGATGTCCTCACTGGAGAGCTTTCCTGACTGCATGATGGCGGCAGGATTTGGAGTGCCTCCGGGAAGGCGGGGGTCGGACCCATCGACAGTGAAATAGATCTCGCCTTCGTCGCTGGTCATGATCAACGGGAGATTGTCGGCAACCGAGCCACCATGCCGGCTCAAGGTGGGTGGAGCGACTTGTGGCCAGAGGTCGTGTGTTCGGAAATCTTCGCGATTGGGACCAAGAAGATAGCGGCGTCGCCCGGAACTTTGGTTGGCCCAAGCCAGCGGAACCACCGTGTTGACAGACTGCCCGTTCATGAGGCTGAGAAGGTCTTTGAATTCATTCACCAGCTTGTCGAATTCCGATTTTAAGTGGGAATTTTCGTAGTCCCGGTCATCGAGGACACCTCCGTGAAACATATGCTTGTGAATCCGGTCGGCGAAGAGGAGGCGGAATTCCGGCCAACGGCGAAGTCCCCGCCAAAGATCGCGAAGTTCGCCTGAACCGGTGGCGATGAAAGAGGTAATCATCTCCTGTGAAATCGGACGGTTGCCCTTGTTGTTCATCGCGCCCTCGGCATCCCAGATGTAAAGGCGGTAGCGGCCTTCCGTGCTTCGTTCCTTGGCCGCGACCCAGTTGTTGTGAGGCCAATCCCAAGTGGCGCAATAGATGTTGAGCAGATAGTAATCAGCCATGTTGACGACGTCGGCCACCTCGAGAACCCGATCCCAGTTCGCCACGGTGGTGGTGGCATTGAGGCGTGAGATCATGTCGTTCCAGGCGACCTTGTCTCCCTCGGCGATGTTGTCATTTCCTTCAAACTGAAGGACATCCCACTGGGCACCGTTTTCCGACTGGTGAAGGGAACGAAAGAAGGGTTCCCGGAGTCGTTCGACCATATTGTAGAATCCTTTCAGCTCTCCATTGACGTAGAGGCTGTTGATGATTCCGATGCTGGCTCCCTGACCCATGTCGCGGCTGAGCCGGCGAATCAATTCGTCGATGACGAAGGGATTCCGAATGTCGTTCTTTCCAGCACGCAGGCGGAATCGCTCATACTCGTTGATGGGGTGGTCCGGCCCGTTCAGGGGAAGATTGACCGAGGGGTTTCCATAGTCGTCACGAAAGTAGAGATTGAAGGATGGTTTCTCCTTGGGTTGGTCGGGCCAAGGTGACGAGGAGGTTTGATTGAGAGTCATGCGGGGTCGGGACCAGCTGCTGGCAGCGATGCGGACGCCGACGTCCGATCTGAATCCGACCCGGCCATCAGGGAAATAGAATTCGGCATGGATTGGACGCTCGTAAGCGCGCCCCCGGTTGATACTGTTGTTGTAGTCAAAGGGACCACGAGGTTCCCATCTGTTCCCGACGTAAGCGCCTCCGTTGATGGCAAGCACGCCGAAGGGGTCGTAGAGTGACCGTTGGGGGTCACCGGCATAGACGAGCGCCGGGCTCGAGCGGACGCGGGAGTCTTGTCCGATCAGAAAGGAGTGGGTTTTGATACTCGAGGGCAGCAATCCGTCTTTGAAAGCCCTGGCGCGAATGACATGTCCCTTGCGCGAATTGATGACGCCAAGATTGAGAGGTGCCGTGAAGGTCAGTCCGTTGGTCATGGTCGGCTCGGTTCCGTTGGTGGTGTAGCGGATGATTGCTCCCGGGGTTTCACTCGTCAGCGCCAGTGTCAGGGGATTGTCGTAAAAGCCGCCCTTTTGATCAAAGTCCGGGGCATCCACTTTCGAGTCGAGTGGATTGGGGGAATTGGGTGATCCCGGGGTGGGCAGAGCATGGAAGGCATAGCTTCCCGAGGCCGTGGTCCCGTAGCTGTGAAGGAGGAATTGCTTGGGGAACTCCGGATTAATTTGAGAGCGCGGGAGACCGGCGGGGTCGAAAAGTCCGAGGAACTCGCCGCTCGAACTCAGCTTAAAGTTGGCGTGTAGGTATCGGGACTCCGGGATGGGGGAATCGGGGTTGTCCGCGAGAACAAGCAGGAAGTCATTCGGGGCAATAAGAGTTCCGGCCGGGAAGGGCCACTTGTTGGTGTCGCTTTCGTCGTCGGTCAACGACCAGCCGCTCAGGTCAACGGTTTCTGATCCGGTGTTGTGAAGTTCGATCCAGTCCGAAGATCCGGATCCGGGAAGGGCCGGTTCTGAAAGGTCTGCGGTTGGTTCCGAGAGTCCCGGAAGAAAGGAGATGGTTGTGCCCTGGCCGAAGAGCGTTGAACTGCCATTGATCAAGAGAGCCATGTCGAGGCGCATGTTGCCAGACAGCGAGTAATTGTTGATCTGAACCGCGAGGAGATTCTCGCCCGTCTTCAACATGCCTGAAGCAGGTCCGAGATTGAAGTCTTTCACCGCGGTCGAGCTGCCTGCGGAACGATAGGAAAGCTGGTCATGGTAGATGTGGGCCTTTTTCTCTCCCATGTTTTCGCGTGCGATTTCGACACCGTTGAGCCACGCGATAAAGCCGTCGTTGAAGTTGATGCGGAGGATGAGGTCCTGTCCGGAAGAAGCCTGTCCCGTGGGCGCATTGAATGTTTTGCGGGCAAAGAAGGATGGAGAGGTATTGAGCAGATCGGCCGAGAGATTGGTTGCGATGGAGCCCAGCGAGTAACCGGCGGGCATGTTGCCTTGTTTCCAATCGGAGGCATCGAATCCCGGAGACCACCAGGCAGGGCCCGGTCCCACAAAGGGCTGGTTGTTCTCGTCCCAACGAAGCAGGCGCTCGGATTGACTGGCCGAAATTTCGTTGATGATGACATCGCCGCAGGCGAAGGGGAGGGCCAAAATGGCCAGAAGGGAAAGGCGGAGCATTGGTGAGTGTGTGAACCGTCTTCTTAACAGATTGCCGGAGGTCTGCAATCTTGCAGATGATTTGGAGAGGTTGATGATTTTGTTGTCGGGGTGGGAGGGAATTCGTGTGATCCTCGACCGATGTCGGTGAAAAAAATCATGAGCGAGCTCAGACGACTCGGCTCGGAACAGACCAAAAAGACGCTGATGCGTCATGGAGCTGTCGAACCTCTTTTCGGAGTGAAGATCGGAGATCTCAAACCGCTGGTGAAGGAGTATCGCAACCAGCACGCGCTTGCTTTGGATTTGTATGGCAGTGGAAATTCGGATGCGATGTATCTGGCCGGGTTGATTGCCGACAAAGACCAGGTTACCAGATCCGAACTCAACCGCTGGGCGCGTGAAGCGACCTAGGGGGTGATTACCAATTCCACTGTCGCGGCGTTGGCTGCTGAATCGAAACACGCCGAAGCTCTCGCAGGGAAATGGGTCACCGCCAGAAAGGTCCTGGTGGCTTCTTGTGGATGGAGCACCTATTCACATCATGTCTCGATCACCGCCAATGAGGATATCAACGTGTCGGGGATCAAGGAGTTGCTCGACGAGGTGGCCGGCTCGATTCACGGGCAACCGAATTTGATCAAGGAGGCCATGAATGGATTGGTCATTTCGGTGGGCTGTTTCGTTCCAGAACTGATCAAGGCGGCCAAAGCGACGGCCAGGAAAATGGGAGAGGTTGTCGTCGATCACGGAAAGACCGCTTGCAAGACTCCCGATGCTTTGGCCTATATCGAAAAGGTTGAAGGGATGGGACGACTTGGAAAAAAGAAGAGGGCGGCGAGGTGCTAGGAAGTTTCTCTTCTTTTTTATTTGGAGTATTCACATAGCTTCTTCTAGATGAAAGAATACTCGGTCAAACCTCCGTCCGGACTTCTCTGGAAGACCGGCTACACTTTGGAGCGGATTACCCGCGATCGAGAAGAGGGTAAAATTCAGGATGATTGGTTGGTTTGTCCGCTGGGCGAAGCCTCGGAGGCCGTTACAGTGGGAGAGTTTTTGGATAACCCATCGGTGCTTGAGAAGGAAGTTGTGGTCAATGAGCCCTTTGTTCCCAAGCCAGTCGAGATCAAGCCGATGTCGATGGCCTCCTTCGGTTGGTGGGTCTTCTTCGGCTCCTTGTTTGCTTACTTGATCGTGACGCTGATTGCCGGGGAGATGGCGAAAGAAATGGTGGTTTCGATGAGGCGTTCCATGTTCCCGGCCACGGTGATTGCGATGATCTTGAAAGGTCTTGATGCTCTCATCATTGCGGGAGCCATCACGGCTCTGTTGGGTCACGGATTGGCCAGGCTGAAGAAGTGGGGGCAGAGCTAGCCGGAAAGCAAGCTCCGGGGGCATGGGCAAGGCTACTGTCCTTGATAGTCTTTTCCGCTCAGGCTTTCATCGCAGGACTTTTGCCAGGTCTTGAGGGTCTTCTTCATGGCCTTGACGACCTCCGGATTCTCTTTGGAGAGATTTCTGGACTCAGCCGGATCGGCGACGAGGTCGTAGAGTTCGAAGGTTTTTCCATTGTTCTGGCTGATGAGTTTCCAGCGATTGTCGGTGAGAGAGATTTGACTCCGGGATCGGAAGGCGATGGGGCGGGGTCGTTCCTTCATCTCTCCCTTGATGAGCGGAAGAAGGCTGACTCCATCGTAGGGACGGGTCTGATCAGCGGGAAGGGTGTGGCCCAGGACTTCGAGGACGGTAGGGAAGTAGTCGCTGGTTGAACAAGGCATGCTGATCCTGCGATTTTCCTTCACCATCTTGGGCCAAATTAGAAGGCCGGGAACGCGGACCCCTCCTTCGTAAAGGCTTCGTTTGCGGCCGCGAAGGTTCTTGGCAGTGCCGGGTGCCTTCTTGGCCTTTCCTTCGGGCCCGTTGTCCGAGCAAAACCAGATCATGGTGTTGTTGGAAATCCCGAGGGTTTCAAGCTCGGCGCGAAGACGTCCCATTTGTTCGTCCAGGGCCGTGATGCACCCGTAGTAGTCCTTGTGCTTGGTGTAGCCATCCGTGTAGGGCGGAGCGGAAACGACGGGCAGGTGAGGGGCATGAAACCACACGATGGTGAAGAAGGGCGTCTTCTTTTCGGCCGACTTGCGAATAAAGGGAAGGGCTTGATCCATGATGAGTTTGGAGTCATCGCCCGAGATCTTGGAAGAGGGAACCATGGCTCCGGTTTCGGTCCAGTAGTGGGTGCCATACTGATCATAATCGCCGGGGTTCCAGTAGGTGGGAACCTTGGACTCGGTGGAAAAGCAGACATCAAAGCCGTGTTTCCAGGGGGGCGCAAAGTGGGTCGAATCACCGGGCTTGCCGCGATTGGCATCCTTGATCTTGGTAGTGAGAGTGCCGAGGTGCCACTTGCCGAAATGTCCGGTGGCGTAACCTTTTTCTTTTAGGACTTCGGCCAGGGTGATCTCGTTGTTCTTCATATGACCCGTGTTGGCCGTAAAGATGCCGTATCGATAGGGGTGGCGTCCGGTCAGGCAGCTTCCCCGGGTGGGGGAGCAGACCGGCGAGCTCGAGTAGAAGCGATCGAAGCGCAGACCTTCCTTCGACATCTTGTCGAGGTGCGGCGTCCGGAGAACGGGATGTCCATTGTAGCCGGTGTCACCCCATCCCTGGTCGTCGGTCATGCAGAGAATGATGTTAGGACGGTCCTCCTCAGCATGAGCTGGGAACGAGAAGAATCCGAGAATTAGGAGAGCGCGAAGCTTGGACATTTCTTTCTCTAGCTGATTGCAGGCAGTCTGTCCAAGGTGCTTTGATCTGATCCTATTCGATCACATCCTTTTGAAGGGATTGCCGGATCTCCGACGTAGTTCAAGGCCCATGAAATTCATTCTCGGTCTACTTCTGATCAGTTGCTCGTTGGTTTCGGCGAGGAAGCCCAACTTCATTTTCATCCTCAGCGATGACATCGCCCAAGGCGATCTGGGGGTTTATGGACAGGAGCTGATCAAGACGCCGCGGTTGGACAAGCTTTGCGCGGAAGGGACCCGCTACCTGCAGGCTTATTGCGGGACGAGCGTATGTGCGCCCTGCCGGTCGGTGTTCTTTACCGGACTGCATTCGGGACATTGCCCGGTGCGTGGAAACTACGAGATCGCTCCGGAAGGGCAGTTCCCGATTCCGGCAGAAACCGTCACGATGGGAGAGCTGGCCAAGGAGGCGGGTTACGCCACCGCGACTTTTGGAAAGTGGGGAATGGGATTCTTTGACAGTCCCGGGAGTCCATTCAAGCAAGGGATCGATCGCTTTTTCGGATACAATTGCCAGCGTCACGCTCATTCATACTTTCCCACTTATCTTTTCGATAACGACACGCCGGTTCATCTTCCCGGGAACAAGGGGAAGGGGGTGGGAAAGATCTATGCCCAGGAGCTGATTCAGAAAGAAACGATCAAGTGGGTTCGTGAGAATGCCGGGAATCCCTTCATGCTGTTCTACGCCATCACGCTGCCTCACGGCGCTCACGAGATCGATGATTTCGGTATCTACGCCGACAAGCCCTGGACTCCCAAACAGAAAGCCTACGCCGCGCAGGTGACCCGGATTGATTCGGATGTGGGAGAACTGGTGGATACCCTACGGGAATTGGGCATCGACAAGGACACGCTCATTGTCTTTTCAGGTGATAACGGGTCGTCGTTCAATCCAACTTCGGAGATCGGGAAACTGTTCAAGCAGGACGCCAACGGCCTGAGAGGGTACAAGCGCGGAATGTATGAAGGGGCTCTGCGTCAGGCTGCTTTTGCCTGGTGGCCTGGAACGGTCCCGGCGGGGCGGGTGGACGAATCGCCTTGGGCCTTGTGGGATCTCATGCCCACCTTTGTGGAAATGAGCGGGGTCCAGCCCCCGAAGGGCTATGAAACCGATGGGCTGTCGCTCGTGTCCTATCTCAAAGGGGGCAAGGCACCCGAGCGCGACTACTTCTATTGGGAGCTGCACACGGGCAAGGCCATCCAGGCCGCCCGTTGGGGAAACTGGAAAGCGGTCCGCAACGGGATCAAGAACCCCATCGAGATCTACGATTTGTCCAAAGATGCCGGAGAGGCGGATGACCTGGCGAAAGAGCGGCCCGAGTTGGTTGCGAAAGCGAAGAAGATTTTCAAGGAAGCTCATCGCCCCGACCCCAACTGGCCTTTGGAAGGGCAGTCCGCCAAACAGAAAGAGAGCTCGAAGCAGGCATGGGCCACCAAAAGGAAGCGTGACAAGGAGGGGTGGGTACCTCCCAATGCCATTTCCTTCGAAGAGTATCAGAAAAAGTCCTCCAAGTAGACGTCGACCATGATCAAGCACACTGCCAAATTTTTCCTCGTTTCCCTGACCTCGATTTCGCTGGCTCAAGCCGAGAGGAAGAACCCCAATATTCTCATTTTTCTGGCGGATGACCTCGGGTGGGGCGATCTCGCCTGCTACGGCCATCCCCGCATCAAGACTCCCCACCTCGATAAGTTTGCCACCGAAGGTGTTCGTTTTACTCAGGCTTATTCTTCATGCGGGGTTTGTTCTCCAAGCCGTTCGTCCATCCTGACCGGACGCACCCCTTATCGGAATGGAGTGTGGCGATGGCTTCCGGTTGGAAACCAGTCTCACCTCCGGGCTTCGGAGATCACCATTCCCGAGGTGCTCAAGCCATTGGGGTATCAAACGATGCACAGCGGAAAGTGGCATCTGAATGGCTATTTCAATCGCCCGGAACAGCCACAGCCGAACGACCACGGATACGATTGGTGGTTTGCCACCCAGAACAATGCCTCCCCGACCCACAAGGACCCGAAGAACTTTGTGAGGAATGGAAAGGAAGTGGGACCATTGAAAGGGTTTTCCGCGCCGCTTTGTGCCGAGGAAGCCAATTCGTGGTTGAAGAATGAGCGTGATCCTTCGAAGCCTTTCTTCATCACGGTGTGGACTCATGAGCCGCATTTGCCGATCGAAAGTGATCCCGAATTTCAAAAACCCTATGCTGATATCGAGAACCCTGGAGTTCGACAGCATCATGGCAATGTAACCCAGCTGGATCATGCTTTCGGAATGATCATGAAGACGCTCGATGAACTGGATCTTCGGGAGAATACCTTTGTGGTCTTTACGAGCGACAACGGACCGGAGGGGAACGGGAAGGGCAATTTGTCCAAGCCTGATTCCCAACAGAACCGGACCTGGGGATCGACTGGCGGGCTTCGGGGGCGCAAACGTGATAGCCACGAGGGAGGAATCCGGGTGCCCGGGATCATTCGTTGGCCCGGACACATCAAGCCTGGAACCGTCAGTGACATTCCCATCATTGGATCGGATCTCTTTTCCACCTCGCTCGCACTGGTCGACCAACCTCTCCCCACTGATCGTACCATCGACGGAGTGAACATCCTTCCCGCCTGTCAGGGCAAACCGGTCGAGCGTCCCGTTCCCTTGTTCTGGAGAACCCACATTGCTCCGGCCCAGAGCCACGCCGCGATGCGGATTGGAGACTGGAAGATTGTCGCCAATGAAGCGCTCACCGAATTCCAGCTCTACAATATCCAAAAGGATCAGAATGAGGAAAAGAACCTGGCTGGTGAAATGCCCGAAAAACTGGAAGAGATGAAGGTTAAGTTTCTCGAGGTCTGGAAGGGAATTGAAGAAGAGGGTCCCAGCGAATGGTGGAAGAATGCCAGCCAGGGAGGAAAGAAAAAGCGAGGTGGTGCCTTGGCTGCCGGCAAGGATCACACCGGGAAATTCGATGTCGTCAAAGGGGTGACCGTGACCAAGAGCGAATTCGGAGTGACGCTTGATTCAAAGAACGAAGGGTTCGCAGTGCAGAAATTGGATTCCCCGATTCAGGAACAGGCCACCTTCAAGGTGAAGTATCGTTCGGCGACTTCCGGGGTGACGCGCAACGCCCTCTTTTGTTTCGGCGCCAATCCCGTCAATGATTCCCTTCACAAGGTGGGAACGATGATCGGGATGAATCGACACGGAGCCTTCGATGGCACCTGGGCCAACGTGAAGAATGGAGCAGGAAAGACTGCCGACTTTGATCAGGGCGATACCTTCGAGGCCGAGATCACGATTGATCTTGAACACGGAAAGGTCGTTCTCAAGGTCGGTGAAACCCGGGTGGAGCATCAGCTTCCGGCCAGCCTTGAGAAGGTGGAGTACGTGGGCTTCTACGTCAAAGATACCCAATCGGAGTTCTCCGGGATCGAGCGGGTGAAGTAGATTTCGTTCATTTTCCATTGAGAAGAGACCGGCATCCATCGTTCTCTTGACCCGCCTCGCACCCATTAACTCATGTTTCGATCACTCATTCTTACCCTGACTATTTCCGCCGGGATGGCCTTTGCTGACTCCGGGAAACCCAACATCATTTACATTCTGGCTGATGACCTCGGATACGGCGACCTTGGTTGCTACGGGCAGAAGGTCATCAAGACGCCTCACCTCGACCGGATGGCGGCTGAAGGTATTCGTTTCACCCAGCATTATTCGGGCAGCACGGTGTGTGCTCCTTCACGAAGCGCCCTTCTTGAGGGGAAACACACCGGGCACGTGTATGTTCGCGGGAACGGAAGTCTGCAGATGCGCCGTGATCCACACGACCCTATCTTCCCGCGGGCCTTGAAGAAGGTGGGCTACCACACGGCCCTCATTGGCAAGTCAGGCTTGGGATGCAACACGGATGATGCCGCCTTGGTGAACGAGAAGGGCTTCGATTACTTCTTCGGCTACACGTCCCACACCAACGCCCACTTTTATTACCCGAAGTATCTTTGGAAGAATGACAAGAAGGTGGCCTATCCCAACAACACCCTTCATGAAGGTGACAACTATTCCTCGGAAGTGGTGACCAACGAGGCCCTGCGATACATCGAGGAACAAAAAGAGGGCCCCTTCTTCCTTCACCTGGCCTTGCAGATTCCGCATGCCAGTTTGAGAGCGAAGGAGGAGTGGAAGGACAAGTATCGCCCGGTCCTCAAGGAGGAGTTGTTGCCGGTGCCCAAGAAGAAGCCTCACTATTCCTTTGAGCGTGAGCCCAGAACCACGTTCGCGGCCATGGTCTCCTACATGGATCACAACGTTGGCTTGTTGCTCGAGAAGCTCGAAGAACTGGGCATTGCCGACAATACTCTGGTGATGTTCGCCAGCGACAATGGCGCGATGCAGGAAGGCGGACACAAGCGGGGGAGTTTCAATTCAAGCGGCCCCTTGCGGGGAGGGAAGCGTGACCTCTGGGAGGGAGGAATCCGCGTTCCCATGATCGCTTGGTGGCCGGGTAAGATCAAACCGGGCCGCACGACAAATCACCCCTCGGCTTTCTGGGATATCTCGCCCACGGTGCGCGAGCTTTCGGGAGCCGAAATCCAGGGTGATACCGATGGTCTTTCCCTGGTCCCGACCTTGTTAGGCAAGGGTGAGCAGAAAAAGCACGACTACCTCTACTGGGAGTTCTTCGAAGGAGGTGGCAAACGGGCCATCCGCAAAGGGCCGTGGAAGTTGATCTTTTACAATACCAACAAGGATGCCAATCCGCGGGCCGAGCTCTTCAATATTGAGAAGGATCTCTCCGAGAAAACCAATCTGGCTGACAAGAATACCGACAAGGTCGCTGAACTTGCTGCTCTCATGGATCAGGCCCGCACTCCTTCGGTGCATCCGTCCTTCAAATTGAAATCCGAAAGAAAGTAGAAGATGAGTCGACGGGCTTGGATCATATTCATTTTTCTGCTGCCCTTCCAATGGGCGGGGGCGGCGCCGCCGAACATTCTCTGGATTTATGTCGATGACATGAGCGACTGGTTCGGTTGTTACGGACATTCCGCGGTTCCAACGCCACATGTCGATTCGCTGGCCAAAGAAGGGGTTCTGTTCGAGCGGGCCTACGTGCCCGCTCCGGTGTGCTCGACGACCCGCTCCGCCTTGATCACCGGGACGATGCAAACCAGTCATGGCTGGCATCATCACCGGACGATGATCAAGAAGCCCCTGCCCAAGGGGATCACGACAGTGTCCGAGTTGTTTCAGAAGGCGGGCTATCTGACTTTCAACGAAGCCAAGGAAGACTACAACTTCACTCAGGAAGGGCGTCGACTTTATACCCACAGCTTCCAAAAGGGGAGTCACTTCAATGGAAAGCTCGACTGGATGGCTCAACTCAAGGGCAAGCCCTTCTTTGGCCAGATCCACCTCAAGGGAGGAAAGCTGGGAGGTGAAACCGGAAGCAAGTTTCCCAGCAAATCTCGGGTGGAAGCCTCGGAAGTGACCGTTCCTTCCTATTACCCCGACCATCCGGTGATCCGGGATGGATTGGCTCGACACTACGAGCAGGTTTCGGTCGTGGATGAAGAGGTCGGGCTGATCATTGCAGCACTGAAGAAGAACAGGCTTTGGGACAACACCGTGGTCTTTTTCTTCACCGACCACGGAAGCCCGATGCCGCGTGAGAAACAGAATCTCTACGAGGCCGGCTTGAAGGTTCCTCTCGTGGTCCGGGGACCGGGGATTGAGAAGGCGAAGAGGGCTGATCTGATCAGTGGGATTGATATTCCGGTGACCTCACTGGTCCTGGCAGGCATCGGCGTTCCGGAGTTCATGGAAGGGCGGGACTTCTTCGCGAAAGAAGGCCCGAAGCGGCAATATGTGATCGGAGCCCGGGATCGATTGGGAGTGGCCATCGACCGCGTCCGGACGGTACGCACCGATCGCTTTCGATACATCCGGAATTTCCACACCGACCGTGCTCTCTACCAACTGCAATATCGGGAGAACTACGCCAGCTTGAAAACCCTGCGCGAACTCTTCGCGGGTGGAGAACTTTCGAAGGTGCAGGCCTCTTATCACGATGCGGCCCGGCGCCCGTCCGAGGAGCTCTACGACATGACTGAAGATCCGGATCAGGTGAAGAATCTCGCTGGTGATCCGAAGTATGCCGGTGAACTTGAAAGCCATCGGAAGCTTCTTGTTGATTGGATCAAGTCTACCGGGGACCAGGGAAAGGATGCCGCTTCACAAAACGAACTTCGCGCTGTCTTCAAGGGGGCCAAGGGTAAGGTTGAGAATCCGGAATACGACTTTCTCAAGAAAGAGAATCCCTCTTCAGTGAATGATCGAAAGTGAGTCTGGATTGGGAAAGTTGACGGTTGTGACAGGCCCGATTTGTCCTCGGAACAAGGAATTCTCCCTCCCTCGTTTTGGGAATGCGGAAAGCGATAGAATCGCGATGAGGAAGAGGTAGATTAACTGCCACTGCAGAAAGCTTCATTTTTCGATGTCCTTCCATACCGATTCCACAACCCGACGATCATTTCTCCGCTTCGGAGGCTCGGCTCTGGCTCTTCCTTTTCTTGAGACCTTCGCTTCTGGGAAGGCGCTGTCTACGGCTCCACCCAAACGAATGGTATTTCTAGGAGGAGGATTTGGATTCACCAAGGATACTTTCTATCCGAAGAAAGCCGGTCGCTTTGACCAGATCGGAATGACCGAGGGGCTCTCTCCCTTGGCGCGGCATCAGAATGATATCACGATGGTGACCAACCTTACCAACCTGGGGGCTTCCGATCCCCATGGAGGGAGCACGTCCTACCTGACAGGGGCTAACGTCGCAGGTACTCCGGGAAAGCGATTTCATAACTCCATCTCTTGCGACCAGATTGCGGCGCAGCATCTCGGGAAGGACACTCGTTTTGCCTCCCTCGTTCTTTCGGCGAAAGAGGCTGACGGAGGAGCAAATTCGGGTCACGGCAAGGGCCTTTCTCTGGCGTGGGATGATTCCGGTAACCCCATTCCGGGCATCAATCGCCCGATTGATCTTTTCCGCACCCTCTTCGCGCATCCCGGCGATTCCCGTGAAGAATTGGATGCCCGGCTCAAGAAAAAGCAGAGCATTCTCGATCTGGTGAGAATCGATGGGGGTGGCATGAAGCGGACCTTGAGCAAAGGAGATCAGGAGAAGCTCGATGAGTATTTCACCGGAGTGCGTCAGGTTGAAAAGGGGCTCGAGCGTCAAGCCAAGTGGGCCGATATTCCCAAGCCCAATGCGTCCTTCGAAATGCCCGACGAAGGAATCACGGGAGAAGAAGCGATCCATCTGATGTATGACATGATCATTGTGGCGTTGCAGACCAACATGACCCGGGTTGTTTCGTACAGGCAGCCCGTTTGCTCGCTGTTGGCGGGCATGGGGATCAAACTTAAGGCTCACTCGCTGAGCCACTACGGATTCTCCCAACCACGGATTTTGGCTTCACGCGAGCGCGATAAGAAATGCACCTCGTTGTTTGCTCACTTCATCGATCGCTTGAAGGAAGCCAAGGACAGTGACGGCAGCCGCCTCTTCGACAACTGCATCGTCAGTTTCGGCTCCAACCTTCGAAGTGGCCATGAACTTAAGAATGTTCCTGCCATCGTCACGGGAGGAGGTGCCGAGAAGATCAAACACGGTCGTAACATCGTGCTTTCAAAACAAGACACCCCGCTGGCCAACTACTGGCTCACGCTGATGCATGAGGCTGGAATCAAGCAGGACTCTTTCAGTCACAGCACCGGGATTGTTCCCGAGCTTCTCAGTTAACTTCGCATGAAGACTCTCCATTGCCTTCTCGTGGGAACCCTTGTGTCCACGTCTGCCGCAGCTCCTGAAGCAACTGTTCTGGATTCCAAAAAACTCCAGCCCTTCCTCGAGAGCTACTGCATCGAATGTCACGGACCCGACAAGCAGAAGGGGCAAGTCCGCTTTGATCAAACCGACTGGAAGATTACCGACAATGATACCGCCCAGCGTTGGCAGGATGTTCTCGATCAGCTCAATGGTGGCGACATGCCTCCATTCGATGCCGACAAACATCCCACCAATGATGAGATGGCGGCGGCTCTCGACTCCATTACCGGCTCCGTTCTCACCGCCCGTAAACGTCTCACGGACCATGGCGGCGAAATCAAGATGCGCCGCCTCAACAAGCGCGAGTATGCCGCCACCATCCGCCATCTTTTCGGCTTCGAAGTCGCGCTCCACGAGATTCCCGATGACGGTGAGATCGCCACCTTCGACACGGTGGGCGAAGAACAGTTTTTCACCTCGGCCCACTTCGAAAAATATCTCGATTTGGGGCGTGAAGTCGCTGCCACTGCTTTTCGCTACAATACTCAGAAACGTAGGAAGCCCGCTAAAGCTCGATTCGAAGCAGAGGACCGAGTGACCAAGCGGATGCGTAAAGACCTCGCCGAGAAGGACCGCAAGAAAGCCCTCCTCGATGCAGGGAAGACCTGGAGGGAGGCGGGGTTCAACGACGAAGGAGAAATGCAGATCCTGGTCAGACAATGGGACTCCCGCGCCGAAATGCCCCGGGCCTACCTCAAGTATCCACACGTAGACACCGGTGCCTATAATTCCAATGTCGCCAAATGGTCAAACGCTCATCAGCACACCGACATTCGAGGCGACTACCTCGTCCGGGTTCATGGTGGAATCGTCGGCGAGCCACATGAACTCCGAAAATACATCCGCCTTTGGGATCGAAACCGCATTCATGGCACGCTCAAGATGTCGGGCACCCCGGAGAGTCCCGAGTCGGTGGTTCTTCGCACCCGGGCACGCATGGGCTCTTCGCAGCTTTCCATCAATGTTCGTGAGAATGTTCCCGATTATGCCATCAACAGCACCCGAGGTTATATCAGCCGCCTGAAGGACCCTCGCAAGCATCCCGACCCGCGGCCGTCCCTTTGGTTCGACTGGGTTGAGATTGAAGGGCCCTTTTATCCCGAAAAACGCCCCGCCTTCGAAGACCTTCTCTATCCCGGATTAGAAACCGGTAAGAACGGCCCCTACCTCAACCACGACAAACCAGCCCGCGAGTTTCTGGGAAAATTCGCTACCCTTGCCTTCCGCCGCAAGGCTCCCGAGCCCGACTATCTCGATGCCCTTCATAAGAACTTCGTCGACCTCCGCGCTGCCGGCAAAAACTATCGCGAGGCGATGACCGAGGTGATGGGGATTGTCCTCGCATCGCCCAGCTTCTTATTCATTCAGGAAGCCGTCCCTGCTCAGGATGAACCGCATGGTCTTTTGGACAACCGCGAGCTGGCCATCCGGCTTTCCTACTTTCTCTGGAGCAGTCCGCCCGATGACGAACTCTACGATGCTGATCTCTCCAATCCGGAGATCTTTTCCCAACAGGTCGACCGGCTTCTTGCCGATCCTAAAGCGGAAAACTTTCGCGATGGATTCATCAACCAATGGACGCATCTCGAACGCTACGATGCCATCACCATCAACACGCGTGAGCATCATCATTTCAATGAAGGGGTTCAGCGGGATGCCAAAAAGGAGGTTCGCGAGTTCTTCGGGGCCCTTCTCAAGGAGAATCTTCCGGCCCGCAATCTCATCGACTCAGACTTCGTTGTGATCAATGGGGCTCTTGCCAATCACTATGGATTGCCATTTCCCGAAACCCGTGATGATGCCTTCCGGAAAGTCAAACTGCCGGCTGATTCCCATCGGGGTGGACTTCTCACCCAGGCTGCATTTCTGGTGGCGGGGTCGAATGGAGAGCGGTCGTCACCTGTCATCCGTGGCGCACTTGTGATGGAAAAGATCCTTCATGACAAGCCGGCGCCTCCGCCACCCAACGTGCCCGAGCTTGATGAGGCCTCCGACAAGCCGATGACGAATCGCCAGATGGTTTTGCTTCATCAAGAGCGCGCGACTTGTGCTTCCTGCCACAAGAAGATGGATGTCATCGGTTTCGGTCTGGAGAATTTTGATACCACCGGAGCGTGGCGCATCACTGAGAAGGTGGGGCGGAAGCAGATCCCAATTGAACCGGGTGGAGTTCTTCCCGGTGGAGAGGCTTTTGCTGATGTCAGTGAACTCAAGCGCCTTCTCCTTGCCCATGAAGACCGGCTGGCCGAGGAGTTGGTGGAGTCGGTTCTCGCCTACGGGTTGGGAAGAACGGTGGAGTTTTCAGATGCTGATGATGTGGAGGCGATCCTGGCCGAGCTGAAACCGTCCGGTTACCCGCTCAGGGATTTGGTCAAGGAGGTGGCCCTTAGCCCGCTTTTCAAAAAGAAGTAGGAAATGCAGGAAATCGTTGGTCGCCTCGTCCTGGGTATGGTTTCTTTCTGCCAGCATGAATCGACGCAACTTCCTCCGCACCTCCGCTGGAACCTCGCTGTTCGCGGGAACTTCCGCCACTCTCCAGGCCCTCGCCAAAGACGGCGTATACCGAGCCAATATCGGGCTGCAGGTTTATACCTTGCGCGATCAACTGAAAGCCGATGCGCCTGGCACGATGAAGGCGATGGCTGAGGCCGGATATAAGCAGGCCGAGTTGTATGGATTTCCGAAGTGCGACGATCTCATCAAGGCTGCGAAGGACAACGGATTGAAGGTCAACTCCTGCCACTTTGAATGGGAGACTGCCGTGAATCCCTCCGACGAAGGCTTCTCTGATTTCAAGAAGATCGTGGAGAAGGCCAAGGGGATCAATTTGGGCCATCTGGTTGTGCCCTATCTTCACGACAAGGATCGCAAGGATTTGGACGGGTATAAGCGGGTGGCCGGAAATCTGAACAAGGCCGCGGTGATTGCCAAGGAGGCCGGAATCCAGTTGGCCTATCATAACCATTCTTTTGAGTATCAGCCCATGGGCGGATCAAACGGATATGAAGTCTTCATCAAGGAGTTCGCGCCCGAGATGAAATTCGAGGTGGATGTCTTCTGGGTTCAGGCTGCCGGGATAGATCCGGTTGGGCTGATCAAGAAGCTCAAGGACCGTGTGTCCCAGCTGCACCTCAAGGATCTCAAGAAAGGATTGGAGCTTCCCATTTATGGGGGGATGCCCAAGGAGGCCTTCAAGGAACTCGGGAACGGAATGATTCCGATGGAGCCCGTGATCGAAGCCGGACGTGCTGCCGGTGTGGTGCATTGCCATGTCGAACAGGATCAGTCACCCGATCCCATCGCCAGCATCAAGGAGAGCATGAAGTACCTGAAGGGACTCTAGGTCAGCCTTAGCGCTTCAGGTCTTCAAGTTTCCAGGTACGGACCCAATCGTACTTCGTGGTCCGTTGTTCCCAGGTGCCGGTCTCGATGATCCCGCCTTTGGGAGAAACGGGATTCCAATCGTAGGTTTCGATGGCCATCTGAATGTAGGCCGGGACATCCCAGGCGACTTTGGGTTTGATCGAGTAGACGTATTTTCCGTCGAGGAAGAACTGCACTTCCTCAGTGGACTTCCACCACGCACCGTAGATGTAGAATCGTTCGTGGTTCTTGGTCTCTGGACGGACCTGGGCCTGAAGTTGCACTTTGGTGGGGTTGTGCTTGTTGACGCGATGGATCAGGTTTGAATGGTAGATCTGGTCCCAGTCCTTGACCCAGCTGGCCGCGTTTTCGCTCACCCGGCCAACGCACTCTTGAATGTCGAGTTCCAGTTTCTTGATCGTCTGGCCTTTGGTCATGAGTCAGAAGGTCGAGGACATTTCGGTGGCATTGGCTTTCATGCGGGTTTCGAAATACCAACCGGGTTGGCCGGCGTGATGAGAGCGGACGATGGCTCCTTTGTGGGTGAATTCCTGCTCCCGGATGGTGAGGGGTTTTTCGAGCATGCCGACGGTGACGTTCATGCGACCATCCTTCACCACGACATTTTCCGGCTGAAAGAGTCCGGGAGGTCGACCGATCCACATCCAGCCATTGCCCTTGGGATCGGTCTGCCACTTTTTCAGGTCGATCGTGTCGCCTTCAAATTCATCGGACATTTCATCGACGCGAACCCAGCGTTTGCCATCGGGAGTCGGGTCGTCCTTGGTGAGGAACGTAGGTTTCTCTTGGCAGAAAGCCGACCCCATGGCGGCAAAAAAGAACAGCAAGCGAACAGTTATCGCGCCATCATACGGCGGGATGAAGGTTTGTCATACAAATAGTTTTCGCGGTGAGAGTTACTTCACCGGACTCATTTCGTGCAAGACGACCTTGTCGATGGATCCGTCGGTCTTCTCTTGGAATGCGGCGAGGTGGTCGGACTCCATGTGCTTCTGCCAGAGGTCCCGGGATGCCCAATTCTCGTAGAAGAAAAAATGAGCGGGGTCTTCATTGTCCTGATGAAGGTCGTAGTTGAGACATCCTTCCTCGGCGAGGGTGGGAGCTACGATTTTGAGAAGCTCGATCTTCACGAAGTCGGTTTGATCTGCGTGGGCGTGGATGTGGGCGATAATGGTGAGTTGGGGCATGGTCTTCCAGTTGTTGAGGTTTTCGGGCGGCTTTATTTCGATTTTGCGGTCTTGGAGGAGTCCTTTGATTTTTCCTTTTTTCCAGGCTTCTTGGCTTTCTTTTTCTTCTCCGCAGGGGGCTTCACCTCACTTTTATTCTGAGGTTTCACCTCAGGCTTCTTGGCTTCAGGGGCTAGAGAAGATGGCTTGGGTTTGCTCTCTTTCTTGGCCTCCAGCTCTTTCTGCCGATCGAGGAATGACTTGCCTTCCGTGATCCACTTCTTGGCTTCTTCGCCCTTCAGGTAGTGGCCGAACCATTCAAGAATCCGGTGGTGGTAATCCACCTGATTCTCTTCCTTGGCGAGGCTGTGATTCTCTCCGGGGTAGACGAGCATTACGACATCTTCTTTGCCGGCCCATCGTGCAGCGTTGTACATTTGCACTCCTTGTCCCCAGTCGACGGCTCCATCCTTGTCGCCGAAGGCCATGAGAAGCGGAGTGTTCAGATTGTCGAGCCCGTGGATGGGGGAGTTGCGCACGTAGTTGTCCACGTCGCGCCAGAAAGGTTTGTCCATCCTTCCTTGTGATTCCGAAAAGATCCAGGCGTTGGTTTGACCGCTGTTCCAGTAAACGCTGACCGCCATGCTCATCATGTTGGTCAGGGGCGCTCCGGCGATTCCTGCCGCGAAGAGGTCGGTTTGAGTCACGATGAAGGATGTCTGGTAGGCTCCCCAGGAGTGACCAACGAGCCCGACCCGGTCCTTGTCAATCATGCCGCTCTTGAGGACCGTTTCGACAGCGGGAACGACACATTCCACCGCGGAGATCCCGGGCTCCTGAGGTCGATAGACAATATCCGGTTGAAAGACGAAGTAGCCCTCCGCTGAATAGACCGAGGGGTTGTAAGGGTGCTTCTCCGTCGGCACATAATATCGATGGAGATTTTGTGACCGCTCTTCGTAGATATAAACGATCATGGGATACTTCTTCCCTTCCTCGTAGTTGGCCGGGTAAGTCAACATTCCTTGAAGGGGAACACCGTTCTTGTTCTTGAAGTCAACCAGCTCGGAACGTCCCCAGTGATAGTCCTTTTGAAACGAGTTGGTGTTGGTGAGCTGCTTCGCTTTCTTCAGTGTCCCGTTGCTGACAAAGAGATCGGGTGAGTCGTCGGCGCGCTCTCGTGAAAAGAGGTAACGGTCTGCTCTTCCGGCTTTGCTGAGGCGGCTCACGAGTCGATCCTCCCACAGGAGGTTCTCGAGTTTGCCTGGTTTCTTGCCATAGCGATCCAGTATCAACCGGGCATAACCGGACTTCTTTGTGAGTTCACCGTAGAGGGCGACAAAGATCTTGTTTTTCGGGTTAATGGTTCCTTGATCGTCCTTGTGGAAGCTGGCCATTGAAAGCCGGTGGCGAATCTTCTCCTTGGCTCCCTGGGTCAACCTGACCGCGGATGAACCGTTGGGAGCAACCTGCCAGATGTCGAAGCGGTCAAACAAGAGGACAGCCGAGGAGTTTTTCAACCAAACAGCATTTCCATAAGGACGTTTCTCTTCGGCGAGCGTGTCGTCCTCCTGATTGGTGAAGTGGGTATCGAGATCCTTGGTAAGGTTGCGATGCTTTCCCGACTTTACGTCATGCGACCAGACATGGCCGTCTTTGATGAACAGGAGGAAGCGTCCATTGGGGCTTGGCGTCAGTTCATACTTGAGCCCCTTTTGAATGCGCTTCTTTTTTCCGTTCTTCGTATTGATGAGGTAGAGATCGTAGAGTCGTGGGCCGAACATTGCGGTTCGCTCGTGGGGAGTCATGTCCCTGCCCACAGCATGAGTGCCGCTACGCAGGATGCTCACTGATTCCGTGAGATCATCTCCCAATTGAACAAGGCTGCCGCTCTTCAACCACCAGACTGCGCTACGCTTCGGGTTCTTCAACCTCGGGGCCTTCTTTTTCTGCAAGGGCATGATGTCCACGTCCTTGGAATGCCAGACTTCGACGTTCGAGTTCGCTTCGATCGTTTCGCGAAGGGATTTGTTCGGTGGCGTCTTTTCATCTTCTTTGCCGGAAGGTGGCTTGGGCTTGGAGTCACCCCCGGGGGCGAGTTTGCTTTCCTTCTTCTCGGGCTTGGCCGCCTCCTTTTTCTCGGGGGCTTCTACCTCAGGCTTCTTCTTCCGGGTCTTCAGGCTGCCGTAAAGAGCTTCGCCATTCTCCGACCAACTCAAGTCTTCTGCGGTGAGATACATGCCTTCCAGGAAGTTTTTGTCTTCCGGATGCTCATAGCGAAATTCTTCCGGCTCACCATCGAGTTTCCTCCAAGCGAGCAGAGTGTGAGAGGTCTCTTCCTTCTCCTTTTTCATCTCCCTCATCACGGCGAGATCCATGGCGTCTTTCCGCCAGAGCAAGCTGGTATAGTTTTCCTCGGACGCATCGAGGGTTTTCAAGACTCCGCTTGCGGGATCAAACACCTGCAAGGCATTGCTGATGGAAGGCGAATCGACCACCATGGCCATCATCGCGCCATGGTCGCTCCAAGAATGTTTGACGACGTTTCCAAAGGTGGTGTCCTTCCCGGTGCTCAATTCGCGAATGATCAATACCTTTCCTGGTCCGGATTTTGGAGCCGCACCGGGTGTAGGAGGTCCGGATGGCTTGGGCACGATTTCCATCGCGGCAAAGCGGCTGTCATCGCTGAATGAGAAGGCGCCCACGTTCTTGAGGTCGACGGTTTCGCCGTCTTCCAGTTTCCTCAGCTTCAAGGTTCGTCCGGCGGGCTTGGGAGCTTTGCTTCCCATCTTCTTCAATTTTTTGATTTCCTCGGGTGACTTGCCGATGCCTACCACAAGCCAGGCACTGTCATTGGAAAAGACCGGACGTTCGCCCTGCTTGTAGGATGCGAGTGGTTCGCTTTTCTTGTTCTTCAGGTCATAGAGATGCAGTGTGTTCTCTCCGTCGACGCGGCGAACTTCACTTGCCAACCAGTGGCCATCATCCGAGAGGGTTTGGCCTCCCAAACCTTCCCAGCGCCCGTAGTCGGCGGCTGTCAGGTCCTGCTTCTTTTTTTCGACAGCAGCTTTCTTTGTTTTCTTTTTTCCTTTTGCCTTGGTCTCGCCCGCTTCTTCCGGTGTGCGGTTTCCTTCTTCTGCAGAGGCGCAGGGAAGAGAAAGCAGGAACGTGGCAAGAGCCAGTCTTCTGGCGAAGGGCGGGAAGACGAGATTGGTAATTTTCATAAAGCTTCTTCGCGTGAAATAAGGAGCCAGTTACCTCAATTCACTCGCCGATAGAAGCTCTTAAAATTAGCCCGAGACCGGACGTCGGAGCTCAGCCCAGAAGGCGTCCGTCTGGTGCTATTGCCAGCCGGAAATGGTCAGCTTGCCGATACTGCTGCCGGATTCGAGGCGGCGGTGGCCTTCGAGGATGTTCTCGGCGTTGATCGGACTGAGGTTGGAGCTGGCGGTGGCTTTCAGTTTCCCCTCGTCGATGAGACCGGCAACCCGGGTCAGGATCTCGTGCTGGAGGATCATGTCTTCAGTCTGGAACATCGAGCGGGTAAACATGAACTCCCAACAGATCCTGACGCTTTTCATTTTGAAAGTTCCGGCGAGATCAAGTTGGTCTTGATGACCGGTAATGAGGACAATGCTTCCTTGAGGGGCGATCATATCACCCATCGCTTCCCAGCAACCATCGATGTCATTGAAGTTGGCAATATAGCTGACGGTCTCGAAGCCTGCCTCTTTGAGTTGAGCGGGCATGTCACCGTGGTGACTGATGATGTGGTCGGCGCCCAACTTCCGGCACCAGTCGGCGCTTTCGGGGCGGGAGGCGGTCGCAATGACGGTGAGACCTGCCAGTTTGGCGAGCTGGATGGCGATGGAGCCAACGCCTCCTGCTCCGCCGATCAACAGGAGAGTTTGATTGTGGTTCTCTTCGGGCGTGTCCGGATTGATATCCAGGCGGTCAAAGAGTGATTCCCAGGCGGTCAGAGCGGTGAGGGGAATGGCTGCGCTGGTAGGGGCGTCCAATGAGCGGGGAGCCTTGGCGACGATCCGTTCATCGACGAGTTGAAGCTCGGCGTTGGACCCGGGGCGGGTGACGTCGCCGGCGTAATAGACCCGATCTCCCTCGGAGAACATCGTGACTTCTTCTCCGATGGCCACCACGGTGCCGGCGGCATCAAAGCCGACCGTCTTGGGCGGGTCTCCGTCGTTGGGGCGGACCTTGTAATCGACGGGATTCATCGCGATTGCCTCTACCTTGACGAGGACGTCCCGTCCGGTGGCGACCGGATCGGGCAGTTCGACATCGGTTGCCGAGCCGGGCTCGCTGCTATTGCGGAGAAACTGAATCGCTTTCATGACCGAACTAGTATCCCATTGATGGGCCAAACTGTCAGAGACAAAAAGCTGCTCCTTTTCGAATCCAATTGTGCTAGCGTCCCGCCGTCATGCGTTCCCGCAATTTGCTCACCCTTGCCCTGGCGCCGCTTTTGGTCCTGCCGTTCTTTTTCTCGTCGGCTCAGGAAGCGTCCGAGCCTAAGGCGGAGGTCCGAGCCTACACAAATGCCACCATCTATCCGGTGTCGGGCCCGAAAGTCGACGGGGCCACCCTACTGATCAAGGGGGACACCATCGTGGCGGTTGGAAAAGATGTGGAGATTCCGGAAGGCGCCGAGCGGATCGATTGTGAAGGGAAAACCATTATTCCCGGGTTGATCTGCACTCATTCTCACATTGGTCAGGTGGCCGGGGCGGATAGTTCCTCGCCGATTCAGCCGGAGGTGCGGGTGATGGACTCCATTGATGTCCGTGACACCTCGATCGATAAAGCGCGGGCCGGGGGGATCACAACGGTGAACTTGATGGCGGGCTCGGGACACCTTCTCTCCGGTCAGACAGTTTATCTCAAGTTGCGCAAAGGGAATACCATTGAGGATCTTGCGATTGAGTTGCCCGACGGGTCCTTTGCAGGGGGGGTGAAAATGGCCAACGGGACCAATTCGATCCGCGAGTCGGGTCCTTTCCCGGGAACGAGAGGAAAGTCGGCCGCTCTGGTGCGGCAGAGGTTCCTTGATGCCCGGACGTACCTTGAGAAGAGGACGAAGCATTTTGAAGGGGAGGACAAGGATGCTCCTTTTGAACGGGACCTCGCGTTGGAAACCCTCGCTGATATTTTGGAAGGGAAACGGACGGTGCATCATCATACCCATCGACACGATGACATTCTCACCGTGCTTCGTCTTAAAAAGGAGTTCGGGTTCAAGGTGGTGCTGCATCATGTCTCGGAAGCGTGGAAGGTGGCCGACGAAATTGCCGAGGCTGAAGTCCCTTGCTCCATCATCTTTCTCGATTCCCCCGGGGGGAAGCTCGAGGCCCGCGATCTCGAATGGCGGAATGGCGCCGAACTTGAGAAGCGCGGTGTGTTAACGGCATTGCATACCGATGATCCCATCAATGACTCACGGTGGTTCTTGCGGAATGCCGCTATTGGCGTGCGTGCCGGAATGTCGCGTCAGAAAGCCCTTGAGGCCCTGACTCTTGCCGGGGCGAAGATGCTGGACCTTGAAGATTCCACAGGTTCCCTCGATGCGGGGAAGAAGGCGGACTTCGTGGTGTTGTCCGGAGATCCATTTTCGATCTACACCCGAGTGCTGGAGACCCATATTGAAGGTCGCAAGGTGTTTGATCTTTCGAATGAACAGGACCGCCTTTTCGCGGAAGGTGGATATGGAGCGGGCCATGGGCGCAAGGCCGCCGGCTGCTGTTTCTATCGCTAATCTCAAACTTTCGTTTCGATGTTTAAAATTCTTCTCCTTCTCTTCGTTCTGGCGGCTTCGATCTATGGTCAGGTTGCAGTCAAAGCCGATCTCTTGTTCCCGATGACCGGGGACCTGAAGCCGATTAAGAACGCCATTGTCCTCTGTAACGCCGAAGGCAAAATCGAAGCGGTAGGACCTGATGTGCAGATCCCTTCGGGGTACAAAACGATTACCGCGAAGGTGGTGACTCCCGGCATCATTGATGCTCACGCCACGGTGGGGCTTTCGGGAATTCTGAACTCGCCCAAACACGATCAGGAGCAGTTGGAGAAGTCAGAGCCCATCCAGCCCGAGCTTCGTGCGATTGATGCCTACAACGGTCGCGATCCTCTCGTTGACTGGGTTCGAAATCTTGGCGTCACGACTTTGCACACCGGTCATGCTCCCGGAAGTCTCGTCTCGGGGCAGCTCATGGTGGTGAAAACCAATGTTCCCTCCATCACGTCCACCGAAGATACTCTGGCACCGGTTTCGGCGGTGGCTTCGACTCTGGGCGCGGGAGCACTCGGAGAGTCAGCCGGAACACGATCCAAAGCGATTGCTCTATTGCGGGCCCAACTTTTGAAGGCCCGGACGCAAATTGCGAAGATTGCGGAGGCAGAAGGCGATCCCGATCAGGAGGCGCCCGAGCTGGATCTCAAACAAAAGATCCTCGTCGACGTATTGAACAAGAAGGTGCCTCTTTTGATCAATGCCCAGCGTCACCAGGATATCGCGGCGGCCCTTCGTCTTCGCGAGGAGTTTGGTTTTGATCTCATTCTTGACGGTGCTGCAGAGGCTTACCTCTTGCTCGATGAAATCAAGGAGGCCGGGGTTCCTGTGATCGTGCATCCGACAATGGCCCGACCGTTTGGAGACCTGGAGAATATGACTTTCACCTTGGCAGCAAAATTGCACGAGAAGGGGATCCCTTTTGCTTTCCAGTCTGGCTATGAGAAGTACGTTCCCAAGACCCGGGTGGTTCATTTCGAGGCCGCCTTGGCAGCGGCCTATGGATTGCCTCAGGAGGTGGCGCTGGCTGCTTGCACTCTCTATCCTGCACGAATTCTTGGTCTCGATGATCGAATTGGTTCTCTGGAAAAGGGAAAGGATGCTGATCTTGCCTTGTTCGATGGTGATCCGCTGGAAACCGTGACCCACACCACCCATGTCATCATCGATGGGAAATTGGTGTCATCGGAGGCGAAGTAGGATTTCTAGACAAGGGGCTTGAAAGCGAGTTCTGGTGCTGACGTAGTGTTAGAGGGTCGACGAAGACCTTCTATTAAAACTACACGCCATGAAACACTATCGCTCGTTCGCTTTCGTTCTTTTTGCAGGGCTTTCGTCCCTGAACGCCGAAGAATCTGTTCCTCTTTCCGAAGCCGGGAAGTGGAGTAAGGAAAAGGTCCAGTCGATGAGGCCGGCGGTGGTAACGCCTCCCGGATTCTCCACGGATGCCAAAGCTGGATCCGTTCCTTCTGATGCCGTGGTGTTCTTCGATGGCAAGGACCTTTCGAAGTGGAAAGGAAGAGGCAAGGACGGCAATGATGCTCCCAAGTGGTTGGTGAAGGAGGGCTTTATGGAAGTGGTCCGGGGAACGGGTGCGATCCAGACCCGCGACCAGGTGGAGGGAGATTGTCAGTGGCACATCGAGTGGTGCACGCCAGCCGAGGTAAAAGGAAATAGTCAGGGGCGGGGGAATAGCGGCGTCTTTATTGGAGGTTATCCGGAAGTTCAGGTTCTCGATTCATTTGAGAACGACACCTATCCCGATGGACAGGCTTCGTCACTTTACAAGAAGAGTGTGACACTGGTGAATGCCAGCCGTGGGCCTGGCAAGTGGCAGACTTATGATGTCATTTGCATCCGGGAGAAGAAAGATGCCAGTGGTAAAGTGATCCAGCCCGGCTCCATCACGGTGTTGCACAATGGGATCGTGACACAGTTTTCGGTGCAGGCCGGTGGGAAGCAACCGGCGGGCGGACTTTCGCTTCAGGACCATGGCAATCCAGTCAGGTACCGCAATATCTGGTGCCGGAAGCTTTCCGTTCCTCCGGTCAAGGCACCGGGCAAGTAAGCTACTCTCATTTTAATTCCTTATCGGAATGAAATATCTCGTCATTCTCTTCCTGCTGGGAGTTCAGACCTTGTGGGCCAAGAAGCCCAACATCATCCTGATCATGACCGACGATCAGGGGTGGGGGCAGACCGGTTATTACAAACATCCGGTGTTGAAGACTCCCAATCTCGATGCGATGGCGAAGAACGGGCTGCGCCTTGATCGATTCTATGCCGGCGCGCCGGTGTGTTCCCCGACGCGGGCTTCTGTTTTAACCGGTCGGGCCAATGATCGCACGGGAGTTCCTTCCCACGGTAAGGCGATGAGGCTGCCTGAACGAACGATCGCTTCTGCGCTTCAGAAGGCCGGGTACGCCACGGGCCATTTCGGGAAGTGGCACCTCAACGGATTGCGCGGGGCGGGCGTTCCGGTCCTCAAGGACGATCCATACGGCCCGGCGGGTTTTGGCTTCGAGACCTGGATGACGGCGACGAACTTTTTTGATCTCGATCCCCTGATGGGGAGTCACGACGGCGTTCATCAATTCGAGGGTGACTCCTCTCAGGTGATTGTGGGCGAAGCGATCAAGTTCATGAAGAGTCAACTCGCCAAGGAGAAGCCCTTTTTCACGGTGATCTGGGATGGCTCACCTCATGATCCGTTTGAGGCCAGCGAGGCTGATATGGCTCCCTTTGTTGATCTTGATAAGAGGAGCGCGCAGCACTACGCCGAGCTGGTTGCCTTTGACCGGAGTGTGGGCCTTTTGCGAAAAACGTTGAGGGATCTCGGGGCCGCAGAGGATACCATTCTTTGGTTTTGCTCCGACAATGGCGGGCTCCCGAGAATCAAGCCATCGACCACCGGCGGTTTGCGTGGAAACAAGGGGACGGTCTGGGAAGGGGGACTGCGTGTTCCGGGGATCGTCGAATGGCCTGCCGGAATCAAGCCGAGAGTGACGTCCTATCCGGCGTCGACCATGGATATCTTTCCCACCATAGTGGACTTGCTGGATCTTCCGGAAGAGTCACTGTTGAAGCCGGTCGATGGTGAGAGCTTGAAGACACTTTTCACCAAAGAGCTGAAAAAGCGCGAGAACCCCATTCCCTTTCACTTCCTGGGGAAGGGAGCCTTGGTGGACAATCAGTTCAAGTTGGCCTCGTTGAAGATTTCGAAAGATGAGTTTGCCTTGTATGATCTTGGCAAGGATCCCGGAGAAACGACTGATGTTTCCGGAGAGCATCCGGAGCGGTTTAAGAAGATGGTCGGGCTTTACCGGACTTGGTTTCAATCGGTCCAGAACAGTATTGCAGGCAAGGATTATCCCGATGACTTTGATCCAAAATCGGTGCCCGAGTCCAAATTCTGGGTGAAGGATCCCAGATATCAGGCTTTCTTTGAATCGTGGAAGCAGTACCCGGGTTTCCAGAAAGTGTATAAAGAGACCAAGAGGAGAGCCAAGTAGTCCGGGCGTGGCAACCTTGCGTAACTTTTTGTTCGGTTCTGGTATTTGATGGCGGGGAACAGGAGGCTGCAGGTCGGCATCAAGAGAAACGGTATCTTCTGTTGCGAACCCAATGCGGTATGATCGGGGGGACAGGGTAAATTTTTCCTGATGCTTTTGAGAACTTTCGGATTAGACTTGCAATCTACCGTTTTTTTGTCAGCGTCGCAATCTTCAATGCGAATCGCGTAAGCAACTCGACAACGAATCGTGATGAAGCGCACCTTGACTATTTTTGGCGGAATCGCCGTATTGAATCTCTCCCAGGCAGCCGTTATTTCCTGGGGAGCGGCCACTGACACTACCTCTGCCGCGGATGTCAGTGTCAATGGAACCAGCCTATCGGCTCTCAATGGCGGGGCTTCCAATGTCACCGTTAACGGCGTCAGTTTCACCGGATCTGATCTCTTGGCTGGCTCTCCAGTGGGGGTGGGATTGCTTGGTGGCGGAACCACCGGCGATACGGGTTTCAATAGTCTCCTGGACGAAGTGGATTTTGGTGGCGGTACCGGAGTCTCAGTTATCGATTTGGGGGCGTTTACCTCTGGAAATACAATTGAGATTCAGGTCTTCTTTACCGATCAACGCTCCGCCCAGCAAGATCGGGTCATGCGCTATGGATCGTCCACAGGAGGAGGCACGGTTGATCTCGAAGCTAGTCCGAACAACGCAAACACCGCTCCGTTTGGTCAGTATGCCATTGGAACCTTCGTAGCCGACGGCACTGATCCCGATCTGACTTTGGCTCCCCAAGGATTTGGAAACGCCCACTTCACCGCGATTCAGGTTCGTGATCTTGGGGTGATTCCCGAGCCAAGTAGCCTCATGCTGTCTCTGGTGGCCTGCGTTGGCCTCCTTCGCCGCAAGCGATAAGTCCATCTCCGGCGGTTCTTTCCCCCGGTCACTTTTGTTCAGGCCACCCTGTTCCAGCAGGGTGGTTTTCTCATCACATCCCTTAAGAAACTTTGATTATGAAACCTATCCTTCCAATTTTTGTTCTGGCAGGCCTCGCTGCACATGGGGCACCCATTACTTGGGGGCTGCCGGCCAATACCAGTGGCAAGTCTGATCTTATCGAGGGCTCCATTGTGCATGCCTTGAATGGCGGTGACGCCACCTTGACCATCAACGATGGGGGAGCGAGCGGGAATCGTTCCTACATCTTTCTCCCATCCGATTACACGACCATCGATTTTACTCCCACCGGGGAGGATGCCGCAGACAGTGCCCGGGTGGGGATCGGACTCAATCAATATGCTCCCGAGTTGATCGCCACGACCGGTGATGAGTTCTTCGATGCTCTTATCTCAACCACGGCATATGCCTTTGGGACGCCCACCGGGATTGTGACTGGCGACATGCTGCTGGACGACTTGACGGTTGGCACGGAGTATCAAATCCAGGTTTTCTTCAATGACCAGCGATCTCCCGGAACCGACAGCCGGGCCATGACCTTTGGAGATGGGGAGGGAAATACCGTCTTGATTGCTGCAGGAGATCCGACAGACGGAGTGCAAGTCGATCATTACGGCCAGTTTGCCGTGGGAACATTTACTGCGGATGCCACCTCTCAGTTACTTACGATGGACTCTTCGATGGGAACCACCCCATTTGGGAATGTCCACTACAATGCTATTCTGGTGACTGGTCCCGAGGAACTCAATGTTCGTCCCCAGCTTGATGATGTTTCAATTGATCTCGCTGATGGAACCCCGGCCGGAACCTTGGTCACCACCTTAATGGCGACCGATGGAAATGCCGAAGATACCTTAAGCTATTCCATCATCTCGGGAGATCCGGAGAATGTCTTCACTCTTGATCCCGATGATGGGGAGCTCCGCACCAACGTAGCGATCAATGCGGTGGACAGTGTTCTTTACGATCTGACCGTGGAGGTGAGCGACACCGTGGAGACAAGCTCTGCTTCGGTCGAAATCAACGTGATCGTTCCCACGGGAACGGCAGCGGTTACCTGGAGTCCCGCGCAGAATACTTCTTCCGTTGCGGATCTCGTTCCAGGCGCTGCAGTCTTTGCTGCCAACGGAGGAGCAACTGACCTGACGGTGGCTGGCACGGTGTTTGAAACCCTCAACCTTGGGAACGGATTCTCGACGGCCTATGGTGCAGGGGGCATCTTTTCCACAGGTGATGCGGACTTCGATGCTTTGATCTCGGAGTTCTCCTTTGGAGGAGGAGCGGGAGTTGTCGATCTCCCGGGGAATATTACCGGTTTGACTCCGGGGCGTCTTTATACCGTTCAGGTGTTCTTCAACGAACAGCGCCCGGCGCAAAGCAGTCGTGTCATGACCTTCGGCGATGGCAACGGAAATACCGTGGATGTTGCGGCAGGAGCGACTCTCGGGACTGGAGAATCAGATGATTACGGGCAGTTTGCCATTGGGACATTCACCGCCAACTCAACCTCTCAGATTTTGCAGCTGAATCCTGGGGGAGCGGGATTCGGAAATTCTCATTTCAACGCCATTTTGGTGGTGGAAGGGGGAGGTTCCCTGAGTGCCCCAGAAGTGACCGAGATCGAGTTCAATGCTGGCACCAACGAGGTCACTCTGACCTGGACGTCCGATCCGGGTCGTTTTTACAACATTGTCTCTTCGACGAATCTCACTGATTTCGATGTGACCATTGGAGATTCTGTTCCGGCTTCCGGCGAAGGTAATTCCACGACGGAAACCTTTGTTCTTCCCGCCGGACTTGTCGGGGCGGACCGTTTGTTCTTTAGAGTCGAAGCAAACTAGGCCATTGACCGGTCGTTCCCATTGCTCATGAGATTTCGCCAACTTCTTGCGCCGCCGCTTTTGGCGTTGGTGACCCCGGTTCTTCAGGCTGCGCCCATCGTCTGGGAAGCTAGTGCCGACACCGTCGATCCCAGTTCGGTGCTAACGGTTGGAAGCTTGGTTGAGGCGGTGAACGGGACGGGGAATGGCGGTAACGTGACTGTAAATGGGGTTGGGTTTTCTCCCTCGGACTCCCTACTTTCGAGCCCTGCCGCCAACGTCGCGTTGAGCGCCCAGTCGACTTTGGATCCGGGACTGGACAGTTTATTGAATTCCGTGGACTTCGGTGGAGGCACCTCCACCTCGATCACGGTCGGAGGGGGGGCGTTGGTGCCCGGGCAGGCCTATGTCATTCAGGTTTTTTTCACCGATTTGAGGTCCTGTTGCAGCGGACGGGTGATGACATACGGTGACAACGAGGGGAACACAGTCGACGTCGCGGCATCGGGAGGCCTCGGCTCATTCGGGCAGTTTGCCACCGGAGCCTTTGTCGCAGATGGGCCGAGTCAGACCATCACTCTTGCCACCAACGGGTTCGGTAATGCCCATCTCAATGCTTATCAGATTCGCAGTGCGACTCCTCTTCCTGAGATCGTTGAATTTTCGGCTTCGCCTTCCTTGATCTCGAATGGGGAGTCGACCAGCTTGAGCTGGCAGGTTGCGGGTGCGGAAGTGGTCGAGATCAATCGAGGGATTGGTTCGGTGAATGTCGGGGCGGGAACTCTCTTGGTGAGTCCGGGCGCGACGACAACTTACACTCTCACTGCCACCAATGGAGGGGGCTCGGTTGCTGTCGAGGTCACGGTGGGAGTCGATGTTCCGGTCCTTCCGCCAATCATCAGTGAATTCCTTGCCAGCAATGACAGTGACTTTCTTGATGAAGATGGAGAATCATCGGACTGGATCGAAATTTATAATCCCAATGCCTTTGCTCTGGAGCTGGATGGTTACCACCTTATGGACGACCCACTGGATCCCACTCGTTGGACGTTTCCCGCCGGGATGAGTTTGGCCGGGGATTCCCATTTGATTGTCTTCGCCTCGGGGGTAAGCCGCGGACTGCCGGAGCCGCATACCGACTTCAAGATTTCCGCCGACGGGGGATATCTCGCCTTGGTGGCACCCGATGGGGTGACAGTGGTTTCGGAGTTCGTCGACTATCCAGCCCAACGGACAGACATTTCCTATGGCGGGGCGGGATACTTTTCTCCTCCCTCTCCCGGGGAAGCCAATGGAGCGGCGACTTCTGGTTTTGTGGGCGATACCAGTTTCGATGTTGATCGTGGTTTTTTCGAGACACCTTTTGTCGTCAACATCACGACTTCGACTCCCGGAGCGACCATTGTTCATACGACCGATGGAACCGAGCCGTCGTTGACCAACGGGATTTCATCTGTGGGTTCAGCGCTTGTTTCGATCGATGAAACAACTGTGTTGAGAGCAGCCGCTTTCAAATCAGGGCTGACACCGACCAATGTCGATACCCAAACCTATTTCTTCACCGCTGACATCATCCGGCAGTCCAATATGGATCCGGATGTTGTCGATAGCCCCGCTTACAGCGGAGAAATCGAGTCAGCCATGCAGTCGGTTCAATCCCTTTCGATCGTCACCGACCCCGACAACTTGTTTGATCGCTCCACCGGGATTCTCGCCAATACCGGCGGACGTGGAATTGCCTGGGAGAGACCGGTTTCGATTGAATTCATCGATCCCTCCGATCCCAGCGGATCAACGCAAGTGGATGCCGGGCTTCGGGTTCACGGCAATGGTTCCCGGAGTAACCCCAAGAATTCGCTGCGTTTGCTTTTCCGTGCCGACTACGGACCGAAGAAGCTCGACTACCCCTTGTTCGGCGAAGACTGGGTGGCGCAGAAATTCAACACGGTGGTGTTGCGAGCCCAGAATGCCAACAGCTGGACCAGCACGCGTGCCGAAGATCGGATGTCCACCACCTTTCTCCAGGACAGTTTTGCCAAAGACACCCAGGGAGCGATGGGGCACCCGACTGCCGGGTCGACGTTTGTCCACCTCTTCCTCAATGGCACCTACTGGGGACTTTACAATCCGACCGAGCGACCCGATGGGTCTTTTGGTGAAGATCATTTCGGTGGGGACGATACGGACTACGATGCGGTCAACCGTCGATTCAGCGTCGAGGTTCTCTCAGGGACGAAGGATCACTGGGACGAGATGATCGCCTATACGAACAATCTGTTAGATTCTCAGATCGAGTATGAGACGATCGGAGAATACATCGATCTGGACAACCTCATCGACTACATGCTGGTCCATCAATTCATGCAGACCCGTGACGGGCCCGATGACTTTGGGCACAACAACATGCGTTTGGTTCGTCGCAACAATCCCGGAGGTCTCTGGCGGGCCTACGCCTGGGACATGGAGTATTCCATGATCGATACCAACGGGACACGGGATTACGATTATCCATTTCCAATTTATTCCAGTTCCCGATCCAGTAACCGGGACATCACCGACAGCATCGCCTCGATCTATATCCGGTTGAAAGACAACAACCCGGAATTCCAACTTCGTTATGCCGACCGCGCCTACAAGCATCTTTTTAATGGCGGGGCATTGACTGCCCAAAACGCTTCAGCCCGTTTCGAGGAAAGGGCGATGGAAATTGAAAGCGCGGTGATTGGGGAGTCGGCCCGTTGGGGGGATCAACGAAGGAGCGTTCCATACACCCGCGACGGGGAATGGACCACCGAGCGCAACCGTGTGAATGATGTCTTCCTTCCGGCGCGACCGGATCACGTGGTCTCCCAACTGCGGATCCATGGTCTCTATCCATCAATTGATCCTCCGGTCTTTTCGCAGCACGGTGGGGAAGTGGCACCAGGATTTGACCTGTCCCTGACCACTTCCGCCGGGACGATCTATTACACGACTGATGGATCGGATCCCCGCGAAGCATGGACAGACAATACACTGGGAACAATCTATACGGCTCCCCTTGATCTGACAGAGTCGTTGACGGTCAAGGCCCGGGCCTTGCATGGTGGAGAGTGGTCTGTTCTGGCCGAGGCGACCTTTGTGGTGGGGACGCCTGCGAGAGCCGGCAACTTGATTGTGTCGGAGCTCAATTATCATCCGCCAACCGGCCAGGAAGGACGGGAGTTTATCGAGCTTTTGAATGTCTCCGGAGAAACCATTGATTTGGGTGGGGCCAGTTTCTCGGAGGGAATCGATTTTACCTTTCCACAGAATACCACTCTTCCGGCAGGTGGCCGGATCATGGTGGTAAACGATGCGGGCTCGTTTTTACCAGAAGAGCAAGCGGCGATCGCGGGCGTGTTCGAGAACGGGACCGGGCTGGCTAATGGGGGTGAGCAAATTGCTCTGGTGGATTATTTTGGAAACACCATTTTTGATTTCACCTATGGGGACAATGCTCCGTGGACCGAACTGGCTGACGGGAACGGGCCGAGTCTGACTCTGATGGTTGTCGATGGTACGGCAAATCTTTCGGATCCGGCCAACTGGAGGCCCAGCGCGGAGCCGGGGGGATCGCCGGGAGAGTCCGATCGCACGATTTTTTCGGGAGTAGCAACGGATGACGACAATGGCAATGGCGTGCCCAATCTGGTGGAATACGCCGTTGGGCCTGAGTTGACTCCGGGTTCGGTATTGATCGACGGTGAGACCTATCTGACGTTGACCTTCCGGAGAAATCTGAGGGCCGACGATGTGGTCATCTCAGTGGAGAGCTCGGACGATCTCTCAAACTGGGATCTGGAAACAGAGGAGATGACCTTCGTCTATCATGGTGATGGCAGCGCCACCATGACCTGGCGAACACGCGAGCCGAGGTCCGGTGGGTCGGGTCGCCAGTTTCTGAGGATCCGGGTGACCGGAAGATAGGGTTAGTCTTTGAATTCCATCACCACCTTCTCGAGGATGGGTTTGGAATCATTGTCGGTGGTATCAGTCAGCTTGATCTCGAACTGGAATCCAAAGCCTTTGGGCAGAGAACTGAGATCGAGGGAAGCCGGTTCGGTTTTCACCTGCTTGGAAAACCCGGGGATGTAGTCGTAAGATTCCTTGATCTGCTGCCAGTCGATCCATTGATCGATCTTACCGTCGTTGTCGGTGTCGACCCCGGCCCGGACTTCGGCTTTCTCAACCCACGGTCCCGGGCTGGTGTAGTCGGTCTTCTGCTGGGTCGCGAGGTAGAATCTTCCTTCGGCAAAACAGATGTCGGGGTCCGGATGCCCGTTGCCGATACTGCCGCAGAAAGTGAATTTTTTGTTGATGTCGGATGAGGTGAACCACGCGGCCTGCATTGGTTTTCCGTGTTCGGAATCGTAGTCGCCAAAGAGATAATATTGTCCACCGATACTGATGGCGGCCCAGTCTCCAAAGGCTTCCTGGTTGGGGCTGTGCACTTCGTATTTGGCGATGTTGGAGGGGTAGTTTTCGGGATCCTCTTTTGTCCAGTGGGGGTGCTTGTAGGTTTTGAATTCCCCGGTGGGCTTGGTTCTCTCATCGACCGGAGGAGTTTCCTGGATGACAAACGGTGAGACTCCATCCGGGCTGATGCCGTGTCCGGCAAGCGGGGAATCCCATGCTCTTTTGCTGGCATTGATGGGGTCCCAGTTTTCAAAGATGACATGGAATTTGCCATCAAGATCGCGGATGAAACCGCTGTCTGATCCGTGGGAAGGATCACTCAGGACCTTGCCCTTGGCTTCGCCGGGAAGACCGTCGGTGAGATCTTCGTCAACATAGACATGGGGGTCCTGGTCATTGGGGAAGTCGAAGTAGATGTAGGTTTTGCCATCGGCATACTCGGCACTGGTGACCCATCGGGAAAATCCCTCGGTGACTGGTCCGTGGTGGACCCAGTTGACCATGTCGCGGCTCTGCCAGGCATGGTATCCTCCAAGTCCCGGTTTGAGTCCTCCTGGAGCGTCATACTGGTTTGGAAAGCGGGTGGTTTTGAGAGGGATATCAAATCCCTCGAGAGTGGCATCTTCGGGAGTGAATTCCGGCGCCGCTTTTCCTTTGGCGCCCTTTTTACGACCGCCACCGTATCGTCCTAACATCCAGTAGTTGTCGGGGCCGATGGTCAAAAGAACCGGAGCATCGGAAAGGTTGGAAGGTCCGATATTGGGAATCGGGTTCCAGTTCAGCCAAACCGGGGATTGTTTCAGAGTGATCCGGCTGGCCGAGCGTTTGGTGGAATACTTTTTGATGATGCTGGAGAAGGTCGCTGATTTCCCCTTGGGTGAAATGGTGCCATCTTCGATCTGAATTCCTTGGCTGGAGGAATTGGCTGCGGTCCAGTCTTCGTGAGAGTCCACGGACCATGGACCGGAGGCACTCGCAGGGGAGTGACAGACAAGCAGGCAGGAAAGGGAGAGCAAGAAGGTCGAAGATGTCATGTGCTGGAGAATACTGGAGAACTCGCGAAGAGCTTTCCGTCGGGAGAGGAATTCGGGCTTTTGTCTGATCCGTCAAAACCTGAACTTGTATGATAAATTAAGAGCCTGCAGATTGCCGGCATGAACCTTGGAACCCTTGTCTGTTCTCTTCTTGTCTTTTCGAATGCGATCGCTGCACCGGTCCTCTCGGGCGAGGCGAGATTGTGGCACAAGACTACGCTGACTTTTGATGGTCCGGAGTGTAGCGAAGCGGCCGAGCCCAATCCTTTTGCCGACTACCGATTCGAGGTGGTTTTTTCCCAGGGGGACCACTCGTTGAAGGTGCCGGGATATTTCGCCGCTGATGGAGACGCTGCAAATAGTTCGGCTGATTCAGGCAACAAATGGCGAGTTCATTTCGCTCCCGACAGGACCGGAGAGTGGACCTGGAAGGCGAGCTTCCGGAAAGGGGATGATGTGGCGATGTCCCATGACGCCGGGGCCGGGGAGAGCGCGGGATTCTTTGATGGAGCCGAAGGAAAGATTCAGGTTGAGGCTTCCAACAAAACCTCTCCCGATACGAGGGCCTTGGGCACTGTGCAGGCGGTTGGTCATCGATACCCGGTTTGTGCGGGAACCGGAGAGATCTTCTGGAAAGTCGGGGCCGATTCTCCGGAGAATCTTTTGGCCTACGCGGACTTCGACGGCGAATTCAAGACCGACGGCCGCAAGGATGATTTGATCAAGACGTGGGAACCTCACATCAAGGATTGGAAAAACGGTGATCCGGTTTGGGGAGATGGAAAGGGAAAGGGGTTGGTCGGGGCCGTGAATTACCTTGCCTCCAAGGGATTGAACTCGATCTCTTTTCTGACTTTCAACGTCGAGGGGGATGACCGGAATGTTTATCCCTACACGACATACGACGAGAGGGAGCGGTTTGACGTGTCACGGCTGGCCCAATGGGAGGTGCTCTTTGAGCATGCCACGTCGAAGGGGATGTTCCTTCACTTCAAGACCCAGGAAACTGAAAACGAAACTCTCCTCGATGGCGGAGACACCGGGAGACAGCGGAAACTTTATTACCGGGAATTGATGGCCCGGTTTGGGCATCATCCCGCTCTGAACTGGAACCTCGGTGAGGAAAACGGGGAGTGGGGCAAGAATCACAAAAAGGAGAAGTTCCAAACGACCAAACAACGGTTGGCGATGGCTGACTATTTCGATGAATACGACTCCTATGATCACCCGATTGTCATTCACAACGGCCAGTGGCCTGCCGACCTCTATGGCGAGGGAACGGCGATCGACGGAGCATCCCTCCAGACTTCGAACCCCACCTTTGCCAACGTGCATAAAGCGACCCTCAATATCATCAACTCTTCTGCTAAACGAGGAAAGGCATGGATCGTGGCCTGCGATGAACCCGGCGATGCCAGTCATGCCCTGGTCCCCGATGATGAGGATCCTTCACATGACAACGCCCGGATCAATGCACTGTGGGGCAATCTTCTTGCGGGAGGATGGGGACTGGAGTTTTACTTTGGATACAAGCATCCTCATTCGGATCTCACTTGCCAGGACTGGCGCTCGCGAGATCGATTCTGGGATCAGTGCGGTCATGCCCTGCAGTTTTTCAGAGAGCAGAATCTTCCGGCATCCGAGATGTCGTGTATGGATGACCTGCTGGAAGGGGCTCCGGGGTTTTGTCTGGCAAAGCCCGGTGAGGTTTTCTTGATTCTGATCAAAGACGCTTCAAAGGACTTCACGTTGAACCTGGGAGAGAAGGCAGGGTCCTATACCGTGAAGTGGTTTGATCCGCGGAATGGGGGTGGACTGCAGGAGGGGTCGATCGACAAGCTGGAGGGCTCGGGACGGCAATCGTTGGGGAAAGCACCCGGCAATCAGGGGCGAGATTGGGTGATCTTGGTGAAGGCCGCAAAGTAGGATGGGTTACTTCTCCTCGATCATGCGAAGACGAAGGCTGCCTGAGCCGATGATGTGTGATACCCAGACGCTGGTCAGGGTCATCTTTTCGCGTTGATAGCCGATTGTGATGGCGTCGCCGACCTTGATTGTTTTGGCGGATTCGAGGGTGCCCTGCCACCACTTCTGGCTTTGGGCCTTCATCTCCGGAGTCATGTCCTTGGGGGCCGGGCCCGGCACGCCCTTCAGGTCATCTCCAACGTGATAAGGGACGATCTCGAAGGTGCAATCGCGAACCTTGGCGTGGAGCATCTGGGCTGGCTGACCGAAGACCTTGGCGTCGCCATGAGCCTGATCACTGATGACCCGCTTGCGGATCATCCCGTCGCCGACGATGGTGATCTTTCCATCTTCAATCTTGATGGAGGTCACCTTGTCGAGATCGACGATCGAGGAGTTTCCTCCGGCCAGACAGGGAAGAAGAGAGAGAAGTAGGGAGCACGCAATGATGTTGATCGTTTTCATGGGACCACCCTAACATGTGGGAAACGAGCTGAGTGTAAGGAAGATGTAAAAGAGAAAGCCCCCGACGGAAGTGATCCGACGGGGGCTTTGAAAGTTGAAACATGTGCCTTACCGGGCGCGGCGTCTCAGGATGAAGAATGAGGCGAGACCAAGTAGGGAAAGGCTCGAAGGCTCGGGGATCTGGGTATCGACATCGGCCCAGAAACGGAGCCCGGTGGTGGTGTTGATTGTTCCTGCCGAACCGAAATTCACCAAGTTGGGAAGGTTGGTATTATCTCCGTTCCCTGCTGCGAATCCGCCACCGAAGACACCGAAACCAGCGGCATTGCCACCCGATCAATCATTTTGGCTGACGGTCCCGGTTTGCTCGGTGGTGACGCCTGCACTGATGCCATCGATGAAAAGTTCGAACTCGATGTCGGTGCTATTGTAGGCCCAGGCCACTTTCAGCTCGCCGGCGTCCACCTGCGCTCCGGAGAGGGTGTGGGTCAATTGATCTAAACCGGATCCTCCGTTGGAGGAATGGGAAACGGTGATGATGCCTGTGCTTGGCTGGTAAGCAATCGATGCCCCGATGGTTGCACCACCGGTTTCCCAGAGAATGTGGTTACTGGTGCTGGCTCCACTGTTAAAGTCAACCAAGGCGGCAAAAGTAGCGTCCTTGATGTCGACGTTGGTGACGCCGGAGACGTTTCTGACATTATAGGTCGGGAGCTCTCCGATCGCGGTAATGGTTTCCGATGCCGGGCCCAATTGGTCAAGTGAGCTGATATTGATCGTGGCAGCCTGCGAAGTGGAAAATGCAATCGCGCTGGCGAGAACGCTGAGTTTCAAGGTCATGAGGGGATGAGTTGAGTTTGAGGGCGGCTAAGGAATTGGGAGTTCCGGTCAATCTGATTATAGGTACCCGCAGCCCACTCGTTGAGCTATTTGGTTCGTGGCGGAAAATCGGCCTTGGTCTTAACGCTGGTGGTGTTGCGGCGTTCAGTTTTCCAGGCATCGGGTTTTTCTTCGCCGACAGTGGTGTCGTCGTATTTTTTCTGCAGGGCGAGGAGTTGTTTGCGGATGTCCTCGATGAGCTCTTTCTTCTCGGAATTGCCGTAGAGGTTTTTCAACTCATCCGGGTCGGTCTTGAGGTCGTAGAATTCCCATTCGCCGAATTCGTAGAAGTTGATGAGCTTGTATCGTTCGGTTCTGATTCCGTTGTGGCGGGGGACTTGATGGTAGGAAGGATACTCGTAGTAGTGGTAGTAAATCGACTTCCGCCAGTCTGAGGGAGTCTCACCCTTCAAGAGAGGAACGAGGGACTTGCCTTGCATGTCATCGGGGATCTTGGCTCCGGCCATTTCGAGGAAGGTTTCGGCGTAGTCGAGATTCTGGACAAGGTCGGTGTTGCGGGATCCCGGCTTGATCACGCCGGGCCATGACACGATGAGAGGCATCTTGAGTGACTCTTCATACATCCAGCGTTTGTCATACCAACCGTGATCGCCGATGTAGAAACCCTGGTCGGATGAGTAGACAAAGACGGTATTGTCGGCGAGGCCCTCTTCCTCGAGAGTCTTGCGAAGACGGGCGAGGTTTTCGTCAACTCCCTTGATGCTGCGGAGGTAGTTCTTGGCGTAACGTTGAAATTTCCAGCGGACGAGATCGCGTCCGGTCAGTTTGGCTTCGCGGAAGGCCTTGTCCTTCGGACCATAGGCGGCGCGCCAGACCTTGAGCTGCTCGGGCGTCATGCGCTTCATGTTGACCCAAGCTGAGCGGTCTTCGGATGGACGGCGTTGCTTTGGAAAGGTGCTCTCGGTGGTGAGGTCGGTGAAGAGGTCGTTGTCGAGATACATGTGACGGTCGATCTCCATTTCCTGATGTTGGGCCGGGATGCGTCCTTCGTATTGGTCGAAGAGAGTGGGGGGCTCCGGGATCTCGACGTCATCGTAAAGATTCAGGTGACGCAGGGCGGGCATCCAGGTGCGGTGGGGAGCCTTGTGCTGGCACATCAGCATGAAGGGCTTGCCGAGGGCTTTCGATTCCTTCACGAACTCGATGGCCATGTCGGTGACGATGTCGGTGCAGTATCCTTCCACCACTTTGCGGCCTTCCGGGGTGATCAAGGTGGGGTTGTAATAGTCACCTTGCCCGGGAAGGACGGCCCATGAGTCGAAGCCCTGGGGATTGCCCTTGAGGTGGGACTTGCCGTAGAGAGCGGTGTGGTATCCGGCGGAGCGAAGGATTTTTGGGAAAATCTGTTGGTTCCAATCGAAGCTGTTCCCGTTGTTCATGAAGCCGTTCTTGTGGCTGTGCTTGCCGCTCATGATCACGGCACGGGAGGGGCCGCAGATGGAGTTGGTGCAGAAGGAATTCTCAAAGAGCATCCCGTCGGCAGCCAACTTGTCGATCTCCGGGGTGGGATTGACGGATTTGAAAATTCCGTTGTAGGCACCGATGGCATGCGGGGCATGGTCATCGGTGAAGAAGAAGACGATGTTGGGTTTCTTTGCGAAGGCGAGAGAGGCCAGTGACAGCAGAAGAACGGAAATGAGCTTCATTCCGGGACGCTAGGGAATCGGGGAATGCTTGTCGAGAGGCGAGGAGGATTTGCCAGACAGTTCAGCGGAGATGAACAAGTCCTGCACCGGGAGTCAGGAACGATTTTACTTCTTCGGCCGGGCTTCCCGATGGGCCTTCAACTCGGGCCAGCTCAGCTTGCCGTCTTTGTTGGTGTCGGCGGACGGGTTCTTTTTGAAGTATTGGTTCTTCCAGGCCTCCGCGTCGGTTTTGGTCGGCTTGGGTTCCGGAATGGACTCGGGAATGCGGTCGAGAAGTTGGTTACGATAAGCGACCAGCGTTTTCCGGTGAGAAGGATCGAGAGCAAGGTTGGTCCACTCACGGGGATCATGCGCGACGTGATAGAGTTCCTCCTTTCCATTCTCATAGCGGATGTAGCGCCAGTCCTTGTCGCGCAGGGAATAGTTCTGTTTGGCTGGGTCGTAATACCGGGCCCATTTGTACATGGCGGTGAGAACCGCGCCCGGTCCATCCCATGAACCCCCGGGGTTTTGCAGAAGAGGCTTGAGGGAATGTCCGTCGAGCGGACGTCCCTGATCCGATTTGGTGGTGTTCTTGGAGAGTCCGCAAAGATCGATCAGGGTGGGGTAGAGGTCGATCAGGCTCACGGGTTTGGCGCAAGCGGCAGGCTCGGTGAGACCCGGAACGGAGATTGCGAGGGGTACCCGGGTGCTCTCCTGCCAGAGCGAGTTTTTGTAGAGGTAATCTTTCTGGCCCATCCCCCAGCCATGATCGGAAGTCAGAATGATGATGGTGTTGTTCTTCAGCGGGGAGTTGTCGATGACATCGAGAATGTCACCAATGAGGTCATCGACCGAAGCCACGGAAGCAAGGTAGGCCTGGATGAACTTCTTCAGAGCCAGTTCGCGGTCGCCTTTGTAGGATGCGATCAGGGAGTTGTAGAGCTTGCTGCCTCGGTCGCTGCTTCGGTCATCCTCTTTGGATGAGACGGTGTGTTTGAAAGTGTCGGAAATGTCGTCCGCTTTGATCTCGGGAAGCTCGATGGAGTCGAGGGGGAATCGATCGAAGTATTCCCGGGGGACAATGAGCGGGGTGTGTGGTCTGATGAAACCAACACCCAGGAGGAAGGGCTTCTTTGAGCCGGCCATTTCGGTGAGACGTTCGACCGCCCATCGTCCATTGATCTCATCGGCGGTCGGATCGCGGTCGGTTTCTGATTCGTAGCGGAAGTCTTTGAGCTTCCTCCAGTTGCCAGACTTCCAGGAGAAGGGGGGCTCCACTTTCCGGAGTGGTCCGAAGGAGCCATCGATGGATTCGAAGTCATCCCGGAACGGGGACGGGACGTCCGGATGTGCGACATTTTTGCCGTCCCGGTGGGCGAGGGGGCTGTAGTCCACATCGTGGGCATACTCGACCCATTCTTTCCGCTCCGCATTGTGCATGATCTTTCCGGTGCCCAGCGTGTGGTACCCGTTCTCGCGGAAGTGATCCATGAAGGTTCGGGAGTTCCGGATGATTTCGTTCTCCCACCATTTTTCGAAGCCGTAGAGTTTGCTGGTGTGGGGATAGAGGCCGGTGACAAAACTTGCTCGGGACGGATTGCAAATGGGAATGTTGCAGTGAGCTTGAGTGAAGGAAACGCCCCGCTCGATGAGTCGCTTGATGTGGGGTGTTTTAGCCTGGGGATGTCCGCCAAGGGTCTCGATGTAGTCGTTGAGATCATCGCAGACGATCAAAACAACGTTTGGCTTTTCAGCTGCAGCGAGGGCAAAGGGAAAGAGAGCGAGAAGGAGGGTTTTGAGCATGATGAAGGAGGCGTCATCATGATACTGCCGCAATCCCGGCCATCTAACGCCCCCCTCTTCGTGCGACGCCGAAAAACAAGATCGCCGCTTCCGGACTGTTCCGGAAACGGCGATGAGGAAAGCGTGGAAGAAGAATGTCTGACTTCCTTGGTTCAGTCCCGGCTATGGGGTGGAGATGATTCTTTCGACCCGAAAGTAAACCCTGGGGGCATCCTCTGCACCAAGCAGGTTGGATCGATTGGTCCGGTAGGTGGTCAAGGTTCCTGGATCGGCTTCATAGGATTCCTCCAGATCGTTGCCCCAGTTGGAGAGGTCCGTGCTGAAGTCGATCTTGAACCGTTCACCTTCGAGCGAGTTCCAGCTGAATTCAATCTCGCCCGTTCCCTGATCGAGATTGATGGTCGAAATCACGAGCGCTTCGTCGTTGGGTTCGACCACTTCCTGGGCGGTGATGGTGGTGAATCCTTCGTTGGTAGTCGTATCCACGATCAGAGCCTCCGGTCCGGAAACGTCATTTCCGGTGATATAGCCGGCATCGATATAGGCGTTGATCACGTTGACGAAGTTTCCGGGAAGGGTGATCTGGCCGGTTCCATTGATGTTGAGCACGGACCCCGGGTGGATGGAGGTTCCGTTTGCGTGGATGTTGCTCAACGCCAAAAGGCCGCCGTCATTCACATTCACAATACCAATGCCACCCTAGGGTTCGACGGCATTCACGGTGCCGAGGCCTATCATTTGCCCGACGTTCACGGTGCCGCCGTTGATTTCAACAATTCCGGTATTGTTGGCGGCCACTCCGACCCACAGGTGAGTGGCGGTTGTGAATTCGCCGCCTTCATCAACGATGAGCTTGCCAGTGACATCTTCACTGTTGGTTCCGATCATCGACCATCCTGTTGAGGCCAACGAGCCTCCATCGAGAATCTGGAGAGGGCCTGACTCATCGACTCCGGTCTAGAGATTCAGGACATCAGGAGCTTCCTTGTCCAGAGTGACAAGATTATCGGCCCAGTTGATGCGGGCCTGATCGCTTGCACCTAGAAGGACGCCGCCGGTCCAGTTTTCGGCAACCATGTAATCACCGCTGCTCATGTAGCGGTAGCTTTCTGCTTGAAGAAGGCCGCTGGTCAGCAGCGCGCCAAGAATGACTTTTTTCATATCTCAGTAGGAAGAGATTTGATCAGAGCGCTTACATCCGCCCCCCCCGAGCCCAGATGCAGCTCCGATCCATCGTTGTCCAAGTTATCGGCGGCGACGAAGCAGCACACTTGCTCCGCAGATACCCAGAAGGCCAAGCGATGAGGGTTCGGGAATGGTCGTCAGGACAGTGGTGAATCCGGGATTGATCGAGTTGTCGATCATCAGTCCGGCGAAGCCGGGAGTGTCGTTCCCGACGATCTGTCCGTTGTTGATGTAGTTGGTCAGGTTGCCCTCAAATCCGGCGGGCAGGAGAAGTTGTCCCGATCCGTAGATGTTGAGAATGGAACCGGGTTGAATGGAGGTGCCGGAAGCATGGATGTTGTTGAGGTTGACGATGCCTCCATCGTTGATGTTGAGAGTGGCAACGCCACCAGAAGGGTCAACGGCATTGACAGTCCCGAGCCCGAGGATTCCTCCGACATTGAGAATTCCGCCGCTATTGACGTTGGTGAGCCCGGTGGAGCCGTCGACTCCGGACCAGAAGTGGGTGCCGGTGGTCATGGCGCCGCCATCATTGATGGTGAGGCCTCCGACGGCGGGAGTGGCTCCTCCTCCGGCGACGGTTCCGATCATCGACCAGCCGGTAGAGGTGAGACTTCCATTGTTGTTGATTTCAAGAGTGCCGGACCCATTGACTCCGGTCTGAAGGTTTTGGACGTCGGGAGCTGTGCCCCCGAGGGTGACGAGGTTGTTGTTCCAGTTGATGCGGGCCTGGTCGGCGGAACCGGGGATGGCGTCACCCACCCAGTTTCCGGCTGTCAGGTAGTCTCCGCTACCTTCATAGCGAATGGAGGCTGCTTGAGTAGATGTGACCAATAGGGAGCCCAGAAGGAATTTGCCGAATGTTGTATTTGTCGATTTCATGATGCGATTGGGTTCTGGGGGGAGTTCCCGACACGAGTGAAATGCCTTGCATGCAAGCTCATTTCAATCGTGCGGGGATCGTGGCGAGATCCCCTCATCATGGGTAGTCCCCCAAACGGGGACAATTGCGGTCAATGGCCCTACCGGGTTGGCTTATCGTGCGACTTGCACCCGGTAGAACTGACCGGGCGGAAGCTGGTTGGCCTCGAGGTTTGAGCGGTAGGTCCTGAGGGCCCTTCCATTCCCAAGATTGGTTGTGCCGATGTGCGTCAGCCCCGGGATTGAGGTCCAGGTGTTGAGGTCTTCGCTGGATTGAACGGTGTAACTAATTCCGCTGGCGGAGAGGCTGACCGGAATCTCCACGACCAAATAGCTGGAAGCAAGGCCATCAACCTCAAGGGGTTGAAACTGGATGTTCAGGAGGGCGAGATCGGTGGAATCATCGTCGCTTGATCCCATGGCGTATTCAAGGAAAGCGCTGAGGCCGTCCCCATCGCCGTCGACATCGGGTGCGCCGGTGAAGGGGACGATGTCAGTACCTCCGGGCGTGCCATCGACGGTGACGCTGGATCGCCAGCTAAGAGGATTATTGTGATCGGGATTTGAAGACGGGTCAACAAGGCTGAGGGCATATCCGGAGCCATCCCCGGAGGAAACCGGCCATGGGAATTGTTCGTCGTAAGTGAAATCCTTGATCACCAGACCGGAGGCATCGAGCAGGGTGATCTGTTCACCGTCATTACTCAGGGCTCCGGAAAAGACTCCTGCGATGGTCGCTCCGGAATCTCCATACCGGAGAGCGAAGGCTTCGGCTGAGTCGACAAGGACTACCCTGTCCCCGGGGGCAAGGATGAGAGCATCGACTGGAAGGTCGTTGGTAAAGCCGGCAAAGGTGATGCCGTCGGTGAAGGTGATTCCCTCCAGAGAGATCGAGCTGACAGGATGGATGTTGGTGAGTTCAAGGTATTCGAACTTCCCGCGGCTATTGAAACCGGCATCGGTTTCGGCTTGGGTGGGTGCTGATGGGCGGTAGTTGATTTCGGAGATGACGAGGTTGTCCGCTGAAGCCGGGATGGTATCGACGAAGAACGATCCGGAGGTCAGTGGACTCCATTTGCTGCCGTCATAGACGCGGGCCTTGATTTCGGTTGAATTGCCGAGGTCGAGGGCCGAGGAGTAGGTTTGCGCCGAGGCCGAGGGAGCATTGGGGATTCCCGTGCTGCCGACCAAGATGGCCGACCAGAGGGCGTCGCTGCTGCCGAGGCTTTCGTTGAGTCCGTGGATGGCCAGCATGTTGTCTCCGACGCGAAGGTGGGCGAGTCCGGCATTGGCCGGGAAATCAAGGTACTGAATCGCTTCGCTGTCGCCATGACCGGCCTCGGCACCGGAATTGTAAAGCAGCGAGGCCGGGGCATTGGCTTCGCGAACAATCTCCTGACCGTTCAAATAGGCGACAAAGCTATCGTCGTAGCGCATCTTCAGGGTCAAGGCGGCAAGGGCATCGATTTCTGCTTGAGAGGCGATGGTGAAGGGAATGCGGATGTAGCAGGTTTGGCTCCGGCCGGCCATGACGGCATTCACGTCGAGGTTGATATAGGGATCGTAGAAATCGGAGGTGCTTCTTTCGTATCCCACTCCTTGTTGGCCGGAGATCCATTCGCCTGCATTGGGAGGTGCGGTGGGGTTGGTCCAGTCGGCGACGGTCAGGGTGTCGCCTCCATTGGTGGTGGATGGCACCAGTGCCTGGCAGGCCGCGTCTTCGCCAACCAGCGTGGTGGAATTGACCTGTGAGACGCGTGGATCGGATCCATCGGTGGTGAAGTAAATTTGAGCCCCGGCCCAGCCATTGGGATTGGTCATGGTGAGCTGGAAATTACCTGGCACTTCACCTCCGTATTGATTGAAGGAAGGGGGGCGGGCCAGTCCGTTGGTTCCGCGCGATTGCGTTTCCATCCAGTCCAATCTCTGGGTGAGCCAATTCTTCATCCAATCGACTTCCGACTGGTGGGTCGTGCGGGAGGCGTAGCCTGCGGCGTTGGGCCAGAGGTAGGTTCCGAGGATATTCCATTCGTCGAAGTTCCGGGTGACGGCATTGGGAGTGCCTTGATTGCCATCGAGCTCGGCATCGTGACGGTCGATGAGGGAAAGCATGCCGGCGTCTGAAAAGAGACTACGGCGGAGTTCCCAGAAACGATCCCAGTAGTTGAGTTCAAATTCCTGATCCTGGAAGAGCCGGGGATACCAGTAGTAGTCACTTGAGGACGTCTGGGGGTAATACCAGCCTTGGGGATTCTCGCCCTGGAGGTAGTTGGCGTTCCCGAGTCCGAGGTTGTAGTCCCAAACCGGGAGGGCGAAGATTTTGCCGTTCCGGGGTTTGGAAAAATAGGTGCTGATCCGATAGCCGTCGATGTTCTTGAAGGTCTCCACGGTGAGGTGGGCATCGATGAAGCTGGGGATGTCGAGATAGGCAGCATATCCGTTCACGGGATCATCAAAATTACCGCTGTGGAGGACCGATTCCATCTCGTCGACGTGATTGGTCAAAAACTCGAACTGAGTGTCATTGGGGTATTCGGGGTAGTGGGTATCGAAGAGGATGCCCTCGGTGGCAGAGTTCCAGGATCTGCTGTGTGGCGGCTTGTCCTTCTTGAAAATGTAACCTCCCTTGATCAGCTCCGGGTCGGTGACGAGGTCATTGAGTTTTTCGACATCGACCCGTTCCTTGTCGCGCTTGATCTTCTCCATGAGGACGTAGACGCCCCGATAATCGCTGGAGGAAACGGTGCCTCCATTCTTGTTAAAAAAGACTTCGACATAACGGGTCCTCACTCCGCCCAGGCTTTCGTTGAGTTCTCGGGCTGCCTCGTAGACCACGGCATTCCGCATCAGGGTTTTGTCAGAGTAGGGAGCTTGGAGAATCCAATCCGATTCGGAAGGGAGACCGAGGATGGTGACATCCTTATCCTGGTCCTCATTGGTCCAGGTTTCCCAGGCATACTGTTTTTTGGGGAACCCGCTGGAGGACTGGCCGCGGACATGCATCCCGCCGCGGCCGGTGAAGTCGGGAAGATCATCGATTCGGGCGAGGCCATCAACCTCACTCCGGTCAATCACCACCGTGTAGACCGGGCGGAAGGGGCGGGGGCTGGAAGGATTGCTGGCGGCATCGATGTCGACTCCGTCGGAGTCGATCACCACAATGGGAAGATTGGAGGAGAATCCGCTGAGGCTGCTGTTTCGTTCCAAGAGCGTCCGGCTTTTGATTTCTCCGGGAAGGCGGTTGGGTTCAAAGACCCGGGCCCGGATGGTTGTGGTATCGGTGATGTTGAACGCGGAAGAATAGACAGGCGAGTCTTCGTTCGGGACGGTGCCGTCGGTGGTGTAGCGGACGACGGCGGTGGGCGATACCGGAGGAAAAATCGTCAAGGTCGTGGAACCGAAGAAGAGGCCCCCGGTGCGGTCGAACTGGGCATCTTCGGCCGGTGGTCCGTCGGCTTGCAAGCCACTGTTCTGGGTTCCCGGTGTGGGTGTTTCCAGATAGCCGATGGTTCGGGCCGGTCCCAATTCTCCGAAGGCGATATCTTCCTCCTGCTGGTCGTAGGTAAATGCCGACACGACGGTTGTGCCATCGGGCGCGAGAAGGGCGAGATAGCCGCCTTCGCGCTGAAGAGTAAAGTTGGTATGAAGTGGCTTGGATGGATCGGTCCGATCCTTGCCGGAAGCGAATATGAGGAAGTATTCGTAAGGCTCGAGAGAGATCGCCGGAATCTCCCAGAGAGTTGTATGGGTGGGGTCGGTGGTGAGATGGTATCCGCCGAGGTTCAGGGTGGCATCCTGTCCGTTGTAAATTTCCAGCCAGTCCGGACTGTCGAGTTCGCCGTCTTCGTAGGAGTCGTCATTGTCGGCCACGAATTCCGAGATGACGGGGCCGCCGGTTTCGATCGGGCTGGCGGTCGAGGTGCTTAGAACAAGATCGTCCAGGTAGGTATTCTGAGTGGCACCTCCGGTTCGGCCGGAGAAGGCAAAACGATCACCGGCTCCCGGGACAAATCCCGGAGTGGCGAGATTGTTGGTGATGGTGTTGCCATCGACTTTGAGGTCCAAGCCATCGGCGTCCCAATTGATTTCCACCGCGACCCAGCTGTTGGCGATCGACGAGAAGGAGAAGCGAAGATTGAAGATGCTGGTGTTATTGGCGAAAACTTCGATGGACGGTTGCTCGCCTCCGTTGGGGTAGGTATCCCAGGCGATGATGAGATTGTTGGCGGCTGCAAATCCGCCTTCTCCACCGCCATATCCGGCGGGAATGGCTCCGAAGGTGAGAGAGACTCCATCGGCCAGCGTGCCACTTCCCCCGATCAAGAGGTCGAAATTTGCGGTGAAGGACTCGATGATTTTTCCGGGATCAAGATCGGGAATCTTGAAGGCCGAGCTAGTACCGCCCTGACTATTGCTCGTGAGGCGGAGATAGCGGCTGGAGTTTCCGCGGACACTGGCAGCTCCGTTGTTGCTGCTGATTTCGGAACCATCTCCGAGATCGGTCGTTCCGCTGTCGAATCCGGTGAAATTCTGGGAGTAGGATCCGGCTTTAAGAGGAAGAGAAAGCGCGCCGGCCAGGAGGGAAAGGCGCGTCAGGTGATGAAGCAAAGGCATTAGGTCCATATGTTCGTGTTCGGCGGACAAGTCGCTGAGCGTAAGAATATTCCATTCTAGGGGGAAGTCCACAAATCGGGGACAATTTTCGGGAAGGAAGGTTTAGGAGCGGAACTTGATGATGGCTTCCACTTTACTCCGGACGTGGAGTTTGACGCAGACCCGCTTGACGTAGGTTCGGACGGTTTCCACCGTGATACCCAATTTGTCGGCGACTTCCTTGTAGATGTAGCCGGAAGCCAATAGCTCCAGGACTTCGTGTTCGCGAGGCGAGATTGACTGATTTTGATCTTCCACTTTCTTTTCCTTGCGGAAATAGAGGGCGACTTTGCGGGCAATGTTGCTGGAAAAGGGAGCACCGCCCGAATGAACATCGCGGACGGCCTTGAAGATCTCGGCGGGCGTGCTGGATTTCAGGAGGTAGCCGCTTGCGCCTTCCTTGAGAGCCCGGAAGATGTTGTCTTCCTCGTCGTAGGCCGTAAGCATGACCACTTCGACTTCGGGGAGGGATTCCCTCAAGCCAATCAAGCAATCGATCCCCGACTTCCCGGGAAGATTGATGTCCATGAGAACGACGTCGGGGCGATGAGCAGGGATCTTTTCCAATGCCTCTTCCGCTGAGGAGACCGCGAAGAGGACCTCGATGTCATCGTTGTCATTGAGAAGGCGGACCAGTTCACGCTGGAGACGTTCGTCGTCTTCCACGACGACCACGGATTTTTTGTTGGCGGGTTTCATCGTTCAGGTGGTGATGGGTGCGGAGAGAGTGACCTCGACTCCCCGGGGTAGGTTTTTCAGTTCGTAGAAGCCGTTGATGGAGTTCATGCGGCGGGCGACATTCTTGAGGCCCGAACCAGTACGACCGGTTTGTTCACCGAGCCCCACACCATTGTCAGCGACGACTACGGTGAAGAGGTCGTCCGTTCTGGTGATTTTCATGCGAATCTCGCTGGCTTCTGAATGTTTCAGGACATTGTTGATGGTTTCCTTGACTGCGAGGCTGAAGTTATGGCGGAACTCGTGACTGATTGGAGTTTCTTCGTCCACGGACAGGGCGTCAATGCGGCAGCGGATGCCGGCCAGTCGACAGAGCTCGTCGACCAGTCGACAGAGGAAATCGACGAGGGATTCGAGATTTTCATTGTTGGCATTTAACATCCAGACGGTCTCGGAGAGCGAACCGATGAGTTCGCCGGCCATGTGATTGATTCTCTGCAGGGCTTCCTTCGCGGATTCGTCGTTGACCGACTCTTCGGCATGTGACCCCAGCAGGTGCATGTGGGAGAGACGGGTGCCAAGATCATCGTGGAGGTCACCCGCAATCCGGAGCCGTTCGTTGGAGATCAATTGGGCGTGCCGCTGTTCCCGTTGGACGCGTCTTCTGATCTGGCTCCGGCCGAGCATGCTGGAGAGAATTCCAACGAGGAGAAGCATCAGGAGCCAGAACCAGGTTTCCTCCCAGTAGGGTCGGGTGACCCGGATAAGAACCTCTGTTTGGGAATCAACCTTGATCCCGGTCAGATCGAGTTCTTCCACCACGAAGCGATACTCTCCGGGTGGGAGGCGGTCGTAACTGACGGACTGAGGGCCTCCCATGCCAATACTGTAGGCCTCTTTCCACGACACGCTCAGCAGATCGCCAGGCGTGACCATGGGAAGGGCGGGAGCTCTCATCTCCCAATCTGCGTGGGCTGAAATATCGTCGTCACGGATTTCGATGATATTGGAGTCTCCCTTTGCCGACTGGATCGTGACCGATCCCGCCATGGAAGGATGGGTTCCCGACTGATTCCAATCCTCAAGATTTTGCAAGGGTTAGAGAACCTGGGTGAGGATCCCGTTCTTGGTCATGGCCTGTGTCGACTCGATTTTGATTCCGGTGATGGCGTAGATTCCCACGGTCGCCGGTGGTCCGGATGAGGACATCGAGAGGGAGAGGAATCTCGCCCCCTCTGGAACGGTGATGAGGGCGCTCTTTTCCTGAAAGTCCGAAAATGCAGCTTCGCCTGTCCACCCGGGAGTTTCTCCGTTGGCGAAATAGGTGGCCCGGGAGAATTGGTTCCGGTTTTCATCGAGAAAACGGACTTCGAGTTTCCCCTCTCCGAAGGTGGGATGCCAGATCGAATCGAGCCCCTCAAGTTGGTAGCGGCTGCGGATGGAGCGGGGATCGAATTGGAATTCGAGGGAGGAATCGTGGTCTTTGAGATTAAGTTCGGAAGCCTGCACCAGATCTTCTGGCCTCTCCTACCTGAGTGAAGACCGGAAGAGGGGCGTTCGTTCCCGCTGCCGGATCGGCGCAACATAGAGCGGCGGCGAATGACTTTGCGAGGAGGTTCAAGGGGGGTGGATCAATACAAGATTTCCAAAAGCTGACAATAGAATCTTGGAAATCGCACCGTATCAGATCTGGTAGCCAGATCCCAAAATTCTCCAAACAATATGAAGAACCCAGAATCACAATCATCGTCCGATGCCACCCGCCGCAAATTCCTCAAGGGCTCGGCGGCCTCTGCTTTCAGCTTCACCTTCATTCCGGCTTATCTCACCAGCGCGAGGGCCCAGAATAATCCCAAACGCCCTCCCAGCCAACGGATCAATCTTGGTTGTATTGGCGTGGGAGGTCGGGGCGGTTCGGTCATTTCGGGGCTGTCCAAGAAAGGGAATGCCGTTCCGGTGGCCCTTTGTGACGTCGATCACGAACGGGCCGGCAAAATGCTCAAGGCTCATCCCGATGCCAAGCGGTTCCACGACTTCCGTGAGATGTTCGACAAGATGGGGAAGGATATCGACGCCGTCAGCGTGGCCACTCCCGACCATACTCATTTCACCGCGACCATCCAGGCGATGTCCTTGGGCAAGCATGTTTATGTCGAGAAGCCGCTGACCCATACCTTCGAGGAGGCCGAGATGTTGATGAAGGCGGAGAAGAAATTTAAGGTGGTCACCCAGATGGGGAATCAGGGGCACACATCCGGAGGCTCCGAGCAGTTCAAGCGCATGTTGGCCGGCGGGGTGGTGGATGATGTGGTCAAAGTTGAAGCCTGGAAGAGTCCCGGCCTTTGGTTCATGGATGCCGGCAAGCGGATCAAGGGCTACCCCAATGCCCAGCCGATTCCCGAGTCCCTCAAGTCCTGGGATCTCTGGTGCGGACCCTGTGAGATGAAGGATTTTAGCAGCATGTTCCATCCCTTCGACTGGCGGGGCTTCCATCTCTACGGAGGAGGGATGTTTGGCGATTGGGGGTGTCACATCATTGACTTCATTCATCACTACCTCGATCTCGGCTTTCCCACCAAGATCAGTCCCAAGGAGCTTGCCGACTACAACAAGATTAGCTTCCCCTTGAGCTCACACATTGAACTTGAGTTCGCGGGTCGGGGAGACAAGAAGCCTCCGGTTCACATGGTGTGGAAGGCAGGCGGGGACTTTGCTCCGAAGGTGGATGCCAAGTACGTCGGATCCGGCAAGGCACCCAAGCTCGGGGGCGCAGGAACTCTCTTGCATCGCAAGCAGGGCGACTATCTTGTCCATCGCAATTCACATGGCAGTACCTCGCGATTGATTTCAGCCAAGAAGCACGACGACCTCAAGGCTGCCCTCGATACCAAAGGGCCGAAGTTCGATCACATGGAGAGTTTTGTGCAGGCTTGCCTGGAAAATGGCTCCACCGATTCGCCCTTCAGTGTTGGAGGCATCCTGACGCAGGTGCTGAACCTCGGCATGATTGCCGAGTATCTCAATGTCGACCTCCAGTTTGATTCCAAAACGAAGAAATTCGTGGGCAACGATGAGGCCAATGCCCTTCTTTCCGGTCCTGCTCCCCGCAAGGAGTGGGCGGGTCACTACAAGATTGTGTGATTTACGGGACGTAACTTCATCCAAAGAAAAGCCCGGCGTATCGCTCGATGCGCCGGGTTTTGTGTGGCTCACTGTAGCGTGAATCCTCCAGGTTGCGCCGGTTGGCCTCCCGCTCCCGGTTGCGGGATGGTGACGGTGGGTATGCCGGAGGATGACAGGACGATCACGAGCAGAATCATTGAAAGACCCAGAGTTCCGATGACTGCATAGCAGCTGGGTTCGTTCTTGGTCTGGATCGCATTGGCGAATGCTTGTCGGGCTTGTTCTTTCTCGTTCTCACTCGCGACGTCCTCCATGATCTTCATGGCCATGTCGTGAATCTCTCTCTGCTGATCCATGAACTTTTTGGGTGCGGGAAATTGCTGAGCCATCTGGATGCTGATGAGAACGGCTGCGACGATGTAAGAGAGGTGGGCAATCCAAAGAACAGTCCGAAGTTGGTTCATCAAACCAATCAAGGCCAACACTGCTCCCACTCCCACGAGAATCAAGGCGACCATCGATAGAGTAGAAGACTCGTAAGGGAGGTCATCGGTATCCCCGCCCTTGGCCTCGGCCAACATTTCGTCGGCCTTCTTGGCCGCTTCCTCGTCGGAGAGACCGTCACCCTTTAAGCCGAGCAAGAGAAAGTCCCGATTGAACGAGACTCCCTTGGTGATGACTTGGACTCCCGATTGTGAAAAGGCAGTGATTCTTCCCTCTTCCCCAAAGGGTTTTTTGTCAAAGGAGATTGAGGCCCATGGCAGGAAGAAAAGGACGATGGCGGCAATGCCAAGGACGAGGGTAGTGATGCCAATCCAAGACGGGAGGGGAGTTTTTCCAGTGACTCCCGAAGACTGGGTCATTGACTGTTGTTGGCCCCCAAGAGTGAAACCGGGGGTGGCTGCAGCAGCAGGCGCAGCGGTGGGAGCAGCGGGAGCAGCGGTGGTGGCAGCAGGAGCGGCGGTGGCGAGTTGTACGGCTTGCGGTTGATCCGGAAGAAGACCTTCCACTTTGCGGGCCGGCACCCATTTTTCGAGACCTTCGGTCCAGATCATGGTTTCCTGAGTAATGTGACCCGATTGAAAATATCCCCGAAGGTCTTCGGTGGAGTAGGGGCCTTGTTCGTTACCCTCTCCGTCGAGGACCCGCCATTGCGCATCATTCATTCTCGGAAGGCTAGGGAGTCGATGAATTCCGTCAAGATCACCCGACCGTATATTAGCGCCAGTTGGGGTCGCTTTTGCGACGGTAAATTTTTTAAATGACAGGTGTTTTGTTAGGGAAGTTCGTAGCCGATGCGCCGGCGTGTTTTGATGACACTCCGGCCCAGTTTTTTGCGAAGGTTATAGATGTGGACTTCGATGGTGTTGGATTGCCCGTCATCGGCATCTTCGAAGAGCAGGTCGGCGATGGTGTCCTTCGAAAGAATGCGTCCCCGTCGTTGCAGGAAGAGCTCGAGGAGGTTGAGTTCCATGGCCGTCAGTTCGAAAGGTGAATCATTGAGGAAGACCCTTCTTGAGATGGTGTCGATAGTAAGTCCGGAACTGAACTCGATCAGCGAGGAGGCAGATCCGCTGCAGCGGCGAAAGAGCGCGCGGATACGGGCCTTGAGAGAGTCGAGATGAAAGGGCTTGGTGACATAGTCGTCCGACCCAAGATCGAGACCCTTGATGAGATCATCGGGAGCGTCTTGCGAGGTGAGCATGAGGACCGGAGTTTGTTTTCGAGAGCGGAGGCGTTTGAGGATTTCCCTGTCGCCCGCAGGAGTCCGTCCTTGCCGTTGGCTTCGGCCTCGACGGTGTAGCCTTCCTCTTGAAGAGTCGCCTGCAGGATGTTGCGGAGGTCGCCTTCGTCTTCGATGATGAGAATCTTCATGGGGAACTCTTCCGGGAGATTGTTACCTGAGACTGAAGTGAAACTGAAGCCGCATGATGGGGGAGTTGGTGAGAGAATCTCCGGGTGGCCGGAGTATGTTCACGATTGGAATTGAAAGGGGAGTTTCATAAGGTCGGAATCGTGAGGGTAACACCGGGATTCGTGACTCGATGGATCAAGGTCTGCCGATGTCTTCTTCTGGCTGCGGTTGTCATCGGTGAGGCAAACGGAAAGGTGGTTTATGTCCGGACGGGTGGCGACTATGACGCCGCCAAGGGAACAGGGAAGTCATGGGAAACGGCATTTACTGATTTGCAGAGTGCAATCTGAACCTTGGAAGAGGGAGACGAAGTCTGGGTGGCGAAAGGCCTTTACCGTCCGTCCGTTGATAATCCGAGGCGTGCCTTTCTCCTGATCAAGAACATGCGGTTGTATGGAGGATTTGACGGAACTGAAACTTCGCGGGAGGAAGCGGATCCGGAGAAGAACCCCACTGTGTTGTCGGGTGATATCGATGGCGACGACAAGGTTGATGAATTTGGAGTCACGCTTCAGTGCAAGGATCGGGTTGGTGGGAATTCGAATCAAGGAGTGGTTCGGATCAGGGATGCGGTGGGAGTGATCATGGATGGCTTTGTCATCTGTGGGGGGAAGGAGAGATCAAAGGAGGAGGGATTTCAGTTCTCGGGAGAAGCACGGCCGAGATCAGTCGCTGTGTCATCCGGGGAAACACCGCGCCCTATGGTGGAGGGATTGCCGTGACCGCAAATGGGAATCTCACCATTCGGGATTCGTTGATCAGCCGGAATGTTGCTGAGACCGTGGGGGCGGCCTTGCAAAGCTGGAAAGAGGACTCCCTGTTTGACCTGACCAATGTGACCATCACCGGGAATCACAGTCGTGGTTCGCAGTGGGCCTCGGCCATTCAAATGGGCCGGACCGGTCGCTTGATTGCGAGGAACTGTATCGTTTGGGGAAACGGCAGTAGTTTTTCGGGAGAGAGGATCTCCTGCATTTGGAGCAATTCCCTGATTGAAGGATGTGGGGGAAGCGAGAATTGGAATAGTCACTTTCGAACGGATGGAGGTGGGAATCTTGACCTCAATCCGGGGTTTCTCGTTCCTCTCGATGATCAGTCCGGGCCTTCGCTCGAAGGAGATTTCCGGATAGGTCTTGATTCACCCGCAGCCGGGATGGGGGATCAAAATGCCACTGACTCCACGAAGGATCTGGCAGGATCGTCCCGGGTCATGGGAAGTGGGATTGAAATGGGGGCTTACGAAATCATCGAGGAAATCCCGGTGACCGAGGAGCCCGAACAAGAATCAGGAAGGAAATGGCCGCTGGCTGTTTCCGGTGGGGTGATTGCCTTTGGCGTGTGTTTTTGTTTTCTGGGCCGGCGGCAGACTGCGAGGAAGAGGCAGGAAATTATTAGGATGCAGGAGGAGTTCGAACGAATCCAAAAGCGCCAACAGAGTTTTGCCTCCGAGACGTCCCATGAACTGCGCACTCCGATCGCGGTGATTCTCAGTCACTGTGAACTGGCTTTGGCCGAAGGGCGCGATCCCGAGCAGATCAAGGAGGCCGTGGAAGCCTGCCAGCGGGCGGGGGTTCGCATGAAGAATCTTACCGATGACCTTCTGGAGATTTCCAAAATGGAGGATGAAGCGGTGGTTCTTGAGTTCGAACCATGCTCCTTGCGTGAAGTGACGGACGATGCTCTCGACCTGGTGGAATCGGTGGCGGCCCGCAAGGGAGTGGAGTTGAATGACGATGTCGACGACATTGGTTTGGTGGCGAATGGAGACCGCCTCTGGCAGGTGGTGGTGAACCTGTTGAACAATGCCGTGCGCCACACTCCGGAAGGGAATGCAGTTTCCCTGAAAGGGAAGGAAGAGGGCGGGAAGATTCTGCTCTCGGTCACTGATCAGGGAGAGGGGATTCCAGAAGAAGAAATTCCAAATCTGTTTCGCAAGTTCCACAAGGGTGAGAGCGGGGAATCAGGACTGGGTCTCGCAATCTGTGAGACCATTGTCACCGCCCACCAAGGTTCGCTGACGGTGACGAGCAAGCCTGGGATCGAAACGACCTTTCTGGTGACCTTGCCGAAGGATCAAGGTTGATGAACGATCACCCCTCGAGTTCGGCTTCGACCTTCTCGACCTGGCCACTGAGGTCCTCCCACTTCGAATAGGCCTGTTCGAGTTTCCTCGAGATGCTTTCGTAGGCGTTGGTGGTTTCGCGAAGCTTGTCCGGATCAGCCGCTACCTCGGGTGATTCGAGGTGGGACGTGAGGGTGGTCTGGGCGCCTTCGAGTTCGCCGATCGTTTCTTCGATGGCTTCGAACTCGGTTTGCAGAGGCTTGAGAACCTTGTTGCGTTTTTCCCGCAGGGCGGCTTCGCGCTTGCGACGTTCCTTCGAGGAAAGTTGAGGGGCGTTGTCCTTTTGGAGCGATGACGAGGGAGCTGGACCGGGTGTTTGGATAGCCTTGTTGCTTTGTTCTTCCTCCTCGGTCTTTTCGAGATAGTAGGTGAGATTGCCGGCAAACATGCGGGGGTCTTCGTTGGGCCGGAACTCGAGCGTTTTCTGAACGATGGGGTCGAGAAAGTCGCGATTATGGGAAACGATGAGGAGGGTTCCGGGATAGTCGATGAGAGCCTTTTGCAGGATGTCCTGCGACTGCATGTCGAGGTGGTTGGTGGGCTCGTCGAGAATGAGGAAGTTGGCCGGGCGAACCAGCATCCGGACCAGTGCGACCCGGGACCGTTCCCCTCCGGAAAGGACGCCGATTTTTTTGAAGACATCGTCTCCTTTGAAAAGGAAGCAGCCGAGGACATCGCGGGCCGACATCGTCGATCCCCGGGTCTGGATCTTTTCCACCGTCTCCAGCACGGTCAGGGTGGGATCGAGTTCGTCGGCGTGATTCTGGTTGAAGAAGGAAGGGAGGGTTTTCGGGCCAAGCTCGTGTTCGCCGGTGGATGGATCCTCCTCGCCGGTGATCATGCGGCAGAAGGTCGACTTGCCGGCTCCGTTGGGGCCGACGATGGCGATTTTCTCACCTCGCGTGATTTCGAGATCGAGGTCGCGGAAGACAGTGAGGGTATCGCCATTTTTGAGCGGGTAGGCTTGCGCGGCCTTCTCGAGTTTGGCGACGAGATGAGTGGACGCCGGGGGATCGGGAAAGCGGAAAGACATCACCGCGTCTTCGGTATCGATTTCAATGCGCTCGATCTTGGCGAGTTGCTTGATGCGCGACTGGACTTGTGAAGCCTTGTTGGCTTGGGCGCGGAAGCGGTTGATGAATTGCTCGGTTTTGGCGATCTCGCGATCCTGCGCGATCTTTTGCTTTCGCAGGGTGTCCTGCCGTTCCTTGAGCTGGGTTTCGTAGGAGGAATAGTTCCCGGTGAACTCCTCGGCCCGGCCGTGGTGGAAGGCAATGGTGCGGGTGGTGAGCCCATCCATCATCGATCGGTCGTGCGAGATGAGAATGATCGCGCCTTTGTAGTTATGAAGGTAGTTCTCCATGAAGCGCTGGGCGTTGATGTCGAGGTGGTTGGTGGGCTCGTCGAGAAGCAGGACTTCGGGTTCGGCGAGGAAGAGCTTGGCCATGGCAATGCGCATCTGCCATCCACCGGAAAACTCACCGCAATCGCGATCGAGATCGGACTTCTTGAATCCCAATCCGGTGAGAATGGATTCGATACGGGGTTTCATGCGGGACGGGTCATGCCCGTCGAGACGGAGTTCGAGTTCCCCGATTTTTTCGAGCAGACTTGAGAAGGGAGCGGAGCGGGGGTCGAGTTTTTCGAGCTCGGCGGAAAGGCGGTCGATTTCCTCCTGGATGGCCTTGGTTTCCGCAAAGGCCGATTCTGTTTCTTCGTAGAGAGTCACTCCTTTGACGTGGATGCCCTCCTGGGGAAGGTAGCCAATGCGGCAGTGCTTGGGTTTGGTGATTTCGCCGCCGTTGGGCTCGAGCGCTCCTCCGATGCATTTCATCAGGGTCGACTTGCCAGCACCATTGTGTCCGGCAAAAGCGATGCGCTCCCTTTCTCCGACGGAAAAGGTGAGGTCCTTGAAAATAACGCGGGGACCGAATTCCACGCGGAGATTTTTGACGGCGAGCACGCGGGAGGCTTAGGCGACGAGGGGAAGGTTGAGAACAAAAAACCGGATGGAAGTGATGATTGGATAGTCTTGAATCAGGCCTTGCCAACAGGAAGAGCCTGTAGTCTCGTTCGAAAGGACGATAAAAAAGGTTCCTCCCCCTCTTTTTGCATGCCTGGCTTGTCTGGGAGTGGCCTCGTCCCATGGTGCGGTGTCGCTCGGAACCGCCGGAGAATTTGTCTTGCTCGATATCGAGTCGTCCACGGACAACGAAGGAAAGTATAGTGGAACTGCCAAGGGGAAAGGAGGCTGGAAGACAACCAGTAACGACTACATCAATTCGGGAACCTGGATCGGGGAGTTTATCGTGACCTCGACCAGCAACTATCAGGGGGACGATCCGTCCGAACCCGATCCGGGGAGTCGTCCGACGGAGGATCCGTCTGCGCTCGTGCAAGCAAGGATTGATGCCTTGAATGCAGCCTCGGATATCGCAGCTCTGCCGTCTTCAGGTGCTTCTTACCAGTATTCTTCGGTGATTTTTGATCTAGGGCTGAATCAACTGGTTTGGAGGGACAGTGCGACACAACTGGTGCCAAATCCCACCAATACCATCGTGACCTCGGGCAACCTGACGGTTGTTGATTTTGGAAAAATCGATCTCTCGAGCGAAGACATTGTCATTGAGGGGTCTCCGGGAGATATCGTCATTGCCCGGGTGGGAGGCAGTGATGACATGAAGATGTCGTCCTCGACATTCACGTTTACGGGTGGGATCACCGCGGAAAGCTTCTTTGTTTATTACGAGGGAGATCTTGTGGATTTTAGTTCTTCTGATTTCGCGGGAACCTTGTTGGCTCCCGAGGCTTTCGTGAAAATGTCATCGGGCTCAGCGAAGGGAGTGGTGATTTCGGGCAACGGCTTTGATCTCTCCAATGTGATCTTGGACTTCGCGGAGCCTATTCCGGAACCTTCCACGCTCATGTCTGCGTTTCTGGGACTCGGCGTCTTGATGATCCGGCGGAGAATGAGATGAGTTTTTCGTATCGAGGGAGATCGGCTGTCCCTTGCTGAATGGCAGCTCAGCCATCTTCAAAAAAGAAGCCCGCCACGGAGGACCGGGCGGGCTGGGAAGAGTGATTGATTCAGGGGATGTGAATCAGGCCTTGAGCCATTCGTCGATGCGCGACTGGTTGGCGGCGAAGAGCTCGTCGGTCGATCCGTGGGTGGTGATGGAGTTGATGAGGTCTCCTCCGGCAATGGAATCGATGACGTTTTGACCTTCGGTGGTTTCCCCGAAGACGGTGTGTTTGCCGTCGAGGTGCGGAGTGGGGAGGTGGGTAATGAAAAACTGGGAACCGTTGGTATTGGGGCCGGCATTGGCCATGGAGAGGATGCCGGGTTTGTCGTGGCGGCGGTGGGGTTTGCATTCGCACTCGAACTTGTAGCCGGGATTGCCGGTGCCTGTTCCGAGTGGGCATCCTCCCTGGATCATGAAATTGGGAATGACGCGGTGGAAGGTCAGGCCGTCGTAAAAACCCCGCGAGGCAAGGTGGAGGAATGAGGTGACCGTGACGGGGGCGTCGTCTGGAAAGAGAGTGAGGTTGATGTCGCCCTTGCTGGTGTGGATGGTGATTTTGATGTCGTCCATGAGGGCGACAGCCTAACGCAGATTGCCTGCCTGAAAAGTCACTTATCGGCAGCTTTTGAGAAGCTGGTCTACAAAAAGAGTAATGTTGTGAAGAGCGGTGGTGCTTTCCGAGGCATTCAGGAGCTTCAAGGTATCGCGTGCTTCGGCGACCAGATTTGCTGCCGTGTCAATGGCCTCTTCCATGGCGCCTTCGTATTCTGCGATGCCCACGAGGACCGGAAGGTCGATCGCTTGCTGTTCGATGATGCGTTTGGTGAGCTTGGCTTTTTGGTCGGGATTGGCCCGCTCGAGCAGATTGAGAATGGGAAGGGTGAGCTTTCCCTTCTCAAGGTCGGTTCCAAGGGTTTTACCGATTTGATCCTCGGAGCCAATCATATCGACAACGTCATCGTAGATTTGATAGGCGGTGCCGAGTTTCATTCCGTAGTCGAACATGGCGTCGCTGATTGCCTTTGGGGTCCCGGAGATGACAGCTGAGAGTTGGCTGGCTGCCGCGAAGAGGGCGCCGGTCTTCATCTCGATCATCTTGAAATAATCCTTCTTGGTGACGGTGAGGTCGAATCTGCGTTGGGTCTGGAGGATTTCGCCTTGGCAAACTTCCCTTGAGGCCAGGCTGATGGCGCGGCTCAAGGCGAGGTCGTTGAAGTCGGTGGAAAGCTTGAGGGCGTGGGAGAAAAGCGCATCCCCCAAAAGAACGGCCATTCCGTTGCCCCATTTGGCATTGGCGGTCGGGACTTTTCGTCGGCTGGAGGCTCCATCGATGATGTCGTCGTGAACAAGGGTTGCCATGTGGATGAGTTCCAGAATCACGCCTAGGCTAAGGTGGTCATCGGTCAGGCCGCCGGTGGCCCCTCCCGTAAGAATGACGAGAGCAGGGCGAATCCGCTTCCCACTGGTATCACAGACATACTCCATGTAGGGCTCGATACCCGGATCGAACTCGTGAACCTGCTGCCGAATCCGGGACTCCACCTTTTCGATATGGGGTCGAATCAGGTCGAAGGGAAATAATTCCGGGTTGACGGTCTCTTTGCTCATAGGCTCTTCGTAACTTTCACAAAATACTGAAAATTGCAACACTTATGGCTCATTTTCCGGTGGATCGTGCCCGAGTCTGCTTTTCAGGACGACGATTCCTCGTTTGAGAGACAGAAGAGGGAGGTCGGTGTCGCTTCCCGACGGGACGTCATGAGCGAGATGAGCGGGAGTTGCAGGTTGTATTTTCCCCCTCAGATTGTAATCAACGTTCCGGACCCTCCAAGATAACCTAAGTCTACTATGAAACTGAAACGCATATTCCTCCCCATTCTGGCGGGAGGATCCCTCGTCTCTCTCGCCCATGGCGAGTCCCCTCAGGTCAGCGAAAAGACTCTGACCCATTTGGTTCAAGCGGATGCCGCCCCGGCTGCCGATGTGACGGCTCTGGCCAAAAAGGCCGGTTTTGCTGCTCACCTCCCCAAGAATACCGAAGGGTATTTCTCCATTCTGGGTGGATATGACATGTATCAACGCCTCTTGAAGACAGAGGTCGGCAAATTGATCGTGGAGACTCTTGCAGAGCAGGGGATGGAACTCGAAGAGATCGAGGCCGACGAGGATGTGGCCATGGTAAAGGCTATTTTCGGCGAGGAAATCTTCCTGGCCTTTGGAGATACCGCCGGTGAACAGGGGGTGAATCTCAACGCCATCAACCGCTCCGCCAATTTCCATCAAATGAAGATGATGGTGCAGATGGCGGCGGCCTCGATGTCCGACGACGTTGATCCCGACGCCATGGAAGGAGCCGCGATGTCGATGTTCGCGGGAATCCTCGGAGATCCCAAAGCCGGGATCGATATCTTCGAAAAATCCGAGATGCCCCCGCTTCTGGTCGGGATCAAGGTGAGTGATGAAGATCGTCGCGAGCAAATTGCAGCGACGGTTGGCGGTTTCCTTGCCCAGGCTCTTGAGGCTGGAGAGGAAGCACCTTTCACCGAGATCAAAGAAGAGCGCAATGGCATCGAATTGACCGGGTTTACGGTCGATGGCAAGAAGGCCGCTGCTTTGGCTGATGAAGACACCCGGCAGGAAATGAGCGGCTTCTTCGGGGGCCGGGCCGAGGTCGACCGCTTCATGAATGCGGTGGCCAAGAAAAATTTCCACATCGCCACCGGAGTGAAGGGTGACTACGTCGTCCTCTACGTGGGTGGAAATCTGGAAGGGTTCAAGCTGGTTGCGGACCCCAAGGATTCGGTGGTGGCCAACAAGGGAATGGAGTTCCTCAAGGACTATGCCGACAAGGACATCCGCTTGCTGATGTATGGCGAAGGTGAAGCCTTCAACAAAATGATGGCTGACAGCGAGGCTCTTTCCTCAATGGCCCTGGGGATCAAGGAAGGTCTGGCCGAGACCGAGGTCTTCGGCGACACCCGCGACGTGCAGACTCTGCTGAGTCATGTGGCACGCATGGACAAGCAGTTGTTTGGAATGATCAATTACACCGACTCCGGAATGGTTGGATTCCTCGACAACGGCTTCAAGATCGAAAGCCATGGTGGATCGAACCTTCCGTCCATCGATACCAAGACTCCCCACACTTATTCTTCGCTGGGTGAGATGGAGGACGTGCTGTTCTTCAGCAACTCCCGGAGCAATCCCGAGTTCACCGGTAAACTCTATGAGATGCTGGACTCGCTGGGTGAAGCCACTTACCTGATGGGACGCCGGGTGGGTGAGCTCGACATTGATGATCCCGATTTCAAACGGTTCCAGGAAGGAATTACGATGTTTGAAAAGGTGGCGGCCAAGGATCTCGCCGAGATTTGGCAGGCCATTTCGGTCAACTGGGCCCAGGGCACGGGAGACGAAGGAGCCATTGTCATCGATACCAAGGGATCGATGCCCAAGATTCCCGAAGTTCCCGGAGTGGTGATCGAGAAAGGAAAAATCCCGCGGATCTCCTATGTGACGCCGATGACCGATGCCGAGAAACTGACCCAGTCCTGGAAGCGGATCGAAACGTCGGTTGAGAATATCCTCAAGGCCGTCAAGGAGCAGGGAGGACCTGAGATTCCGATGCAGGAGCTCATCGAAAATGAGAAGGGAGGCATTCGTTCCTTCTTCTATCCGATCCCGACCACCACGAATAATGCTCGTCCGATCGTGGCGATGACCGAGAAGAACTTCTACCTTTCGACGTCGCAGACAGCGGTCGCCGAGATGAAGGCTCGTCTGGAAAAAGGAGGCGGACCTGTTCGTCAGGGTGCCTACTCGCGGATCAACTTCGCAGCGGCTGCCGATCTGGCCCAGTATTGGGTGGATCTCGCCAAGAACAATGCCGATGAACTCTTCGAGAATGACTTCCAGAAGGACGACTTCATGGAGAACGTCCCTTTGATCGAAAAATTCATCGCAGCGTTTGGCGAGTTCCAGGATGTCACGACCCACGTTCGCAAGGAAGACGGGGTCAGCCGGATGTCGATCCACTTCAACATGAAGAAGTAAGGCGCACTGCAAGAATCGTTTCCAAGCTCCGTCTGTCTGACAGACGGGGCTTTTTTTGTCATGATTTCGCGGGTGGGCAGGTGAATTCTGCTCGCCACGAGGTGGGGGCAGGCCTACCGTACCGGAGCAAACGATGAGCGAGATTTTTGTCACCGAGACCGACAACGCCCAATTGGCCGCCAATTCGCAGGCGGTCAAAAGGGCCGTGGAGACTCAACGTCGCAAGGAGACCGTTCAATCGGCGGTGACTGGCTTTCTTGGTTTCGGTGTTCTTTTGGCGATTCTCGCCTTGATTGCCATGATTCCGGTGAGCAAGGAGATCCCGCAGATCGTGACCTACCAGGAAGTGTCTCCCGAGGAAGATCCTCCCTTGAAGATGAAGGAGATGACCCGGAACGCGCAGCCGCGACCCCCGGGAGCGAGCTCATCGATGGCCAAGGTCATTGCTTCGGACATCACCAGTCCGGTCTCTGTTCCCATTCCCGAGGTTTCGAATCCCGATGGCTTGTTCGGGATGGAAGAGGCATTTGGTCCCGGCTTTGGTTCGTCGGATGGTGATGGATCGGGAGGAGGCGGAACGACTTTTTTCGGAAGTCACCGGAAAGGAAAACGCGTGGTCTTCTGCGTGGATTTTTCGGGTTCGATGGATCAGTCGACGGCCGGGGACAAGGGGACGAGAATCGCGGCACTCAAGAACGAGTTGGTCAGTGCGATCAAAAAACTTTCGCCGCACATGTCGGTGTCAGTGGTCTTTTTCTCGACGACCGGATGGACCATCGAGACCGAGGGCCCGGATTATTTCAGTAATGGTTGGAGTGGTGTGGGCAAGCTTCCTCCCGTTCTCTGGTATCCGGCCTCTGATCGTTTGAAAGCCGAGGTCATCAGTCAGGTTCAAAAGATGCCGGTGAAAGGTGGCACCAACTGGTATCCGCCATTGAAGATGGCTTTCAGCATGACTCCCCAGCCCGACATTGTTTATCTCCTGTCGGATGGCGCTCCTCGTGACGGAACCACCGTGTTGAGCGATATGGAAGAGATCAATCCCAACGGAATTCCCATCGACACCATCGCATTCGAGCTTCCGGGAACGGCGGCCGGGCAATTGCGTGATATCGCCGCCGATACCGGCGGGAAGTTTGCCTTGATCTACAAAGGAAAGCGCCTCACCGGATCTTCCGCGGAACGATATACCAGTTCCAGCTACGATGAGGAGTAATGGATCTGGTGGTCTTCGACATCGATGGGACACTGACCCGAACAAACAAGGTTGATTCGGAGTGTTTCGTGGAAACAATCCGGGAGGTCCTAGGGCTCGAGGAATTCGAGACAGATTGGACCAAGTATCAGTTTGTCACCGATAGTGGAGTGGCTCAGGAAATCTCCCATCAATATCGGGAGCGGCCGCTGACAGGAGCCGAGATGAAGCGGTTGGACGAAGTCATGATCAGGCGATTGGGGCAAGAGGACGGGACTCAATTTCAACAGGTCCCCGGATCCGCTGATTTCCTGCAGGGTCTGGAAGAGTCTTCCCGGTTTGCGGTGGCGATTGCCACGGGAGCCAGTCAGGGATCGGCGCGGCTGAAGTTGGAGATGGCCGGAATTTCGGTGGGAGAAATTCCCCTCGCCAGTTCTTCGGACGCCGTTGTGCGGGAACACATCATGATGCAGGCCATGGATCGTGCCTCGCACCGGCACAAGACCCCTTTTTCCAGGGTGACTTACTTTGGCGATGCCCCGTGGGATGTGGACGCCACCGGTAATCTGGGATGGGATCTGATCGGAATCGGGCCCGGCATTGATACCCCGAATCGATTCGACGATTACTCGGATCCGGAGGCCATTCTCCGGCTCCTCTAACCGCGGATCAGTTGGACCTGAACCTTTTCCTCAACCGCGACTTCCAAAACGCTGGTGAGTTCCTCGAGGTCCTCGAGCAGGCCCTTTTTGCCATTCTCAAACAAGTCATCATCCATCGCGCGGACGAGGTCGGCGGCCTGAACGATGTCGTCGTAGACTTCATCGGAATCATGGAAGTCATCTTTGGAAATCACCTTGAGGGCCTTGGCTTCCTCCTTGGTATATCCGGCGGCTTCGATCTCTTCATCGGACAGGTCGCTCTCGGGGCAGAAGAGGTAGGGCAGAATGTCGACTCCCTCGCTCTTCAAGAGCGAGCTGAGTTCTTCATAAACGGCGGCAAGTTCCTGGAAATAACCTTCCAGATCATCGATCTCGGGCTCGCAAATGACGCTAATTCCGGTGGACATGGCGGAACGCTAAAATTGGATTTCGAGAGAAGGAAGGGAAAACCGCATCCAATTTCGGGAAAAATTTTCGGTCTGCCCGAACCTCGTTTTTTCGTCCCCCGGTCCGACCATTTCCGGGAGATGGTTTTGGTCATCGCCCCTTGTGTTTGGAGAAGGAATCGATCTCTTCCTCAAGGTCACGATCGGGTTTCTCTCCGACCGAGAGGACATAGAGTGAGGTCTTTCCCTGGCTGCGAAGTTGCGAAAGGCGATGGAGCCCCTCCGGAGTCACAGGGTCCTTGAGATCGGAGAACCAGTAGATGGCATCCACCTTTTCCACGATGACCAGGTCCTCCATGAAGAGAACCACCTGGCTGCGATTGTCCTTGGCTCCGGTGACCTGCCAATCGAGAGCGCATCCGTAGCATTCGCGGAACCGGGCTTCCGGGAAATCCTTGGAGATTTCATCGCGCAGGGGCTGGAGGAAGGGCTTCATGCTGCCCGAGTGATCGAGAATGACCCCGAGGTTCTCGCTTCGAACGGTAATGCCGGCAATGACGGCTTCTTTTTTCCCTTCGCCGTCTTTCCGGTTTGCGAGCTCCTCCTTGGTTAGCCGCAAGTCCTTGAGCACGGCATCCCGGGCTCCAATGACTTTGGAGAGAAGGTCTTCGGCAGGACCCGGCGAGATGCTTTCGAACGGAGCTTCAAATCCTTCGATCGTCGAAGTGGAGCCGAAGAAGGCCAGGCGAAGGTCCTGTAACTCCTTCTCCGCCGCTTCGATCTGTCCTTTCAGCTTGTCTCGTTCTCTTTCGTCGATCGAGTTCCGGGAGTAGAGTTTGTCGAGTTCCTTTCGGGCTTTGCTTTCGTTGGACCGGGCTTTCTTAGCCTTGCTCTCGAAGGCCTTGAGGAGTTTTTCCTGATTCCGATGGGAAGGCCGGCGGGGAGGATCGATCAACAAGTTAATTCTCTCGAGCAGGGCATCCTGTCGCATATCCAGAATTCGTGATTTGTCCGAAGAAGACAGACCATCGACGTCGACTTGCTTGGTCCTGATTTCCCCGGATTCACGGAGTTGCCTGAGGAAGTCCTCCAGTTCGACAAGAATCCTGAGATGGTTGAGGGCCGGAACGCGGTCCTTGCCTTCCAGTGGGGCCGGTTTGGCGGGTTTTCCCTTGGAATATCGCTGTTGGCTCTGCTCAAAGACTTTCTCAATTCCGGAGACCAATTCTTCGGCTCCGGGATTCTTGGCCTTTAGAACATCAAGCGATAGTCCCATCAGGAGCGCGGGAATGACCAATTTGGCAACCATTGCTTTGTCATAGGATGAAGGGGCGAGGGCTGTCAAAGGAGGAATCA
>JBMHCW010000059.1:0-3212 GCA_049889715.1 Akkermansiaceae bacterium | reverse complement strand
CTTTCTTCACAATCCAAGCTTCCTGAAATTTTCCTGACATTCCAAGGACCATTCTGCGATGATGGAGGCATGAAGAAACTGCTCCCACTCCTTGGCCTGGCCCCCATGGTCAGTGCGCAGTGCCCCGATACCCCGTCGCCCTCACTCTCAGCACCCTCCCCCAATTCAATGGCACCGAATTGGGTCAACCTCCACAGGTCAAAAGACGTCTCGATGATCGACACCGTCGCCGACTCGGAAAGCTGGCCACCCTCGAAATTCGCAGGAACACTCAGCCAATCCACAACCACCGAAAATTGCTCCAACCCTTCGACCTCCGGATTGTTGATGATGGGAACCTCCATCGACCTCACTCCGCTCTCCCCATCAAGCCAGGTTAAGCTGTCGCTGGTCATCGTGAAGTCGACTCCTTGAGTCGCACTCCCTCTTATCGTTTCGACATCAACGGAAACCTCCCCGTCCAACGCGCCACTCCGCGTCACCTCAATCATCACCGTGCCTGCTCTCTCATTCACCACCACATCCGACACTGAGAGGTGACCCACTTCGCGATGAGCGACATCTCCGAGATAGGAGCTCGCCGCCGGCGAAGCTGTTAACTCGACCGGCGGATTCGCCGTGGAATTGGTGGCCGGATTGTAACTCACCGACATCCCTTGCAAGACCGATTCGGTCAACGCCGGGTCGGGACGTTGGTATCGAAAGAAGTCCACTTCCGAAACCAAGTCAGGACTTCCATTGGTCGGCGGAGCATAGTTGAAATGATAACTGGCTTCCAAACCCGCTGCATTGAAAGGCGCCGCCGTCGGCCAATCGGTATAGGCCGTGATCCCGACTTGCAGGGTCGGCCCGAAATCCGGAAAGGGATGATCGGGATTGGGGTACCGGTTTTCCACAATCCATGGCCCTGCCGCACTGTGCTTGCGAAGGCAAACCACCGTGTCGCCGACTCTCACCAGCTGAAGCCAGACTTCGTGACCCGCCACCCCGTTGCTGCTGAAATAGAGACGCGAGTTGCTGTTGCGGGTGGCCTTGATTTCAAACTGGCGCACTCCGGGATTTCCCGCCGAACCATAAGCCAGAAAAATGTAGTTCTCGGTATTGGGAAGATAGTCGCTCCCAAAATTCCCCGGCGGCCAAACGGCGTTGGTGACATAAGGCGCCGGTGCGGCCTGCGTCACCGGCCTGGGTCCATGGATCAAAATCCCCGACAGGGAAAAGGAACGATTCGGCACCTCGAGCGGATCCGCTAGGTTGTGCCTACTCAGGATTCGAAATTTCCCGGTGGCCACGAAATCACCGGTGACCTCCTTGAAAAACAAGGACCCACGCAAATGCCCGAACCAAGTCAGCGCCCCCGGTTGAATCCGGAAATGACCGGGCGTGGTCGTATTGATGTCGCGGGCCTGCACCGAGGGCGTTCCCCATCCTTCGACCTCTCCGATGTCCTGCCAGTTGGCTAGGGTCGACGCATCATTGAATTCATCTCCCAACGGTTGCAAATCATCCGCCCGCACGATCGCCACCAATCCCAACCACAAGAATCTTCGTGTCATCATCTCGACCGCCTGAAAATTCCAAGAAAACCGAGAAGAAGAAAGAGAAGCCCACCCGTTTCCGGCACTGCCACGATCTGTCCGCGAATCTCGCCGGTGTTCGGCGCGGGAAAGGCATTGGTGTGCACCTGCACATAAACTTCTTCGGCAAGAATCTCGCCAATCACACTGCCGATTGCCACCGAGTCTCCGGCATCCCTCACGCCATCCGGTCCGAAGTTCATGTCAAGATTGTCCCAGCGACCCGAGATTCGGTTGTTCTCAAAATCCACGACCAAATTGGCATCATCTTCCCGCGGCGCTCCGAACACATTCAGCAGGTGAGGCCCGTTGGGACCATCCGCTCCCTCATGATACAGCGGACCCAAGTCTTCTCCCTCCTGCCTCAACAAGGCCACATAACTTGTCAGCAAAGGCGCATGGCCAAAATGAAAATGCACGCCAGTGATGTCTTCGAGATCAAGATTCTCAAAAGTAATCTCGTAAGTCATCAGAGGTGCCCCCGGTGTCAACGAAAGCTCGAACAACCCGGTCCCACTCGCGATCGATAAGCCAGCCGGCGAGATTCCGTCATCGATGAGGACGACATATTCCGGACGCAACTCCGCCCGGAATAAACTTCCCGCCTGGGTCGGCATCACCTAGGCAAGCAACAGACTGGCGCTCAGCCATTTCACGCCTACGACATAGCATTCTCCATTCCTCGTTTCAACCCAACGTGCTTGTCATCACCGGGTGGAGCGATCTTCAGCAGAATGTAGTAAAGGGCGAAAGCGATTCCCTGCAGAGTGATCAGGTAGTTCGGATAGGGACCCATGTAGTTAAAGAGGGTATCGACCTCCGGCAGTCCATTGAGGAATCCATAATTCTTCTCGATGATCCAATTGATGGTCATCACCACTGCCATGTATCCCCAACTCCAATAAAGCGCGCGCACCCAGGCTCCCTTCTGCGGCACCACTCCCAATCCCCAGACCAAAAAGACGGCCGCCACTGGCACCCCTCCATGCTGGAGGAAGAAGACATAAAACTCCACCGTGGTCGCATCAAACCACAAGGTCGGCGTGATCAATCCCTGCACCGTTCCCGCACAACCCCATAGATAACCTATCTCCGCCAGCCGCTGACTCCCGGTCACCAAGGCAATCGCCAACAAGATCGAGACGACATCGCAAAGATAAAGCGGCAACGAGTTGTCCACCACCAGGCCCCAACCGAGCTCGCCCGCTCCATATCGCATCAAGGTCAGCACGGGATCCAAAGCCACCGCCGTGACCAACAAACCCGCCATGGTATAACGCACTCTCTTTAGCACCCTGACATCCGGACTGGATCTTCCGAATCGGACTAGCGCCGCTCCGGCTGCGATCGTCACCAACAGCGCCAGACAATGGCCGACTCCGAACAAGCGGAAGTCAGGACCCGACATCAAAATAGGGGAAATTTCCATAGGGTCGTAATGTGCCCTCTCTCCTTCCTTTCATGCCAATTGAAAATCGAAGCCGCTTCATCGATTCAATCGATAACGTCACCTTCCCCGGATTTGACTTCCCCTGCCACCCGTGCAAGCTCCCGCCATGGCCGAGCTGACCCATCTTGACGACTCCAACCAGCCCCGCATGGTCGACGTCTCGGCGAAGCCGGAAACCACCCGCA
>JBMHCW010000058.1:0-7667 GCA_049889715.1 Akkermansiaceae bacterium | reverse complement strand
CCCTTGAGCGGTCCGTTGGAATCGAAGAACTCGTGCTTGTGTCCGCCCTCGTTATGCGGTCCGTTGTCCGAGGTAAAGATGATCAAGGTATCGTTGTCGATCTTGAGGTCTTGCAGCAGCTTGAAGAGCTTGCCCATGTCGTCGTCCATCATGGTGATCATGGCGGCGAAGCCCTTTTCAGGATTTGGCCAGTCCTTCTCTTTGTAGATGCCGTAGTCGGGAACCTCCTGCCCGTCACCCGTCACGCGACCGGCTTCGTTGTTGGTGTGCGGGATGGTCCAGTGCATGTGGAGGAGGAAGGGATTGTCTTTGTTTTTGCGGATGAACTCGAAACCGCGATCGACCATGAGGTGGTGGGAGTAGGTGACCTTCTTGCTCGCGACGCGGCCTCTGCCACGAGGGTCATCGCTAATCACATTTCCCGCCAGCGGAACCTGGGTTTTGTTTTCCCAAAGAAAGGTGGGATAGAAATTGTGAGCGTTGGACTGGTTCATGTAGCCGAACCAATAGTCGAAGCCGTTGTTGTTGGGGTGTCCGGGGTTGTTGATTTCCTTGGGATCTTCGACATGTCCGAGAGCCCATTTGCCGACGCCACCGGTGGTGTATCCCGCTTCCTTTAACTTCTTGGCGACGGTTGTTTCTTTTCCTGATAAGGCCACCTTCAGGTTGCCGTTGACCTTTGTCGTTCCAACATGCTGGCCGAGCCAGAGAACGAGTCGGGAGGGGCGGCAAACGGTGTGGCCGGAGTAGTGGTCGGTAAACTTCATTCCTTCCGAGGCCATCTTGTCGAGATGGGGAGTCTTGAGTGTCTTTTGGCCATAGCAGCCGAGGTCGCCGTAGCCAAGGTCGTCCACCATCACATAGATGATGTTTGGTTTTCGGGCCTCGGCGAAAGCGAAGGCCGTGAAGAGGAACAAGGCGGCAAGAATGCGAGTCATGAGAGTGGAGTTAACATTCAGCAGAAGGTGATGCAACCCGGCTCATGAATTGAGTTGGTAACGACCGGGAGATCATTAGGATGAGAGTTACGATGAAACTGGTGATCTTGATGCTCCTGATCGGAACGTGTCTTCTTGGAGCGAAGCAGCGCCCGAATGTCTTGTTCATTGCGATCGATGATTTGAACGACTGGACAGGGTTTCTTGGAGGGCACCCTCAGGTATTGACACCGCGGATGGATGCTCTGGCCAAGCAGGGGAGGAATTTTACCAACGCCCACTGTGCCATTCCGGTGTGTTCTTGTTCGCGGGCCAGTGTGATGTCGGGCGTGGCGGCCACGACACACGGGAGCTACGAGATCGGACCTTCTTATGAACAGCTTCCAGCTTTGAAGAATATTCCGACCATTCAGCAGTACTTCAAAGACCATGGCTACACCACCTTGGTTGGAGGGAAGGTCTTGCATCACAACTTTGGCGGTCCTCTTGCGGGAGCGATTGATCGCTCGCTTGGTCGCAAGCGTAGTCCCCGACCGAAGAAGCCGATGAGTCGTCCGGCGGATTGGAGTGGAGCTTGGGATTGGGGAGCCTATCCGGAGAATGATGCCGAAATGGCGGACATTCAGTTGGCGAACAATGCGGCCAAAGCGCTCGGGGAAAAGTTTGAAAAACCCTTCTTCATGTCGGTGGGATTTTTCAGGCCTCATGTACCGCTGCTGGTTCCACCGAAGTGGTTTGAGCTTTATGATGCAGAGAAGATCGAGCTGCCGAAGAATCCCGAGTCGGATCTCGATGATCTCCCAAAGAACTTTCTCGGTATCAATGACTACGCGCTCGCGCCGACTCACAAGGAAGTGGTTCAGAATGGAAAGCAAAGGAGCCTGACGCTTGCCTATCTGGCGTCGGTGAGTTTCGTGGATCATTGTGTGGGCATCGTTCTGGATGCGCTCGAAAAAAGCCCGCATGCCGATAACACGTTGATTGTTCTCTGGAGTGATCACGGATTTCATCTGGGCGAAAAGCAGCATTGGGCGAAGCGGACCCTTTGGGAGGAGTCGACTCGTGTTCCTTTGCTTTTTGCCGGCCCCGGAATTGAGTCAGGTGAGCCGTGTCGGGAACCCGCCAGCTTGATTGATATCTATCCGACCTTGGTCGAGTTGTGCTCTCTTCCTGCCAATCCGCATTTGGAAGGGCTTTCGTTGGTGGCGCAGCTCAACGATCCGAAGGCCGTTCGTGATCGTCCGGCTATCACCTCATCCTACTTCGGGAATCACGCCGTGCGTACCCGCAATTGGCGTCTCATTTCGTATGAAGATGGTGCGATGGAGCTCTATGATCATCGAAGTGATCCGAGCGAGTACCACAATCTGGCTGATGACCCGACTCATCGCGCCAAGAGGGTTGAACTGGCCCAATGGCTCCCCAACAAAGCTGCGCCTGAATTCAAGGCGAAGTCCGAACGGTCCAAGATGAAGAGGAGGTAGGAAACATAAAATCGATCGAAGAAACCGCGAAGTTATTCACAATCCTACCGCTTGTTATTGGCATTTTGAACCTTCCTCATCACGAACCTGAGAAAGTGATCGAATCAGGTCGTTAGATCTAGGATTCAAGGGCGTGGGGTGATAAACCAGCGGGCAGCCTTCAGTAGTCCTTAGATCGTTTTTCCTGCCATGCTTCATTCCATGAAACACATCTTCTTCTGGCTGTCTGGAGCCGGAGCTGAAGCCCTCGAAAAGTGCCCCAATTGGGAGCAGCGGAAGTATGTGGCTTTCGGGGCGACCGTGTTGGTTCCCTGTGCTTTCGCCTTCATCGCTTGCGCTTACGCTCTTTCGACCATCACCTACAATTATTGGGTCATTTTCCCGGTGGCTTTGGTCTGGTCCTTCATTATCCTGACCATTGACCGGGCCCTGCTGGCGGGTTACCGGCCCTTCCTTTCCTGGACCAGAAAGTTGTCTCAATTTGCCTTGCGACTAGGGGTGGCCATTCTCATGGGGCTGACCATTGCCCACCCGCTGGTTTTGCTCCTCTTCAAGGACACCATTACTTCGGTGATTGAGGAAGATCGCGCGGCCGAGATCGAAGTGGTGCGAACTGAATTCGGGGAGACCAAAGATCAGGTGCGGGCAGAGATTACCCGTCTCGATCAGGCGGTGGCCACCCAGCGCGAGAAGTGGAATGAAAGTTTCCAGGCCCGCTTCATCATTCAGGACCCCAATGATGCCGACGAGGCCATTCCCGGTCTGACTCCGGAACAGCAGCAGGAGTTTGATGAGTCGGTGGCCGAGGCCATCGCTCCGTTCAAAGAACGACTCGATGTGGTGCAGGAGCAGTTTGACGAGCTCTCGCCCCAATATACCAAGCTGCAAACCGAGCTTTCCTACTGGCAGGCCGAATTCGAGCGCGAGCTCAATGGTCAACGTTCGGGGCTGGTCGGAGAAGGACCACGGGCCAAGTCGATCCGTTCGGATCAGCTCGAGCCCCGCCGCGCCGAGTCGCAACGGATCGGCGGTTTGCTGGAGCATCTCAGCGATGAGAAAGCCATGCTTCAGACCCAGATCCGCACGGCAGAGGCGGGAGCGATCGAAGCCTTTGAGAACCGCCTCGCTGAAATTGAAGCCGCCAATCGGGCTGAAGAAGAGAGGGTGATGGCCCTGAAAAGACAGGTCGAGGAGGATCAGGCTGAAGCCTTTGTGACCCAGCAGAATGCGTTACGTGAGACCATCAAGCAGCAGATTGACTCTCTCCTCGCTGAACAGGATCTCGCCAAAGCGGAGTTAGCGGCCGTCGGAGTGGAGGAGCGGGCCCGTCTGACCGAACTCAAAAACGAACCTCGTCGTGATGTCCTCACTCAGACTCTCGCATTGCATCATCTTTTCGAGGCGGGAGAAGAAGGCGGAGAATTTGCCTTCTATACTTATGTCATTCTGACTGCTCTTTTCATGTTGGTGGATACGATTCCCTTGGTGGTCAAATTCTTCACCAAGCCGGGGCCTTACGATACTCTGGTGGATCGCGATGAGATCACCTTTGATACCGAGCACAAGGAATTCAAAACCAACCACGGACGCTACAAAGGAGCCATGCCGGATGGCAATGCCATTGCAGTCTCTCGTAACAAGGTCTTGGAGGACGCTCTTGTGGATGGCGTCGAGCATTCGCAAGCCGCCCGCCAATTTCTGGATTCGCTGATCGCGATGGAGCGTTCCTTTGCGGAACAAATGCGGTTGGAGGAAGAAGCTCACGCCCAGTCTGGGCCTGAGAAGCTGGCGATGATCGAGAAGATGAAGGAGAGCTTCTATGCAGACCTCCATCGTCGGATGGAGGCCTTCTTCAAAAAGGAAGCTTCCCAGAGTTAGGATGTCTTGATGACCACTTCCGCCGGGAAGGCGTAGTTGGGATCGCCCCGCTTCACGAGATTGCGCAGGACGTTTTCGCGGGTCCGCTTGACCTTGCCTTTGAACACTTCCTTTCCGTTGTAGCGGACCGTGACTTCCTGATCGAGGTTCACGAGGCGATCGTTTAAATGGACGATGACGTTGCGTGAGGTGAGCGGGCGGCGGGTGGATTCTCCCCCTTTTTCTTCGGGAGGTAGAACTTCCTCTCCCTTGATCTCGATGGTGTTGTTTGTCTTGTCGACGGATGCTTCGAGGCTCACCTCGCCTTTCTCGGGAGCTTCCGAAAGGGACAGCCAATAGAAGCTCTCACGATAGAGCCCCTGTTTTTCCCGGCTGCGCCATACCACCCGGTCGGGGTGGGGGGTACGGGTGTGTTCCACCAGCCAGCTGGGGCAGAGTGAGTAGTCAATGCCGTGACCTTTGCCTTTCTGGATGGCAAGGAGGTTCTTGTAGCCTTCCGGGTCTTCCTTGCGATGGCTGTCGATTTTCTCGTGAAGCTCTTTGGCAAGAGTGATGCGCTTGTAGGCGGTATCATGTTCACCAATGTCCGAGCGGAAGGGGAGATTGCGCAGGTTTTCGGTGACGGTCATCATTCCTCCGGCCATGGGGCCGGCTGCCGCGAAGAGGTCCGCCATGTAAGGGCCAAGATGGCAGCTGCCATATCCTCCCTGGGAAATGCCCATGATGTAAACTTTGTTCGGATCGACCTGGTTGAAGAGAATGGCCCGATTGATCATGCGGGTGAAGATGTCGATGTTATGCTTGTGCCACCAGCGGCCGAGATTGTCGTCGGCCATTCGGGGGACGAAGTAGAGGCCGGCCGGCTTGTAGAGCATGGCGCTCAACTGGACCTGTGTCTGCCATTCGCGGCTGTTGACATTCCAACCGTGTGGACCGGGCTTTTTCTCGGCGGGGCCGTGATACTTTCCGCCGCCGTGCATGGCGATGAAGAGAGGCCAGCCGTCTTTTGGTTTCTCACCCCGGGCCACGAAGACATAGGGCATCTCCTTGCCGTCGGATTTCAGAACGCCGGCCCGCAGACGGGTCCGTTCTTCCTTGGGGAGCTTGGCCATTTCCTCGATCGACAAAGGAGTGGGGAGGAGATCCTTGTCCCAGCCGGAGCGTTGGGCGGCTGATTTGTAGGCTTTCCATGCTTCGTCTTCAAAGACCTTGAGCGTCTCCAGGTCGAGCTCGGTTTCTCCTTCCGGGAGTGCTTCGAAATTGCCCTTAAGGGCGGCGTCCAGCCAAGCGTCCAGTTCAGAGTTCTCGTTCTTCTCGACCTCTTCCTTTTTGGTCTCTTTCGGTTCGGGCGCGGGTTCCTTGAAGGGTTCGGCGAGCAGCGTTGGAAGAGAGAGAATGGCAAGAAGGCTCAGAAGACGTGTGGTGTGCATGCCATCCCAGCGCAGCATTCCTCGAGATTTGTTTTGCGATCTCACGAAATCCTCAGAGAAGGGTATCGAGGATGAGATTGGTCGACTCGACAATGCGCTGATCCCGGGGCCGGAGGTCGGGAGTGAAAGCCTTTCCGGTGAGATGTTGGAATCCCTGGATGTAGCGGACGGCGATCTCGGCGGCTTGTTCTTCGGAGAATTGCTGGTCCTTTTCCTTCACCATGCCACGGGCGAATTCCTTGGAGAATGAAATTGGTTTGCCATCGCGGGTCATCAGGCTGCCGTCTTCGTTGAGAGCCCAGAAGCGGGAGGAATCCATGGTGTAGAGTTCGTCGGCCGCCACGATACGTCCTTCGGCATTGATGCCGTGTTCGGTTTTGGTGTCGACGAGAACCATCCCGCGTTCGGCCAGATTCTGGGAGATGATCCCGAAGGCCATGAGCGAGGAATTGCGGATCTGGGTATATTGCTCTTCGGAGCAGATTCCGTTTTGGACCAGAAAGGCGGCATTGATGGTGCGATCGACGGCCTCCTTGGTGCTCGGAGTGTCCATGAGATAGGGGAGTCGGCCATTGGGCTCGAGCTCGTCGACCCTCATCTGATGACCGGCATAAGAGAGAACCTTTTCGCCTGATTCCTTCGCCGCGAGCCAATGTTGATAGAGCGAGGTCGAGGTCGAGCTTTCGGCCATGTAGAGGCGAAGAACGTTCTCGAGTTTGACGAGCTGGAGATTCTCAGCCGGGATGACGGTCGAACTGGGAACCAAGCCGTCGACCTCGAATTGGGAGGAGCCGAGTACATGCTTCACGAGCCGGAGCATGTGATCGTGATTGAAGGCCAGCACCTGGTCCTTGAACGGGATGGCGCCCCGGTTGACATCGTGGGTCGAGATCCGGTTGTTGCGGAACATCAGCCGGATCGAGCGGCCGGATGGAGTTTTCAAGGAATCTCCGAAGACCGAATCCGAGACCTTCCCTTCCAGAACCGTGCAGCCTTCGAGTCGTGGAAGTTCGCCGTCGTCGATCAACTGCTTGATCGACCGTCCCTCGTTCACGGCTGCTCCATGAGCGGCCACCAGATCGCGAATTTCCTGTTCGTTGAGCATGAGTGGGTGTCTGCCGGCATTGCTACAGCGAGATGGGACCCGAGGGGAGTCGAAACTTCCGGGAGGAAGGTAATTTTGAGGTCGGGTGGCGCTGAATGGTTAGGAATGAATCAGAATTGTCGACGATCACTGTCCATCAGAATTCTTCTTCTCGCAGGCTTGTGGCTCAAGCTGAGTGGAGTTTTGTTCGCGACCGATAAGGTCGTTACATTGCTTGTGACGACGCCTGTTCATCACAAGATGGAGTATGCAGACGTTCGATACGCAAAGATTCCTCACGTTGGATGGGATCTGAATGCCTTCTGGCACTGCGAGTTACTTTCCAGCGCTTATAGGGCGGGGAGGGATCACATCAAACAGGATATCAATTTGGTTTCCTTGTATGGCCTCAAGGTGAACTACGATCATCGGGATGGAATCAGTTATATCGATATCACGACGAATCAGGCAAAGCGTTCGGACAATTATCCATTCACCATCAAGGAAGTCGTCGGTTATACAGCCAAAGCCATTCGAATGGATTTTCCGGATCAAGATCGCTTTGTGCTCTCCATCGATGGGGTGAAGTTGTGATGGGGCTCTTTTCTTGCGTTCGGGCCTGAACGTTTCCAAGCTGATGCGTGGATCAGTTTTTTCCCAAGCAACTCCGTCGGCTGGCGATCTTTACGGCGGCCTACATGGTGATTTCCGGGATCTATGCCCAGATGACCGGAAACAAGGAGTTCGTGTTCTACCTTGTGGTTTTGGTCATTATGGCCGGCCTGATTCTTTTGGTTCACCGACGGGTCCAGTTTCCGCTCGTTCTTCTGACCTGCCTCTCGATTTGGGGGCT
>JBMHCW010000057.1:0-4329 GCA_049889715.1 Akkermansiaceae bacterium | reverse complement strand
AATGTGATCAGGAGCTCCGTGACGATCAATCAGCTCTCCCATCAACTCCAAGACTTTGCCCGAACCAATGTTGCGAGCCGGATGTAACTCATACGCTTCCCGAGTGTATTCATCGATCACACTCAAGGTCCGAAAGCTTCCCCCCTTAACCGTAGAGTCATGGATGAAGTCCCACGTCCGGACATGACCTCGATATTCGGCCTCGGTTGGATGAAGCCCTGTGCTGGTTCCACTGCGACTCTGCTTCTTTTTGGGAGGGGGAACCTGAAGGCACTCCTCGCGACGCACCTGACGAACTCTTGCGCTGCTCACTCGCAAGCCTCGATTGCGAACCAATCGACCAACCTTGTCGGCCCCAAGCTCGGGATGTTCCAAGCTCAAATCGACAATCGCAGCGTCAGCTTCCTCCTTCTTTGAAGAAGCAAACTTGGGGCGATATCGCAAGGTCGATCGATGAAGGCGAAAGTAAGTCGCGGCCTTGCGCTGACTGCACTGCTTCCCCGAAACAGCCAATCGCGCAAGATCCCGTCGGTGCGCCGCGCTTAGAGCTTTTTTTCGATGGTCTCCTGCAAGATCTTCATCCCGAGCATGGCATCGGCATACATCTTCTTGAGCTCGGCGTTTTCTTTCTCAAGGGCTTTGAGCCGTTTGGCATCCGCCACCTCCATCATGCCAAATTTCTTGCGCCATCGATTGAGGGTGGCCCACAATGAGGCTAAAAAGGATCCACGAAAATGGTTTCTCTTCCCACCCTAGTCCCACTTCACATCGATCCAGTCGCCAGACGAATCTCCGCTTTCCCGGTCTTTCTTTCGCTCCTCTGCCCGACGCCCTTCCTCCTGCCGATGGAAACGCCCGCTGGCCAACATGGCTTGTCGATGCGCCTCTTCGTGACTCAGCCCTTCCGCCCGGGCATTTTCGTAGGTCGCCTCATAAGTCCTCTCATATGGCTTCCCGTAAATCGCGTCTTTCACATAAACCGTGCACGAACAATTCAAGAACAGGGCAAGCCCGAATGACGAAACGCTGATCTTCACGATTCTCGATGGTGCTCAAAAAGATCCGCCATGGCAAACCGCCATTCCCCCTTCAAGCAAAGCCCACACCCTTTGCAGATTTTGATGCGATTCGCAAAATGATCCATTGCGATCTGCTCGATTGATGAAAGCCTCCGTCCACACGACGAACGACCACCATGATCCGCATTCTTCTGCCACTTCTCATCGGCTCCCTCTCTCACGCCGCCACGGTCGGCGACCTCGTTTGGCTCGATGCCAATCGCAATGGCCTCCAGGACAAAGATGAAAAGCCCCAGGCCGATATCGGTCTCAAACTTTACGTCGACAAGAACAAGGACGGCTTCCCCGAACGCCTCCTCGACCGAGCGACTTCGGACAAAGACGGACGTTACTCCTTCGCCGGACTCGAACCCGGCCTCTACTCGGTCGGGCTCGAAGTCAACTCCCTCCCCGAACACATCTACGAAACGACCCGCCTTCACGTCGGTCCCGCCGACAAGGACAACGACCTCAACCGCAATTCCCTTCGCACCCAACCCTTCGAAGTCAAAGCCGGAGACACCACTCTCAACGACGTTGCCGATGTCGGTCTCGTGGCAGGCTCTGCCGACGTGGAATACCTCGGCAAGGAAAACTACGTCAGTCTCACCGGTTTACAGGTCGAATGCGACATCTACCTTTACCAAGGCCTCAAGCTCCGCTTCCCCGCGCACCACGGACGCCTCGAGCCCAAAGTCATCAAGCAATGGATGAAGTGGCTCAAGCTCACCGATTCCATCCAGCAACAGCTCTTCGTCAGCGAAGCCTTCCTCGATGGCGGGATGGCCCGTGAGCTGGGAGCGGGTAATCTCGACGCCACCGTCGGACACCGCCCTCTCGCTTACGCCGGCGGCACTTACGCCAGCGCACCACGATCGGAAGGCGATGACGTGGGCAAGGTGCTCCTCGAAAAGCCCGACGACTTTCATCGTCACTGGACCCTTATCTATGAAATGGGACGCGTTCATCCCGGCCCCTGGCATTTCCGCGCCACCTGGCCGCCCTACACCTTCATGAATGCCCACTTCCAGACCGGCCTGGTCATTCATCACCTCGGCGGCGACGAAGCCCTCGAGGTCCCCAACCCCTACAACAGCCTCTCCTATCAATACAACATCACCGGCCTCGATTTCTGGACACGCTCCGACTTCAAATTCGTCGACACCTTCCAGCACGACTTTGCCGACCGCGGAGTCGAGCTCTTCATCGGCGAGGAACGCAACTACCTCTGGGGCGGCACCATCAACTCCATGATCCTCTTCCACATCTACCGCAACGACGGCTTCGAAAAGATGGTCGAGGTTCTCCAGAACATGGCCCGCAAACAACGCCTCGTCTCCACCGCCGCACAAGCTGCCCTCGATTTTTCCGAGGCCATCAACGACGCAACCGACGGAAAATACGCTCGCAAGCTCGTCGAAGAATGGGGCATGCCCGATCCCAAAAAATACGCCTTTCGTACTTCTGGAAAAGACACCGGTAAATTCGTCGCGAAAGACGAATACCAGTGGGACTTCATTCCCTTCAACTCGGACGAGGTGGCCGATGGCTACGCGCCTCTCACCGAGAAAAACCTCAAGGGCTACGTCCGCTGGACCTCTCCGCCTGCCTGGGCCACCCGCTCACGCGACGGCAATCTCAACAAAGCTCCCGCCATCGATCAAACCTCCGTCGGCACCGGATACAATGGCGTCGACCTCAACGGCCCCAATTCTTTCCTCGACTATCAGGCCTTCCTCGCCCGCAACCCAAAGCCAACCGTCACTGACTCCCGCGCCCTCGCCCAACTCTCTTCTGAGGAGACTAACAACGCCAAAGACAATTTCATCTCACGCTGGACCGGCCGGGTCTACGCTCCGAAAGATGGCACCTACTCCGTGAAGATCGTCTCGGACGACTGGACCATGCTCCTCGTCGACGAGAAACTTGCCGCGGTCTGCCACAACACCACCAAGGACTTTTCCATCACGCTCAAAAAGGGCTGGCAGCCCTTCGAGCTCGCCTTCGGTGAAATCGGCGGAGCGGCCACCATCGAAGTCGACGCCGATCCCGCCCTCAAGTTCTCCGGCCCCACCGACAAATCACTTCCGACCTATCATCGCTACGACAACGTTAGCCTCGAAGGCGGAGACCCCGTCCAGAAAGACTCCCTCGCCCTCCACCATCAGCTCGAAAACGGAACGTGGGAAGTTACTCTGACCTTCTCCAACCTCGCCGAGACCCAAAACGTCACCATCCACGCCGAAGGCCAGCCCATCAACACAGATCTCACCCTCCCCCAACACACTCCCCACCGTGAGACCTTCACCGTCAAGGTGACTGATGGCGCCCTTAACCTCACCTTCTCCAACTCCTCCAGCGCCTACAATTCCATCGCCCTCTCCTCGCTGAAGATCAAGCGTCTCGCTCAGTAACAGCTCTCTGAATCCGTTCAGGAACGGCGAGACACGTCCCGGAGCCGTGTCCCGTTGCAGGATGACGCGCTCCTCTTCAAGGATCCGGAGAATCCTTCTTCTCGACCTCCTCGCGGAACCATTGCTCGAGATCAGGCTGTTTCCGAACGATTCTTTGAATGACCCTCAGGGTTCGCTCTTCCATTCTTTGGCTTTCATCCACTTCATCGACCCGTCGAGCCAATCGAAGCGCTTCCAGCCACCCCTCCTTGGCCTCCTCGCGATTGAAAGGCAGCAAGGCACTGGCATGGATCATGGGAATCCCCACTGAGTAGGGAGTGAGCGCGCTGTCGATCTGGAAATCCCGTGAGACCTCTTCCGCTTTGAAGGCGAGCGGCACATTGGCCAAGCCTCTGATGCGATAGAACCGCCCCTCCAGCGGAGCTTCCACAAGCGACTCCGTCACGTGCTTTTCGAGCTCCTGCCTCGCCGCCAGAGCTTTCATCATCGGCAAGGGCTTCTCACGGTCGTTGAGTTGTTGGTAGCGCTCGACTCCTTGAGCCAAATTCTCCCGGGACTTGACGCTGACAAGCTCATCGAGCCCGATCCAATGCCCTCCGAAAACCCGGAAGGCGGCACTCAAGAGCACGACCCCAAGAACCATCGAAGGCCACCGGGAAACCTTAGGTATTCTCTTCGTGGATGGATTCTGGGAGAGAACGAATAACATCACCGCCGTCAGCGCCAAGACCGGACGGTGCGCCGGGACGTCGAACCAGCTGTGGAGGGGCACAATGGCAGCAGCCGCAAGACAACCAAACCTGATGGCGCGATCCCTGCCACCTTGTCTGCGAATGTTTCGCACGCCCTGAAAAAAC
>JBMHCW010000056.1:0-83962 GCA_049889715.1 Akkermansiaceae bacterium | reverse complement strand
CACAGAGGAGGGTCAATCCGAGCGCCGCTGCGCCCATTCGTTTTTCAATTGGTCTTGGTCTCATAGGTTCAGGTGGTTGGTTGTTGAGCCCGGAAAATCCCCGGTCTCAGTTGTAAAAGCGGCACGCCGGGAAAAGCCCATCTGTACGGGCCGAACTTTTTTGGGACGAGCCCTGACCTGTTTCCGCAATCTACGGATAAAGCAAAACCCCTTTCCTGCGTTCGGTGTAGGTCTTCAGGTTGGTTTGCCAGGAATTCACGATTTTGTTTCGTGGCTTGAGCTGCTTGATGCCGGCTTCGGTATCCGGGTGGCGGAGAAGGGTGTTCAGTTTGTCGGTCTCCCATTCTTCGGGGTAAAGTTCCCGGAGTGTTTGAGCGAGAAGGATCCCGAGCTCGACAGAGGGACAGGCCTCGGGGTCCTTGAGAATAATGCGGACACCACCGCATTCTTCGTTCGCAAACTTACTGGCCGTCGGAGTGAAGCGGATGGGCACGAAGGCAAGGCCGGGCAAGTTGGCTTTGGAAAGTTGACGACAGAACTCCTCTTCCTTGATGTAACTTGCACCAAAGATCTCGAAAGGAAAACGCGTTCCCCGGCCAACGGAAACATTGGTGAATTCGAGAAGGCCCAATCCGGGATAAAGAGTGGCGGCTGTCAGGTTGGGCATGTTGGGTGAAGGCTTGACCCAGGGCAGGCCGGTTTCGTCGAAACGTTGATCCCGCTTCCACCCTTCGACGGGAACGACAGTCAGCTTGAGCTTGGGACAATGTTCGTTTTGATAGAGGCGGGCAATCTCGCCGATGGTCATTCCGTGTTTCAACGGAATCTGGTGGAAGGACGTAAAGGTCGGCTCTCCATCGCGCAGGGGGCCGGCGAATTTCGTGGCTCCGATCGGGTTGACGCGATCGAGAACGAAGAAGTGCAAGCCCGCCTCTTCGGCTGCTTCCATCGCCAGTCCCATTGTCGAAATAAAGGTATAGAAGCGACAACCAATGTCCTGCATGTCGAAGACGAGGGCATCGATCTTGACGAGATCTTCGGCTCTTGGTTTACGACGATCCTTGCCGGCGTATAGACTGACGACTGGGAGTTTTGTTTTGTCATCCACGCCGTCTTTGACGTCTTCGTCGAGCGTTCCGCGAATCCCGTGCTCGGGACCGAAGAGCAATCTGAGATCGACGTCATCGGCACGGTGAAGGAGGTCAATGGTCGTCACGCGGCGACGATTGATCCCGGTTTGATTGGTGATCAACCCAATGCGCATTCCCTTCAATACGGTGAATTGATCCCGTACAAGAACATCGATTCCGTTGAGCACCTTTCCTTGTGTAGGCGGGGCGGGGACGACTTCGGGTAAAGCGGTAGTCACTGCGGAAAAATCGTATCCCGTTGCCTTGGCGGCCAACGTCCCCAGTTTCCTGCGGAGGGCGATGACATTGCCACCGGACGGGTGGTTACGATTGCTCAGAAAGATCAGGAAGGTCCGGCTGTGGGGGTCAATCCACATCGAGGTACCGGTCCAGCCGGTATGGCCGTAAGAGCCTTTCGGGAACAACTCGCCACGCGGGGAGGCGTAGGGGGAATCGACGTCGAAGCCGAGCCCCCGGCGGGCCTTGATCGATGGAGGCGACTGAACCATCGTCATCAGCCGGACTGTTTCCGGCTTGAGAACATCACCGCCCTCATCGAGCAACATTCGGGCGAAGCGGGCGAGATCGTCGGCGGTGCCGAAGAGGCCGGCGTGGCCAGCGATTCCCTCCATTCGCCGGGCGGTGGGATCGTGCACGATTCCCCGGAAAACGCTTCCGTCTTGGAGCTGCGTCGTCGGGGCGATACGGTTCCTCAACTTGGGGTCAGGGCGGAATGAAGTGTCCTTCATTCCCAGAGGCAGAAAGATCTCGTTGCGACAGAATTCCGAGAGCGGGCGACCGGATACCCGGGCTACGATTTCTCCAAGAAGAATGAAATTGAGATCACTGTATCGATAAGTGGCTCCTGCTCTTCCTAGCGATGGTTCACCTGCTGCGAGAGCGATGCCATTCTTGTAACCGCCCCACTCATATCCCCGTCGCAGCCCTGCCGCCAGGCCTGACGTATGGGTGAGGAGATGGCGGATGGTGATCGTTGCTTTGTTGGCGTCGCCACTCAATTCAGGAAGGTACTTTCGGGCGAGGTCATCGAGGCCGATCTTTCCCTCTTCGACCAACTTCATGATGGCCGGAGTGGTTGCGACGACCTTGGTCAGCGAAGCAAGATCGTAGATGGTGTTCTTGGTGGCTTGTTCTTTGGTGGGAACAAGCTGACGGTGGCCGAAGCTCTTTTTGTATAGCTTGCTGGTCTGCTCCAGGTGGATCACTCCCCCGGGAAGGTGTTTTCCGCGAATGGCCTTCTCAACTTCCGCGTCCATTTCCCGAAGAACTTCCGGGTTCAACTTCTCGGCGAACACGCACGGGGCGAGAATCAGGAGGATGAAACATCGGAACAACATATCGCTCAATCTACTACGATCTACGGAGTTTGCTCTTCCAAATGATGGTGATCGAAGGTTTCAAGAACGAGGTTCGATTGGCATCATTCTCTGCTTGAATCCTGCCTGATCTTAACGAGGCTGGCGTATGGCTCTTGATCGAAGGTCTCGACTTGTTCAATGGATGGCTCCGGTTCTTCTTGTTCCGGGGATTCTCTTCTCTCAGGAGAAAAACCGTCATTCCTGGACCCTGCCCGGTGGTGACACTGTGACTGGAACGATTGAATCGGCCGGCGCACGGGGCGTGCTGGTAAAGCGCGAGGACGGGCATACTAAGATGGTTTCGCGTCAGAGCATGACCAAGGATGATCGCGCTCTTCTCGATGCTTGGTTGGCTGGTATGAAGACACCCGACGACTACGCCAAGCCTGACCAGAAGGTCGTGATCAAGACCAAGGAGGGTGCTCTGGCTTACAATGTCACTCAATTTGCTGTGAAGCCCGGGTCATTGGTTCACCTCGTTCTTGAGAATGTCGAAGAGCTGCAGCACAACCTCTTGGTTTGTTCCAAGCCTGAGGAGAATCTCGGCCAGGTGGTGGCTGGCAAGGCCATCGAGCTGGGAGCGGAAGGAATGAACAAGGAGTGGATTCCGGAGACCGACGAGATCCTCGTGGCCAGCCGGATGGCGAATCCCCATGAGTCGACCCATCTCTATTTCCGCGCTCCTACGAAGGAGGGATTCTATGACTACGTTTGCACCTTTCCGGGTCATTCTCAGGTGATGAAAGGAGTCATGGTGGTGGGGGATGTGAAGATTCCCGCGTTGCCTGGAACGATTCCCTTCACCTACAAATTGTATGAGGGAACGTGGACCCAGCTACCCGACTTTGATGCCCTCGCTCCGGTCGACGAAGGTAAGGTCCAAGGGATGATCAATGTTGATGGCTTCAAACAGAAGAACAATTTTGGATTGGTCTACACCGGTCAATTTGAAGCGATTGGAGCGGGTGAGTATACCTTCCGGATGAGCAGTGACGACGGGTCCCGCCTCAGCGTCAATGGGAATCCGGTGATCACGATTGATGGAATCCATGGTCCCGGTCCCATGACCGCGGGCAAGGTGAAGCTTCCCAAAGGCGAACACACCATCAAGATCGAGTACTTTGAGAAAGATGGGGGTCAGGAATTCTATCTTTCGTGGCAGGGCCCGAAGGGAGAGGAAAAGTATCTGACCAAGAAGCGTGGAGGCGGCGGTGGTGGAAACAACAATGCCGGGATCCCGCTTTATCCGCCCGCAGGCGAGGCCATGATTTACCGCAACTTCATTGATGGGGTGGGAACGGCCCGCGGAATCGGGGTGGGTTACAGCGAAGGTGTTCATCTCGCCTATGACGCGCAAAATGGCCGGATCGCTTTGATGTGGCGCGGAGGATTCATTGATGCCAAGCGCCATTGGACCGGTCGGGGCCAAGGGTATCAGCTACCGAGCGGAGTTGCCGTTACGGCTGATCCCGAGCAACAGATGATGGCTTATCTTTCCGTTCCCGATGGGCCGTGGCCCAAGGAAGATTTCGTGGCCAAGCCGAAGAGCCGGATGTTCTCTGGCCCGGAAGGAAAGCCGAGCGCGTATCAGTTCATGGGCTACGAACTGAACGAGAAGCGACAGCCGACATTCCTGTGGCGATATCGCGATGTTGAGGTGCACGATTTTCCGCAGCCAACGGCAGCGGGTTTTGATCGCCGGCTCATCCTCAAGAAGAAGGGCAAGGAAACCGGGCAGCTCTATTTGCGGTTCGAATCCAATGACAAGTTGGAGATTGCCATCGAGGGCCATCCCTCGAAGGCCGGTGATTCCGATATCCGGGTGCCGGTTGAATTCAAGAACGGCCAGGCCGAACTTACGGTGAAGTATTCTCTCAAGTAACCCCCGACTCTCTTATTTCCATGAAAGCAAAAATCCATTTCCTCCTTTCCCTGTTCTTCGTTCTTCCGTCGAGCTTGCTCGCCCAGGAAAAGTCCGAGCCCAAGGAATCGGACTACTACACCATCACTCCCATTCGTCCGCCACAGGGTGTCCATCCCGAGGTCAGCGGGCTTGAGGTTGACGACAAAGGGAACCTCTATGCCGGCACGCGCCGAGGGGACATCTATCAAATCACCAATGCCTATTCCGATGCCGAACCGAAGTGGGGACTCTGGGCACAGGGATTGCACGAATCGCTCGGTCTGGTCTGGCGGGACGGATGGCTCTGGGCGACCCAGCGTCCCGAGATTACCAAGATCAAGGACAAGGATGGCGACGGTCGGGCCGATCTGTTCCACACCGTGTCCGACGACTGGGGAATCAACGGCGATTACCACGAGTATAATTTCGGAGCCCTCAATCCCAAGGATGGCAACATCTGGGTGGTGCTCTGTTTGACCGGATCGGGAGGTTACTCGAGTGACTTCCGGGGTTGGGCTGTGCGGGTGACACCGGAAGGTGAAATGATTCCGGTGGCCTCGGGAATTCGTTCACCGGGAGGCATCGGCGTGAATGCCGAAGGTGAGGTTTTCTATTGCGACAACCAGGGACCATGGAACGGGTCGAGCTCGATGAAACATCTCAAGCCGGGTTCTTTCCAGGGCAACCCCACCGGATGGAAAGCCTTCGACCAGCTCAACAAGGACTTCCTCAGCGGAAAACCGGAGGCGCCCGAATCGGGCGGTCGCACGGTGACCGAACGCGAAAAGATTGCCGAGTATGTGCCGCCGGCCCTCATGCTCCCTCATGGCAAGATCGGCCAGTCACCGACCGGGATTACTTACTTTCCCTTGAACGGAAAATTCGGTCCCTTCGAAGGACAGATTCTCATTGGGGAACAAACTCACTCCCAGATTCAGCGGGGATTCCTTGAGAAGGTGAACGGCGTTTATCAAGGCGCGGCCTTCCACTTTCTCGGTGGCTTTGAGTCCGGAACGATCGCCGTCAAGATGGACATGGAGAAGGGCGTGGTTTTCACCGGAGGTTCCAATCGCGGATGGGGAGCCCGGGGCGGGAAGGCCTTCAATTTGGCTCGGGTGAATTGGAACGGAAAAATCCCTTTCGAAGTGCATGAGATGCGAGCCAAGCCAGACGGTTTCGAGCTGACCTTCACCAAGCCGGTCGACCCCAAGACCGCGGGCGATATCGCTTCCTACGCCATCAAGGCTTATACCTACAAATACCAGAGCAGCTACGGCAGCCCGGAAGTGGACCACGTTGAACCGACGATCAAAAGTGCCAAAGTGGGCGCAGACGGCAAATCCGTGAAGCTGGTCATCGATCCCCTGACCAAGGGGCATGTCCACGAATTGCAGATGGATGGCGTGACGTCGAAAGATGGCGGCCGCCTGCTTCATCGTGTGGGCTACTACACTCTCAATGAGATCCCGAAACAATAGAGTCACCCCACCAGACGTGATTGTTTGGCCCGGAAGAGCGGGGATGGCGCCTTGATCGGGTGCCTCTTCGATCGACTCCAGCACTCCACGGACTTCATCGTCCCTCGTCCGTAATCCTGCCCGTTGGTGTGGAAAAGGGGAATCATCCAAAGATGCCTACAGTCCGCCACGCCATTCTTTGAGAGAAGGACGAGTGTTCCCCAGTGGGTTCGTTTAGCTGCCCGCTATCCTGCAGGATAAGTGCGAGGGTCGTTTATGGATTCCGGAAGGTGCTGATGCAGGATCGAGAGCAGTTCAGGTAGGTCTTGTGTTCTGTCAGAGATGCCAATTTTCCCATGATAGCTGCTATGCACAATGATGGCGTTGATACCGTGGATGCTCATGGGTGTGAGAGAGGTAACTTCTGTGAGAGGGATGCGATTTCGAAAGCCCCAAAGGTTGAGACCGCGGATCTCTCCGTTGCTGATGGTGATCCGGGCGAAACGAATCCATAATGCGATCAAGAAGGCGATGCCTACCAAAACTCCCACAATGCAGATGAAGATCAGGAAAAGCTCAAAAGGGGAAAACTTTCCAAAGGCTTCATTGAAGCTGAAACCGGAGTGGAAGAATCGAATCCCGAGGGTCAGGATAATGGGTATGAATGCCATCACTGTCATGTAAATGGAGAGAATTTTGAAGAGCCCTTTCCATTCGACTGGAAAAGTCCGATTCCAGTTTTCTCGGGGTGTCTCCGTGGAGATGTTGCTGAGTTTGTATCCCGACTCCGCAAGCAGTGACCTGATGGATTCTTTGTGAGTCATCGATGGCTCACGAACACCGCCTCGAAGTCTGTCAAGATCTCGACCTTCACCAGCCAATTCGCGCTTCGTCGGACTGCGGAGGTATCGGGCTGCCATGATGAACAAGATGCCGAAGAGGAGAATGAGCCACAGATTTGTTGCTCCCTGTGAGAGCTCGACGACGGGCAAGTTGTTCTGTGGGTCGTCGCGTTCATAGACGACCTTCAAGGATTTATCTATTTTGCTTTGGTCCCAACTTTCTTTCGGGATGGTGGACCAGAGGTTTTCGCGGCTGAACAGGTCGCTGCGGCGGTAGGTTGTTTCCGTCTCAGGTGGGGTGAAATGATACTGAACTTCGTGTGACCACTTCCCATACTTGTCCCGAGATTCCCGCTAGTCAGTCACTCTGGCCATGATTTCCTCCCCATGATGGGTGAGCTCGCCGCGTGATTGGAATTCTAATCCGGCAAAAACCAGCAGCATGACTCCGAGGATCAGACAGAAGGGATTCACAAAGGCATTCTTGTCCGCGAAGACCTCCTCAACCAAGCCTTGTTATGGCGATGCGAATGCGCCCGACGATCGAACCAATTTTGAATGGGTCAATCCAACTTGATGCCCTCGGTCTTCACGATGTGATCGAGGGCTTCTTCCAATGTGCGCCGAACCGTGGCGGTGGTGCGATGTAGAAAGGCATGGAGAACGGCATCGTCCGGATTCCGGTCTTCACATTCGCTGCTGTATTTCTCGAAGGCCGTGAGGCTTTGGAGCAGTCCGGCGAGATGTTGCGGGCACTCGCAGTCCACCGTGGTGGAGATCCGGGTCAACTTGGCCAGTTGCAACTGGTCGTAAAGCCGACCAGGAATTGGGGATGACTCGTCGACGTTAATGGTGGTGCTGGTGGGGGTCGTGTGGCCCAGCTTGAGAAGACATTCGCGGCGCAATTGTCGGTCGTTGGCCGGCGCCTTGAGCAGAGTCATGCCGTCGATGGCGCGGGCGAGAGCGGTGGCTGTTTTCGAGGTGGAAAATCGGTAGAGCAAAATCGCCGGAACATCACCGGCCCGGTTTACCAAGTTACGGATAAGGGTGACGGTTTCCGGAAAGAGGGTTTCTGTTTCCATGACAAGGAGGTCGACAAGCGGGACGCCTGAGTCGGCAGTGGCACTCTCGAGGTCTTCGTAGTGGGAGACGACAACGCCGTTAAGAAAGTCTTCCTCTTCGGCCAGAAAGGCGGGGCTAGGCCCGATGGTGATCAGACGAGACTTTGCTGCGGGAGAAGATTGGCCAGAGGATGGAACTTCCCGGCCAAGGCGTTCGGTCAACTGATGCAATGATAAGCGGGCGATGTTGCTGATGGCATGGCCGCGGTTGGTCAGCTGCTTCATGATCACCAGGCGCTCAACATCCTCGGCCGAGTAGCGCCGCCGGTTGGAGTCGGTCCGGTCTGGGACGACGGCTCCGTAGCGTTTTTCCCACATCCGGATATTCGGGGTGGTGAGTCCGGTCCGACTGGCGACTGCTCCGATGCCAAAGAATTCCTGCGCTTCTGTTTCCATGAAGGCAGGGTGGCACCGATTTGGTAAAAGTAAACAAAGAACAAACAGTAGCGGAAATTTCCACAAAAATTGTCAAAATAAGTTGAATTGTTCAGTTTGTGGAGAACTTTAATATTAACAAAAAAACAACAATGACCGTTAACTCTGCAACTAAAGCTGGAAAAATTCACGATCTCCCGTCACTTCCACGAAATGGCGGAATGACAGAACAGGAGCGTTATCTTCGCTTCTTGGGGATCGTTCTCAACGAATCTTATCCTGAGGCTGTCAAGCGGGCGACTTCGATTTCTCGCCAGAAAGCAGTCGCTTAACCAGAAATGAGAAACCCATGAGTACCTTCATTTTTATGAGCGTCGCAACTCCGATCTTTTTCTTGATCGCAGCTTGCCGCAATTCCCGATCCATCCAGTTCCGAAGCGTTGGGCGCAGGCGCACCAGAGACTTCGGGTTGACGTCCCGGGACAAGCAATTCGATCGCGGATAGCTTCGCAAATTCACTAATGACGATTTCGTCCCCACCGGGATTCCTTGAGACCGGGATCCATGAAGCGGCGGTCTCCCGACCGCCAAGCCCTGAAGCTTCAACGGTGGGTTAGGGAAGAAATGGGTCGGCGCCGGTCAGCCATCGGCGTCGGCCCATGAAGCTTTTTGAATCCTTCAATTGGTTGTGACCCAAACCAAGTTTTCAAGTGTCAAAAGGGCGTTTGCGACGACCTTGGTGCCGTGATTTCTTCTGAGAATGAAACCAAAGGTGTGCCAGTCCTCATTGTCGGGGGTGGGCTCAGCGGCCTTTCTTGTGCGCTTCGACTTCACGAGGCCGGACGGCCCGTGAGGCTCATCGAAGCGAGCGATGATGTCGGGGGGAGAGTTCGCACGGATCGCGCGGAGGGCTTTCTTCTCGATCGTGGGTTTCAAGTTTACCTGAGTGCTTACCCCGAGGCTGGTCATCTTCTCGATCTCGAGCGACTCCGGCTCAAAAAATTTGAACCCGGTGCCCTGGTCTTCGATGGCCGGAAGCTTCATCGAGTCATGGATGTTTTCCGACGGCCCGGCCAGCTCGTGGGAAGCGCTTTCGCTCCCATTGGAACGTTGATCGATAAACTGCGGGTAGCGATTTTGCGCTTTCGCGCCTTGGGAAGTTCCGTCGGAGACATCACGGCGCGACCCGATGAAAGAACGGATTCCTTCCTTCGACGGTTCGGTTTCAGTGACACGATGATCGATGTCTTCTTCCGGTCCTTCTACGGCGGGATCTTCCTTGAGAGGGATCTCCGCACCTCCAGTCGAATGTTCGAGTTCACCTTCAAGATGTTCAGCGAGGGAGCGGCCACTCTTCCCGAAGGGGGGATGGGAGAGATTCCCCGACAACTGGCGCGTCGGCTTCCTCCGGAGTCGATTCGTCTCCAAAGTCCGGTCGCGGGAGTGACCCCGACTTCGCTTCGCCTTGCCTCCGGAGAAATCGTGGAGGGATCCCACGTCGTACTGGCCACTCAAGCCAGCGTTGCCGGTCGCTTGGTTCCAGAGTTTGAAAGCGGCGCTCCCAGCTGGCGTTCAGTCACGACGGTTTATTTTGCTGCTGACCAATCTCCGCTGAACGAAGCCATCATCGCTCTCAACGGAACCGGAGAAGGCTTGGTGAACAATGTCTCGGTGCTTTCAGATGTCTCGGCCTCTTATGCTCCCCAAGGCAAGTCGCTCATCTCGGTCTCGGTTCTGGGGGTTGATCGCAATCCCGAATTACCGGATCTCGTAACACGGGAACTCGCCTCCTGGTTTGGGGACCAGGTCGATGACTGGTGCCACCTGCGCACCGACCTCATCAAGCACGCCCTCCCGGAGCAATTGCCCGTCGAGGGCCCGGCTGATGAAAAGGGTTATCTTCGACTGAACAAGATCTGGATCTGTGGTGATCACGCCACCAGCGCCTCCATCGAAGGGGCAATCGTCTCAGGTCGAAAAACCGCGGAAGCCATTTTGTCAGAACCATGAAGGAAACAAAATCGTGTGCGACCTGTGGACGCTTCATCGCTTGGCGCAGGAAATGGGAAAGATCTTGGGACGACATCCGGTTTTGTTCCGCCGCATGTCGTCGTTCAAAGCCCGGGAAGGTCGATCAAGAGCTCGAAGTTGCCATTCTGTCTCTTCTCAAAAAGCGCTCCTCTGCATCATCGATTTGTCCCAGCGAGGCAGCCCGCGAGGTCTTTGGACCCGATGACTGGCGCGATGAAATGGAGCGAACTCGTCGGGCTGGCAGACGTCTTGTCGATCGTGGATTGATTACGATCTGTCAAAAGGGCCGAGTGGTTGATCCATCCACTGCCAAAGGGCCGATCCGGCTGAAGTCGACTGGAAAGATTTGGTCACCAGGAGAACCCTACGAGTCAAAGTCATGATTAAACGAGTTGCTCAACCACTCGAAGATGCCTATCGCGGGTCTCTTGTCGCTGATGCTCTCGCCATGCCGGTGCACTGGTATTACGACCGGGAAGCCCTGGACCGGGATTATCCAAATCTCACAGTCTTTCAGGCTCCCAAGCGCTACCATCCCGACAGCATTTTCTGGCGGTCAAGCTATACGCCTTTGAATGAGAAAGGGGATATTCTGCACGACCAGGCTGAGTTCTGGGGAATGCGGCATGTTCACTACCATCAGAATCTTCAAGCCGGAGAAAACACCGCCAACTTCAAGCTCGCCACGGCTCTCTTCGAGCAGGTTTCCGAGGCGGGATCATACGATGCCGAAGCATGGCTCGATCTATACATTGAGAAGATGCTCACTCCAGGATGGCATCGGGATACCTATCTTGAGGAATACCATCGGGCTTTCTTCACCAACTATGCGCAAGGGAAGGCGCCGATGAAGTGCGGTATCCGCGATGAACACATCGGAGGGTTGGCCCAGGTTCCGGCCCTAGTGGCAGCACTTCCCTCGATTCCGAGAGAAGCGCTCCGCCAGATCGTCAAAACCCATGTCGCTCTGACTCATCGCCATTCCAATGTCCTGCGGGCTGCTGACTGTCTGACACGACTTTTGTTAGATCTGCAGAGCGGGATTCCCTTGCGCGAAGCCATCATGCGATCGGCCGGCGATTGGTTCTCTACCCGCAAAGCCATGAAGTGGGAAGACCGGCCGGACCGCACGGTGATCGGGCGATTGCTGAGCCCGGCCTGTTACATTGCCGAATCCTTTCCTGCCGCCCTTTATTTCGCTTGGAAGTATCACGATGCTTTTGGCAAAGCGCTCATCGCCAATGCCAAGGTGGGGGGCGACAGCTGCCATCGGGGTGCGGTGATTGGATCGCTTGTGGCGCTGTCCGATCGCCAAGGGTTCAGGCAGTGGTGTTGAGTTCACCCAAGGTGTCCATGGAATTCTGTTCATGATTATCAGCAAGCTGACGTTCTTGGTGTCTCCCGGTTGCGTTGGTAACCAACCGTCAGTTTCGTATGAAAAAATCAAATCGCCTCCTCGTCATGATGGCTCTGGCCATGAACCCGACGGCTTCCGCCACCACTCTTCTCCATTATCAGGTGAATGAATCCGATGCCGCAACTGTGGCCGGGGGAATCGTTCCTGGTGTTGATGGCAGCGCTGATGGTACGGTGAATGCCGGCTCCATCACTCTCAGCAGTGATCTTCCGGGGATGATTCCGGTTGGGGGTGGGGACCGCTCACTTGCCTTCGACGGATCGTCAGGGATTATTCTCCCGGGAACGCAGTAGCTGTTGAATTCAGTGGTGGAAGCATCCGGGGGGTTTACCATGGAAGCTTGGTTCAGTTTCGCGGGTGGTGGAACTGTCAACTCCATCATCGACTATGCCGGCACGGAAAAGTTGTTTCGCGCATCTGCCGACGCCGGTGCCGGCTATCGTAACAACAGTGCCGCTCCTCTCTATCTTCTTGGGAATACCACAGGCACGGAATGGCACTACTCGGCCGTGGTCTTCACGCCGACCTCAACCGTCGGTGGTTCGGGTGAGATCACGGGGGACTTCACTTTTTACTTCGATTCCCTCACTCCGGTCTTCACCGAGACTGGAGTGACGATCAGTGAATTCGGCGATAGCCTCAATCGAACGATCGGCGTCGGGACTCATCTACGAACCCCGTGTCACCTTGGGGGCACTCTCTTCGTCGGAATTGCTCTTGGCCTCGGCGATCCCCGAGCCCGGCTCGACCGGACTTTTGCTGATGGCCCTGAGCGTTCTCGCCTTCCGGCGACGTCACTAAACCTCAAATCCAGAGTTCATGTTCCGGTCCATTCTTCTTTCATCAGCCTTGGCCACAGGTTGGGCCCAATCTGAAACGATTCTCCATTACCAGGTCTCCGACGCGGATAGCGATACGGTGGCGGCGGGAACCGTTCCCGGAGTGGACGGAAGTGAAGACGGGCAGGTCGCTTTCGGGATTGTCACCCTGAGCGAGGATATTCCATCCGTCGGGGTTCCATTCAGTCTGGGAAATCGCTCGCTCTCCTTCGACGGCGCTGCCGGAATCAACTTGCCCGGAACCCAGCAGCTCTTGAATTCAGTTCTCGAGACCGAAGGCGGTTTCACCTACGAAGCTTGGTTCCGTTGGGGCGGAGGAGAGGTGGTGAATTCCATCATCGATTACGCAGGCACGGAAAAGCTGGTTCGAGAATCGGCTCTTGAGACGGCCTCCTATCGGAACAACAGCGCGGCACCCCTTTGGGACTTGGGTTTGGCGCCTCAGGATGAATGGCACTACGCCGCCGTCGTTTTTGAACCCACCGGACCGGTGGATGCGGGTGGGACCATCACGGGCAATCTGAGCTTTTATTATGATTCCACCGAAGCGACCGAGACGGTCGAAGCGGTCACCATTTCCGAGTTTGGCGACAGCCTCAATCGGACCATCGCGGTAGGAGCGCATCCCCTGAGACTTCATCACCGGATTGATCTATGAACCTCGGGTCTCCCTTGGGGCTTTGGAGCCGGACGAATTACTCTTTTCCCTCGAGCCCCCCGTTGATCTCGAGTTTACCGAGATCGACTACTCACCCGGCGACCAGACCGTGCGCCTGACCTGGGCTTCCAAGGAGAGCGCCACCTACGCCATGAAGTATTCGGGCGATCTCACCTCATTTGCGCTCGAGCTGGCAAACTCCCTCTCCATGGCCACCGATGATGAACTCCCCGATGACGGGAATTTCTTCACCAAGACCTTCGATCTGAGCTTCCTGTCCGATGAGGAGAGAGAGAACCTGTTCTTCCGGGTCGAGGAGGAATAAGAGCTAAGAGCGACTTCTCTGGTATTCGCTGATAACGGATTGACCTGGATTCACACCCAATTCGAAACGGCGGCCGAAACACTCGGGTGGATGAGATAGCCTGAGCTGTGGTGGGGATTCGATTTTCCGCCCGGATAGGCGAGGTTGTAGATCCGCTTGTCCCTGATGCTTCCCACCAGCCCGTATTTTTTCATCTTTCGGAAATCGCCGGCAATCTTCTGATCGTGGGAGATATAGTCATCCTCGGCGGCTACATTGAGCCACTGTTTAATGTTTGAGGGATACCGTCGTGCCTTGCTCGCATTGGCCCCTTTGAGATTTCGTTTCACCGTCTCGTCGCCCAACGGGCTTCCCGTGCTAATGAATAAATCTATCTTTTTCTTGTTATATTGATGGAAATCAAAGGATCGAGAAAACTTCCATAAAGTATCGTAACAGATCATGGTCCCCAGACTGTGGCCGATGACACAGATGGAGTCGTTTCGGTCGAAAGCCTCGCTGAGATGAGGGGTCATACGGCCCCGACTGGCTGATCCAAACTCACTATCGTGATTCCAGTAATCGCGCATATCGGGGGCCACCTTTTCGACAAGGTTGTCGGTGAGATGGAAAAATCCCAACACCGGTGCCAGTGTGTCGGCAATCCCTTCCTTGAATGATTCCTTCCCTGGAATCCTTTTGTAGGCGGACTTTGTGAAACCATTCGACGGGATTTGCTTCAGTCGTTCCAAGGCCTTTTTGCGGGCTGGGGTCGAACTGGGCGGTTGGGTTTTCCCTTTCGCCTTCAGAAGTCTGTTAGAAAGATCTCCGTAGTAGACAAACGAGAGTGTGGCGTTGTCAAAGGCTGCCAGCTTGTTGGGAGCGTCCCGTTCAATGCCCGATCTCAGCGCGTCAATCCAGATGGACTCAAGATCAGCTTTCTTGGGCTTCCAACTCCGGCCGTGGACTAAAATGATTGTTTTCGACATGGAGTCACCTAACCATCAAATAGACTAACAAACATCAAAAACATATTAGATTTTAGATGAAGATTAAGCGAATGCCATCGCAAGTGAAATCTCTATAAAAGACTTTTGGTCAGCAGTTTGTGATGACCTGCTGAATATCCACCACTATTCTAGACTATTAATTTAACCAAACATCTGCGTCCAGTGGCGGCTGTATTGGCCGAGACCGATTCGTTTATGGCTTCTCTTGAACATGTTCTTGTGGTGGCCGGGGGAATAGAACCAACCTTTGTTGGCGGAGGCGGGAGACTCGGAGCCCATGTAGATGTTTTCTCCGCTGGCCTTGGTGCCGTGATTTCCGGCCCGCTTCCAGGGAGTTTCTTTTCCCGGGAGAGGGGAGTTGTGAGCGAAGAACTTGTGTTTGTTCATGTCCTCGGAATGTTCGCGGCTGGCGTCGCAAAGTTTGGGGTCGAGCACGAGGGCATTGAGCCCGAGAAGAAGACGCCATTCGTTGACCTCGCGAATTCCTTCGCGTTCCTTGGCGGGAACTTTGGCCTTCTCGGCAATCTTGTCATTGCCGGCCATGATGCGAAGGCCTTCGCGAGGGAGTCCGGCGAGCTCGGAAATGACCGACTTTTCGGCGTTGATGATTCCTGACTCGGCAGGTTCTTCATCGGGGAGAATGGCTGTCTTAACAATGGCGTCCCGAAACTTGGCGAGAACGAGAACGATTCTGCGTTGCTGTTGGAGCTCTTCGCCGGCGGCCGAAAAGACTTCCTCTCCAGAAGGGAGGATGAGTTTGCGAAGAGCCTTGATGGCGGGCATGGAGACTTTCTTGAGCTCGGGTTTCATCGGCCCTTCACCCATGGCGTAAACCCGCATGAAATTGTCGCGGTGCTCTTTGATCAGTTTTTTCTGCTCGTTCTTGGCGGCTCCGGTGAATTGACTCTCGGCAAAAGTACGATGGCCCTTCAGGTAGGTCTCTCGCAAGCGCGGAAAGGTGCGATCGAATTCCTGGAGAAGAAGTTCCAGTTCTTCGCCTTCCAGTTTCTCGAGATTTTCGACGACGGCATCGAAGCCCTTTCCGGTTTCGATGGTGGTCTGGAGTTGGGCGAGAATTTCGTTGGTCGAGAGCGGCGCAGCCGTCAGCCATCCACAGGATAGAAGAACGGGCAGGAGAAGATAAGCAAGATGATTCATGGTAGGTGTGTGATTGATAGTGTAGCGGTGCCCGGGTGATCTGTCGTCCTAAAAAAAGAGGCTTTCACCCTGGGTGAAAACCTCCTGTTGGTTGATGGATTGACACCTATCGGCATCGGGGTGCCTGATAGTAATGGCGACTGCGCTGACTCTGGTAGTAGCGTCGTCTCTCGAGCTCCCGCTGGTAAGCGAGACGACGTTGGATTTCAAGCTGTCGGCGATACTCGCGTTCGCGTTGGATGCGAAGCTGTTCGCGGTAGTAATCCAGGTGGTGGTGAGGCCGACTGCTCACGATCCGGCGGGCATAGATGGGAGCACCGCAGGGGAGATAGCCGCTGATGTAGACCTCGGTTCGGGTGTTGCAATGGTTGTTGTGGTATTGAGCAGAGGCGGGAACAGCGAGGCCCCCGGTCAGAAGGGTGGCTGCGATCAGGAGTTGTTTCTTCATTTGTCTTTTCTTCTTTTGGGTTAATGGTGCTGATGGATGGGACGCAGGACCGTCGACCGGCATTCGAAGAAAATCCTCGGTCTGAGGATTCCAAAGACTTCTGCATATTATAATGAATGAATTTGGAAAAAGGTGGTCTAATACTGCAGAACAAGAAAACGAAATCCATGAACGAAGAATTTAATGAACCAAATGTTGAGGCTGAAGCCGAGCCAACGCCCGAAGTCAAACGTGAGTATCACACGGTGAGCGAGGCCTTGGTTGCGGGGCGCGAAGACGGCGCTGGGAAGGCGAAGGAGAAAGCTCCCGAATTGAAATCGGGTATTGCCAACGTCGCTCACGATGTGGCTTACGGGCTGGCATACGGCACCGTTTTCGCCGGGGCCTTTGTCAACGAACTCATTCCTTCCAAAATCAGGGAGGGGCTTTCGAAGGGTGCCAACGCGGGCCGCAAGGCAGGGAAGACTGCTTGCGAAAAAGCAGCAGATGCTTTGAACCCTGAGAAGGATGAAGCTCCTGCAGCAATTATTTCATAAAGATTTTCGACAAACTTTCCGACTTGGAACGTTTTTAAGATAGCAGTTCATTTTTGTTGTTGCGTGTGTGCTTAACAGCGGTTTGCCTCCGGGCAAGCCGCTGTTATTGCGTCCGGACCTGGCGATGTGAAGCTGGGTGATCGAGGAATTTTCTAGCGGGAATTCCCGTCAAGGTGGTGCTGCCCCGCCTTGTCATGAAATCGAATCTTGGTAGCTTTCGTCCCCGCACAAGTCATGTATCGCTATCCGAAAGAGTACGACGTTCTCGTCATTGGAGCCGGCCACGCTGGAGTGGAGGCGGCCCTCGCCGCCGCCCGGCTCGGGGCTTCGGTGGCCGTCTTGACCCAAAATCTGGATACCATTGGCCAGATGAGTTGCAACCCGGCGATCGGCGGGTTGGCGAAAGGTCACATGGTTCGGGAGATCGATGCCTTGGGCGGGGCGATGGGACAAAACACCGATGCCACCGCGATCCAGTGGAGGATGTTGAATGCGGCCAAAGGGCCTTCGGTGAGAGCTCCCAGGGCGCAGTGCGATAAGAAGGCCTATCAGTTTCGGATGAAGAGGATCCTTGAGGGAACGCCGGGATTGGATCTGCACCAGGGCAATGTTTCTGAGATCCTGGTGAAAAATGACCGGGTGGAGGGAATTCAGACTTCGCTCCAAATGGAGATCGCTGCTAAGACCGTTATTCTCTCAGCCGGAACCTTCATGAGGGGGCTCATGCATGTCGGCTTGAAGAATGAGAAAGGTGGAAGAATGGGGGACGCCACCTCAACAGTCTCCGAGTCGCTGAAGAATCTGGGCTTTGAAATCGACCGCTTTAAGACCGGGACACCGTGCCGTCTCAATGGACGAAGCCTTGATTTTTCCAAGTGCGAGAAGCAGGTGGGGGATGATCCGCCTTCCTTGTTCAGCTACTTCCCGGAATCCATCGGAAGGGAGGAAGACGACATCTTCACCCTGAATTCATGGGCCGACCCGGCGTTCCACGTGGAACAAATCCCATGCTGGATCACTTGGACCAACCCCCGGACCCACGATGTTATCCGTGACAATCTGGACCAATCGCCCATGTATTCGGGCAAAATCGAGGGGGTGGGGCCGCGCTATTGCCCGTCGATCGAAGATAAGGTGGTGCGGTTCGAGGAGAAGGAGCGCCACCAGGTTTTTCTGGAACCCGAGGGGCGGCACACTCTGGAATACTACGTGAACGGGGTTTCGACCTCGCTACCCTATGAGGTTCAGCTCGATTTCCTTAGATCGATTGAAGGTTTGGAAAGCTGTGAGATCATTCGTCCGGGCTACGCCGTAGAGTATGACTATTGCCCGCCCACCCAGTTGAAGCCGACCCTGGAGACAAAAAGCGTCGAGGGTCTCTACTTTGCGGGGCAGATCAATGGGACATCGGGATATGAGGAAGCGGCTGGACAGGGATTGTTGGCGGGGGCTAACGCAGCCTTGAAGGTGGCAGGGAAGGGAGATTTTGTCTTGGGCCGGGAAGAAGCCTATCTGGGTGTCATGATCGATGACCTGGTGACCAAGGGATGCACCGAGCCGTATCGCATGTTTACCAGTCGGGCTGAATACCGGTTGCTTCTCCGGCAGGACAATGCCGATGAGCGTCTCAGCCCGAAAGCCGCAGAGATCGGTCTTCTAAGCGAGACTCAGGCTGATCAGTTCAAAGGAAAGAAGGAATCTCTGGGGGAGGCCCGTTCCTATATCAGGGCCAAGGCTCATCAGGGAATCAAGCTGGATCATTGGTTTCGCCAGGGAGGGAATCATTGGCCGGCCCTGCCGGAAGAGATCCGGGAAAAGTTCCACGTGGAACTTTGGCCGATTTTGGAGGCGGACTTTAAATACGAGGGACATATCACTCGCCAGCAACAGGAGGTGGAGCGATTCAAAAAGCAGGAATCGGCTCTCATCCCTGAAGACATCGACTATGAAGCCCTCCAGGGATTCAAAGCTGAAGCCCGGCAGCGTCTCGCTGCGATCCGTCCGCGCACGTTGGGACAGGCTGCCCGCATCTCAGGAATTACTCCGGCGGACGTCACTTTACTCATGATCTGGCTGGAGAAACGGAAGAAGGCTGAAGCGGTGACGAGTGCCGAAGAGGGTAGTCTTTCGGGATCGTAATCGTTATCGCGGAGTCCGAACATTGATGTGATGAGCTTCAAGGCGGACATTGTTTGGCTCGTTTAATTTCCAACTTAAATCCAATTATCAGGAAGCGGCGATAGTTTGGAAGTGGGTAAGCTTGGGTCTGGCCAGCAATCTGGTTTGACTCCCGGGTAGGACTAAAGCTTTGGGGCATTGCGATCCTGAGATTCGACTTTGATCTTTGGGTTGATTAGAAAAGGGCATGGCTATGGTTATGCGTGGGTTTATTGTTGCCTTGCTCTGTTCGGGGATCCAGATGGGACAACTGGGAGCGAAGACTTCGGCGGATGTCATTGTGTATGGCTCTACTCCGGGAGGCTTTAGTGCCGCGATTGCAGCGGCGCGTGAAGGGGCTTCTGTCGTTCTTCTTGAGCCGACCGATCATGTCGGGGGTCTGAGCACGGGTGGGCTGAGTCACTGCGATTCCAACCAGATGGTGAGGTCAACCGTGATGGGTTTGTTCGATGAATGGCATCGGCGCATCGTCAAGGACTACACGGATCGCGGCCTCAAGGCGCCTTATGACCCGACGAAGAAAGACACGTCCCGATGGACCTTCGAGCCTCATGTCGCGATGAGGGTGACCAGTCGGATGTTGAATGAAGCGGGTGTTCACGTTCTGACGGAACGGCCTCTGCAATCAATCAAGAAGCAAGGAACGAGGATCACCGCGTTGGTGACCAGCGAACAAACCTTCCAAGCGAAGATCTTCGTGGACGGCACTTATGAGGGAGATTTGATGGCGGCTGCCGGAGTCGACTGGACGATTGGCCGTGAGGGGCGCGGAGAGTTTGATGAGTCGTTGGCAGGACGCCAGTATCCCAAAAAGGAAATGCCTATCAATGGCTTTGGTGGGGATGGCAAGCTCCTTCCACTGATCACAGGTTCGGACGATGGAAAGGAGGCCGAAGGCGATGATCGCATCATGACCTATAGTTTCCGCCTCTGTCTTACGAATGACGCGGCCAACAAAGTGAGTATTCCCGCGCCCGCGCAGTACGACCCGACCCGCTTTGAAATCATCCGACGCCACATCAAGGCTGGTGGCAAGAGTTACGGCTTTGACCTTTATCCCTTGCCCGGGGGAAAGCTGGACGGGAACAATTCCATTGGACGTCAGTTTTCGATTGGTTTGGTCGGAGGTGGAAATGAGTGGCACCAGGCAGACTGGAATGAAAGGAAGAGAATCTGGGAGGCTCACAAACAATACACGCTCGAGTTCATTCATTTCATCACCACTGATCCGGATGTGCCCAAAGGGATTCGTGATCGCTATTCTTCATTGGGATTTTGCAAAGATGAGTTTGCCCAATGGGATCACTTTTCGCCGGCTCTCTACGTGCGTGAGTCGCGTCGCATGAAAGGGCAGTATGTCCTTAGTCAACGGGACATACTCGAAGAGCCTGAAAAGGAAGATGCCATTGCGATCTCGTCCTTTCCCATCGACTCGCACGACGTGCAGCGCATCGCGCGTCGAGGTGGGGGAGTGATTAACGAGGGCACGATCTTCCCGGTTCGAGTTCCGGGCAAGCGTGTTGGTTATGCTTATCATGTGCCTTATCGCTCGGTGTTGCCGAAGCCGGAGCAGTGCAGCAACCTCCTCGTGCCGGTGGCTCTGTCGTGCACTCATGTTGGGATTTCATCGCTTCGGATCGAAGGCGCATGGATGGTGATCGGGCAGGGGAGTGGGGTGGCGGCGGCCCTCGCTGCCGAGAATAGTGTGCCTGTTCACCAGGTGTCTTACCCGACCTTGCGCGAACGACTTCTGGCGCAGGGACAAGTGCTTGCTTTGCCGGCCGAGGCTCTTCCTGTCGATCAGCTTCCCGGGGTCCTTGATGATTCCAAAGCGCAGGTGATTGGAACCTGGAAGCGCTCTACAAATTTCAAACCTCATGTTGGGAAAGGCTACCTCCATGATGACAACAAGGGCGACGGGAAGGCGCGGATCATTTTTAAATACACCGCGGAAGTAACCGGCGAACATGAGATAGCCATGGCGTATTCCGCCCATGAAAGTCGGGCGGGCCAAGTGCCCGTCACGGTGGCGAGCGGAGGTCGCCGCAAACAGTTGATGGTGGACCAGCGAATTGCGATTCCGGAAGGGACGGTCTTTCGAAATATCGGGCGGGTCGATCTGAAGAAGGGAGTCGAGGCGACAATCGAGATTTCCAATAAAGGAACCGAGGGCTTTGTGATTGTTGACGCCATCAGGATCCTGCCAATGGAGTAATGAAGTATAACTGACTTTAAATGAGTTAGTTATAGGTCTAACAGTTTTCGGGATGGCGTTGGCGGCAGGCTGACAACGGCGATCTCTTTGAAGGATGATTGTTCTCCCTCCTTTGTTTTGGCAGGCTGGTGCCATGGTCATTCCACGATGTTTGTTCCTCCTAGTTGCGACAGTCTTTCTCTCTTGGCCTATCATGGCGCGACCCAACATCGTGGTTGTTCTAACAGATGATCATCGCTTCGATGCGATGGGCTTCTTGGACCACCCGTTTTTGAAGACTCCACACATGGACCGGTTGGCACGGGAAGGAGCTTACTTCAAGAACGCCTACGTCACGACTTCGCTTTGCTCCCCAAGCCGGGCTTCGATTCTCACCGGCCTTTATGCGCATAATCATCGGGTGGTCGACAACTATCATCCGGTTGATCGTTCCTTGAAGTTCTTCCCCGAGCAGTTGCAGAAGGCGGGATACCAGACGGCCTTCATCGGGAAGTGGCACATGGGTGATGAGGAGGAAAAGCAGCGTGGTTTTGACTATTGGCTTAGCTTCAAAGGTCAGGGTGTCTATGTCCCCGATCCGGGCATGTTGAAAGCGAAGGGGCGCTTCGTTCCGCAAGCGACAAACTCGGGTTTCAATATCAACGGGAAGAAGGTGGCGCAGAAGGGTTACATCACCGACGAGCTGACCGATTACGCTGAGGAATGGCTCGATGCCAAGGATGACAAAAAGCCGTTCCTTCTCTATGTTTCACACAAGGGGGTTCATGCGGATTTCCTTCCTCCCGATCGTCATGCCTTCAAGTATGACCAGGTTGAGATTCCCATGCCACCGAGTCCGGTATCGAATCCCGACCTGTTTACCGATCCGCCGATGTGGGTCCGCAACCAGAACAACAGTCGCCACGGGGTGGAGTTCGCCTATTACACCGGAGTTGATATGCAGAAGTACTATCGCCGGTATTGCGAAGCCCTGTTGGCGGTGGATGACAGTGTTGGCCGGCTTCTGGCCAAACTCGAAAAGAGCGGTGAATTGGACAACACCGTGTTTCTTTATCTTGGCGACAACGGTTTTATTTTTGGCGAGCATGGACTGATCGACAAGAGGTGTGCTTACGAGGAATCGGTCCGGATTCCGATGCTCATGCGTTACCCCAAATCGATTGCAGCAGGTTCGACGGTGGAGGAGATTGTCGCCAATATTGATGTCGCTCCGACCTTGCTGGAGGTGGCCGGTCTGTCTCCGGACGGGAAGATGGACGGAGAGAGTTTCTGGCCTCTGGTCAAGGGAGAGGAGGTCGAGGCTTGGCGTGAGTATCTTCTCTACGAGTATTATTGGGAGCGGAATTATCCTCAAACTCCGACGACGCACGCGGTGATTGGCGAACGTTACAAATACATTCGCTATCATGGGGTGTGGGATCTCGATGAACTCTACGACTTTCAAGCGGACCCAAAAGAGCGGAAGAACTTGTTCAATGATCCTGCACATGCCGATCGAATCGCGGAGATGAACAACGCTCTTTTCGAACTTCTCAAGGAATCGAATGGAATGGACATGCCTTTACTGGAAGATCGGGGAACGAAATACTTTCACCGGAAAATCGGTGGGACCAAGGGTGCTCCCTTCCCCCGGGGATTCTACCGAGAGGCCGGAACGACTGGAAAGTGAAGCTTGGGTGAGTTGGTGAACTTCTGGAGTTTGACGAGGGGTATCGGAAGGACCGTTGAGAAATGAGCTGAATGAAGTAGAGCAGGTGCAGAGTCTCGAAAAGGGTGACCTCTGGAATCTCAAGTGAATGAGTCTGATGAGATTGATCGTCATGTTCACAGAAAACTGATTTTAATTCCGCCGCTGATCTATCATAAGATTCATCCGTGAGTTCGGACCAAGGGCAGGAAAGAAATGCATTTCCTCCGACGCGATGGAGTCTCGTCCGGACTGCTTCCGAGCCCGAAGCCCTGGAGGAGATTTGCCGGTCCTATTGGCGGCCGATCTATCATTTTCTTCGTCGCTCGGGTCATACTGCCGAGGATGCTGAAGACCTCACCCAATCGTTCTTTTCCAGCCTCATTGATGAACAGAGTCTCGACCGGGCGCGGCGGGAAGAAGGCAAACTGCGCTCCTTTCTTCTCGGCGTTCTCAAACGCCATGTCTCGTCTGCAATGCGCCATCGGGGAGCCCTGAAGCGTGGAGGCGGGTCCCCACATGTGCCCCTTTCCTCTCCCGGGATGGAGTTTTCCGAGGCCGAACAACATTACGTTGTCGAGCCTTCGGACGAGTTGACTCCTGACCGGCTGTTTGAACGGCGTTGAGTATTTGACTTGCTCATGCGGGCCCACCAGCGTTTGCAGAGGGATTACGAGGCGGCGGGAAAGAACAAGGAATATCAGCTCCTGAAGGGGGCGGTGATGACAAGTGGTGAGCTGTTGGAAGCGAGCGAGGTGGCCCGCCAACTGGAAATCAAGGAGGCTTCGGTAAGGGTCCTGACCCACAGGTTGCGCCGAAACTTCCGGGCTGCCTTCAAAGATGAGATCGCCGAAACCGTCACCAATCGCGCGGAGGTGGAGGCAGAATACCAGCACCTTTTGAAGATCTTTTCGTAACAATCTGATCTCGTTTGCTATAGGAAGAGACGCAGCCGGAATTTTTCCCCTCAGGATTTCACATGCCCGAATTTCAATTCTGTCCCCATTGCGGATCACCGCTTGAGAATGATCTTTGCCTGACGTGCACCATAAAGGTGCTCGTGCAGGCCGATCGCTTGGCGATTGATCTGGATGGAAACGGGCCGGAGATTCCCGGATTGGCTGTTCATGAAGAAATCGGGGAAGGGGGATTCGGGGTGGTTTATCGCGCTACGCAAACCGGGGTGGTCCGGCGTCAGGTGGCTCTCAAGGTTCTTAAGCCGGGCGTGGATACCCGGGCAGTTTTGCGTCGGTTCTCGGTGGAACAGCAGGCCCTCGCCACTCTCGAACACCCATACATTACCCGCTTCTATCAGGCTGGCGAAACGCCCAACGGCTACCCTTGGTTTACCATGGAGTATGTCGAGGGTCAGGCCATCACTGATGCTCTCGCGGGCCGGCCGCTGGAGGTGATTCTGGAGACCTTTTTCAAGGTTTGTGATGCAGTGACCTTTGCCCATGAAAATGGAATTCTTCACCGCGACCTTAAGCCATCGAATATTCTCGTGACGCCCGAGGGGACTCCCAGGATTATTGATTTCGTTGTTTCCAAGGCCACCAATCCGGAAGCCATTCCCGGGATGACTCTCTATACCGTAGACGAGGTTGCAGTGGGCACGCCCGAGTACATGGCTTCCAAGCGGGGAGAGGATGTCGATGAACGTTCCGACGTTTATGCTCTGGGAGCCACCTTGTATGAATTGGTGACTGGCACGATGCCGCCCAAGCCTGACGAAGCACTGCGCAAGGCCAGCAGCAGTTCCTTGCTGGAAGTCCCGGATGATCTGGATGCTATCCTCAACCGGGCCATGGCCCGAAAAGCGGAACAACGATATCCCTCGGTGCGGGACTTCGCGGATGATTTGCGTCGTTGCCAGTCGGGGATTCCGATCGATCGGGCAAGCCGTCAGATCAGCCCGTGGCTGCCCGCCGGTTTGGTAGCGGCGGTCTTGTTGGCTTTGATTGCTTTCTGGGTGAGTCAAAACGAGCAGCCTTCGACTGAAAGAGGACAGGCTTTTCAAGGAGTGCGGCATGAAGCGTTCGGACACCCCAGGGATATCTTTGTCAATCGTGACGGAACCCGGGCGGTGGCAACTTTCATCGAAAATGGCCCGGTCATTCTCTTCAATCCGAATGACGGAGAGGTGATCTTCACCTATCCTTCGTATACCCAGGGGATCAGCTCGTCCTCATTTGATGAAGAGGGAGATCGCTTTGTGATCGCCTTCAGCGACGGGACCTTCCGTTGGTTTGCCAGCGATGATGGACGGATTCTAAGCCCGTATCTTGATTGCACTCCTCGTGAAAGTGTCTGGGTGCCCAATATTCTTGTCACGGTCATAGCGGGAGCGGAGTCCCCGACTGTGCTCACGGTGACCCCGGACTCGGCGATTCGCGCCTGGGCGGAAGATGGTTCGGCACAATAGGAGATGCCCTTGGTCTTCCCGCCCTATGATTTAGAGATCAGCCCGGGCAAGCGGACCGCTATCGTAGGAAGCCGAAGCGGACGAATCAATCTGATCGACCTCGTGCAGGTGAAGAAGAGGACGCTGACAGGATTGGGTGGGGCAAACTACAGAATGAACTTTTCGCCCAATGGTTCCCTTTTCGCTTCAGCCGGTTTTGATCATCAGGCCAGCTTGTGGAGCACCGAAGGTGAACTTCTTCATCGATTGAAGCACGATGGGAAGTGTGGCGATGTTCAATTTTCGCCGGACGGGAGTTTGTTGGCTTCGGCGAGTTGGGATGGGACGGCTCGATTGTGGAATGTCGAGACAGGGGAAGAGGTTCATCAGTTTGTTCATAAGGCCGATATTCTGACAGCGCGGTTTTCTCCCGATGGCAAGATTCTCGCGACCGGCGGTCGGAACAATCTGGTGCGATTCTGGGACGTGGAGACTAAAGAAGAAGCTGCTCCGTCCTATTTTTGCGAGGGAGCTGTTGGTGAGATCACCTTTCATGTCCGTTCCGACGGAGAGCTCAATGTGCTTGTTTCCACTTGGGCGGCGGTGCTCCACATCATTCCGTTGGACCGCTAGTCCAAGCGGCTCACCACCTTGTCATCCTTCATCACTCCGGCGCGATGCAGGCGGGCGATGGCAGCTTCCTCCATGGGGCTTTCAGGCCCGATGGCGAAGCGGATGAATCTGAGAAGATTTCTGGTGACGGGCCGGATCACCCGAAGAGAGGGGTTCCCCACTCCGATCATGTCCTGATAGTCGCGAGGCAGGGAGGCCAGAGCGGCTTTGAAGAGAAGGTGGTAGGCCGGAAGAGAAGTGGCGGGGAGGGGAGGATTTTTGATCCAACCGATGACTTCGCGGGTATCCTCATTCACCGTGAGCTCGGCTTTAAATCGTTCGAGTTCCGCCAGTAATTCTTCTTCTGACATGGGGGCCTCTTTCAAACCAAGCGGAATGACGGACTTGGACCAGAGACGAATGTAGGCGTCGGCGCCACCGGGGAGAGGGCGGGTGGAGTAGATTTGATGGCAGCGAAGAAAAGAGTCCATGAAAGCAATGTGAACCCAGCGCAACAGATGGGGGGCTGAGGCCAAATAGGATACCTCGTTGCCGGTAGAGTCGGTGTAGGTTCCTTTGACATACTGATGCATCTTGTTGACGCGGCTGGCCTCCTCTTCCACAGCCTCTGTGGAACCAAAGGTGGTGATGGTCAGCCAGCGGATGGTGCCGGCCAGTCTGCCGAGAGGATCATCTTTGTATCGGGAATGTCCCCGAACGCCGGCGAGGCTGCCGGGATGAAGAGCCTGCATGAGAAGGGCACGGATGCCGCCCACCAAAGTGGCCATGTCGGCATGGACGATCCAAGGTTCTTCGTCCGGGAGATAGAGTCCGGGGCCGTCACCTTCGGCGACTGTTCCCAACCAGGGAGCCACTCCGTCTGGGCTGTTGGTCAGAAGCCGGACGAAGCGCTTGGCCAGGAATTTTTGGACGGCATTGTTCTTCATGCTGCGCCAGTCTAGCCGCGATCCGGGAATTTTCACCATGAACAACGGTGATCGATATCAGGTGGACATCACCCGAGTTCGTGGCAGTCTTTTCGATGGTAGAAATTGCCAACATTATTGTGGCTTCAAATCACCCAACCTCCGCCCCCCAATTTCGCATGGTCCCCTCAAACCCGCAGTAACCTGCACGGTCCCTGGGGGCGGAACTCTGATAAGATCCTCCGAGTCAATTCAACCATCCCCAACGATGTCAGTTTCCAAATTCATTCCATTCCTCTTTCTGGGACTGTTGGTCTCTTGCAAGGAAAAGCCCGCTCCTCCGGAGGCGCGTCCCGCGCCGGTGACGGTGGCCAAACCGGTCCAGCGGGATGTCATCGTCTACAAGAATTTTCCGGCGACCTTGACCGGAGCAGCCAAGATCGAGATTCGTGCCCGGGTGGCCGGGACCCTGGAGCAGGTCTACTTCAAGGATGGCGATGTGGTGGAAAAAGGGGCCAAACTTTATTTGATCGAGCCGGATACCTACTCTCTCGCTGTTGATGCCGCGCAGGCGGATCTTGAACAAGCTCAGGAAAGTCGCGATTTGGCTGAGAAACGATTCAAAAGAATCGATGATGCCTTTAAGAAGAATGTGGCGACAGCTCTTGACGCTGACATTGCCGAAGGCGAATTCCTCCAGGCCAAGGCGGTGGTCCGTCAGGCTGAAGCAAAGCTTGCCGATGCCAAATTGCAATTCAGCTATACCACCATCACCTCTCCGGTGAAGGGGCGCATGTCCCGCAATCTGATTAATGTCGGCAATTTGGTGGGAAATGGCGAGGCGACTCTTTTGACGACGGTGATCGATGATTCAAGGATGAGCGCTTACTTCGAAGTTCCCGAGCGTGCCATGATCCGCTACCTCGGGGAAAGGTCCAAGGAAGGAGGGATCGACCGCTTCGAGGAAAAGCCCATTCGATTGTAGCTGGCCAATGACACCATTTACGATCAAACCGGAACGATTAACTTCATCGACAACGAAGTCGATTCGCTGACGCGGACGGCCAAGGTCCGCGCTTCGTTCCCCAATCCCGAGTTCAAACTATCGGCCGGACTTTATGGTCTGGTGGGTTTTCCGGCGGGTCCCGATCCTGACGACCCGAAGAAGACCTCGGGCATCCTGATTCCTTCGGTATCCGTGCTGCGAGATCTCGGGGGTGACTTTGTGTGGATCGTCGATGAAACCAACACGGTTCGTCGTCGAGCGATTGAAGCAGGCGATACCGTGGAAAAACCACAGACAGATCCCAAGATGGTTCCTCAACGCGAAACCGTCGTCGTACGTGGTCTCGATGGAACCGAGAATGTCATCGTCGCCGGGTTGCAACGGGCCCGCGACGGGGCCGTGGTGGCACCCGAGCCAGTGAAGGAAGCTCAGGCTCCGACGAATTGATCTTCGATTTTCTGCCACGACCAAACCCCACTTCCCATGTTCAGTCTTTTCTTCATCAAGCGCCCGATCTTTGCTGCGGTGATTTCCATCATCATCGTGGTGCTCGGTCTGGTGGCTCTGATCAATCTGCCGGTGGCGCGCTATCCTGATTTGGCTCCTCCCACGATCCAGGTCAGTGCGGTTTATCCGGGTGCCGATGCCTCGACCATTTCCGAAACAGTGGCCGGAATGATCGAGAAGGAAATCAACGGGGTGGAGGGCATGATCTACATGTCATCGATCAGCGGCAACGACGGGTCGATGAACCTCACCGTCACCTTTGAGCCCGGAACCGATCTCGATACCGCGAACGTCCTCGTGCAAAACCGGGTGTCCAAGGCGGAGCCTCGATTACCGGACGAGGTGAAACGGACCGGTGTCACGGTGAAGAAGCGATCGACCGAAACGGTAATGTTCATCGGGTTGACTTCGCCCGAAGGAACTTACGATGCCGCCTATCTTTTTAACTATGCCAACCTGCGCATCCGGGATGAACTTTCGCGCGTGCCCGGAGTGGGGGATGTCACAGTCTTCGGGGTGGGGGAGTTCAGCATGCGGGTCTGGCTGAATCCTGATCTTCTCCGGGCTCGAAATCTCGCGGCCTCCGATGTCGTCAACGCGATCCGTGAACAAAACGTCCAGGTGGCCACTGGTCGGGTCGGTGCGGCCCCGGCGGTTCCCGATAAGCCTTTGAATTTGTTCTGTCCGCCTATGGCCGCTTGGCCGAGGTCGAGGAATTTGAAAACATCATCGTCACAACCAACAATGATGGTGGGACCATCAGGTTGCGCGACGTGGCCCGCGTCGAACTGGGATCGGATACCTACACCTTCTCATCGAAATTAAACAGCGAGGCTTCCGCGACTTTCGCAATTTATCAGATTCCCGGAACCAACCTGATTGATGTGGCCAATGGAGTTCGCAAAAAGCTCGAGGAGCTCTCGAGCTCCTTTCCGAATGATGTGGAATACCAGGTGGTTTATGACTCGACCGATGTCATCAACGCCTCGCTGAGGGAGGTGATCATTACTCTGATTGCGACATTGATTCTGGTGGTGCTGACGGTTTATATTTTCCTGCAAAATGCTAGAGCGACGTTGGTTCCACTCGTGACCATTCCGGTGTCCTTGATCGGAACCTTTGCGGTGATGGCGGCGATGGGACTCTCGCTCAATATCCTCACTCTTTTCGGACTGGTGCTGGTGATCGGCAGTTTGGTGGACGATGCCATTATTGTGGTGGAGAACACCTTCGTTCACCTTGAGAAAGGCTTGAGTGGCAAGGAGGCCGCCGCCGAGGCCATGAAGGAAGTGTCCGGGCCAGTAGTGGCGACGACCTTGGTCTTGCTCGCGGTGTTTGTTCCGACGGCCATGATGACCGGGATTACCGGAACGATGTTCAAGCAATTTGCGGCGACCATTTCCATCGCCACCGTTTTCAGTTCGATCAACGCGCTCACTCTGAGCCCGGCCTTGTGTGGAATTCTCCTCAAGCCCGGTCAGAAGGAAGCGCGGGGATTCTTCAAGTGGTTCAACAGCCTGATCAATGTCTCCAACAAATCCTATCGGGGCATCGTAAGACTGGCTCTGCGATTCTCGGTCGTCGGGGTGCTCGTTTTTGCCGGCCTTACCGGAGGATCGATCATGGGATTGGGGAATCTTCCCACTGGTTTCGTGCCACAGGAGGATGAGGGCTATTGCATGGTCGGTATCCAGTTGCCGGACGGGGCCACTCTCGACCGGACGAAGGCTGTCACGACCAAGGTCGAGCAGATCGTCAAATCGGTGGAGGGCACTCGCGATTGCCTGACGATTAACGGCTATTCCATCATTGATGGGGCGGTCTCCTCGAACGTGGCATTCTGTGTGGTGACCTTTAATCCTTGGGACGAGCGTGAAAAAGACCGACACCAGAAGTTCATCCTGGCCGAGCTGCAGAAAAAACTGGGATCGATCCGGGAGGCCGCCGTCTTCCCTTTCCCGGTGCCCTCGTTGCCCGGAGTGGGTGTTTCCGGCGGGTTCTCGATGATGCTGCAGGATAAGGAAGGCGTTGGCTTGGATCAATTGCAGGCCATCAGTGGAGAGGTTATCGGAACAGCTGCGGAAGACCCGGAGCTAGCCGGCGTGCGGACCACCTTCCGTTCCAGCACTCCTCAGATCTTCGTGGATATCGACCGGGAACAGGTCAAGCGAACGGGAACGTCCATGACGGATGTGTTCAATACCATGCAGGTCTATCTCGGTTCTGCTTACGTCAATGACTTCACCATCTTCGGACGTTCCTTCAAAGTAACGGCTCAGGCTGATGCTCCATTCCGGATGGTGCCGGACGACATCAATCACCTCCAGCTTCGTGGGGCAAATGGCGAGATGATTCCCCTGGGAGCGGTGGCCAGTTTGGAGGAGAAACTGGGACCGCAGAACGTGGTGCGCTTCAACATGCTGCCGGCGATGAAGATTCTCGGGAACGCCGCGTCGTGATCGATCTCGGGACAAGCGATGGCCAAGATGGAGGCGATTGCGGAAAAGCTACCCAGTTCGGCTGGCTATTCGTGGACTGATCTCTCTTATCAGGAGAAGCAAGCGGGCACCGGCCTGGGCATGATTTTTGGATTCGCCATCCTCATGGTTTATCTTCTTCTCGCGGCCCAGTATGAAAGTTGGTCGCTTCCGATTTCGGTCTGTCTCTCTGTTCCCACCGTCCTTCTGGGCGCGGTCATTGCTGTCAACATGCGCGGCATGGAGAACAACGTTTATACCCAAATCGGAATCATTCTCCTGATTGCGATGTCGACCAAGACGGCCATTCTTCTGACTGAATTTGCCAAGCTGAAACGCGACGAAGGCATGAGTATTTTCGACTCGGCAATCGAGGCTGTTCGCCTGCGCTTCCGGGCGGTGGCCATGACTGCCCTTTCCTTTGTTCTCGGTGTCATGCCGCTGTTGATCGCATCGGGTGCGGGTGCCGAGTCTCGAAAAATCCTCGGAACGGCCATCTTCGGGGGCATGATTGCGGCCACTCTGGTTTCTCTGGCGGCGGTTCCCATGCTTTACTACGTCGTTCAGAAGATCACTGAATTCTTGGGAAAGAAGAAGGGTGATGATGACCAGCCTGATCCTGAGCCGGAAGTGGAAGGGGATCTGGAAGCAGAGCCCGAGGCTTCCTAGATTGATTGCAAGCCGCATTTTCTTCCCGAAATTTTGCTAAGCTTGGACGACGTCTTGGCATAGGATGGGGTATGGCAAAAGGCAGACTGCAATCAAGCGGGTGTTCCGGGTTTCGGGAAACCATGGGACACTCCCGTCGTGATGTCCTCAGAGTGGGCTCGCTGGGCGCCTTGGGTCTGAGCTTGGGGCAGATGCTTCGGCTTGAGGCAGCTCAAAAGAATTACAAATCCGTTGAAGGGACAGCCAAGAGTGTCATTCAGATTGTCTTGCCGGGAGGGATCGCAGCCCAGGAAACCTGGAATCCCAAGCCGGAGTCGCCCGTGGAATATCGTGGTCCGTTTGGGGTCAACGACACTCCAATCCCCGGTATCAAGATGGGTGGCATCTGGCCGCAGATTTCCAAGATCGCGGACAGGCTGACGGTCGTGCGCTCGGTCGTAGGGAAAATCCCCGATCACGGGCAGGCCTCTTATCACATGTTCCGGGGCTATCCCATGACGCCGGCCATCAAGCACCCTACGGTCGGCACGGTGGTGAATCATGAATTGGGACGCCGCGGCGCCCTGCCGGGGTATGTCTCCATTGGCAGTGATCTGGGGGGAGAGACCGGCTATCTCTCGACGCAATATGGTCCCTTTTCCACCGGCAATACTCCCGACACCGGGTCCATTGAGGTGCGCGACCTCCGTTTGCCGGGAAACATTTCCGTGGAGGAGTTCGAACATCGACAGCGGATGCGGGATGTCGTCAACAAGACCTTCCGGAAGATTGAGGCGAATCCTGAGCAGCTCGATACCCTCGATGCCTATTACAAGCAGGCCTATGAGATGATGAGCTCCGATGAAGTGCGCGGAGCGTTTGATCTTTCTCAAGAGTCCGAAAAGACCAAGGAGAAGTACGGCCTTCGCCAGTATGAAAAGTATGGCGGACAGGCCGGCATGCGCATGCTGCTCGCTCGTCGCTTGGTGGAAGCCGGGGCTCGTTTCGTTACCCTGCGCTACGGATCCTGGGACGATCACACCAACATCAAGTCGAGCTATGAACTCCAGATGCCGGCCTTTGATCATGCTTTCTCAATGTTGATCCGCGACCTTGAGGATCGGGGCCTGCTTGACAGCACATTGGTCTGGGTGACCTCGGAATTCGGACGGACGCCCAAAGTGAACAATGTGGCCGGCCGGGATCACTGGTCGCGGGTCTTCTCCATCGGGATGGCGGGCGGAGGTCTGAAGCCCGGAGCTTTCTACGGAGATTCGGATATTACCTCTTCGGAGGTGGCGAAGGACGGAGTGCCTCTCGCGGATCTTCACAGCACCATCTACAAGCTCATCGGGATCAACTCGGACAAGGAACTGATGGCGGCCGGAGATCGTCCGATGGAAATTGTCGATGGTGGAAAACCTGTTGAGGCCATCATTGCCTGAAGATCGTCGCGATGTTTGAGAAACTCAGATCCGTTCTTGGAGTAGTTTTGTTGTCCCTTGGAGGTGCAGCGGCCGAAGACTCTCCGACCTTCCAGAACGATGTCCTCTCCGTTCTCACAAAACATGGATGCAACGCCGGAGATTGCCACGGGGCCGCGAGTGGAAAAGACGGCTTCATGCTCTCGCTCTTCGGCTACGATGTCGCCGGCGATTACTACCGGCTTCTGGAAGAGATTCCCGGTCGACGGGTCGATCTTGCCCAGCCCGAGGAGAGCCTTCTTTTACAGAAGGCCATCGGAGCTGTCTCCCACACCGGGGGCGAGTTGTTTACGGCGGACCATCCGGACTACAAGATCCTGTTGGACTGGATCAAAGACGGCGCCAAACGTGACCCGGACGAGACCCCGACTCCGGAGAGCATCCGCGTCGAACCTGTGGTTCTTGAGTTTGCCAGTGCGAAGGAAGCGGCCAAACAAACCAAGGTCGTCGCCACCTACTCTAATGGATCGGAACGTGACGTCACCAAGTGGTCCCTCTTCCTGAGTTCGAACGACGGCGTCGCCAGTATCGGTGACGACGGCAAAGTGAACGCCAACCGGGCAGGAGGCGCCCATGTTTTCGCGCGCTTCAATCGCTTCACCCAGGGAGCGGAAGTGTTCGTCCTGCCAGGCAACGACAAGTTCGAATGGTCGCCACCTTCGGTTTCCAATTACATCGACGACTTGGTGTTCGCCAAACTGAAGAAGCTGCGCATCCATCCCTCGGAAGTCAGCAGCGATGAACACTTCCTGCGACGTGTCACCCTTGATCTTGCCGGCACGGTTCCCACCCCGGAGGAATACCACGCCTTCATGTCTGATACGTCCAAGGACAAACGCGCCAGAAAGATCGACGAGCTCCTCGAACGCCCTGCTTTTGCGGATATCTGGACAACAAAATGGGGCGAGTGGTTGCGCCTTCGAACTGACACCAACGTTGGTCTCGGGACGGCCCCGAAGGCGGGAGCGAAGTATTACGCCTGGCTTCGTGAGCAGTTCGGGAAAGATCGCCCGATCAACGATTTGTTTCACGATCTTTTGACCGGGACGGGATCGACCTACACCAACCCTCCCGCGAATTTTTATACCATGATGCCGCAGTCGAGCACGATCAACCCGAGTATCCTCGGCATGGACGTGGCACAGGTGACGCTTGGCATTCGCACCGGTTGCGCGGAGTGCCACAATCATCCCTTTGACCGATGGACCATGGATGACTACTACGGCTGGACTTCGTTCTTCACCGGAATCCGTCGCAAGGTGGGACGGTCTGCCGAAGAGATGTTGATTTCGGCGGATGTGAATGCCGATCCGGCTCCCCACATGCTTCATGGAGAGCCGACCCCTCATCGCTTCCTCGGTGGTGAGGCTCCGGATGTCAAAGGAAAGGACGCCCGCAAGGTTCTTGCGAATTGGATGGCCGCCGAGAGCAACACCTTGTTTCGCGAAAACATTGCGAACCGGACTTGGGAGCATTTTTTCGGTCGGGGAATCGTCGACCCCGTCGATGACATTCGCGTGAGCAACCCTCCGAGCAACGGCCCCTTGTTCAAGGAGTTGGGACGCCGATTGGCCGAGGAGCACGGATACGGTCTCAAGAAATTGGTTCGCGATATTTGCAACTCGACGACTTACCAGCTCTCGGCGACGACGCTGGCGTCGAATGCCTCGGATACCGAATTCTTCTCGCACGCCCTCTTGCGGCGGCCCCGGTCTGATATCTTCTTTGACAGTCTCCATGCCGCGATGGGAAGCACACCGCGGATTCGGCGCACGACGACCAAGAAGACCATCGCGATGCGTGAGGGGAACCGCAGCGATTCGTACAACGCCTACTTCTTCACCACCTTCGGTCAGGCCAAACGAGAGACCGTTTGTGCCTGTGAAACGGTCAGCGATCCCAATCTCGCGCAAGCGCTACACCTGATCAATGGTGAGACCATCCTTCGTTCTCTCGAACGAACCACGCCCATTGTCGGCGAGCTCATGAAGGAGCATCCCGAGCATAGCAATCAACCGGAAGCTTCTCTGGCGTCGGCAACGGCCATCATCGAGAAACTTTATATTCGTTGTCTGACCCGTAAGCCGACGCCCGAAGAACTGGAAGTCGTCTTGCAAGGTCGACCCGACCCCAAAGACGTCAGGGGGCGGAGAAGGTTCTACGACGGAGTCATCTGGGCCTTGCTCAATTCATCGGAATTCATGCTGAACCACTAGACCAATGACATTTCGAATCATCCTCTCAGCAGCCTTGGCATGCGTTTCCCAAGCGGCAGAGCCACCCAATTTTCAGGACCACGTCCTGCCCGTGTTCAAGAAGCACTGCAACAACTGCCACAACCCGGATAAGAAGAAGGCGGATCTCGACCTGACTTCGGTGGCGGGGATCCAGAAGGGAAGTTCCGGTGGTGAAGTCGTCCGGATCGGGACACCCGATTCCAGTCCTCTCTTTATGGCGATGAATCACGACGAGGATTTCGATCCCATGCCGCCCAAGAAACCAAAGCTTGATGAGAAGACGCTCACCATCGTCAGGGATTGGATCGCCGGTGGCATGGTTCCTCATGCCGGTGGCGAAAGCGGGCTGCGGGACGTCAGCTATGATGTTGCCGCCGGGTCGGCGACCAAGCCGGATGAGGTCGCGATTCCTTCCGGACTCTCCAAGCCGACACAGAAACCTGCTCCCGTGTTGACGGTGGCCACCAGCCCGTGGGCGGATGTCTTTGCCGTGGCCGGACATCGGGAAGTTCGCATGTATGCTCCAAGTCCTGCCGCTGCGGTGAGCAAGGATTTCAAACCGGTCGGCGCTGAGGATCTTGCGGTCCATCTGAGCTTCGATGATTCGAAAGACGAGGGAATTCTCGGTGGAGGGTTGCTTGCCAAGGGTGAGCCGGTTCCCGTTGAGATGAAGTCATCGATCGATCCGAGCAAAGGGTTCACGTTCTCGGTGTGGCTGAAGTCTTCAGCGAATCTCAAAGGCTCGCCTTACCTTTTTGGAAATGATCGCTTCAAGTTCTTCCTCGAGGCCTCTCGAGATGACTGGAAGCTGCGAATCAACGTGCGTGATCAGGACAACCGTTCCCTGTTCTTCGGCCGTGTTGGAACCTTTCAAGGCAAGACCTGGTCTCACGTGGCGATGACCTTCAATGGGTCGGAGTTTGTGACCTATTTCGGCGGAAGCGAGGTGGCACGCCAGCCTGTGGACGAGATATTCAAATCGTTCAGGATAAGCGATCATCCGATGACTCTTGGAGGGATCGAGAAGCATGTCGGCTTCTCTGGGGGAATGGATGATTTCCGATTCTATTCGCGAGCGTTGACCCACGACGAAGTCCGACGGGTCGCGGCAAGCCAGGTTCCCCAACTTGGTTTGGTGGGAGCGATGCCCTTCGAGCTGGGCTCCATCCATCAACTTCGTTTTTCGCCCAACGGAAGTCTTCTCGCGGCTGCCGGGGGAAAGGGGGCTCACTCCGGTGCCGTGAATCTCTATGAGGTGAAAAGCGGCAAACTCCAGGCGACGGTGGGTAACGAGCAGGATGTCGTCTTGGCGGCTGACATTCGTTCTGATCACAAGCTCGTCGCCTTGGGGGGGCCGAGCCGCGTGGTGAAAATTCACAATACCAAAGACGGGAAGTTACTTCATCGTATCGAGAAGCACACTGACTGGGTAACGGCGGTGCGCTTCAGTCCGGACGGCAAGTTATTGGCCACCGGAGATCGCAACGGTGCAGTCTACGTCTGGGAGGCCGAAAATGGTGGCATTGTCTACAGCCTGACTGAACACAAAGCAGGCATTACCGACCTCGCCTGGAGACCCGATAGTGGCGTGTTGGCCACCACCGGTGAAGACGGTAAGTTGGTTCTTTGGTCGATGGACGATGGCTTCCCGCTCCGTGCGGTCAAGGCCCACGAGAAGAAGAGCAGCGATCGATACACCCGCCTGACCGGAGCGTTGGATGTGGCTTACCTGCCGGATGGCGGGCTCTTTACCTCGGGGCGCGATCGTTCTCTTCGTCTTTGGAAAACCGACGGAGCAAAAGACAAGGCCTTGCCCGAACTTCCGGAGCTTCCGCTCGCCGCTGCGGTTACCCATGACGGAAGCAGGGCGTTGACCGGTCATCGTGATGGCCGGGTCTTGCTGTGGGATCTTGTCTCGGGGTCCTCCACCGAATTGCCGCGATAACCCTTAGCTTTCATTGTCCATGATTCGAATTGTTCTCAGCTTCCTGATCCTGTCGGCCGGCACTTGTCTTGCCAATCGCGTGGCCAAAAAGATCACACCGCAGGTTGTCGAACGTGGCCGTGAGGTCAAAGTCCTTCTCGAAGGCAATAACCTCGAGAATGTCCAAGGCATCCTCGCATATTCGGAAGGCATTCGCTTTGTGCGGGTCGAGGAGGCGAAGGAGGTCGATCCGATCACGATGTCCAAACCTGAGCCCGCGAAGCCCGGCCAAGCGGTCATCCTTGTGCTCGACATCGCCAAAGACTGCGCCGTTGGCGAACACCTCTTCCGGGTGCGGACCAAGGAGACGCTTTCGGAATTTCAGACCATCTGGATTTCTCCGTTCCCTTGTATTCGGGAGGAGTTTCCCTACCGAGGAGACGCAAAGGCATATGCCGAAGCAAATACCATCGAGAAGGCTCAAGCCGTAAACCTCAACACCACGGTTTGGGGTCACCTTCCCGGGTATTCCAATTTTGATCAGGACTTCTTCAAGCTCGAGCTGAAAGCGGGCCAGCGGCTCACCGCGGAAGTCTGGGGATCGTGTTTCAGCAATCCCATCGATGCATCGCTCACTCTTTATGGGCCGGACAAGGAGCAGATCCTGCAGGTCGACGACACCATTCTCCGGGAACGGGATCCATTTTTCTCATACCTTGCCAAGGAAGACGGCCTGCACTACGTGGCCATTCATCCTTTCAATGATGATGAAAACGGGCTCTGGCACTACGCCCTTCACTTCAGTGGAGCAAAGCGTCCCACCGTGGCCTATCCCATGGGCGGTCGGGCCGGAACCACCTTGAAGACCACCTTGATGGGTGATCCCGAAGGCGACGATGCCGCCGAAATCAAGCTTCCTTCAAAGCCCGGCCTTTTTGAAAAATCCATCTTTGATTACCGCCCTGACGGAGCGGTGATTCCGATTCATTTCAATGTCGCGGACTTTGACAATGTCATGGAGAGCAAGGGTGACCACGGAAGCGAGGAGACTGCGCAGCTCTACAAGGGAAAACTTCCCGTGGCCTTTAATGGACGCATCACCAGCGAGGGAGAGATCGATTGGTTTCGTTTTTCCGCCAAGAAGGGCGAACGATATCTGGTGCGAACCTATGCCGGAACCTTTGGCTCTCCCCTTGACCCCAGCATCATCATCAAGGCGGCCGAGGGCACGGAAAGTCGGCTGGAAATCGCCGCCGATGATTCCTCCTGGCATGACCATGATTGGTGCAATCACGGCAAGTGGCGGTGCAAGGATCTGGCCGATCCCATCGTTGTTTTCGAGGCCGATGCGGATGGCGACTATCTTCTGGGAATCTTCGACAACCAACGTCTGTTCAGCCCGGAGCACATTTATCGCGTGGAGTTTCAGCCTGCCCGGGACCGGATGTGGTTGCAAAACACTCACGACTACCGGGAGAGTATTGAGAAGCGCGACGCCATTGTCATTCACGCCGGCAACAGCATCGAACGAACCTACAGTCTGATCGTTCCGCCAATCACAAGCTATCGTGGGGAATTCGACATCGTGATCGAGGGATTGCCCGAGGGAGTGACCTATCGGGCGCCCCGCGTCGATCGCAACAGCCGGATCGTGCAGCTGATTTTTTCTGCGGCAAAGGGCACCAAACCCTGGGCCGGTTTTCCGGAGATCGAGTTTCGACCGGTGGAAGAAGGGGTGAAACTTGGGGGCGGTTATCGTTATGTCCATTCAAGAACCATTGGTCGCGGTGGACTGACCAGTGGGTTTTATCGAAGGACGGGTCGATTCGCTTTGAGTGTCGTGGAAGAAGCCCCTTTGTCAGTCACCGTCGAAAAGCCATCGATGGGCCTGGCTCTGAATGCCTTCGTGGATTTGAAGGTCAAAGTGGATCGCTCTCATGGATTCGATGGAAGCGTTGTCATCCGGGCTTTATGGACGCCGCCACACGTCACGGCTGCTCCGCCCTTGACCATTCCTGCCGGAGAGTCTTCGGCGATCTATCGTTTGACAGCGGCCAACCGCGCCAAGCCCGGCGAATTTCCGTTGACCCTTACCGCTCACGAGGCCGAGGGCGAGAGCATCGCCAGCGGCTTGGGCTATCACTTCGTTTCCTCTCCTCCGATCGATGTGGTAATCGTCGAGCCATATCTGAAGATCACCTTGAATCGTTCGGCGATTGAGCGAGGCAAGGAAGGTGAGATCACCGGAACGATCGAACATATTCGTCCGGTCCCGGAGGGAACCACCGCCACGCTCAGCAATCTTCCAACCGGAGTGGAGCTTTTGAAGAAAGTGTCGATCACTCCCGGGACCAAGGAAGTCTCTTTTCCTATCCGGGCCACATCGGCCGCTCTTCTCGGGCAGGCCAAGGATATCGCCTGTCATGTTACCATCAGCGAAGGAGCGCAATCGATTGTGCAATCGACCGGTGTGGCGACCTTACGGATTGATGCCGAGAGAAGATAGGTCAGGAGAACTTGTTCAATCGAGTTGGTGGCAAGATCTATTCTTTCACGAGATCAATGAGTTTGTCACCACCCTGGTCCCATCTGACTGGCATGATGACTGCGGCAAATTCCGGCATGAGCTCAAAAGTCGGATTTCTCATTGATATGGATGGAGTGATCTATCGTGGCGACCAACTGATCGAGGAAACTCTCGAGTTTCTTGATCGGCTTGAAAAGCTGGAGATTCCATACCTCTTCCTTACCAACAACAGTCAACGGGCCCGTCGTGATATTGTGGCCAAGCTTTCCAGGCTCGGTATCGATGTTGGTGTAAACCGAGTGTTTACCTGCGCGATGGCAACTGCCCGGTTCCTTGCCTCCCAAAAGCCGAAGGGAACAGCCTACGTTTTGGGCGAAAACGGTCTCAGCCAAGCTCTTCACCACAATGGATACTCCATCGTTGACGACCAGCCTGACTATGTGGTGGTCGGTGAGGGGAGGACGTTTACCTATGAAATGATCGAGCGTGCGGTGCGCATGATTGAAAAGGGAGCAAAGCTGATTGCCACCAATATGGACACCACCTGTCCGACGGACCGGGGGATCCGCCCCGGATGCGGGGCCATCGTGGCGATGCTTGAAAAGGCCTCCGGCGCATCTGCCCTCAGCGTGGGTAAACCCAGCCCCGTGATGATGAGGATGGCGAGAAAGGAACTGGGGCTGTCCACCCGTCAGACGATCATGGTGGGAGACACGATGTACACCGATATCTTGGGCGGCGTTCAAATGGGATACCGCACGGTCCTCGTCCTCAGTGGCCACACCACGCGTGACGACTATGGCCGTTATGCCTATCAACCCGATCTCGTGGTTCCGTGTGCCAATGCCATTCCGCCGGACTGGTACTTTTCATCTTCTCCCGTCGCCATCGCTTCATAAGTCTGGCGAGCTTTGGGAGATGTTGAACCTATTATCTGAACAACACTGAAGTAATCAAAGGCCCTGAAATAGAAAAAGCCGGCTTGTCTGTTGAAAGACAAGCCGGCGACGGGGAGGAAGGATGAAAACTTACTTGTTGGAAAGTGCAGTGTAGACGTGATCAAGCCCGGTCCGCAGCATCCATGCCCGACGTGTCGGGCAGTCGACTTTTCCGCTTTGATTTACGAGCTCGGTCAGGATTTTGGAGACCTTGGGATCCATGTCTTTCGCATTGGAAATCGAGACCAGGCAGTCGCGATAGATGGTGGCACACGCTTCGTGGTCGCCTCCGTTGAAGATGGGAACGCCCTTGTCGATGGCCATTTCGATCTGCTCGATCGGCGACGTCGGGTCAGCTTTCGATTGACGTTGATCCTTTTTCCCAGTTGGCAGAAGGACGGCGTCGATAACATGAATGATTCCGTTGTCGCACTTGATGTCGGTCTTCTTGATCGTGACACCATTGACCTTGAAGGTTCCGTCGGTAATCGCGAATTCAAGCGCTCCACCACTGAGGGTCTTGGCTTTACCGGCATTCAAGGCATCTCCGGCGGTGACCTTGCCGGCGACGGCGTGGAGGGCCAGGATGGAAGTCAGCTTCTCGCGGTTCTCCGGCTTGAGAAGAGTTTCAACGGTTCCCTTGGGAAGAGCTGCAAAGGCCTTGTCAGTGGGAGCAAGCACGGTGACAGGTTGGTCGCCGGAAAGGGCATCGGTCAGGCCAGCGGCATCAACGGCAGCGAGAAGAGTCTTGAAACTCCCTGCCCGCTTGGCAACGCTCAAAAGATCGTTTGACGGTTTCGGTGGAAGGATCACGGAATCGATGACGTGGATCACTCCATTGGAACAGGTGACATCGGCGTTGAGGAGAGCTGCGTCATTCACGTTCACCCGTCCATCGGCGAAAGCAATCTTCACGGGCGCTCCTTGGACAGTCTTTGCCTCACCGGCCTTGAGGGCATCGCCAAGGTTCACCGATCCGGGAACGACGTGGTAGGTCAGCACAGCTTTGAGTTGGTCGCGATTCTCAGGTTTGAGAAGGTTTTCCACGGTGCCCTTCGGAAGCTTGGCAAAGGCCTTGTCCGTAGGAGCGAAAACAGTGAAAGGACCTTTCCCTTGAAGGGTTTCGACAAGGCCGGCTTCAGTAAGAGCTTTCGCGAGGGTTCCGAAACGACCGTCGGCAAGGGCGGCAGCCACGATGTCGCTCGAACTGCCAGCACCGTAAGTGCGAATCCAGTCGACCTTCAGGTCGAAGGGTCCGGCCTTTTTGTCAGCCAAAAGAAGGCCAATGCGCCGAATCTCGGCCGGGTTGAACTTTTCATTTTTCAACGTCATGCCGCGGAAGCTTCCGGTGAAATCGGAGAAGGGAACCTTCACTTCGGTCCATTTGTCTTTCTCAGTTTTGAACTCGGCCATGAAGGAAACTTCCATACCGCGGAAACGGGCCTCGGTCCCAAAGCGGACTTGATAAGTGCGGCCGTCACCCTTGACGCGGGCGATCAATCCTTCGGCAGAACTTAGATCTCTTTTGAGGTTACCAGTCCGGATCGAAGAGAAGCCGCCATTGTTTTCGAGGGACAGATTTCCACTGAATTTGAGCACTCCGTCATCGATGATTTCGAGCTTCCCTTTGGAGAGTCCACCCATCACCCCGTCATTGACGACGCGCCACTCGAGGGATTTGGCTTCGTCGGCCGAGAATTCGACGAGGGAATTTTTTTCGACCGCGCTGGCCGGGAGTTGGACCAGAGCAGTGCCGGCAAGGGCAACAAGAAGATGCTTGGGGATTCTTTTCATGACCGGTCAACAACGCACCGGATGATCAAAGGTCAAAATGAATTCTCAAAGGGTTTGTCATAAGGAGCTCTTATAACACGGAAGCAGATCGCTCGAAATTGCCAACGATACCGTCGAGAGGGAGTCGTAGATTGGTGCTACGCCATGCAAACTAGTTCGAAATGGTGATACTATTGAAGATTTTGCTAGCGACCAGTTTCACGATCTTCCCCGACCCCTTCTTCCTTCCGAGGATCTGAAACTGCCACATCTTTGGACCATCTGCGACAATGAGGGCATCGTGCGTCACCTTCATTTGAGAAGAGAAGTAGCTTATCTAAATTCTTCGGGCTCCGAGGTTATCAACGACCACATTAGTCTCTTTCGCCTCGAAACTGGAAACTCCAGATTCTGATCTCACACTAGCGATGGCGCCTTAGGCGGCATCGTGGAGCCCTCCTTGCATTGTGCGATACTCAATAAAGGACAAGCTGATCGTATAGTCCGGAAGGTCTATTTTTCTCATTTCCACATTTGAGATCAATTTCTTCAACTCGGGTGGAATATCCATCGAATCTAGTTTGGGTTTTCCAGGAAGAACCATTTTCAGACCTTGAAAGTCAAATTCGGTATACTTGGGTTCCGAAACGAGAGTAGAAGACCCATCTGCAGAAGGTGTTGGATTTTGTAGATTCAACCCGAACCGCCCGGCCCTATTGTATGAAAGCATTCTTGATTCCCGGAGGACACGGTTGGCTTGTGCTTTAGCCTCCTCGAGCTCGGCTTTTCTTTTTTGAACCTGGTAGAACAGCACAACGACGACACAGATCACAATGAGAACTACTTTGAAGAAACCACTTCCAGCTTGCTTTTGATTGAGCTGGGGAGGGGGTATTGTGAATTGGCTGCTCGCAGGCAGGTGGGGCACAGTCATTGCGCCCTTACAACTTGGGCAAGCTCCTACAGCTCCTGCCAGGCTAGAGTCCAGTTTGATTAAAACACCGCAATGTGGGCAGTTGATTTCAATTTCAGAGCCCATGATCTCATATTCATATCAATCATCGATCGATATGTAAACAAATGAGCGTTCATGGTAACAAGTAGTGTCCAGTTGATCACTTCCATGTCTGCTCGTTAAGAGAGTCCTAAATTCAAAACGAAATCAGGATCCTCTTTAGATGGGAAAATCCCATGCGGAATAGTGAAACAATCTAGTCTGTCGATGATGCATTCTCGATCAATGCCATCGACTCCTTGGCGAAGCGTTCTCCAAGGACTTTGTAGCCCTCCACGGAATAGTGGAGGTCATCCTTGATGGTCTTCCCTTGGCGATTCTTGCCGTCGTTGAGATCGTCCGTGTCCACCCAGGCAATGGAAGGATCGGCTTTGGCCACAGCCACCTGCTCCTCGCGAACCTTGGTCCAATGAGGATAGCGCTTGTTTTCCATGTCGAAGTCACTCAGGCGACCGATGACGAAAAGGACTTTTTCATGCTTCAGATCCTTGGCGAGCTGAGCACGCAGCCTCTTCAAGCTCTCGCCGTAAACCTCGCCATGCTTCTCGCGGGCGTCCCGCTCTCCCTGCATCCAGACAAGAGTCACGGTCTTGATCTTCTTGCCTTCGATGGCGGGTTTCACCTTGGTCATCAGGCTGTCGTAAAGATCGCCGGTGGCTTCTGGGCCCTCACCGCTTGCAGGTTTCCACTGCTTGTCCCAGCGGCGGATCGGTTGCCCGCCCATGGCATCCTTGACGACGATGACCTTCTCCTTGCCGAAGGCCTTTTCGACAGCCGGGACAAAGGAGATCTTCGGGTCCAGTCCGGCCATGTTCGATTGGCCGGAGAGGACAAAAAGGTGTTTTTCGTCAGCTTGGGCGAGTGGTGACAAATAAGTGGTCAGTGTGAGGATTGCGGGAAGGAGGAGATTTTTCATGTCTGATGAGTGCTTGAAGTCGGGATTTGGGAAGGAAGCTCGATAGCTGATACCCGCAATGGTCCTTGTTTTCTTTCGCGTTCACTCAGCCAATCTCTCCGATCTGGCGCTCGGCTTCGTAGAGGACAATGGCAATGGCGGTGGCGAGATTGAGGGAACGGGTGGAGCCTTCCTTCATGGGAATGCGGAGGGCGCGCTCGTCGAGCCAGGATTCGGGAAGTCCTTTCGATTCCCGGCCGAAGACGAGAAAGTCGCCGGCCTGATACTGGATGTCCCACGCTGATTGTTTCGCCTTCGTCGAGAGGAGCCAGAAGCGGGCATCGGGATGGGCCGCGAGAAGTTCGTCGAAGTTTTCCCAGACGCGGAGGTCGACGTCTTTCCAATAGTCGAGGCCGACCCGTCGGACCGTTTTTTCGTCGAGAGAGAAGCCGAGGGGTTTGACCAGATGGAGGGTGGAGCCGGTGGCGAGGGCGAGACGTCCGGCGGCACCGGTATTGTGGGGAATCTCGGGTTCGACGAGGACGATGTTCATGGCTGGACGGGAGGAAGCATGAAGCGGAGGGATCCGAGGTCCAAGATTGGAAGCCCAAAAAAGGCGGACCCATGCGGATCCGCCCCTTTTTTTGAAAACGAATTACCGTTGAAAGTGTTTAGTCGGCGAGGGCGACGTTGATGCGGCGGCCCTTCTTGTCGAAGTAGACATTGCCGTCGACTTTGGCGTGGATGGTGTGGTCTTTCCCCATGTAGACGTTGTTGCCTGGGTGCCACTTGGTGCCGCGCTGGCGAATGAGAATGTTTCCGGCGGTGACGGTTTCTCCGCCGAACTTTTTGACACCGAGGCGCTTGCTGCGTGAGTCGCGTCCATTTTTAACGGATCCCTGTCCTTTTTTGTGAGCCATGACTGGAAATGAGTGAGTGGTTAAGAGGATTTAGCCTTCGATCCCGGTGATCTGGAGCTTGGTGAGGTGGTGGCGGAAACCGATGGTCTTGTGGAAACCCTTGCGGCGCTTGAATTTGAAAGCTACGCCTTTTTTTCCGCGGTGCTGCTCGATGACTTTGGCGAGAACACCGGCGCCCTCCACGGTAGGAGCTCCGACCTTGGTGCTGGAACCATCGTTGACGAGGAGGACCTCACCGAACTTGATTTCGTCGTCAGCCTCCACGGGAAGCTTGTCGACACTGATGGTGTCGCCTTCTTGCACGCGGTATTGCTTTCCGCCGGTTTTGAAAATTGCGTAGGCCATGGTTTTGGTCAGCTGAAGTTGTTGCTTGCTAGGCAGGAGAAGAGACCTCCTGTCGGGCGCGGGGCGGGAATTCACCACAGAGTCGCGGGTCGAGCAAGGTTTTTTTGAAAATAAAGCGGGGAAATTCAGAGGAATCCCGGCTGGTTGTCGGGTCCGGCTTGCCATGCCGGGGCCGAGGGCCTATTTCCCCGGGAAATGGAGCTTCCGGCACATCTTTCCTCGGCGGACGAGACCCTGGGTCTGGGCCGTTCGATGGGCGAAGTTGCCCGGGCGGGCGACGTGATCGCTCTTTTGGGAGATCTGGGAGCCGGCAAAACCACGCTGACGCAGGGAATTGTGCGTGGTCTGGGATACGATCAGGAGGTGACGAGCCCGACTTTCTCGCTGGTGCAGGAATACCTGGGCGGCCGTTTGCCGGTCTTCCACTTTGATTTTTATCGGGTCGAGGACGAGCACGAGCTTCTGGATCTGGGCTGGGACGATTATCTTGAGCGAGACGGCTTGGTCATCGTGGAATGGCCGTCCTTGTTTCCGGAACTCCTTCCGGAAGGAACGAAGTGGATCCGCCTGAGTCATCGAGAAGATGGGCGGTATGCCGAGCTGTCGGGCCCGGAATGCGGATAATCGGCTTCTTTTTTTAATGTTTCCGAAGCAAGATCGGACAAATTAATAAAGAGATCCAAATCAAATTAGGCGATGAGGTCGAAAACATTGCCCACCCGTTGGGCGAGATCGAGATCGTGGGTGACGACGATAAGAGTGACGCCTTGTTCTTTTTGAAGTTCGAGGAGGAGGTCGGCGACTTTGGAGCCGGTTTCGCCGTCGAGGGCGCCAGTGGGTTCGTCGGCCAACACCACGCGCGGTTGGTTGATGAGGGCGCGAGCGACGGCGGTGCGTTGTTTTTCGCCGCCGGAGAGTTCCCCCGGGCGGTGGTTGAGGCGGTGGCCGAGGCCGACGCGCTCGAGGAGCTCGATCGCGCGGGCTCGGGTGTCCTCCTCGCTTTCCTCCCAACCGCCGGCGAGGCGCGGGGTGAGGACGTTTTCGAGGACAGTCAGCTGGGGAAGGAGGTGATGTTGTTGGAAGACGAAGCCGAGTTCCTGGTTGCGGAAGCAGGCGGCTTCTTTCTCCGACATGGTGGCGAGATCGGAGCCCCCGATGTCAACGGATCCGCTGGTGGCGGGAAGGAGGGCGCCGAGGACATTGAGGAGAGTGGTCTTGCCACTGCCGGAGGGCCCGACGACGGCCGAAGCCTGCCCTTCGGCCACGGAAAAGTTCAGGCCATCGAGAACGGTGAGCGTCTCTCCGGGGGTCTCAAACCGGACCACGAGGTCTTTGACTTGAATCATGCCGGTAGTTTAGCCAGCATTTGTCATGAGCCAAATCATTTGCCCCGATTGTTATCGCCGGGATTTTTTAAGAAGAGCGATGCTGGGTTCAGCTGCTTTTTTCACGGCGCCCGGCGCGTTTGCCGAGGCCCTGACGGCGACGCCTCCCATGACCGAGGGGCCGTTCTACCCGGACAAGCTTCCGTTGGATACCGACAATGATTTGGTAAGGATCAATGATGTCATCACGCCCGGGGTCGGCGAGATCACCCATCTGCATGGCAAGGTGACGGACGTGAAGGGGAATCCGGTGCCGAATGCCCGGGTCGAGATCTGGCAGGTCGACAACAAGGGCGCCTACATTCATTCCAAGGACGGCGGGTTGAAGGGACCAAAGCGGGACGACAATTTTCAGGGCTTCGGGCGGTTCATGACAGCGCGGGACGGGCGTTACTACTTCCGCACGATTAAGCCGGTTCCCTACGGTCCGCGAACCCCGCACATTCACGTGGCGGTTTACCACAAGAACAAGCGGGCCCTTACCACGCAGTGTTTCATCAATGGCGACAAAGGAAATGCCGAGGATGTTTTGATCAAGCGATTGGGCGATCCGGTGAAGCACTTGATGGTGGACTTCAAGCCTATCCCGAATTCGAAGACTGGAGAGTTGAGTGCGGAGTTTAATATCGTGCTGGGGGTCACTCCCGACGACGGCCATGAATAAGACGCGGATCATCCTGGCTTCCTTGGCGTTGTTCCGGGCATTGGCCTTCGGATGCCAGGACCCCGAGATCGAGTCGGCCATCGAGGCGGGGGTGATTCAGGTGAAGAATGGTGTCACCGTGCCGGTTCAGCAGGGGATCTTGGAGGAGCCGATCAATTGGAGCGAGGAGCTCAAGCGGATTCAGAGTGATGACATTCTGGAGCCTGTAGCCAAGGTCATTCCGATATCGCTCGCGCAGTTGAGAGGCCATCTGACCCTGACGGCTGATCTCAAGAAAAGCCGGATCCGGATCGTGGTTGACGAAAAGAACCTAACCGACGGGAGGGTCTACGCGCAGCTTTTGGCAAACGAGTATTCGGTCTTCCGGGTCAAGCATGAGAATGACCGGCTTCGTCGCAAGACGGGATTGGAGGTCCGGCTCAAGTTGCTCAAACTGGAGGAGGACCGGGCCCTGACGATTTTGCAGGGATTGCATTTGGACGACGATGAAGAGGAGTTGGAGGAGCTGGAAGACGAGCCGCGCTGGTTGGTTCAGCAGCGGAAGTGGGAGACGTTGAGGAGCGATCGGATCAAGGCGGAGGAGGAGCTGAAAGAATTTCGTCATCGTGCGAAGCCCAAGAAATGATGAAGCAAGGTTTGTTGATCTTGCTCGCCGGATTTCTTTGGTCTTGCAAGGAGAGTGAGGTTCGGGAGCAGCCGACTTCCGAAAGCACCGCGGTGGTTGAGATCCAACAGATGCCGCTGACCGATGGCATCGACTGGAATCTTGAACTCAAGTTACTCAAGAATCAGGCGGTGCTGGAGAAAGCGGCTTCCTCGGCCGGATTGGAAGTGGGTGAGCTGGAGAGCGCGACCAAGGTTGAGATCGAGGTCGAAGGTAATCTGGTAAAGATCATCGGGTCTCATCAAGACGAGGAACTGGCCGAGCTTTGTGCCCTCAGTCTGGCTGAAGCCTATCGACAGGCCCGGACGACCAAAGCGTTGCAAATGAGCCAGGACAAACTGGATGACCTCGACCGCGAGCTGGCACTGCAAGAGGAAGAAGTGGCGAAGGCTCGCGAGAGTTTGATGAAGCTCGTCGAAGATTATCAGATCCCGTCGTCGGGAGTCGGTGAGACCCTCGAGCAAGACCGGATGACTTATGAGAAAGCCAAGGCCGCTCTTGAGGAAGAGGAACGCGGAGGAGTTCTCTTCAAAAAAGAGGAGGACTGAAGCTACGCAAGGCCCACGGCTTTGCGAACGCGGTCGAGGACTTTGGTGGCTTCTTCGCGAGCTTTTTGAGCGCCGGCTTCGAGGACGGAGTCGACTTCTTCCGGGTTGGCGACGAGCTCTTCGCGTCGGGCTCTCATGGGAGCAAAGTAATCCCAGTAAGCGGTGGCGAGGCGTTTTTTGAAGTCGCCGTATCCACAACCTCCGTTTTCGTAGTCCGAGAACATCTGTTGGTATTCGGGTTCGCTGGCGAAGAGTTTGAAGAGTGCCAGAATGATGGAGCCTTCGGTCGGCTTGGGATCTTCGACCGGGGTGGAATCGGTCTCGATGCGCATGATGAGCTTCTTCGAAGGCTTCTCGTCGCCAAAGATGGGAAGGGTGTTGTTGTAACTCTTGCTCATCTTCTCGCCGTCGAGGCCGGGAACTTTGGCGAAGTTTTCGCGAATGCGGGCCTTGGGCATGACGAGGGTGCCTTCGCCGTATTGATCATTGATCTTGCCGACAAGGTCGCGGGTCACTTCGAGGTGTTGCTTCTGGTCTTCTCCGACGGGGACGACGTTGGAGTCATAGAGGAGAATGTCGGCCGCCATGAGAGCCGGGTAGGCGAAGAGGGCGTGATTGGCCGAGATCCCCTTCGCGATCTTGTCTTTGTAGGAATGACAGCGCTCGAGGAGGCCCATCGGGCAGACCGTGGAGAGGATCCAGGCCAGCTCGTTGACCTCGGGAACGGCGCTTTGTTTGAAAAAGACGCCCTTCGAGGGGTCGAATCCGCAAGCCAGGAAGTCGATGGCCACGCCGCGGACGTTGTCCCGGAGGGCCTGGGCGTCGTGGGTGGTGGTCATGGCGTGGTAGTCGGCGATGAAGTAATACCCGTCGCCTTCGCCCTGGGCATCAATGGCCGGCTTGATCGCGCCGAAGTAGTTTCCAATGTGGAGCTGGCCGCTCGGCTGGAGTCCCGTCAAAATTCGCATGGGCGGGAGTTACGCATTTTCGGCCCAAAGCAAAAGGCCAAAACCGGGGGGAAGGATTCCATCTTGCAAGATCGGGCGGTCCTGACCACCTTTTCGACGTGTTCAAGCCCCGCTGGAAAAAAGAAGCCTTTCTTCTGCTGAAGGCTTCGAAGAAATTTCTCAATTACAAACGCGACCTTCTCGCCGAGGACCGGATTGGCGAAATCACGTCGCGTCAGGCCGATTTGAAGGCAGCGATCAATAAGAAGGACCAGGATGAGGTGAAGGAAGCTTCGAAGCAGCTTCGCAATACCTGTGAGAAGTCCTTGGCCCACTACCGTCAACCGGATTGGCTGGCCGAGAACATCGAAGTCTTCTGGGTGGCCATTGTGGTGGCACTGGGTATCCGGGCTTTCTTTCTCCAGCCCTTCCGAATTCCGACCGGATCGATGCAGCCCTCGCTGAACGGCATCGTGGCCACTGAGAAGCACAACGAAGAAGGATGGGACAAACCTTGGTTCGGCAAGCAGGGGTTCGACTTTTTGGTCAAGGGCCGTTCCTATCATAACATCGTGGCGGAGAAGGATCTTACCATCAAGAGTGTCAAGGACACCAGTTTCTTCCTCTTTTCCAGCACGACCATCACCTTTACCGATGGCTCCAAAGTCAAGATTGGTTGCCCCAAAAACGAAGCGATGGGGATCAGTACTGTCAGCCAACACTTCGCTCAGAATGCCAACCGGGAACTCGTTCTGAGGTCCGGTGTTCATTACCAAAAAGGCGATCCGATTTTCCGAGGCTATCTGACCTCGGGAGACCTGGTTCTGGTCGACAAGGTCTCGTATCACTTCCGGAATCCAAAACGTGGTGAGTCCTTTGTCTTCGATACCCGCGGGATTGACACCAATCAGGAAGGGCCCAAGGCGATGAGCAGCCAGCAGGGCGGAACCCATTACATCAAGCGGTGCGTCGGTGTTCCCGGAGATACCCTTCAGATCAAGGATCCGGACCTCTATGTCAACGGAGCCCTTGCCAAGGAAGAGATGATCCAGTTGGTGGCGTCCAAGAAGAAGATCAGCGAGACCGAGCAATATCCCGGTTATCGCAATCCGGGAAAATCAAGGCCGGGCGAGAGGGGTTACAGTGCCTTTTGGGATCCGGATCATTCCGTGACACTCAAGGATCCGGAGGACAACAACTACCGGGAATTCTTTGCGCTGGGCGATAACTCTCCCAATAGTCTGGATTCCCGATTCTGGGGTTCGGTCAAACAACACAATCTGGTGGGTCCCGCCTTGATCTCCCTCTGGCCCTTTGCCAGCGGTCACTGGGGACTGATCAAGTAGAGACGATGTCCGCTGCCGAGCCCACTGCTGCCGAGATCACCCGCAAGGCGAAGTCCAATCTCGCCTATGCTCTGAAGTGTGTCCCGGCCGACCGGCGCGAACATCTGGTTACCTTCTATGCCTACTGCCGGGTCATCGATGATCTGGCTGATGACCTCGACTTACCTCTCGAGGAAAAGAAGGAAGGCCTGGAGAAATGGAAGGCGGTTTTTGATTCCAGCTCGGTGGATTCTTCGCTGGCTCTTCCCGAGTTGCAGGAGAACGTGCTCAAGGTGCGGGATCAATATGGCATTCCATCTGAGTACTTCACCAATGTGATCGAAGGATGCCAGATGGATCTGGTTCCCCAGCGATTTGGGACTTGGGAGGATTTGCAGGGTTACACTTATCGGGTGGCCTCTTCAGTGGGTTTGGTTTGCCTTCCATTGTTTGGAGCGGACCCGAAGCGTGCTCATGAATACGCAGTGACTCTGGGGCATGCCTTGCAACTGACGAATATCCTGCGGGATATCGGCGAGGATCTTTCCAACGGAGCAAGAATCTATGTTCCCTTGCACGATCTCGGACGTTTCCAATACACCGAGCGGGATTTGATTGGACGGGTGCATGACGGACGTTTTCTGGCCTTCATGAGCTATCAGGCCGAGCGCGCCGAGTCGCTCTATGCCAAGGCCACCGAATTACTGCCCAAGGAAGATTACAAGGCCTTGTTGGCTCCACGAATCATGCACCGGATTTACCATGACCTTCTGGGCAAGATGCGTGACGATGGCTTCCGGGTTTTTGATCGTCGTTATCGACTGAACAAGCTTCAGAAGCTGGCCATTCTGGTGAGCGAACGATTTTCCTAGGTTGGATTATCGGGCCTTGACCATTGCTTTGACCGGTCGATCGAGGACCTCGAAGTATCCGAGGAAGAGGCCCTTCGAATCCTTGATCATCCAGATCTGACCGGGGGCACTCTTGAACGTGGCATCCTTTTTGGGAGCGAGTTCGGCGGTGTATTCGAGCGTCCGGTCGGGAAGGACCTTGTAGATTTCGACGGGCTTTCCGAAGCGGTTCATGAAGACGGTGCGGTAGTTGCCCTTGGCGGTTGGAGAGGCCGGGAAGGTTCCGGAGTAGGGGGAGAATTTGGCGGCGGGAAGGGAGGCGGCACTGGCCTCCTTGTGCGGGGCGAATTTTCCGGGAACCTCGCGGCGGAGTTCCGCCAGTTTGTTCTGGTGCTCTGGTTTGCCGGCGAGATTGGTCCATTCGTAGGGGTCGGATTTGATGTCGTAGAGTTCTTCGTCTCCGTTCTTGTAGCGAATGTAGCGCCAGTCCTTGGCGCTGATGCCGACCGATCCGCCATCGTGGAGAAAGGTGGGCGCGGACTTCTGGACGGGTGCGTCTGGATTGGAGAGAGCCGGGACAATCGAGCTACTGTCGATTCCCGGCTTGGCGGGAAGGCCGCAGAGTTGGGTGGTGGTGGCGTAGAGCGAGAGCAAGCTCACGGGATGGTCGTATCGAGTTCCGCCTTTTGTTCCATCGGGCAGAGAAGGCGAGCAGCCTTTGGGCACGCGGATCATCAGGGGGACCCGGGAGCAGGCCCGCCAGGCCGTGAATTTCTGCCAGTGTTCTTTTTCGCCGAGGTGCCATCCGTGATCGGACCAGAGGATGACGATGGTGTTGTCCTTGTTCGGGCCTTGCTCGAGGGCATCGAGAACGCGGCCCAGCATGGCGTCGGCGAAGTGAATGGACGCCAAGTACCCTTGCACCCCTTTCTTCCATTGGCCGTGTTTGAGGATATGCGGGAAGTAGCGATTGGGGCCGCGTTTTTTCCCGGAGGGAGGAAGGTCGTCGAGATCACCCTCCTTGTATCCGGGTGGCAGCTGGATGTCCTTGAGAGGAAACTTCTCGAAGTATTTTTTGGGCACGAACCAGGGCTCGTGCGGCCGGTAGATTCCGCAGGCGAGGAAGAACGGCTGATCGTGTTTCTTGCGAAGCTGGCCGCCGACCCATTCGCTGACGGTGTAATCGCCTCCGAATTTCTCATCAGTGACGTTGAGAGCGCCCCAGTCGGTTTCTATATATTGCCAGGGTCCCCCGACCGGGAGGCTGACGGGGCGTTTCTTCGGGTAGAAGGTGTGCGGGATGGGGTTCTCGGTGGATTTCTCGGGGTGGTATTGGTGCCATGACCGGGCGTCGGTGAAGTAGTGCAGCATCTTGCCCGACCCGAGAGCGCGGTATCCGTGGTTGGAAAAGTGTTTTGGGAGAAGATCGGCATCGGGCATGATCTCGCGCATTTTCTGCCCGTTGTCATAGAGGCCGGAGCGGTGCGGAGAGATGCCGGTCATGACGGCACTGCGGCAGGGATTGCATGCCGGAGCAATGCAGTGGGCGTTGGTGAAGAGCTGTCCCGAGGCCGCGAGACGATCGAGGTTTGGAGTGATGGTCTGCGGATGTCCGCCAAGGCAGCCGATCCAATCATTGAGATCGTCCATCGCGATGAAGAGAACATTGGGGCGCGCCGAGAGGGGAAGCAGGAGGGCGAGGAAAACCAGGGTCCGGAGAATCATGGGATGCAGGAAGTTTAGAACTGGGTTTCGAGGAAGCGCATCGGGAAGCGTTTGTAACCGGGCTCGAGAACGTCGGAGAGATTCTCAAGGGTGATTTCGCGGGCGTTGACGAGATCCTTTTCCATCATGCGGAGCTGTTCGCGGGCGAAGGAAGGCGAATCGACATGAAGGTTGATCTCGTCATTGATAAAGAAAGAGCGCTCATCGAAATTGGACGAGCCGATAATGCTGAGTCGTTCGTCGGCGACGAGGAGTTTGGCGTGCATCATGGTCGGTTCGTATTCGAAGATGCGGATCCCGTTTTCGAGAAGAACACGCCAGTGGTTTTGCGAGGCCCGGCGGGCGGGTTTGGAATCGATGAGCTTGTTGGGAACGAGGACCTGGATGTCGACTCCACGTTTCGCCGCCCGCAGAAGGGCTTTCCGGAAGGGAGTGGTGGGAATGAAGTAGGATTGCTCCATCATCAGGGAATGTCGGGCCCCGTTGACGGCAGCAAGGTAGGAATGGGCGATGGGGTGGGATTTGTCGTGCGGTCCGTCTGAAACCACTTGAACCGAATAGGGACCGGCGCGGTCGAGTGAAGGGAAGTACGAAGGACCTTTAAGTTGGACGCCGGTGAGCTCGAGCCAGTTCTCGGTGAAGGATTTCTGGATGGGGGCGACAGCCGGCCCCTTGATTTCGTATTGGGTGTCGCGCCAATGTTTGGGTGAGTGGGCGTTGCCACTCCAGGCGTGGGCGAACCCGGCTCCTCCTGTGAAGGCGATCTTCCCGTCGACTACAAGGATTTTTCGATGCGTCCGGTTGTTGGATCGTTTTGGAGTGAGAGGGTTGACTGGATGGAAGAAGTGGAGTTCGACCCCGGCATCGCGAAGCTTCTTCACGTTGGGTTTGCCGGCCTTCCGGGAGCCGGTCTTGTCGAGAATCATGTGGACGGCCACGCCCTCGCGCGCTCTTTCTGCGAGGGCCTGGGTGACCTCCCGGGTGACGGGCGCTTCGACAAAGGCGAAGGTTTCAAAGGTAATCGTTTTGCGAGCTCTCCGGATGGCTTCGATCATGGGAGGGAAAAAGGCATCGCCATTGGGAAGGGTGCGAAGGTCATTCCCTGGAAGCCATGGTGCCCGGGCGGTTTTTGCGAGAGAAGCGGCAAATTCTGCTGAGCGGACCGGAGGTTGCAGTCCAACATCCGGGTCGACAGTACGATGAAAGCAGGATGATACGCCGAGGGGAATGCCGAGGAGGCAGAGGGAGAGGAGGGCGTGTTTAACGACCTTCGGCAAGGCGCTCGGCGAGGACTTCGGGGAGTCCGGCGGCGCGGATTTTTTCCTGGGTGGTGGCAAGATCATATTCCACTCGGCGGAAACTCACCGTGGCGGTGGGGATGTCGTAGATGGCGTAACAGGCGCGCCAGTCACCATCGCGCGGCTGACCGACCGAACCGGTGTTGATGAAGTACTTCATCTTGGGTTCGATCACGACGGATTCTTCTTCAATTTCGGCAACGCGGCTGTCACGGATGAAAATCCGGGGGACGTGGGTGTGTCCGTGGAAGCAAAGGTTAGTGAACTGGTAGGAGAAGTTCGACATGGCGTCGAACTTGTTGGTCACGTAGTTCCAGGACTGGGGTTGGTCCAAGGTCGAGTGGACCACAGTGAAGTCTTCGACCTGCCGGACCATGCGGATGTTGCGGAGCCAGGCCCGTTGCTCTTCGCTAAGCTGTTGGCGGGTCCACTCGAGAGCGGATGCGGCCACGGGATTCATGGTTTCCAGACTGTGATCGCCCGAGGCATCCTCATCGTGATTGCCTTTGACCACCGGCCAGTTGTTGGTGCGGACAATTTCAAGGCAGGCGTAGGGATCGGCGTTGTATCCGACGATGTCACCCATGCAAACGCGGTCCGTGCAACCCTGGTCGGCGGCGTCTTCGAGGACGGCTTCGAGGGCTTCAAGATTGGCGTGGATATCTCCGAAAAGGGCAATGCGCATAACGCGTGGAATGACAAAATCGAAGAATTACGGCTCGGAAAGGGAGTGTAAAGATTAGATTACAGTTCCTTTTAGTTTGATTCTCAATGATATGAAGGATTTTGAAGCCGACCGATCATTGCTCGGGTGATGGAGGCCGGATGGGCCGGGGTTGATCGAGGGCCTTTTGCCAATCCCGCTTGAAAATGCGGGGTTTCGCACCGGACATGAAGGGGTTGAGCTGATCGGGGACGTTGAGTTCTTCGATGAGGGACTTCAGCACTTCATCGAGTTTTCCGGTGTAGTATCCCTCCTTCTTGGCGAAGGCTCGGTAGTTGTAGAGGTCTTGATAGGCTTGTTCTTTGGAGAAGAAAATCTCGCCCAATTTGACGTCGAGAGCGTCCTCCGGGAGGTCGGGATTGGTGGAGAGGCAGAAGAGGAGGCAGCGGAAGGTGGGTCTGGAGAGATTCTGGCTGGGATTCTCGATGAGGAGCTCTTGGGCGTAGTCGAAAGCTTCGATTTCGCGGCCCGGAATCCGGGCGAGAGCAAAGAGGTAGGATCGCTTGTATTGCAGGTTGCCGGATTGAGCCGCCATCTTGTAGGCCTCGGCAGCGCGGTTGAGATCCGGTCGTTTGTATCGGTTGGACCAGAGGTTGCCGATGGCGACCCACAGGCGGTATTTTTCGGGATTGAGTTCAAGACCTTGGCGATAGAAAGCATCGCCCGCTTCGAGGAATTCCCGTTCGAGGAGACGCCGTTTTCTCGGCGTCAGGTCTTCGTTGGTGCGCGCCCAGGAGGCCGCGTTGTAGGCAAGGTGCCACGCTCCGTGGTCCCAGTAAAATTCATTGTAGGGATCAAGGGCGGTGATGATGCGGTAGCGTTTTTGCAGTTCAAACCAGTCCTTGTCTTCAAAGAACTTTTGCGAGCCGAGATTCATGCTGGAGGCGATGAAGGTGCGCAGTCCTCCGAGCACTCCGGCAAGGCTGGTCTGTCCCATTTGTCCCCAGACTTCTTTTCTGATCGGAGGAGGGATGGCTTTTCGTTCGCGGAGATCTTCGGTGAATTCCTGTTCGACCGGCATACGCAGGTAGCCGGTGCCGAGAATCACTCCGGCCACGACGATGATGTTGCGTATTGCTTTGAAGGACATGCTTCCGGTTCAGGAGGATTAGAATTCCTTGTCCGCGAAAACGAACCAGGAGAGGACAGTGTAGATCCCGAGGTAAAGAAGAGTGAGGCCGCCGAGTTTCAGCATGTCATCGCCCAGAATTTCCTGGGCCCGGACCGAGGCGTCGGCAACGGATTCGAAGAGCTGGAAATCGGGGAAGACGAGCGAGATGAAAGTGCCCAGGACTTTGTCCGCCATCCCGGGGGCCTCTCCGCCGGATGGGTCGTTGAAGATGCCGTCGCGGGCGATGGATTGAAAGGCTCCGATGATCCAGACCATGATGCCAGCGGCGATGGTAAAGAGGGTGGAGGTCGAAAAGGTGGAGATCAGCAGGGCGACCGCAGCGAGGATGCAGGCTTTGAAGAAGTGAGCGAGAACCCCGTATTGCAAGACGATGGTCGGGCCGTGTTGGGCCAGCTCAGCCTGCCCGCGGGCGACTTCGGTTTCTCCAAACCCGAGGTCGGCCAGGTAGCGTCCGAAGTCGCTGGTGATCACGCTGGTCCGGTGATGCAGGGTGGCGACGAGAAGGAAGTCCATGACAAGCATGGCGATAAAGATCACCGTGATCACGCCGAGAAGTTTGCCGGCGAGGTAGTCGAGTCGTGGGACCGGTTTGCAGAGAATGGTGTAGAGGGTGCGGTCTTCGACATCTGCCGGGATGATGAGGGCGACTGAGACGATGGCGAAAAGCGAGGTGAAGAACATCATCGTCCCCAGACAGAGATTCTTGTGTGTCCGGAGTTGTTGCTCGGGGACCATGGTGTCGGGTCCCTGGTAGATGGGGAGGTCGAAGAAGTTGAGACCGACGAAGACGAGAGCGACCGGAGCCAGGAAGAGGAAGACCTTCATGCGGACCAACTGGGTGACCGTGCTCGAAGCGATGATGGTCACTCTGCGGGGAGAGAAGAAGGAGGTCTTGGAGGGACTGCTCATGGTGACGGAGACTGTAGAATCAGGAGATAGGTCTATCGGTTGGATCTGGAACGGGCCGGTCCGCGGGTTTCATCGAGGTAGAGGCCTTCCAACGTGGTTCGGGGGTGGCCTTCGGAAACGAGGTTGGCCCCGTGGGTGACGTCCACCAGCGTCCGGATTTGGGCGAGTAGTTCATCGGGCGCGTCTTCAAGCACGATTTCGGTCCGCTCTTGGAGGGAGATGAGATCCTCGAGCTTGCCTTCCCGGACGAGCTTGCCTTCGTTCATGATGCCGACGCGGTCGCAGATTTCCTGAACCTGCTCGAGGAGGTGGGAACAGAGGAATACGGTGATGCCGCGGGACTTGAGATCAAGAATGAGATCCCTGATGTCACGGGATCCGGTGGGGTCGACTCCTGCGGTCGGCTCATCGAGAATAACCAGACGGGGGTTGTGAACCAAGGCCTGCGCCAATCCGATGCGCTGGAGCATCCCTTTGGAAAATCCCCGGAGACGCCGGTCCCTTGCTTCCTGCAAGCCCACCAGGTCGAGCATTTCTTCGACCCGGTTCCGCAGAGTTGCTCCGCGCATGCCACAGAGTTTGCCGAAGAATTCCACCGTTTCCGCGGCGCTCAGGTGTTTGTAAAAGTACGGGTTCTCGGGTAGAAAACCGACGTCGTTGCGCGAATCGACCTTGAGAGCGTCGCGCCCGAAAATCGCGCAGGACCCTGATGTGGGCCGGATCAACCCGAGCACCGCCTTCATGGTGGTGGATTTACCCGAACCATTGGGTCCGATGAGGCCGTAGACCTCGCCGGGAGCGATCTTGAGCGAAACATGATCGACGGCTCTGACTTTTTTGCCACGAAAGGGACCTTTGAAATCCTTCACGAGCTGGTGGACTTCGATTGCTGTGGCGTCGCTCATCTTCAAATAGTCTAGCGATCTGGCTACCGGGTGCAAGAGAGGTCGTGAAAGATAGTAGTTGCTCGGGGGATATTCGACGCCATTCTTTTCAAGGTATGAAAAAACTATTAAATGCTATGTTGGGCCTTGCGGCGGCCTTTGTCCTCTCGAGTTGTGTCGAGTATGCGACTGAGATCACCGTGAATAAGGACGGAAGTGGAACCATCGTCGAAGAGACGGTCTTTGGAGCCCAGATTGTTGAAATGCTGGAGATGGCGGCCGCCCAGGGCGGTGGAGCCGGACAGAATCCTCTTGCGGATCTCAAGGACGAGGAGAAGGCCAAAAAGAAGGCCGCATCCTACGGAGAAGGTGTTACCTTGGCGAAGATCGAGGAAGTGAAAAAGAACGGGGGTAAGGGCGTCCGGGTGACTTACAAGTTCACGGACATTAACAAGATCAGCTTCAATCCCAGCGGAGGTCTTGCCGAGATGAGCGAGATGGGTGGACCCGGCGCTGTTGCGGTCGAGAAGGCCAAGGATGAAAGCGCCAAGTTCAAGTTCGCCGATGGCAAGTTGACCATCATTCTTCCCGAAGGAGAGGGTGCCGAGGACCTCGCCGAAGGAGGCGACGCTGATTTTGATCCCAACGATCCCCAGACTGCCATGATGATTGAGATGATGAAAGGGATGAAGATGAGCGCCAAGATTACGGCCTCTCCGGGCATTGCCGAGACCAATGCGACTCACCGCGACGGTGACAGCATTACCCTGTTTGCGATGGAGTTCGACAAAATCCTCAAGAATCCTGAAGGATTGAAGGCTCTCCAGAAGATCGACATGAAGGACCGGGCCAAAGCGGCTGATGCTCTTGCCAAGGTTGAAGGTGCCACTGCCGAGACCAAGAAAGAGGTCACTCTTACCATCAAGTAATTCTGTTGATCCTATTCAACTGAAAAACCCGACCGGTCCTGCCGGGCGGGTTTTTTTGTGAAGAAGTTCCAGGAGATTTATTGGATTCTGGAGACCAGAATTACCAGCCGCCGCTTTCCTTGTTGTTCCGGCGGTCTCTGCCTCTGCGGCGATCATTTCCGCCTCCGCGACGGTCATTGTTGTAGTCTCCGCCACCGCCACCGCCACCGCCGCCTCCCCGGGATTGTGGAGGACGGCGATCTTCAGCTTCATTGACGCGGAGGATACGGCCTTGAACGTTGGCGCCGTTCATTTCTTCGATGGCCTTGCGAGCCAGATCGTCGTCAGCGAGGGCGATGAAGGCAAAGCCCCTGGGGCGGTTGGTTTCACGGTCGAGAGGAATGTGGACGTCGTCGATCTTTCCGTAGGCAGCGAAGGCTTCGCGGATGTCCTCGTCCGAGGCACTGTAGGGCAGGTTGCCGAGATACAATTTCATGGTTCTTGAGCTAAAAAAGTAGCTGAAACGGGAATCCGCTCCAGCCGCCTTCGCCCAAAGTGTCTGGATTGTCAAAAATAGCGAGGATTCTCCGCAAATTTTTGGAGCCGGCGGCCGTCTGTGTGTCGGATCCCGGGTGTGAGTGGTCGGACAGGCTGGCGACAGTTGTCTTGCCTGAGTTTCCTCCGGCGATAGGTTTTCGGCATGAAATTTGTGACCCTGTTGCTTTTGGGGCAGACGTTGATTGGTTTGGCTGGTGAGCTTGAGGATTTTGTTTCCGCAGCGAAGAAGAAACATGGAGAGGTGGGAGAACGGGCGGCCCGGTTTCTGGTCGACGGAATGCCACTCAGGGATCGCGAGACCTTGAAGAAGGATTTCCTGCTCGAGAATCTGGATCTTGCGCTGAAGGCGAGGGAGGAATTTTCCTGGGCGAAGGAGGTGCCCGAGGAGGTCTTCTTTAACGATGTCCTTCCCTACGCCTCACTGGATGAGACCCGCGAGAGTTGGCGCAAGGAGTTCATGGATCTGTGCCGCCCTCTGGTGAAGGACTGCAAGACGACCACGGAAGCGACGCAGGCCATCAACAAGGGGATCTTCAACATCATCAATGTGCATTATAACACGGGGAGGAAGGCTCCCAACCAGAGTCCTTCGGAATCGCGCAAGCTCGGGATGGCGACGTGCACGGGCTTGTCCATCATTCTGGTCGATGCCTGTCGATCGGTGGGCGTCCCGGCGAGGGTTGCCGGAACGGCCTTGTGGGCGGACAAGCGGGGCAATCACACCTGGGCCGAAATTTATGATGGGGGCGAGTGGTTCTTTACCGGCTCCGATGAATACAACGCCAAGGGCTTGAATCGCGGTTGGTTTGTCAATGACGCCTCCAAGGCCATCGCCGACCAGTGGCAGCACGCCATTTGGGCGACCTCCTGGAAGAAGACCGGAGATCATTTTCCGATGGTTTGGAACATTCGCAGCAAGGACGTAGCGGCGGTGAATGTCACGGCCCGCTACGCCAAGAAGAAGGAGGCCGGAGAGAACGAGATCTACTTGCGACTCTGGGACAAAAAGGGAAAGGGCGGCAAGCGATTGGTCGGAACAATCAATGGTTCCGTCAAGACCAAGGCAGGGACCGCTGACTTGAACGATATGGCCGTCCTCAAGGCCAAGGCCGGGGACGTGATCAAGGTGACTTTCGGTGAGGAGACCCGCGAGGTGAAGTTGCCCGGAGGCAAGACGGTGGATCTGTATTGGGATCAGTTGAAATGAAGCCGAGGCGATATCGTTGCCAGCGTATGGCAACGCCAAAGGTGATTGACGGTTCGTTGAGCGATCCTGCTTGGGCGGACCTTCCGTGGACGGACGACTTTGTCGATATTACCGGGTCCGCGGAGCTGAAGCCTTACTTCCGGACGCGGGTCAAGATGGGATGGGACGACGATTTTTTCTACGTCGGAGCCGAACTCGAAGAACCGCATGTCTGGGGGACGATCACCGAGAAGAATGCCGTGATGTTCGAGGACAACGACTTCGAGGTATTCATGGATCCTGATGGAGATGGCCTGAATTACTACGAGTTCGAGATCAATGCCCTTGGCACGATTTGGGAATTGAGTCTGCCAAAACCTTACGGTGAAGGCGGTGTTCCCATCCTCGGTTGCAATCTTCCGGGATTGCAGAGTGCGGTGCATGTCCGTGGATCGATCAACGACCCATCGGATGAAGACGAAGGCTGGTCGGTCGAGATCGCCTTTCCGTGGAAGGAGTTGGTGAAGTATCACAAGGAGCAGGCCTCGCCTCCGAAGCCGGGGGATCTCTGGAAGATCAACTTCTCGCGCGTCCAATGGCAGCATGAAGTAAAAGATGGCAAGTATGTCCGCATCCCTCCGCATGGCACGCCCTTGGCCGAGAGTCTGAATCCCGAGGAGCAGGAGCACCCTGAGAACAACTGGGTCTGGAGCCCGCAGGGCGCGATCAACATGCACCTCCCCCTGAGGTGGGGAGAGGTCGAGTTTGTGGATTAGTCGGTTTTGCGATGAGGGCTGAGTTGCCAGGAGTCCTCGTGCGTTCTGCCGTCGCTTGATTGCCATTGGATGACAAGGTGAAGATCAGCGGTTGCGGGCGTCCATGGGTCCTTTGGTCCCGGGGGCGGCAAAACGAGGGTGGTCTGGCCGACGGTGTTGCGCTTCAGCTGAATGAGGTTCTCCTGCCAATGAGGGTCCTTCTTTTTCCATTTTGCGAATGAATTTCGCATGTGCCAACGGAAGAGACCGATACGGCAGGAACGAAATTCGCGCTGGCCATACTTCAGGGGCATCCAGATGACCTCGACGGAGGGCTGTCTGTTTTCGATGGATGTTAGGGAGACACCCTGGCAGGCGATGATCCACGATGGTGGGCGCCGACCAAACAGGGAGGTGAAGGTCACCTTGAGCAAATAGACTCCTATGAGGACAAAGGGGATCACGAACGGGGCGAGAAAAAGAGACCCCAATTCAAGGTCGCCGACCATGGCCTCCTGGATGACGATGAGGAGAAAGACAGAGACGATTCCGTTCCAAAAGATCGAGATACAAAGCAATCCCATTGCCTGGTAGGTGGGTTCCATGGCCGTGAAGGTCAGGCTTCGGTCCTTTTCCTTGCCAGGGTGACTCAGCGCGGCGGCAATTTGAGGTGGGGCGGACGGGGCCAGCTCCAGTTGGAGCATCCGACATCTGCGAAAAAGCCAACCTGAAAGCAAGGCGTAGCCGGTCCCGATCATTCCCACCAAAAGAAAGGGGAATGAGAAAGGAATCATAATCCAAACCTGAGGGGACAGTTTGCGGGTGATGAGGGACTGCCCGGGATCATCGGGATTTACAAAGACGGTGATCTCTTTTCCCGGTGGATGCTCTTCGACGACCTTCCGCATTCGTTTGACGGCGAGGTTCGTGGCGCTGGAACCGATGTCGTATTGATCGCCAGTGAAGGTCTCATTTTGATAGTGCACTTCATACTCGATGAGGATCTTTGCGGAATCGTCGTTGTCGGGGAAGTGAACCTCGCTGCTCGTAACGACAGCAGGGGCTTCGTCCCAGGCTTGCGAAAGGGCGAGGGTCGCCATGGGCATGACCCACGCAGAAGTGACCCCAAGGCCACCCAGAAAAAAGGGTCCGCAGAAGAGCAGAACGAAGAGTCTGGTGAACACCGAAGGTCGCGAAAGGTTCATCGCGCGGATGAAGCGATCAAGGAATCCCCGGGTTCTCATCAATGGATCGAGACTGTCCCCAACTTTACGAGATGACCAGAGACAAAAACACCCGGTGAGAACCGGGTGTGAAAGTTAGGAAACTGAGAATGGCTCTCCGGTTTACGGAGCCACTTCGCGGACCCGGTAGAAGCGCTTCACCGACCCATTGGGATTGCTGACATCCAGGTAGGTTGTGACGTCTCCTTCTGAAGCGATGCCCGTGGCGAGTTCCTGCCAGTCGCCGGGATCGACTCCTTCTTCCAGAGTGGTGGAGAAGTCGATGGCGTAGGTTTGGCCTGGCGTCGAGGCCCAGGTGAGGTCGACCAGGTTGGCTTCGGAATCGTAGACGATGTCTGTGAATTCGAGCGGAGTAGTCTGGATGAGCTCGATGATGAGATTGTCGATGAGGACGGTCTGGTGGGCGCCACCAGTCCTTCCGCCAAAGGCAAAGATGAAATCATCGCTGCCGTTGAATCCGGTGGTATCGACATTGGTAAAGATGGGGCCTTCGGTGGTTCCAAGACTTGCTCCGTTGGCAGGATCCCAACTGACCGTGACACTGGTGCTGACGGTTTCGCCATCGCCCAGGATCGCCGCGTCTTGAGTGGCGAAGGTCAGGTCGGCCCCGTCCGACCCTCCAGTGATGCGGTATCCGGTGTTGTCCCAGGTATCGACTTCGAAGGAAATGTGATCGATGCCGATCCAGCCATTTTCAGCCTCTCCGTGCGAATCGGCAGCGACGAGGTCGGTCTGTGCTGGATCGAAGGGGCTGATCGCTCCCCAGGCAAAGCTGAATCCATCGGCGGGCAGGTTGGATCCGAGCGAGTCGAGCATGGTGAGATCGAAGCTCGCGGTCCAACCGGCGGAGGCACCAGTCAGTCCCGGGATGCGGAAGGAGGCTCTCGTGCCGCCGACATTGTCCTTGGTGAGAAGGAAGGCATCGTCCACCACTCCGGTGTCTGCGACCGTGCTTCGGATATCGCTGCCATCAAGGAGATTGGTTTCATTGGTTCCATTGGGGTAGCCATCGAAGTCCTGGACGTAGCGGGTGGCATTCGAGGGATTGAAGGACTCCCCGGAATCGAGCGGATTGGTCCCTTTCAAAATCTCCCTGCGGTCCGGCGTGTCGTCGTTATCGGTGTCGATTTTGGTGGGGTCGGTCCCGGGATCGTCGGGCCCGTTGAAGACGCCGCTGTTGGATTCGAGGGCGTCGTCCAGTCCGTCGTTGTCGGTGTCCTTACTGTTGGGATCGGTTGCGGGACGGTCTCCGGCAAGGCCTTTGACTTCGTCGCCATCCGAGAGTGTATCTTCGTCGGAATCCGGGTTGTTGGCGGCGGTGGCATTCTCAAACTCCTCGAGGTTGGTCAGGTTGTCATTGTCCGGATCTCCATTGGGACCACTGTCCGGATCGCCGGGGACGCCATTGTTGTTGGGGTTTTCGCCATTGTCGTTCGGATCAAGGCCGAACAAGATTTCCCAAGCATCCGGAAGCCCGTCTCCGTCGGTGTCGGCGGCGTCGGTCGTGATGACCAGATTGTCGATGAGGACCTCCTGGTTGGCTCCTCCGGTGCGTGCCGCGAAGGCAAAGGTGTAGGCATCGTCGCCAACGAAGGTGGTGGGGATGTTGGCAAAATTTGCATTGGTGACCAATCCGGTGGTCTGGAAGCTCGCCCCGGTGGCGGGGCTCCAGCTGATGGTGACCGTGCCGGTCACCGTGGTGTCATCTTCGAGGATATTTCCGTTGGTGAAAGCCCCGGGGAGATCAACGCCATTCACGGCAATGTTGACGCCATTTTCGGTCGATCCGTTTTGCCAGGTGTCGACTTCGTAGGAAATCACCGGGGTGATGGTGGGCCACCCTTCTTCGGCCAGAGTGGAAAGAGTGTTGGGAGGAATGGGGCCGTAGCTGAATGAGAAACCATCGGCCGGAGGGTTCCCGGTGTTGTCGATAATGGTGAGGTCAAAGGTGGCGGTAAAGCCGTTGGACGAGTCGGCAATCGCGGGGATATGGAAGGCTCCATTGTTGTCTCCGGTATTGGTGGTGAGCTGAAGTTGCCCGCCCACCACTTGGGCGGTCCCGGCCGAGCCACCCGGGTCGGTTTCGAAGTCATAGGTGACTGTCTCGGCAGTGGCCACTCCGGTGAGGAGGGCAAGCACGCCGGCCATTCGGGCGGGTTTGGAATTTTGGAAGAGATGAAGGATAGAGGTAAGTTTCATCGGATTTGCTGATGGTGTTAGCCGATAATCCTAGCAATGAAAATCAGCGCAACTCAAGGCCATCTTTTCGGAATCGAATGAGGCAGCTCCACAATTTGTGGAGCTGCCTGAAAGAACTTGGATTCTGAAGCGCTTACTTTTTCTTTTTGAGCCGGAAGTTTTTGGAGGTGAGGGGTTTTCCAGTCCGGAAGATGATGACGGTGGCGGTGCCATCTTCGTTGTGAAGGTAGAGCTCGGCTGAGGAGGACTGTTTGCCGCTCTTGCGGCCAGGGCTGTATTTCGCGTCTCCGGGATTGGGGGCGTCGGTGAAGATGAGTCCGACCATGGTTCGGCTGGCGATTCCGGTGGCGGCAGCGCTGGCGGCATCCTGCACCCAGGCGGCGATGATGCCGTATCCGAAGCTGACCACGCCGCTGGCGAGGGCGGTTTCGACGGCCCCACCGCTGGCAGCCTTGCCGGAGGCCCATTGGGCCATCGCAGCCCCAAGGCCTTCGAGAGTCACCAACCCGGCATCCAGAGCCGATCCGAACATCGAGCGGAGGGCTTCGTTGTAGGCATCGACTCCGCCGTGCTTCTTGATGTGTTCGAGGAATTTGGCGATCTGGATGGCGCGGTTTGAGGGCTTGGGGGCCTTGGGTTTCGGGGCGGGGGCGCCGGCTTTTCCGGCTTCGCTGGCGGCGTGGGCCTCGGCGGCACGCCGGTCGCTTTCTTTCTTTCCGTCGGCGCGGGCCTTGCGGGCCTTGTCATTCCAGGCTTTCTGTTTGTCCTTTTGGGCTTTTTCAGCAGCCTTTTGGGCTTTCTTGGCATCTTCGACCCCTTTCTCGAAAGCAGCTTTGCCGGCCTTCTTGCTCTCGTAATCTTCTTTGGCGGCCTTCTCAGCTGCTTCCTTGTCGGCAATGTCGGTGTCGTGATCGGGGAGGGAATTCTCGAGATCAATGATGCCGTTTTCGAGATCTTCCACTGCATCGTCTTGGTAGTCGACTTCATCATTCCAGAAGGCGAAGCGCTTCTGGGCCTCTTCGGCATTGGCGCGCATTTCGTCGGCTTTGCGCTGGTCACCGGCGTCTTCGAACTTCTTGGCCCAGTCGAGGAAGACTCCTTTTTTGTGAAGCTGCTGGTCACGCATCCGACGTGCCTTCTCACGTTCAGTCTTTTGTTCTTCGAGGGCCTTCTTTTTGTCGGCGATTTTCTTTTCGGTGACCTTTTTTTCCATGCGGGCGGCCTCGGTGGCGTGCTGGGCCTCGATCCAGCCAAAGCGGGCTTCGCTGAGCATCTTGAGGTAGTCGGCGAGCGCGGCATGGGCTTGCTTCACTGCATTGACGGCCATGCGGGTGGCATTCATCGCGGCGTGATATTGGGCTGCGGCGTTCCGCAGATCGGTTTGACGGGCCTCGCTGAGGAGAGAGCGGTAGTGGACGCGAAAGAGAAGGTTTTCGGTGGTCCAGGGATCGACCTGCTGGCAATCCTGATTGAGGAGGACGATACGATAGAGCCGCTTCTTGACGGTAAGAGCCTCCGGATCGTGGACATGGAAATGATCGCGGTCGAGGTGGGCTCCCATGCTGAGATATGCCCAGTTGTCGTCGCCGTTGCTGGCGTAGACGGCGTAGATCTGGCCTGGCTGACCGGTGAAGAAAAGGTCGACTCCATCGGGCTGGCGTTCGAGGCCGATGATTTCGGATTCTGGAATGTCTTGGGGCTCGTGCTGAGCGCCGAGATTACCAAAAGCGAGGGAGGTCAGGATCATAAGGAAGGTCTTGAAGTTCATGGTTTCAATGGGTCTTGCTACCTCCTCGATCGCGATGCCCGCCGCCCAATGTCAAAATCGGTCAAACTTTCTTCAAATCAGGGGAGATATTCTCCATCTTCCGGCCGTGTTGAAACATTTGGGAATTATGTTGGTGACCGTGGCAGTGGCTTTGGCAGGCCCTCTCGAGGAAATGAAAGCGGAAGTCCATACCAAGGAGGACAAGTCGTTACCGTTCCGATGGACCAAATTGGGCGCAGGAAAAGCGCCGGCGATGGTGGTTTTTTTGCACGGAGCCGGAGAGCGTGGAGGCGATAACAAAGCTCAGCTGAAGCATGGCGTTTCCGATCTTCTTACCTGGATTCAAAAGAACAACGAAAGTGCGGTCGTGGTGGCTCCCCAGTGTAACAAAGGAGTGTGGTGGGCCGATGCCAGCAACGTTCGCTCGCCCGAAGGAGCCAAGCTGGCCAAGGAAACATCGATGATGCTCACCATGGTCTTCGAAGTGGTCGACCGTCTGGCCAAGGAGAATCAGGTGGATCCCAAGCGCATTTACATTACCGGCTTGTCGATGGGGGGTTTCGGGACTTTTGCTTCGGTGGCCCGGCGCCCTGATTTTTTCGCGGCGGCGATTCCGGTCTGCGGAGGCGGAGATCCCTCGACCGCCGGGAGGATGAAAAAGGTTCCTTTCCGGGTGTTTCACGGTGATGCCGACTCGGTTGTTCCGGTGACGTGCTCCCGGGTCATGGTGAACGCTCTCAAAAAAGCGGGAGCTGATGTCGAACTGACCGAGTACCCGGGCGTCCGGCATGACTCCTGGACCGAGACCTACAAGAAAGACGAGGTCTTGAAGTGGCTGTTTGCGCAGAAAAAGAAGTAGCTCCGGGCTACGACAATGCCATTGCAAGCCGACCACCTTTGCGGCAGGAAGCCACCCATGTTGAAAAACGCCCTCTGTTTTCTTTCCGTCGTCTCCTGCCTTGGTTTCGTTTCCTGCACCAGCACGGGCGGGGTTGATATGCCCAAGGGAACCGGCAAGGGATATACTGCGGCCCGTCTTCCTGTTCTCGATCCCAACTATACCGTGCCTACCAGTGCTCGTGAGGATCAGGTTCACAAGATGATCCAGAATTCCCTCAAGGCCAACTTCAAGGCCAATGGCATGGGCTTTGGTCAGAGCAATTCGGATCTCATCGTGGCATACATGGTCATCTACCAGGAGCTGGGCATGACCACTCGTTCGACCAAGTATTTCGGGAACAATGCCGACACCGAGCGGATTGCCGAGGTCGCGCATCTCAAGGGTGCGGTTGATACCGGTCGACCTGATTTCTTCCAGCAGGCCGGGATTATTGTTGATGTCATGGATGCCCGGACCAACAAGTTGATTTACCGCAATGTCGCCAAGGGTGACGTGGTCAAGGGAGTCTCGGACAGCACCCGTGCCCAGCGGATCAATGGAGCGGTCACCCAGGCCCTGGCTCCGTTCTTCCGGAAGTAGAGTACATTCCTGCCTTTCTCTTTTTCAAAGCCGGTGGGAGTCTTTCCTGCCGGCTTTTTACTGTGGAGTCGACTCGTCGGCTTCATGCAAGGCTTCGGCCTGGGCGTCTTGGAGGATCTTGACGGTGTAGAGGCCGAGGGGAGCGGTGTCTTCGTAGAGAAAGATGGACCAATCATTGAGATCAGATACGGGAACCTCCACCGTCGAGCCATACTCAAGACCCGGAAGATCCACAGGCTTGTTTCCGAGTGTCCCGTGAATGTAGTCGGGCTCCAGTCCGGTCACTTCCACCCAGATGAACTCGGTGTTGTCCCCTCGGGTGATGGCCGCCTTGATCGCGAAGGATTGATCCTCGGTCCGGGAAGCCCAATGGCTCCGGAAGACATCAAAGGTTTCCCGGGCCTCTTCGACTGCAGCAATTATGCGGGGATCGTCATCCGCGATTTGAATGACGCCGGGATTCGTGGGCGTGGAAAAGGAATCGAGGGGATTGTCCGAGCCCAGACTGTCGGCCACTTCTTCGTTCCAGACATTGATGTTGCCGGACTCGGGACGATAAATGACCAGGGTATCTTCGTTGGCGAGGTCTTTGATGAGGCGAAAGATGTAGGGATAGTAGGTATCGAGGGGAAGGGTGTCATCGGCCGCCGCCACGAGATCCACGGCCATCCAGGCCCGGTGGTTCAGAATGGCGGTTTTGAGGCGTAGCTCCGGAATGCCGCCCGCCATTTCCTCGGGAGGCCCGTAGGGCTCGTCGTGGTTATGAATGAGCCACATCCCCTGATCGCTCTTGACCACGTGTAGCGGATCTTCGCCGGTGACAAACTGGCTTTCGCTCTCATCAGAGAAGGAACCTCCCCAGGCTTCGGAGAGAATTTCTTCGAGGATGGCGGAATCGAGACGGCGACTTTGGTGTTGAAGGAGGACGATGGAAATCAGGGGCCGGTCCTCCCCTTCATCTTCTGAAATTTCGTTGTCGTCGAGATCGTCCCAGCTCTTGGCTCCCCGCAGGACGGGCAAGTAGCGTTTGGCATCCCTCCAGCCGGCGAAAGCGATGATCAGGGCCACGATCCAATTGCCCCATCGCTCGCTGTTCGCAGCGGAAAGGATGATGGCGAAGGCGGCAAGGTTCACCAGGAAGAGCATCACGATCCCTCCCTTCAGATTGCGCATGAGAAGAAATCCGGTCAGGGCCACCAGACCGGCAAAGCCACACACGAGGGGCTTGAAGGGAGACAAGCCAAGGATGGCGGCGAGGAAGATCCCCAAAAACACGAGCAGCTTGCCGTGGCTTACTGCTTCTTCTCCAATCGTTTTGACAGGCATTGGCTGGAGTCTGCCGGAGGTTGCCAGACCTCTCGAAGAAAAGAGGAAGGTCCTTTGTTAGAAATAGAGAGATGGGGCTGGCCGCAACTCAGGGCCCGGTCTTCTTTCTTTTGTCCCCTTTGAAGTGGAAGGGCTTTCCACCCACAAGATCGTTGCTGGTGAAGGAGGGGCACCAGAACTTTTCAACATGGGCCACCACCAGATCAGTTCCGGTGAAGTGATCGACGCCCGGAGGCCGTTCGGGATTGTACATGGTATCGGTCATGTCCCTCACCAAGGCCACGTTCTTGCCGACCTTCACCATTTGCCGGATGCCGAAGGGTCGGCCGAGCACGCACATGTTGAGGTGCACGCCGCAGAGAATGACATTCTCGATGCCGCGTTCCTCTAACAGATTCCAGGTTTCCTGCCCGTTGTCGGTAAGGGCGTCTCCTTTGACCAATTCGATGGTCTTGATCTGTCGGGTCCACGCTTCGCGAATCTCGCATTTTTCGCCAAGGCAGCTGCAGCCCATGTCGGAATCATCGATGGGCAGGATGCCTTCGAATTTCGGGTCGGGCCAGCACCAGTTCGTTCCCCATCGTTCCATCTCACTAAGAGGAACCGGCGGTTTGGAGAAAGGGGCGGCTTTGGCCAGTTTCCTTTGCTCGGTGTCTTCGTAGAAGGACACCACGCTACTCGGGGCATGGATGACGAAGACTCCTTTCTCGCGTGCGGCCTTGATCATCTTGTTCATGGGCCCCGCCATTTCGCCAACGCGTCTGGAGGCCGACTTGCACCAATGATCATCCCACATGTCGCAGATGATGAGAGCGGTCTTCTTGGCCTCCCATTGGACCTTCTTTTCCGAGGTCTTGGCTGGTTCCTCCTTTGATCGGGAACGCAGGGTCAGGTTGAGCATGTGATTGTCCGCCATGAGTCCGGGTGCAAGGATCACCAAGATCGCGAGCAGTCCGATGGTCCTTGCCTGAAAATTGTTCATCTCTCGGACCCTAGGTGACCCGGAAGGTCGTGCAAGATCAAAGGATCGAGTGATACCATCCAGGTGTCGCTGACGAACCGGATGCCGTGGTTGCTTACGGAGCTTGAATTCGCCGACGCCTGCTTCCAAGCTCGACCCGCAGAGAGATGACGAGTCCGATCAAACTATTGGCCGATCGTGGACTGGTCTGGCATTGGAAACAACATGTGGTGGGCCACGTTGATTCGATTCAGTTGGTCTCTTCTTTTGAGCCGCATGACGAGTTCGTCCGCATCGTAACCCGGTCACTTGATATGATCCGCCACGATGATCAACGGAGATACAAGCAGGTTATCAAACATATCGATTGGCTGGTGAACGATGCCAATCCAAATGGCTCCTTTTCCGGAGTTTGCAGACACCGAACCAAGTCGGCTCATCTTGATTTTGAGTATGATGATTCAAAAGGGGGCATGACGATGCATGCGGCCTACTACACCGGGACAATGGTCTACCTGGCAACTCATGGTCGGATACACACTCGAGGGATCAGAACGAATTCAAAGAATCGATTTCGGAAACATCAGATCTGCAGGGATGAGGAAAATCGCTTTCTCGAGAGGATGCTCGAGATCTTTCCGGAGTTACCTTCGACCATGATCCGACCTGTTCGATCAAATGATTTCCGGCCCTCCGGCTATTTCCAGGGGGCCTTCAAAGGATCGATCAGGTTTCTGAAAAAGTAGCCGAAGCCAGGAGGGACTAAAAAATCGGCTCTCAGGAAGAGAGCCGGTTGGAAGAATAGGTGATGGAATGGAATCAATTCTAGCGCTCGGCCTTCTCAAGTTCGTCGAGCCGCTTCTCGATTTGCCTGAGGCTCTCGCGGATGGCCTTGATCGCTTCCAGATTCTCGTTGGTCTTTTTGGCAGCCGGTTTCTTGGCGACGGGCTTTTCGACGGCAGGCTTCTTGGGAGCCCGGACTGTCTTGAGCATGGCCTGAATTTCATCGGTCGGGATGGCGAAGGTGCGGGTTCGGCCGGCTCGAGAAACGTTGATGCCGATGCACCTGCCGGTGAGGTCGAAGAGGGGGCCGCCGCAAAGTTGCGGGGGAAGGGGAATGTCGTGCTGGATGGCATCGGGGTAACCGCTGGTCTTCTCGGAAAGCTCACCGTGCGAGAGTTTCATGCGCGGATCATTGCGGATGTTGTCGCGCATGGCGCGTTCCTTCAGTTTCACGGTGGCTTTGCGGGCTTCGTCGCCGCGGAGGTACTCCACCTTGAGAACATCGCCAGCCTTGCGGCTACGGATGAGGTTTCCAAATTCGAGATGATCATCGACCTTCTTGCCGTCGATGCTGGTGATGATGTCCTTGTCCTTCAAGCCGGCTTCCTCGGCAGCACCTTTGGGAACCAGTTGTTCGATGAGGACGCCCTTGTCGGACTGGCCTCCGCGAATTCCGATGAAGCCCACTTTGGCCATGGCGCGTCCGGGGACACTGAGGAGGCCGATCCCGAGGGGTTCGTTGCGTGCGCCAATGGTGGTCAGGATGGACCCGAGGGGAGGCTCGGTGGCCTGGAAGCGAACGGGCTTGAGATCAGTGGCGTCGATTTTCAAAAGAGCGAGGTCCTGTTCGGGGAAGCGCTTGAGAACTTTGGCGTCGTAGTTTTTGTCACCCAGACGAACGGTGAGTTTGCCTTTCTTGGTTTCGGTATCCTTCGTGAGAAGACGACCGTTGGCAGAGATGACAGTGCCAAGTGCGACCATTTTTCCGTCGATGGCAACGATGGCGGAGCTGCCTTCGTTTTTCTTGGCCACTGGCGCGAGGGCTTTCAAAGAGGACTCGAAGAAGGTATCGGGGCCCTCGGGAAGAACCTGGCCCATGCCTCCGCGTTTTTGGAGTTCCTCCATGAGCTTTTCCATCCCGCCCATCTTTTCGAGGAGCTCGGGAGTCATCTCGAGGCGGCCGTTGTTCTTGGCTGCCTTTTCCATGAGCTCTTTGATCAGGTCTTCAATCTTGTCTCCGGACTTGGCCTCATTTTTGGGCTCCTCCTTCTTGGGCTCCTCCTTCTTGGGCTTGTTCTCCTTCTGCTCAGCAGGCTTTTGCTCGTCCTCGGCCTTTTTGTCCTTCTTGGGCTCCTCTTTCTTGGCGGGCTTTTCTTCCTTCTTCTCTTCGGGCTCTCCGGAAAGCTCACGGAAGCTGGTGAGAGTGACCTTTGCTGATTGGGCTTCGCCGTCCCGATGGTAGTTCAGGCTGACTTCATCACCGGCCTTGAAGTTTTTCACCAACTTGATCATGTCCTCGGTGGAGTCGACTTTCTTGTCGTTGATTTTCTTCACCACATCGCCTGGTTTGAGGCCGGCCTTTTCAGCGGGAGATTTCGGGACGACACCTTCGATGCGAACACCCTTGTCGCTGTCGGCTAGCTGAACTCCCATGACCGGTTGATCGGGAGAGGGTCCGTTGTTTTGTTGTGCGCTGTTGAAGCGGCGGCCTGAAGTTTTGCCGGTCTTGAGATCGTCCCATTGGTTGTGGAAGACGTCGATGGGGACGTGGCGGTTCTCCATCAAGGAACGTCCGATGTTGGAGTGGATTCCGATGACCTTGCCCTGGGCATCGAAGAGAGGACCGCCGGAATCACCGCCGATGACAGCGGTATCGCTGACGATGAACTGGCGGTTGGCGAGAACGCGTCCGAGCCGCACCGGGGGTTTGCGCATGGGATCGAATCCTCCCGAGTGCCCGAGAGCAATGGTCCACTGGTTGCGCTTGAGGTTCTTGCTTTGTCCGACGTCTGCAAAGGGATACTTGCCGGGCTCGGTGATCTGAACCATGGCAGCGTCGCGATCATAGTCGGCGCCGAGGGCCTTGCCTTCTTTGCGGGTCCCGTCGGGGAAAATAACGATGATCCCGTTTTGCATGCTTGAGGTCACGTGGGCCGCGGTGAGCACCAAGCCATCTTCGCTGACGACTACTCCGCTGCCGGAGCCGCGCCCATTTTTGGCGATGAGGCACACGGTGGCGGGCTGGGCTTTCTTGGAAAGGGAGACAATCTGCTGGTTGAGCTTTTGGAGGGCCTTGAAGTTTTTGACGTTGGGAGCGGCTTCGATCTGAGGAGCTTTGCGCCCTTCAGGGCCTTGGGCCCAAAGTGAGCCTCCCGTCAGGGAAAACGAGGTGAGCAGAGCAAGCAGGAGCGAGGTTGGTTTTTTCATGCGACAAGTGGTTTACCCCGATAGAGCGATGGCCGGACGGGTTTTGTGTGAGGAATGAACATTCCTCGGAATGAGAAGGGCGCAAGCAGACAATTTTGTCTGGGGAAAATGGCGCCCGAGACTTCATCCATTCCGAGGTGAGAGGGCTGAGAGTGGTCCTTATTCCGAGACCTGCTGGAAATCCGCCAAGACGATTTTGGTAAAGTCCGACCCGCTGGTTACCGAGAGTTTTAGCGATTTGAGGCCGGCTTGACGAATCTTGACGCGGATGCCTGTGGATCAGTCCCTTGGTCCGCTCGCTCCGATACAGATCAGTTCCTTCAGGGTGCGGGCGTATATCCGGCCGTCGTGATAAGACAGGCTGGATAGGGACCAGGTCTTACCGGCGGGTCCGAGGTCGCTGATCGAGACGAGGGCCTTTTCGTCGAGCGTGGGCGCGTTCCATTTTATGACGTACACCATCCCGATCATGGTGGGCATGTAGAGATGATCGCCGATAACAATCGGGCTAGCGGCGGAGCAATGCCCCCAACCGTTTCCGGCATTGCGCTTATCCTGAGTAGCGAGATGGCCGACTGAATTGCGCATGTCATTGGGAAGGGCCTTGGTCCAATTGGTTTGATCCTTTTGGCCTCTTTGACGAATGACCTGCACGGGCACTTCGAGGTATTCGACCTTGCCAGTTTTAAGATGAACCCGGCCGATGTAGAAGCCCTTGTGGGTGCGGAAGTAGTGGTAGTCGCCGGCGATGAGGTTGGTTTGGTAGGTGATGGGCTTTTTCGAGAAGGCCAACGCTTGCTTGGATTGAGTGACGTAGTTTCCGTCGATTTGGCGGCAAACTTGCACGCCTTCGCTGAGAGACGAGGTCTGGCGAATCTTGCCGGTTTTGAGGTCGACGATGTGATGGGACTTCCCGGCGAAGAGGGCGGTGATTTCGGAATTGGAAACGCCGTTTTGATGAGAAGCGTAGCCTTTGATCGGAAGATCCCAGATCGTTTTTCCGTCGGTGGCGTTGAGTAGCGAAATGCCAAAAGGTTCCTCGGGCGGTTGGTGGCCGCCACCGCGCGCGGTGACGATGGTCGAGGCTTCCTTGTTCAAAAGTGGCGTGGCGTGAATGCCGGTACCGGACTGGCCGGTCCAGACGAGCTTACCGGATTTCATGTCGTATGCGTGCAGCCAGGTCCAATAGGCGCGGTCTCGACCGAGAGGCTTGGCGCCGGCTTTGGTGGTGACCTTGGGATCAAGGTCGGATGGCTTGACGCGGACCACGATGACTTTGCCGTCGTGTAAGATGGGTTCGTGCTGACGTGAATGGTGACGACCGAAGGGGACCCATTCCTTGGACCAAAGTTCTTTGCCCTCGAAGTCGAAACACTTCATCGATCCACCGACGTTGGTGAAACAGACCCGCTCCCCGTCGGTGACTGGAGAGGCTGCGGTGTTATCGCTGAAGAGACTGGAGAGATCGGTCACGCGTGAGCCGGGAAGATCCCTTCTCCAGAGTTCCTTTCCGGTGGCGGCATCGAAGCATTGCCCAACGATCATCGATCCCGTTTCCGCATCACCTTCGGTGGGAGCATGGGATGCGACGAAGACCTTCCCATTTGAAATGACAACACTTCCTTGGCCGGTGTTAGGGAGAGGTGTCCTCCAGAGTACTCGTTGCTCAAGGGTCACACTGAATGTGGTGGGAGCGTGGCCCGAGGTCAAAAAATTGCCGTTTGGACCTGCAGCCTGGCCCCATTCATCGGAAAGAACGGGATCTGCCATTAGGAGCGAGAGAAGGAGGGCGCGCTTCATGAGCTCACCACTACATCGCGAGGTGGCTTGTTCCTATCAGAACGATCACAGGAAATCCTGAATCCTGGCCAAGCTGCTGGCGTCCCGTGATTGATAAGGCCTATGAATCAATAGTTTAGGTTTGCAATCGCGTGGCGAGAAAGGCAATTCTTGGAGGCTAGACATTGTCTCTGTCGACCGCGGAAATCGCAACTCAACCCAAGATCATGAAATCCAGATTTATTCAAATGACCGCCGCCGTGTTCCTCATCTCGGGCATTGCTCGAGCTGAATTGATTCTCACGCCGGGGGATCAGATCATCGGATGGGTTCTCAATGATGATGTTTTTGTCGAGGGGTTTGGTCGGATTTACTGCGGGAGGAAACAATTGGCCCGGAGCTGAGCCGCCCGAGGAATTGATCGATGGCTTTTTCGGCGGAGGGGGAGCCAAGTATCTCAACTTTGCCGAGCTTAATACCGGGGTGATCATCACGCCTTCCACCGGCGCCACCGTGGCCAACCGAATGACCCTGTGGACTGCCAATGATGCTGAACCGCGGGATCCGACCAGCTATGAGCTTTACGGAGCCAATGTTGAAATTACCCAGGGAGGACCGGGGACCACCTACTCCAAAAGTGACTTCACCTTGATCAGCCAGGGGGCGTTGACCTTGCCGACCGATAGGAGCACCGTTCCAACTCCGATTGGAGAGGCACCCTTTTCCGTCGGTCCTCGTCAGACCGTCGAGTTTGAGAATTCGGTTCCCTACACCTCCTACATGTTGATCTTTCCCAAAGTGAAGGATGCGGCGTTGGCTAATTCCATGCAGGTGTCGGAGCTCGCCCTCGAGAATGTCGCGGCACCCCCGGGCGAAATCGCAGTGACGGAGATCGAATACAACGATGATACGGACAGCGTCACTCTGACTTGGACGTCACAGCCGGGTGCGACCTACACTCTTTCCTACTCTCCGGACCTCGTCGACTGGAGCACCGATGTAGATCAAAATATCGCCGCGGAGGAAGGAAGCGAAACCACAACGTTGGGTCCTTTTCCCAATCCCACTCCCGGAAGTCCGATGGGCTTCTTCAGAGTGAGTGCCAATTGACCGGGATGGTCACTAGCGAGCTTCAAAGAGCTTGGGAAAGCTCGAACGCGGAGTCTCCGAATTTACCGTCTTTGATGTCGAGGGTCGCTTCGTCGAGGAATTTCCCCTCGGCGTCGTAGGTACGGACAGCGCATTCGTGGAGTTCGCCTTCAACTTTACTTCCGTCGGCGCGAGTGACTTTGACAAAGAGTTTGGCGTTCTTTTTGTTTCCGAGTTTTTCGAACAACGGAGTGAGGTCGATACCGGCTTCAATCGGAGTGTCATCTTCAGGTCCTGCAAGGGGCACATGTCCTCCGTGGCCGCCTTTGCCGAAGAGCGGCCAGCCGTTGAAGGCTTCCGGGATGATCTCGTGCTCGGGAGTTTTCGCCGCCGGATCGGAGGCGAGTCCGATGCTCATGCGGAGGTCAGTCCGGTTGTTGCAGGCGAGTTTGAGCTTCAGGGTTTTCTTTGGCTGGTAACGAGTCACTTCGGCCCGGCCGAGGTAGTTGCCCCGCTTCCACGTTGGGTCGATCATGGCACTGTAGAGGAGGTAAATCTTGCCATCCTTCGACCACTTGTCGCCCCAGGAGTTGACCACGATGTAGGCTCCCCGTTCCCAGTCAGCGAGGGTCACCTTGCCGTCGCCATTGGTGTCGATGTCGTTGGTGATCTTGCCATCACCATTGACGTCGTATCCGACTTGGTCGTCGTATCCCACGCAGGTGATCCCGTGTCCGTATCCGCTTGGCCCCCAGCGGGTCCAGATGTCTTCGCCAGCCCGATGTTGTCCCTCGGGAATGGTGACGGTGACCTTCTTGCGTTCGCCCATGCGGCCGTCGAGAGCCATGATTCCACCAATGGATTTTTCGCCTGGCTGGTTGCGGTCGAACATCCATCCGCGTGCTTCGTTGAGTTGAGCAACGGTATTGGCCGGCGTGTAGCGATAACCGGAAACGCGATACTCCATGGCCTCGCGCCAGATTTCATAACCATTGGGCCAGACGCCGATTTTGTTGAGCCGGACCCCTCCGTATGTCTTGGCGGTAGGGATGCCGATGCGCTTGGCAACCTCCCAACCATGGTAGGCCTCCGACCCTTTGTTCTCGGCGCGATTCATCATGTTCCAGGAAAAGTGAGCGGGGAACCGATTCTCATCGCTGTCGGCTTTCTTCCCGTTGAGGACATTCATCTCGTAGGTAAAGATGGAGGCTACGGAGGCAAATTGTCCGCAGGCGCCCCAACGTTGCTTGTAGACCGGTGGGAATTCGGGTCTCTCGGAATTGTCGACGCGCGAGGGGAGTCGCTTGGGATCGACTTTGGCTTCTCCGACATCGGGTCCGGTGGCATCAGCCCAGGTATCGTAGTCCTTTCCTTGCGAGGGTGGCCGGGAGAAGTGGCCTGGGTAAGCGACTTGGGCGGCGTCCTCATTGGCGAAGGATGGGGCAATCAAGCAGAGCAGGAGAAGAAAGCGGGGAGATATCATGGAGTTGGATGGAATGGACATCGGATTGGGCGAAGCAGCGGATGAAGCTAGTGAAGAGTCGTTTTCAGAAGCGGTTGGTCGATCCGGAGGTGGATCATACGGTCTACGGAAGGGCTTACTTTCTGGATTCGACTTCGAGCCACTTCAAATCGTGCGCCCAACCGGAGTGGATGGACATTTTGGAACGGGCCGTTCCGTTGATGAGATAAATCCGGTCGTCTCTGCGCTCACTGTAAGCAGCCAGGGAGCCCTTGGAATCGACCGCGAGATCACGGGTGCCGACGCCCTTTTCATTGAGAACGCTGGCGATGGGCTTCTCCTCTCCGGGGAAGTAGACTTCGCCGAATTTGAGTTCGAATTCTCCTCGTCGTTCCCGTTCGGGAATCTCCTCCACGACCGTGGCCGGAAGCTTGGACTGTGTCGCTTTGGTCAATGGTTTCCCTGTGGAAAGATTCACAAACCTCGGTTGCTCGCCTTCCTTTCCGAGCAGCGCGAAGACGCCGCCGTATTGGAGGACATGATCCGTTCGCCAGACCAGATCGAGAAAGTTGGACCGTCCCGAGAACAAGGATGGGCCAAGCGGAATATTGCGATCAGTGAAGGAGACTCCGCCTTTCCTGAGATCGCAAACGAGAAGAGTGCGCTCTTCGTGAAAATCCTGATCACTTGCCAGAATCGAGAGGGCCAGAAAATCTCCCGAGGGAGAAAAGGCATGAGTTGTCATAGTGGCGATCCAGCGGGAATCAAAGGGACAGATTTTGGTGAGCTTTCCTTCCCGGCTGATCAGGGCGATCTGCTGGGGTTGGTTGGCAGTGATGACGAGGAAACCCTTCTCGTTGGTTTCAAGGAGGGTTTCGATGGCAACCGGTGAGACTGCTTTGGAACCATCGCCCCCGACCTTGTGGCGGAACAAGAAGTCGCGTGGGCGAAAGTAGTTTTCCACCACCGTCTTCTGATCCTTTCCAGTGGTCAATGCGATGCCGAGATCGCTGGTCTTCTCAGGGACGGATCGTTTGAAAAAGAAGATCGTGTCGCTCTCTAGGGAAACGAACTTTGTTTGCTCATTGCCGGCCAAAAGAGGCGTGATCCTGGCAGTCGACAAGGCGGCAAGATGGAGTTGGTTCTTGTAGTCGAAGAGGACCTGTTCGTCGTCCAAGCGCCGCAGGTTCCGCGGATTGGGATGATACCGTTCCTGCCAGAGCAAGCGGGGTTTCTTGTGAAGAGCAGGATCGAAAAGATAGAGGGCGAGTTCGTCTGAATTCTTCTTCGGTTGCTTGAACATCAGGACCGGCCCGTCGCTTACCGGGACAGGTTTGAAAACCGGAAGCGGTCGTGTCTCCCCGAGAAGAACTGCGGGCAGGAACGATGCGAGCAGCAGGGCTATCAAACGAGGCTTCATGGAAGAGAGAACGCTCTCCGGCCTCTACTTGACCTGCACGGGTGGTGCTCCGGTGATTTGAAGCTTTTTGTATCGGGCAGTGAGGACCAGCGCATTGGTTGCGGTGGCGTTGAGCCGCGGATCGGCGCTGTAGTCCTGTGGATTGTTATCGCGGTTGGGCTGGTAGTAGAAGGTCCCTTCCGGAGTGTGAGCCATCGCAAAGTGCCAGCGATTGTAGTCCATGAGCTTCCGGAATTCCTTGGGGTCGGCGAGGGCGCCCAACCCGGTCCAGGCGAGCCCAAGAAGAGGTGATCCATGGGTATCGGCAAAGGTCTTGGGGTAGTTCCCGATACAGCTGGCGTTGAGGAGAGCGAAGTCACGATATTCTTTGCCGCCCACCGGGCTGATGTGATGAGCGACGGCCGAGGTTCCGGTGCGCCCCATGTCGGCGTAGCTTTGATTGCGTGCACCACCGTCCTTGTACCAAACGTATCCAATCTTGTTGGTGCCTTTCGCCACGAAATCGTGGGTGGCGCGAAACTTGTCGGCCGGGACATCGAGACCGCAGCGCATCATCATGCCGAGGGCCATCTTGGCCTGCATCGTGATAGCATTGATGGCACCGTAACCATTGCCGCCGGGCTTGTTGGCGGGGCGATGTCCCCAGCCGCCGTTTTTCATCTGGGCCTTGAGAAGCCAGGTCTTGATTTCCTCCAGCTCGGGCAGGATCCACTCTTCACGGGTGATCAGGTAGTATTCCCCGAGCGCAGTTCCATAGAGAGTGTACTTCCAGCAATCGAGTCCACCGTAGTCGATGACGTCGTTGGTCGACTTCGCAAAGGCCTTCATCGCTTTGTCGACAGCCGGGAGGAACTCTTTCTTTCCGCTGCCGAGAAGAGCAAGAGCGGCGAAAGCATTGGCGTCAGGGCGTCGACTCCAGAGACCGTTCTCGCCCTGCTTGTCGAGAAGGTAGGCGTAAGACTCCTTGAGGATGAGTTCGGTTTTGGAGCAGTCGTAGGGGTAGGTCTTGGAGAACGAGCCATACTTGACTGGCAGATCCAAAGAGACTTTCGCAGTCTTTCCTTCGCGTTGAACTTCAAGTGTCAGTTTCCCTTTGAGGCCACCTTGTGATTCCTCAAGGGCATTACCGAAGTCCATGATGGGACCTTCGTATCCGAAGAATTTGGGCCCGTATCCGAACTTGTGGGCCTCGGTGAACTTTTTCCCGTTGGCGCCGAGAATACGGTCTCCCTTTTTGAGTTTTCCATCGGCCGGCGTGTCGGGAAAAACGTAGGCGATTTCGAATTCGGTGGGCGTTTCCAGATCGATCTTGGCGCGTGCACCGGTGATCCCCAGGTTGATGAACCAACCTCCGGCCTGGGCATCGGGTTGGACCTTGGTTTGTTTGTTCCAGGTCGCGTTCTTGCGAAGAGCTTGAGACGGTAAAACGGCGATCAGAAAACAGGCTGCGACGGCGAAAGGAGTGAGTTTCATGGCTTTTTGGTTTTAAAGATTTTGCGTGTTTTGATCGACCAATACTCGACGATGTTCCGTCCGGGATCGGTGACAATGTAGTAGCCGTTATCCAATCGTCCATGACCCGCATGAGGACCGAAAATGACTTTTCCTGTCCGATCAATCAGCCCTCCCTTTCTGTCGTGTGTTTCAAAGACCCCATGGCCTTCTTTGAATGGCTTCAGGAACTTGTATTCCAATTCCGGGCCGTAGCACTTTCCGGAAGCGCGGTCCACGAGCCGGTAGTTGGACTGTTTCCCCCGTTCGTAGCCGCATTGATAGATGCAGACTCCGCTGCCATCTTCGCAGTCACGAAGAGTTCCCTTCGCTGCCGAGAAAAGGACGCTTCCTTTCAAATCAAGGATCTGGTTTTTAATCACAATACGTTCGTCGCGGTAAGTCCACTTCCCGGTGAGGAGACTGGAAGGCGATGATAGGTTTCCCTTCTTGTCGATGGAGAGCCATGGGACCAGTGTTTTGGGCACGTCGGATTTTGGAAGGACGAAGGCGTGACCAAATTCGTCAAACGGGAGGGCGATCTTCCAATCGCCATCGATTGCTTTGGCTCCAGTTTTGTCGATGTAGTGGTAGCTGCCTCCCATGGTGAAACGGGCAGCTCCGCCAGCTGGATGATTTTCAATGGTGGTCTCTCCGACGCTGACAGGGGCCAGGCCGTTGACGAAGGGATGGGCATAGGACCACTTCGGTTCCAGAACGACTTTGCCTTCAAGGTCAAGGTACCCCCAGTTGTGCTTCCCGTTGCCCTTCTTGTTGGCGGTTTCGACTCCAAATGCAATCAAGCCATCACCTCCATACTTTCCCAGCACTTTCGTTCCTTCCGGAAGCGGCGCTCCTCCCTTTCCTCCGAGAATGAACTTTCCCTCCGCATCCATCAAAGCCGGAGACCAGGAATTGTCGGCATTCTTAAATTTGATTGTAGCGAAACCATGATGGAAGCGGATGTCATTTCTAACAAAGTCCACGCCATCGAAGAGGAGGTCGCCATCGGGGCTGAAGAATTCCGGCTCTTCAATGTAAATTCTCGCGGCCGTGCCCTTGGGGTAAACCCAGTCGCCGAATGGTGTCGGTGGTTCCGCTCCGTGAAAGTTCGGCCACTTTTCCTTCGATGGTTTTGGAGAGTCGGCATTTGGCTTGGCGATGCTTGGTGTTGGTTGAACCGCCTTCTTTACGAAGGCCTGGTCATCGCCGCTGAGCTTCTCCAGAGCAACTTTCCCGATCTTGCCGTTCTTCATTCGAAAATGGACGATGCCATCTTCGAACTTCACAAACTCGGCCTCAACGATTCGGCCTTGCTGATCAGTCCATTTCCTGACGTCTCCCTGAAGAGCGAGGGAGCTTGTCAGGATTGTCATGAGAAACAGCCCTCGGGCGGCTCTCGTTCCGGGAAGCTTCATGAGAAGTGATGACCTTAGTTACTTCTTCTTCGGCTGGATCTTGGCCGGATCGAAGTTGGGGTGAAGGCGTTGGATGTCCTTCATGGCGTATGGCCGGTTCTTAAGGACGTTCATGGCCCGTGGGTTCACCTTGCCGTCAAAGCCGGTGTACTTGGCATCGGCGGGCATGACCTGGCTGTCCCAACCGGCGAGGTCGGAAGGCTTGACGCCGGCGCGGTAGAACGAGCCGGTGGTGTAGGGAGCAGGCTGGAATTTGCCAACGATGGAAGCATCGAGGTCGGCAGTGATTTTGTCTTCGAGCCCGAGAGCCCAGAAGGAGGCATTGATGAGGAAGCGGCGGGCGTTTTCATCGAGGACGTCTTCGGATGCTCCATACGAGGCGTAAACAACCCGGGCCTTCTTCTTGGCTCCGGAGGGAGCGACGTAGCCATCGCGGGTCCAGCCGGCATTGACGACAGGCTTTTCTTTGTTGATGTCCTTGCTGGGGCCAAAGGTGTTGAGGACCTGGACTTCGAGCAGCGGAGTGGCATCGGCGGGCGGTTGGGATTTGTAAGCACCCGAATAGGTGTGCATGGGCTTCACGCCGGTCAGGATGGGGTGGTCGCCGTTGCCGACACCGGAAATGGTTCCGCCCATGCGGTGGTTGGATCCGTAGTGGCTCTGCCCCCGCTCCTTGTTCCAGGTGTTCCCGTAGACTTGTTCGCCAAGACCACCGCGGTAGTCGTCGCCGCTGTAGTTGAAATTCAGTTTGGCCCACTTGCCTTTCTGTCCGTTGAAGCAATGGGTCGAAGTGCGCAGTCCGATGGTGGGGCCACCGCGTTCGAAGTAGTCGACGAGAAGGTCGGCTTCCTCGTCGGCAAGGTTCATGAAGCGAGTGTAGAAGAAGAGGAGGTCGGCATCCTTCAATGCCTCCATGCCTGGAACCGATTTGGCGCCGGCTTTGATGTGACCATTTTCATCGATCCCGAAGAGAACGGTGCATTTGAAGCCGTGGTGCTTGGCGAGGAGCTTGGCGATCAGCGGGCAGGTCTCTTCCGAGCGATACTCGTGATCGTTGGCAATGAAGACGATGTGCTTTCCTTTGCCGGGACCTTCAGTGCCTTCGTAAACGAGAGGCGCGGCGGCGAGGAAGCTGATGGAAGTCATGAGAATGAGGAGTGACTTAAAAAACATGGACATTCAATTCGTTGATAGGAGATCTATTTGTCTGAAATCCGTAAAGATATCAAGAGTGAGAGTAAGCGGGAACGATTTAGCTAGAGTGGGGGCAGTTCCACGCCAATCTGCTCGAAGATCCCGCGTGGTGCGCCGCCGGGCACCGGGTCG
>JBMHCW010000055.1:0-5165 GCA_049889715.1 Akkermansiaceae bacterium | reverse complement strand
CGCAGGCAACCGGCTGATGTGGGATAAGGCCTCATCCATCCGGTATGAAATCCATAGGCGGTTTTGAATTCGCACCAATAAGGCATCGGCGTTCCCTTGAACTTCCAACCGGCCGGCTTGTTTTTCAGATAACACTCGCGGATGACATCCCCCTTCACAGCGTAGCCGTGGGTATTGGCCCGGTAATAGTGATTCTTCGATCGAATGCGGAAGTTCCCCTGAGGCGTAGGCGCCGAAGCCCGGCCAACCGTCACCGGCATGACCAGAAGTGGCTTGCTGCCTTCCATGACATAAGCCATTTGGTTTTTGATGGAAACCTTCACCCTCACGTTGGAAGGATTGGAGGGCAAGGTGGCCGGACGATCGTAAGCTTCGTAGGCACGCATGGCCGCGGCATTGCCACCCCCGACCGGGCCGGTGGCACAAGAGCTCAGGGAAAGGGCGACGGCACAGGCAGCCAGCAGGGTCGGAAGGAAGGTCCGGTTCTTTTGTCGTTTCATGATGTTTGGGAGGTTCTGATTCTCAAATTGGAAGGTTCCCTCTTTGATCCACAGAGCAAAGAGTCGTCAAGAAACAAGATCCGCCATCAAGGTCGCAAAATCACCCTATTTGGGCTCTTTCTTCTCGTCTTCCCAATCTCTGGGAAGAATCGGCGCATCAGGTTGGGACTCAAAATTCGGCGACATGATCTGCACCCCGGCATCGGCAAAGGTATCCTGGATCCGTTGATGAAGTTCGGACATGACTCCCCCCTTTCTCTCAATCCGGGCTGGCACAAAGCGTAGCTCATACTCGACGTAAAAATCCGAGAGCGACGTCTTCACCCGCGACCAGATGTCTCTCGACAAAATGGGGGTCCCGGAAGCTGACGCCAAAACCTTTCTCCAAAACCCGGCCGTCTGCCCGCCTTTGTGACAGCCGAAGGTGAAATGCATGTTCCGGCACCCGTCGATCACGTCACCTGGACCGAAGGCGTGGCTGGCTTCGCCAACCGCGGCGACCTTGGAGAGACTCCCAAGCGATGCAGCTCCAGATTTCCAGCTCCGCTGATCACTCCGGTAATGGTGAAATCCTTATCGCGCTCCGATTGGATCAACAAGGTGTTGCTCGATTCCAGCACCTCAAGGTAACCCAGCGTAAACTCGCCGAACTTCAGAACGATGTCCCGGTTCAGCCCACCCTTCCCGGTGATTCCGCCAACCTCAAAAGGAGGTCCCCCTTCGATGGCCAGCCGGGTTGAGTTCGTGGTCGCCGTGGACCGGTCCAAGGTGAATGTATCGGTGGCATCAGGATACCCGGCAACTCCATCATCATCGCCACTCACCAAGGTCCAATAGATCGGCTTGCTCCAAAGCTGTTGGAAGCTGTCGTCCACCAGCTGATACTCGAACTCCGCCCCTCGTCCGGGCTGAAGAAACAAGGGGAACAAGGTAGCGAATACGCCAGACAGCAGTGGAATGTGGAACAGTTTGGAAGCCATCGGGAAAAACAAGTCCATTTGCCAGGAATACCTATTTGTCGAGACCACAAATTCTTTCAAAAAGAAGAGGTCCGAAACAGACCACCGAATCCAGGGACCCCGAGCCTTCCCATCGGTCCACCTGACTTCAGATTCAAATTGCGGGATTCCGGATCGGATGGTAGCTGGAATGAAAGACCAAATGACACCATGCCCCGAATGTTCCTGACCAAACGCCTCACTCTGTTCCTAATGACAAGCGTCCTGAGTTCTCAGACCGCTCTCAGTGAAACACCATGGACTGGTTGGCGCGGCACGAATCGGGACGCCCGAATTGATGACTTTGTCCCACCCAAGGAATGGCCGGATAAATTGGAACGTGTCTGGACCGCCAAGGTTGGGGACGGATACGCCACCCCCCTGATCGTGGGAGACCTCGTCTACCAACAAGCGCGCGAGGAAGGAAAGGAAGTCCTTTGGTGTCTCAACCGGACCACTGGGAAGCCGGTCTGGAAGAAAGCCATTCCGGTTGAATTTGAGGCCGGTCGGGGAGGCGAGCGGCATGGGCTTGGCCCAAAGTCCACACCGACCACTGCGGGAGGAAGAGTCTTCACTCTCAGCATCACGGGAGTGCTCACCGCGTGGTCGGGCAAGGATGGCACCTTGCTCTGGAAGCGGGACTTCAGTGAAGATCTTCCAAAAGCTTTTCCATACTGGGGGGCATCCACCTCCCCGATCGCTGACGGCGACCGCCTGTTTGTCCATGTCGGGACCTGCGAAGAAGGCGCTCTCTATTGCTTGGATCCCAAAAGCGGGAAGAACATCTGGATTCGAGATGAAGATGCCAATTGTTACTCGTCGCCTCTCGTGGAAACCATCCACGGTGTCCGCCAACTGGTAGAGTTCAACCATTCGGGTCTCTGCGGCATCGATGTCACCAATGGAAAGCTTCTCTGGAAGCATTCCTTCCCGCATCACGGAACGAACCAAAACACACCCACCCCGGTGAGGCATGACGACCTGTTCATTGTGGGGGCAGAGGATCGAGGCATGTTCGCCGTCCGCCCTTTAAAAAGTGGCGACACGTGGTCCGCCGAGCAAGTCTGGAGACATCGCAAAGTCTCTTTCGACATGAGCAGCCCGGTGATGAACGATGGTCTGGTCTACGGCTTCAGCCAATTCAAGATGGGCAAGTTCTCCTGCCTCGAACCTTCCTCCGGAAACGTCCTTTGGGAGGGTGAGGCCCGCATGGGCGAAAATGCCCAATTCCTCTCTCTGCCCGGTCACGTCGTCGCTCTTACCAACGACGGACAGTTGCGCGTCCTTCGGGCAAATCGCGAGAAGTACGACGTCGTTCGCTCCTATCGGGTCGCCGAAGATGATACCTGGACCGCCCCCGCTTTGGTGGGCGACTCGCTGTTCATCAAGTCGGGGAACGACCTGACCCTCTGGCGCTTTCCCGTTGGATCAACAGAAACCAAGTGACCTCCGCCATTTGGAACCAATCTCGCACGTTGAGAACAGTTCCGGGCTCGCGACCCGGGCATGAGCCCTCTGGACATTGATTTTTCTTGGCTCCACGAGGTGAGAATGGAAAGTCTTTCCATTCCATGTCCGACAATCCCTACGCGGCTCCGTAGACAGATTCCACCCCGGCAGCGGGGTCCTATCATCAGGTCACATCACCCTACGGGCCGTACCGGGACTTGCGAATGCTCCGGAACATCATTGTGTTGCTGTTCACGGTCTGGATCGCCCTCCGGGTCACCATTATCATTCTGAATCAACAGGCGTTGGGATTTCTAAGTAGCGCCCGCAAATTCGATCAGGCCGAAGACAAGCAGATCGAAACCATCAACCAACTCCAGGGCCTGAACGTCAATCTCACCAATGCTGGGATCGGTCTCGGTCTGGTGACGATTGCCATCATCGTTTTCTGGTGCATTTGGACCAATCTTTCGACCCGCAATGCCTGGCTGTTTGGCATCGCCGACCATTCGATCAGAAGAGGAACCGGTGAAGTCACACCCGGATGGGCCGTGGGCTCGCACTTCATCCCCATTCTCAATCTTTGGAAACCAGTGGAAGCGGTGAACCTCGTGAGAAACAAATTGGGATCAGGAAAGCCCTCGGGCATGCTGTTGGCTGCTTGGTGGGGATTTTGGATCATGGGGATTCTTGCCAGCCAGGTTGCCCGACTCTATGGACGGGAGGTTTCAGCCTTTCAAAACCTCGAACAACAGCTCCGCATCAATTCCGTCCTCGCCGGAGTCATCATCCTCGCCGGAATCTCAGCAACTCTGGTCGCGATCAAATTCACCAATGCACAGCACCGGCGGGCGAAACGAATGGGAATTCTCTAAGCCTTGCTGGAGCCATAGCCGCGACTCTTTTCTGTAACCTCGGCGACCCCAGATCCATAGCTCCGAAGGATGAAAGCTTCTTTCTTGCTCGCAGCTGTGGTTGGCCTGGGCGCCATCGCCGTGGCGATGTTTTACCGGCACGACAATTCGAAACTGAAGCAGGAGCTGGATGATTTAAAAGCCGCCCGGCAACCTTCGCTTTCGCCTTCTCCAGAAGGGCCGCGAACCTCGAGACAAACTCCCAAGGACCCCACTCGCACCGACAGCCCGGGTTCATTCGAAGAGCTCATCACCATTCAGGACCCTTCCGATCGGATCGCCGCACTCTTGCAGTTCGCCGAGGGCCTCAGTCCCGATCAAATTCCAGAATCCATTGAAGAGATCCGTCGCGATGCTCCGTATTGGGACCCCGAAGCCAAGATGCTCGCGCACATTCTCCTCACCCGATGGGCGATCGATGATCCCGAGGGAGCCTTGGCCTCGCTCAAAGGAATCGATCTTTTGAAGTACGGTGCGGATCCTGTGAGCGTCCTGTCAGGCGTGTCTTCGGAGAATCCCGATATCGCCATTGCCTGGCTCGATGATCCTTCAAACTCGATGGTAAGACTTCCTTTCATGGGACAAGTTCTGGCGGGATCAATCGCCAAGGAATGGGTCCGACTGGACAGTGAGGCCGCCCTTGCGTGGGCCCGCGGCCTCCCCGAAAGCCAGAAGGCCGGAGCTCTCACCGGCGTGCTGGGCAGCCTGGCGAGTTCCAACCCGAACAAAGCAGCCGAACTCGCCATGGAGCTCGGCCCGGGCGGGAGCCGCGAACACATCATTGGCGAAATTGCCGACAGCTGGGCCCGCCAATCACCTCAGGATGCCCTCGCATGGGCCAAGGGACTTGAAGGAAAAGAACGCGACCGGGCTGTCAAGGCAAGCCTCGGCCAGTGGGCTGGGACGGATGCCCGGGGAGCGGCCGCCTTTGTCGATTCCATGGAGCCCGAAGAGAAGGCGTCGTTTCTTCAATCGGTCTCCAGTCCTTGGTCTCGTGAAGATCCCGCCGAAGCCGCCGATTGGGTCATGGAGGTTTCGTCCGAACCGGAATCTAGTGAAGCAGCCGGGCGGGCCCTCGGCGAAGTCCTTTGGCAGTGGACCACCCAGGACCCCGAAGCCGCCGGAACCTGGCTCAACAATCAGGAACAAGGGCCGCAACTCGATGGTGCCATCACCGGTCTGGCAGGGGCGGCATTCGATGAAGATCCCGAGGCCTCGCTTTCGTGGGCCACCAAAATCAGCAACGAGGATCTGCGAAACCTTTCGGTCAACGTCGGTCTTGGAGCGTGGATCCAACGGGATCG
>JBMHCW010000054.1:0-10186 GCA_049889715.1 Akkermansiaceae bacterium | reverse complement strand
ATGCTCTCAAAATTCTTCGCCTTCCTCTCTCTGGCCGCCCCTTCGTTTGCCGTTTCGGTTTCGACGACAGAGGAGCTGGTCCGCGCGATCTCCGACGGAGCCGAAGGTGATTCCATCGAGCTTGCGGCCGGAACCTACAAGCTGACCAAACCCCTCGAACCCAAGGCCGGCATGTCACTCAAGGGTGCCGGCATGGATGAAACCATCATCACTCACGTGGATGCCTGGAAGCCATCGACCAAGACCCTTCCCGATCCCGAGATGAAGACCAAGGGTATGGATACCTACGCTTATCTCATTCGTCTCCAGGACAAAGCCGAAGACATTTCCATTTCCAATCTGACCCTGACCGGCCCCCAGCTTCATGGCGCCATCTATGGCTGGGGAAACAAGGGACTTCACCTCCATCACCTCCGAGTCAAAGACGTGCTTTGGTCAGGGATCCGGACCTTCTCTCTCACTCACGGCAAGATTCACGATTGCGAATTCATCGATGCCGGGGGGCGTTGGCAACGGGGTGGCATTCCCAGCGTCAAGGGTGGCATCACCGGCGGCGCCCTCTTCTGCATCTGGATGAAGGATACCGAAATCTCACACAACCGCTTCACCCGAACTCAGATGGAAAAGCAGGATGAGTTTTATGGCATCAAGGTGCGACAAGCGAAACGTTGCCACGTTCATCACAATACCATCGAAGTGAACTTCTCCATGGAGTTTCCCTTTGAGAACGACGAGGACAACGAGATCTCCCACAACATCTGCCACGGCACTATTTCCCTGCCGAAACACAGCGGTGGGTCTGTTCCCGAAAGCGGACGCACCTTCCACATCCATCACAATCTCTTTCATCACAGTTACTCCATCGAGTTCGTCCGCAATGGCATCGAGATCTCCCACAATCTCTTCGACTTCAAAACCGATCAGGACGGCGGCAATCTCATCTCCGGCTTTGGAAGAGCCCCGGCCAAAGGCCCTGCGCTCTTCCACAACAATCTTGTCAGTAATCCCGGGCGCGGCGTGATCTGGATCAACGAACCCTACGCCAACCTGACAGTTCGCAACAATCACATCATCACGCGAACCACTTCGACTCCCCGCAAGGAGGGGCTCTTCGGCTTCAACCAAAACTGCGATTTTAAAACCCATCGCATCGAGAACAACCTCATCGAATGTCAGGGCCTCGCCCGTCCGTTGGTGCGGAATCCGGAAAGCGCCACCGCGACCATTCAAAACAACAAGCTCATCAACGTGAGCGATACCTCGAGCTACAAGAACCCTAAAACGGGAGAACCCCAAGGGCTCGAAGCCCCTCTCAAATTCAAGTGCGGCGTCCACGGTGAAGTCACCGTCGATGGATGGGACGTCACTCGCCAGAAGTGAGGAAGCTCCCCGCCTAGCGGACGCGGCGGAAGCCGAGTCCACCAAGGGCGGCGATGAGCAGAAGGGACGACGATGGCTCGGGAACAGATCCCAGAGACTCGCTGGCGTAAAAATCAAGACCCGCAAACTGCCCGTCGAAATTTGAATAGTTGGCGGGAACATTACCTCCCGCTGAAGCGCCGGCACTGCCGTTGATGTTGAAGAGGCCTGTGCCATCACCGCCGGCCCAGTCGAATCCGGTAAAGCCCGCGGAATTTGCCGTTCCCAATCCGGTCCCGAGGTTCAGGGCGGAAAGCGTGATCCGGTCATCAGCAAGATCGATCGCCATCCGGACATGAAGCATGTTGTCCGTATCGGGGGAGAGATCATAGATCGAGGAAAGGTCGATGAAGGTCGTGACTGCGGTCGCGGCGTTGGTCGCTACTCCGAAGGTCATGACGCTTCCATTCATGTTCAGACTCGTTCCTGCTCCGTTTCCTCCGGTTTCAAAAATGAGTTGCGAGACATCATTCAAATTATCCGGGCTCAGAAAGAGATCGATGGTGGCATCGCGCTGGGTCACATTGGGCGGACCACCTCCGATATTCCCCAGCTGCTCGAAACTTGGGCCAGTGAGTTTTCTGGTGGACCCACGAACATTGTTCAGGCCCTGGACAACAGGAAAACCTGCTGACGCCAATTGAGTCTGCTGGGTTCCACTCAAGACCACCACATCCGTGAAATTGGTGACCCCGGCATTGGCACTTGAGGTAAAGACAAAAGGATTGCCCGAATCATTGTTGACGACGGGATCGGGCGACAAAAGCACCGAAGGAACACCCGCATCTCCAAGAGAACCGGGATCCTGTGGAGCAGTCCAAGTTGACACCAAAACCGCCTGCGCGGTGGGAAGCAGGAGGGCCGTCAGGCCAAACATCGGGAGCGAAAGATTCTTCCCGATGGAGGGGAAACCTGTTGGGGTTGAGCGTGTTGCTTCGACAAGCTATTCAATAGAAACCATGCCCCGCAAGAACAATTGCGGGATCGCCGGGAAAACCAGAATGGTCGGTTGATCATTCACCAAATGCACGAACAAGCTTATTCCTCCGCCGGTAGGATCGTGACGTTCCGGCCATTTTGAATGAATCGCGTATTACTGGTTTCGCAGAGGTATTGAAGAACCACCAGGAACGGGACGTTGATGAGATGAAGGCTCTTGATTTTTGATTCCTCCAGCTTCTGTCCACCTGCAATCTGGAAGTTCACTTCCCCCTATCGCTACTGGCCGTGACCTTTTCGCTCTGCCACCGCAGACGCTCGTGAATTCCCCCTTCCACGCGAGGGTGACTTTCCACTGGTGTCTCCGGCACTTGTGAATTGTCACTCTCCCGTGGATTCCGCTATTCCATGGACATGCCGTCCGTGAAATCACTCGCCATCTGGGGTGCCCCCCTTACCGCTCTGCTCATTTGGCTCATTGCATCGCAATTCGGCATGCCCCGCGATGCCGCCATCACGCTCGGCATCACCTGGGTGACCGCGATCTGGTGGATGACCGGCGCCATTCCCATTCCGGCCGCCTCTCTTGTTCCCATTGCCCTCCTTCCGCTCTTCGGCATCCTCCCCGCCAAGACGATCGTCGCCCAAAGCTACGGCCACCCGCTCATCCTCCTTCTCCTCGGCGGATTTCTTCTCTCCAAGTCTCTCGAGAAATCCGGCGTCCACCGTCGCATCGCCCTCGCCATGGTTCGTGCCTGTGGAGGCAGCGGAGGAAAAGGACTCATCCTCGGCTTCATGCTCGCCGGCTCCCTTCTCAGCATGTGGATCTCCAACACCGCGACGACCCTGATGCTGCTGCCCATCGCCCTCGCCATCCTCGCCAACTCGGAGGACAGCCTGAAGCTCGCGCCGCCCCTCATGCTCGGCATTGCCTACTCCTGCTCCATCGGTGGACTCGGTTCACCCATCGGAACCCCGCCCAACCTTGTCTTCATGGAACAATACAAGGAGTTCTCCGGCGTCGAAATGACCTTCACCCAATGGATGTCCTTCGGGATCCCCATTGTCCTCATCATGATTCCCCTCGTCTGGCTCTGGCTCACCCGCAACCTCGACAAAGGACAAACCCTCGAGCTCCCGGAAAGCGGTCCATGGCGTGCCGCCGAAAAGCGCACTCTCATCATCTTTGCCCTCACTGCCCTCGCCTGGATTACCCGACGGGAGCCCTTCGGCGGCTGGACCACCTGGCTCCATCTTCCCGGAGCCAATGATGCCTCGGTCGCCTTCATTGGTGTCCTGCTTCTTTTCGTGATCCCCGATGGCACTCATCGCAAAGGCCAGAAAGGCCGCCTCCTCGAGGCCCGTGTCTTCGAAGAAATCCCCTGGGGCATTCTCCTTCTCTTCGGTGGAGGAATCTGCCTCGCCTCAGGCATCAAGGAATCGGGCCTGAGCAACACCGCCGCCTCTCTTCTCTCCGATGTCGGCACCCTCCCCATCTTCGCCATCATCCTGTTGATCTGTCTGGTCATGACCTTCATCACCGAGCTCACCAGCAACACCGCCAGCACCATTCTCATGATGCCCATCCTCGGCTCGGTCGCACTCGCCAACGATCTCGACCCCAAACTCCTCATGCTCCCCGCCGCCCTCAGCGCCAGTTGCGCCTTCATGCTTCCGGTTGCGACCGCACCCAATGCCGTGGTCTTCGGATCCGGCCATCTTACCGTCGGCCGCATGGTGAGGGAAGGAGTGGTTCTCAACTTCATCGGCGCCACCGTCATCGGCCTCTACTGCTGGCTGGCTTGAGAAATGGCACACCATCTGCAGCACGCCATCTGCAGCCTTGTTCCCGGCCCACAATCCTGATCATCCTCATACCCGTGAAAACGCTCTCCCTTCTCTGCCTCTTCCTCACCACCACCTTCGCGTCCGCCGACAAGGAGGCCCTCAAACGGCTCGATGCCCTCTTTGATCTGCGCATCAAGGCCAACGAGGAGTATCGTGACGAATATGCCGAAGAAGCCTTGGAACTCGAAAACAAGGAGGTCCGCGAATACCTCGCAAAATCCGAAAAGAAGCTCGGTCAGGATTGGGTTGATTTCGTCAAACGAATGAAAGCCAATCCCGACCTCGGTGCGCGCATTCAATTCCTCAGACTGGAACTTCAGGGCGAGCTCAACAGCTGCTACTACGATCTCGAATATTCCGATGGAGTCCGCGAGCAATACAAGATCCGTGGCGACATGGTGAAGTGGAAGAAGCAGCTGAAAGAGCTCGAAGAAGTCGAAACTCTCCTCAAAAAGAAAACTCCCGAGAAGAAGTAGTGGTTGCGATCCGGCAATCGCAGCTTGCCTGCAACCGCTCCAATCATCTCCGTCGCGCGGTCACCAGGACCCCGTGATTGAGCCCCCAGCTGGCTCCACCTTGACCGACAAGGTGGTAGGAGCCACGTGAAATTTCGGTGATTGAAATCACTTCGTATCCCTCCCCGGCCAACTCATTACACACCTTTTCGCAATCACGCGCCAGTTGGTCACCATCCACCCAGCATTCCGATTCCTTCTGAGAGGTCCCTCCGAGCAATCCTTCCTTTTCTTACTTCCCGGGCACGGCCGCCACAAAAACGGATCGATAGTTCATGCCCGGGATCCTACCCGCTCAAACGCCCCGGACAAACCTTGGATCACAGCTGTTTTTTCAGCCGGCAGTGTGAGCTTGCCAGGCCCCGGCCAAATGCCGAGAGTTTCCGGATGATCCGACGCTCCTTTCTCGCCATTCTTCTGATCTCCTCCGCCTTCGCCCAACAGAAGGACAAACCGATGGCTCCAGTCACTGACGTGGAAGGCCTCCCACGCGTTCTCCTGATCGGCGATTCCATCTCCATCGGTTACACCGTCGAGGTCCGCGCTTTGCTCAAAGGGAAAGCCAACGTTCACCGCCCTCTCACCAATTGCGGCCCCACCACCAAGGGAATGGTCGAACTCGAGAAGTGGCTCGAAACCGGAGGCAAGGGCAAGAAGTGGGACATCATCCACTTCAATTGGGGGCTGCACGATCTCAAATACATGGGACCCAAAGGCAAAAACCTCGCCGATCCCAAGGACCCCACTTCCAAACCCCAGGTCTCGAAAGCCGACTACGAAACCTATCTGCGCGATCTGGCCAAACGCCTCAAGAAAACCAAAGCCCGCCTCATCTGGCGCAACACCACGCCCGTGCCCGAAGGAGCCAAAGGCCGCGTCGTTGGCGATGCCAAAATCTACAACGACATTGCCGCCAAAGTCATGGAAGAGAATGAGATCGAAATCCACGACCTCTACTCCTTCGCCAAAAAGCACGAGGCCAAGATCCAAAGAAAGGCCAACGTCCACTATACCCCCGAAGGCTCCAAACAACTCGCCGCCGAAGTCGTCAAAGCCCTTAAAATCAAGTAAGCGCGAATTGCCGCTTTCTTCCCCGCCCGGGATTGCCGATAGCTTCCCGCTGATTCTCCGTATATTCCCGCCATGCTGACCCGCCGAATCATCCTCGCCCTCGCTCTGGGCTTCGGCGTGCCTGCGTTCGGGAAGATGCATCCGGTCATCGAAGACAATTGCCTCAAGTGCCACGGCGGGGTGAAACAAAAAGGCGGCCTCGACCTCCGCACCCTCGAATCAGCGATCGAAGGAGGCGACACCGACACCGCCCTCATCCCCGGCGATCCGGAGAACAGCCCCCTCTTTCAATCAGTCCAAGTCGGCTCCGATCCCCACATGCCGCCCAAGAAGCAGCTGACTCCGGAAGAAATCGACGCTCTTCGCGAGTGGCTCACCACCGCCAAGGTCGAACCTCCCAAAGAGCTCGTCCTTCCCGACCCCGGCCTCAATTCCACCCAAGTCATCGACCAGTTGATCTCGAAAACCTGGCAGGACGAGAAACTCACTCCCGCTTCCCGGATCGATGATGCCACCTTTGTTCGTCGTCTCTACCTTGATCTCCTCGGTCGCATTCCCACTCAGGAAGAGCTGCAAGCCTTCCTCGCCCAGCCCGATCGCAATGCCCTCATTGACCGCCTCACCGAAAGCAAGGCCTACGCCGGTCACCTTTCCGAAGTCTTCAATGTCGTCTTCCTCGACCGTTCCGAAATTCGCAAAAGGAACCGCGGCGACCGCAAGGCTTGGTTCGATTACCTCAACTGGGTGTTCCAAACCAACCGCCCGTGGGACCAGGTCGGACGTGATCTCATCATTGCCCGCCCCAAATCGAAGGAAGAAAAAGGCGCGTCTCGTTTTCTCTATGAACAACGCGACAGCCACCACGACATGGCCGTTCGCACCTCCCGCACGCTTCTCGGCAAGCAGGTGCAATGCGCCCAGTGCCACGACCATCCGGTCGCTCCTGAAATCGAGCAAGGCCACTACTGGGGACTCATTGCCTTCTTCAATCGCAGCATCAATGTGAAAACCCCCGAGGGCCAACGCGTCGCCGAAAAAGCGGCTGGGGGCTATGACGAATTCGCCAACCTCGAAGGCCGCACCTCACCGTCACAACTCGTCCTCTATTCCGACAAGCCCATCGCCGAACCCGGAGGCAAACAGGAAAAAGATTCCAAGGACCTTTACAGCATCGCTCCGCCCGACCAATGGTTCCGCAAGCTGAAGAAGGACGAAAAGCTGAAGAAGGACCTCCCCAATCTTCCCACCCCCAAGTTCTCTCGTCGCGAAGCACTCGCCAAAGCCATCACCACCGACAATCCTGATTTCTCCCGCGCCATTGTGAACCGCACTTGGGCTCTCCTCATGGGACGCGGGATTGTGCATCCGGTTGATCTCATGGACTCGGCCCACCCACCCAGCCACCCCGAACTCCTCGCCTGGTTGGCCCGCGATTTCTCGGCCAATGGACATAACCTCCGCCGGCTCATCCGCCAGATCGCCAAGTCGCAAACCTATCAACTCGATTCCCGCCCGGCCGATCCCAACCAGAATCCACCGCAGGATAAGTTCTTCGCTCGCGCCCTCGACAAACCCCTCTCCGCTGAAGCCCTCGCCCGCTCTCTCCGCGTCGCGCTTGGTCACGGTTCGGCCGAAGACGAAGGCCTTCGCTCCCGCCTTGCCAAGGTCTTCCCCGATCTCTTCGAAGAGAATTTCTCCCCCTCGGTGCAGCAAACAATGTTCCTGACCAACGGTGACTTTTTTGATAAGCTCATCGCCGAATCGCCCCTCCTCCGCGATCTTTCCCAAATCGAGAATCCCGAACAACTCGTGGAGACCACCTTCCAACGAATCCTCTCCCGCTTCCCCGACGAGGTTGAAAAATCCCGCGCCATGAATTACATCAAAGCCAAAGACCCGAATTCCATCCGGCAATTCGCCTGGGCTCTCCTCACCGGCGCCGAATTCCGCATCAATCACTAGCCCGGCACAGCCGGGAAACTCTAAATTCTAATTCCCTAAACTCTAATCCATCTCGCTCAATTTCGTTTCAAACATTCCGATTTTGAATTTCTAATTTGTTTAGAGTTTCTAGGTCTAGGATTTAGAATTTCACCAAAATGCTTCGCAGCCCAAACAACGCCCAACCCGATTGTGGTTCCCCCGACCACAACATTCACCGCCGGAAATTCCTTCAGGGACTTTCCGCCGGTGCCATTTCGTCGATGAGCTGGGCCGGCCTCTTCGGCGCTCCCGCCTTCGCTGAAATTGCCAAACGCAAACAGAAGCACTGTATCCTCCTTTGGCTCTGTGGGGGCCCTTCCCAATTCGAAACCTGGGATCCCAAACCCGGCACATCCACCGGTGGCCCCTTCAAAAGCATCCCTACGAAGGTTCCCGGCACCCACTTCTCGGAACTCATGCCGAAGTGCGCCTCCATCGCCGACAAGTTGGCCATCATCCGCTCGATGAAGACCACCGCCAAGGAACACACCGAAGGCATCAACCTCCTTCAACGCGGACACGAAAAACGCCCGCCCTTCGTGCGCCCCACTCTGGGCTCGGTCCTGGCCCAACAACTTGGACAACTCGATTCCAAGATTCCCAATTTCATCCTCCTCGATCCCTGTCCCGAAGGAAACGAATTCAAAGGCTTCAAGGCCGGCAACTGGGCCGGTTGGCTGGGCGCCCAATATTCGCCCGTGCGCGTCGGCGGTGAATTCCAGATTCCCGACGCCCAACGTCTCGACTCGATCACCGAAGACGACCACGAAGCGCGCGAAGCCCTCCGCAGTTTCTTCAGCAAGAAGTACGAGAATGATCGTAAGTCCGCTGCTGCCGGTTCGTGGAATGCCACCTTTGAACGAGTCAACGGCCTGATGAGCTGCGCCCACCTCTTCGATCTCGAACGCATCCCGCAAGCCGATCGCGATCGCTACGGCCCCGGCGCTTTTGGTCAACACGCCCTTCTCGCCCGCACCCTCGTTGAGGAAGGCGCCCCCTTCGTCATGGTCGCCAATGGCATGCCCTGGGACTCCCACGTCTTTAACCACGAGATCTACCAAATGGTCACCCCCGATCTCGACAACATCATTTTCCAGCTTACCAAGGACCTCGAAGACCGCGGCATGCTCGAAGACACCCTTGTCGTGGCGATGGGCGAATTCGGTCGCTCTCCCTGGATCAACCAGGCCCGAGGCCGCGACCACTACCCGAACGCCTGGTCACTTGCGATGGCCGGTGGCGGCGTCCAAGGTGGAACCCTCGTCGGAGCCACCGACAAATACGGGGCCGAGGTCATCGAAGATCCCTTCAACGAAGAAAACCTCTTCGCCACCATCTTCTCCGCACTTGGGATCGATCCTCACGCCGAGTTCGATATCCCCGGCATGCCCACCTTCCACCACGTCGAAAACAAAGCGGCCCCGATAAGGCAAATCCTAAGTTAAAAACCCTAAACTCTAGACAAACAACAATCTCAAAATCCCAACCCCACTTCTCACCTGTTTTGAACATTCCTATTTCAAATTTCTGATTTGTTTAGAATTTCAAAGTCTCGAATTTAGAGTTTCAAAACCCAATGCCCAAGCTCACCAAAAAGAAGGAGATCACTCTCCCCTCGCACGTTCTCGACCTCACTCTGGGGCCAGAGAACAAACTCTACGCGGCGTGCTTCGACGGCGGGATTTACGAGGTTTCCACCAACTTCAAGTTGATTGGTGATGCCTACAAGGAAATCGGCCGACACGAGAACTACGCTTCGGGTATCAATTGGTCCGCTTCGCAAAAGGCTCTTGTTTCCGCCAGCTACGACGGCGATCTCAAGTGGATCGATCCGCATGAGAAAAAAGAAACCCGCTCGGTCAAAGCCCACAACTTCTGGTCGTGGCAATCGCGCATCTCACCCGACGGCAAACTCGTCGCTTCCACCACCGGACAATACCTCTGCGGAGGATACAAATACGAACCCGCGCCCGAAACCGAACCGTCGATCAAAGTCTTCGACGTCGCCACCGGCGAGCTTCGTCATTCTTTCCCCCACACCCCGCCCGTTCAATCGGTGGCCTTTTCCAACGACGGCAATCTCCTCGCCGCCGGAAACCTGATGGGCGAAGTCATCCTCTGGGATCTCTCGCAAAACGGAAAAGAGATCGCCCGCATCAAGACGCCCGACTTCACCGGCTGGGGCATCATCAAGGGCCACTACTACACTGGCGGTGTTTACGCTCTTCACTTCGCGCCCGACGACCAGTCACTCTACCTCGCCGGCATGGGCAGCACTCGCGACCCGGCAGCCGGAAACGGCAAACAACTCTGGCAGAAATTCATCTGGCACGACGGCGTCAAAAAAGACAGCGCCGCAGCCGATGGTGAGATCGGCGAAGGTCTCATGGAAACCCTCGCCTTTCATCCCG
>JBMHCW010000053.1:0-10252 GCA_049889715.1 Akkermansiaceae bacterium | reverse complement strand
CTCCCGCGGCGACGAAGGAGGCGGAGTATTCTTCTTCAGGATCGGCACCCAGCTTTGGCCGTCATTCTTCGGAACTTCCTGACCGGCCATCGTCAACAAGGTCGGGAAGATGTCTTCGATAATCACCGGAGTGGCATTTCGCTTTCCTCCGGCAGTCACCCCCGGCCAACGGACAATCAACGGCACTCGCGTGCCGCCTTCGTACCCGGAAATCTTCTGGCCCCGCAGAGGGAGATTCCGGGGATTGGTTCCCGGAGAGCCATTGTCCGACATGAAGACCACGATGGTCTCTTCATCCACCCCTAGCCTTTCGAGCATCTTCAAAACGTCACCCAGCGACTTATCCATGCTCTCCAACATTGATGCATAGGTTCTCTTGTGCGCCTTCCATGGATTCTCCGCATAATTCGGGAGAAAGCGACGGTCCGGCTCGAAGGGCGCATGGACTGCATAGTGAGACAGATAGAGGTAGAAAGGTTTCTTCTGCGAGACCGCCTTCTCAACTTCCACCAACACTTCCCTCGTAATGGCTTCAGTTAGATTGATCTTCTGTCCGTGATACTTTTCCAACCCAGGAATGTCCCAGATTCGCGATCCTTTTCTCCATGCCGCCGAGAAATTCTTGTCGCCATGATACGACCCCGGACCGCCCATATAGGAACCCGCGATATTCACATCGAAACCCAGATTCCCCGGATCCGCTCCAGGCGTTCCCTGCGCTCCGAAGTGTCCCTTGCCGGCATGAATGGTGCGATAGCCACCCTTCCGCAAAAGGTCGGGCAAGGTGGTCGAAGAAAAGCTTCGGGGCGTCGTATCTCCCGCAGGCTGCAAGCCGTTCACATTCCAATCGACTGGCTCAAACATCTTGGGGACCCGCTCCGGACTGACATCCTTCCGCAAAGTCCAGCACGTCACTTTATGTCGCGCCGCATTCTGGCCCGTCATCAGACTGACCCGCGAAGGAGAACAGATCGAACACGCATAGGCATTGGTGAAGATCATTCCTTCCGAGGCCAGCGTCTCCATATTCGGAGTGCGATAATCCCGATTCAACTGGGTGACCTCCTCATGAAATGGAACCGAGGTATCCTGCCACCCCATATCATCGACGAAGAAGAAGACGATGTTCGGTTTGTCAGCAGCGAGGACTGAGACCCATCCGAAGACCCAGAAGAAGAAGAGAATCACGGCTCTCATGGAACACACTCTCTCTTACTTCTTTTTCAACCGGTCGATCATCACCTGCATCTCAGCAACCTTGATCTCGGTCTCTCCCAATGGCTGGGGCTTGACCAGCTTCTCACGATTGTACCCCACATGCTTCATCCAGGCCTTGCTCCGCATGCTCCGCTGACCTTCCACGGCCCGATACAAGGGATCCTTGGAGAGCGTCGCCAGATCGTCTTCGGGAACCTTGATCCCGAGACCCTTCAGAATGGTGGTCGCCATGAAGAGGTGTCCTTCTTTTCCCGGATGAACCCGGTCTTTCGAAAACACCTCGTCACGGGCGTCGCGGGCCTTGCGCATTGCCGAATGCAAATCAATCACTTTCACTCCGTCTTCCTTGATCGTCGTTTCCCAGGCCGCATAGGCCGTCATCACGCTGTCATAGTTGAACTCACCTTCCTTGGTCACAGTGTCGAAGATCGGGGGCGTGGCAATGTAGATCTTCTTCACCCCGGCCGCTTTGCTATCCTTGATCAACTTTGTCACCCCGTTCTTGAACGCGGCAAACCGCTCGTCATCGAGAGGTTTGTAAATGCCACAATTGATGCCGTAACAAGCAAAGACCACCTCGGGCTTCACCTTGTCGAGCAATCTTCCGTATCGCTCAAAGAGACACGGCCTCGGAAACCGCCCACCAGCATGACCTTCTTCACTCAAGCCCGACAGAGTCTCGCTGGAAAGACCAAGTGAAAAGACATCGAACGACTTCCCGGGATAAAGTTTGTTCAAATAATATGCGGTAAACCCAACATAGGTCCCGGCTTGGGTGATGCTATCGCCGAGAAAGACAATCCGCTTCCCGTCCAGCTGATCAATCGCCTCATTGGCAATGGCGGGTTTGAAGGAAGCGAGCAATAAACTGGTAATCAATGCGAGGCGTTTCAAGATCATGACAAATGGGATCTGTTCGATACGATCCCGCCAAGCTGTTCCTTTCCGCATGAAGCTCTTCCTTGTTCTCCTCGCCCTCACTTCCACTCTTTCCGCCCAGAGCCGGGCCAATACCAAACACCTGAATCCTTTCCAGTGGAACAATCCCCTGCCCGGAAAGTTCAAGGACGCCGGGGTCCGGCATGCCACCTACGAGAGCAAAATCAACAAGGCGACCATCGGATACAATATCCTCCTTCCATCAGCTTACTCCACCGAGAAGGAACAACGCTTTCCCGTGGTCTATCTGCTACACGGCGGACGACCGGGTAGCGAAAGCAAGCTCCTCAACATGGTGCCCTTCATCAAGAGCGCCCATGAACGAAAGGTCATCCCTCCCACCATCTACGTCTTCGTCAATGGCGGCCCGGTCAGTCACTACGATTATCCCACGCCTCTGAAGCATCTGGGACCGGATGTCGGAACCAAGGGAAACTCCACCTTCATCAAGGAGCTCATTCCCCACATCGATTCCACTTACCGGACGATTGCCAAACGCGAAGGCCGGTTCCTCGAAGGCTATTCCCAAGGCGGCCGCGGCACCTTGCGAGCCGCCTTCCGCAACCCCGAGCTCTTCGCCGCCGCTTCAGCCGGCTCGGCTGGCGTCGCTACCGAATTGCGCATCCAACAGGACAAGGGCGTCGAAAACCCCAGGGTAAAATTCACCCCGGGAGATGACGCCTACACCCTCGCCAAATCCTATGCAGAGACCAAAATGAAAGACCACCCTCTTCCCCTCCTTCTCTACACCGGAAATTCCGCCAAGGATTTCAATTGGGAAGGCAACGTGGCCTATTCAAAATATCTCAGAAGCCTCGGCATTCCCCATCGCCACCTCCTCATTCCCGAGGGCACCCATTCCACCAAGAAGTCCTACGAAATCTCAGGCGACGAGCTCTTCAAATTCCTGGCCCCCTTTCTTCGACAAGCCGTTGGAGAAAAGTAAGTCCTGGTTCTCTTGTTAGGTGCCCGTCAGTTCAACGACATGACCGTCGATATCCAAAATGACGGCTCTTCGTCCCCACTCGGAATCGGTTGGAACAACGACTCTTCCGGCTCCACTCTGAATCAGTTTTTCGAACTCTCGATCGACATTCGCAACGGCAAAGCCAATCCGGAGTGCTGTCGTTCGACCTGATCTCTCGGTTTCCGGGTAGATCTCAAAAACAAATCCATCCACTTCCGCCGCCATGTGTTCCGGGCCTTGTCCATGCCGGTGTCGCTCAAACGAAAACCCCAACAGCGAATAAAACTCGGCAGTCCTCTCAATATCCGGCGACAGGATGACCAGGAGATTTAATCTCGCTCCGACTGCCGTCTCTTCCTTGACGTCTTCACTCTCTGAGGTCTGCATTCAACGATCCCTACTTCTTACGGCCCATCATCCGTGAAATCCTTCTCTTCTGTCTCTTCAGGTCGGTCTTGAGAGCATAGAGCTTGAGTGACACCTTCTGGGAAAAGGTAAACGTCTTTTTCAATCGCTTCATGTACTTGGACATGAAGACCTCCTGCTGGGAAGGCGTCATTTTGAGAACCAGCCGTTTTAAATCCGACATCCGTTGCCGCACCGTCAGCCTCGTCCGTTGACAGCGCATCCGGGCGGTATCGATGAGCGAAAACTCAGGTCCTCCGCCCTCACGACACCTGATGAGGAGGTTCCCTCCCGACAAATCCCGGAAACAACAACCCCGGTCGTGAAGCTTCATCAGGAAATCGATGAGAAGGTCGGTGAACTCATCGAAGCTATATCCTTTTACCGTTTCCTCACCAGCTGCAAACCCACCAAAGAAGGTCTTCACCGAAACATCGCCGGGAAGGTAATCACAGATGAACCAATTGTTCATCATGTCGCCCGGCCGCGTGCTTTCGAAGACCGCTACACAGGCCGGAGTCCCGATTCCCCGCCTCATCAGCTGCGCCGTCCCATTCCAGCTCCGCATCGCCTTGGAAGGCTTGTTGCGGTCAAGGATCCTCTTGTTGATCGCAAGTCTTCTCGGCTTCTTGACCACCAGAAACCTCTTCGGATCGCGCGGGTCGGCAATCTTCCAAACGGCATTGCGCGACTTTCGCAAACTCGCTTCCTCCTCCTTCCCGCCAATCGCACCGGGCCGGAGATGCTTTGCCAGTAACTCCGCTTCTTCGCGAGACCCTGCTCTGACAATTCCCCGCCAGCCCTCTCCCGAGAAATGGTAGTGACTCACCCCGCCGTGCGATGGAGCCACCACCACCTTGGGCAGAACCTGCGAACCCTCCAAAACCTTCGGGGCACTCTTCCTCTTCCAGACCAGCACCACGGGAGATTGGGTTAAGAAATCCGGCCTCTCTTCCAGGACCTTACCGGAGCGATCACGCACTTCCTCCAGAGTGGCCAGATCGCCCTCGGAATAGCACCCGGACAACAAGGCAAGCTGCCCATTCTTGGTCCACGCCACATGAAAGAGGTCATCGCCTTTTGAGAATTCATGAATCTCCAACCCCTCGTCCGCGCATCGGGTTCCTTCAAACTTCGACCCCGAAAAAAACTTGTTCATCGCACGGAACGCTTCAAAGGCAGGGCGCTTCCGCCAGCCTTCCGGTTCACCGGGGGTGCGGTCATGGAGAGCGACGACATCCAGCCCCGTCGACGGCGGAATGTATCCCGTGCCGTCATCCAACAGCCCTTCCCGGGCACTGATCAACGGCCCCCAGTAGATTCGCTCAAAGGCAGCCTCGCTGAAACAAATCGTGTAGTAGCGGGCCAGATAATCGGCCATCTGCTCTTCGGAGGACGTCAAGACATCTTCGATCCGGGGAAGCGTCCAAAAGGCACTGGTCGACCAGGTGCGGTCGATTCCATGCCGCCCGGCAATCGCTCCCAGCAATCGGATCTTCTTTTTCAGGTTGAATCCATGAACCCAGGTCAACCGAGGACCCATGATCTTGTGATCGAGATTCTCCGGCTCGGTGGCCCGCTCCGCGAAGAGGTTGTTCGAATGAATATCCGGAAGCTTTTCCCTCTTCTTCAACATCCCCAGCAACCCGGCATTATACTGAGGTTCGAAGTCGGTCACGTTGGGACCAAGAAGAGTCAGCCCACGTTTCCTCACTTCACGCGATGCCGATTCCCAGGCCTCCAGAAACCCAGCCAAGCTCAACCGAGTCCACTTGGCCCGGTTGATGGTGGAACCAATTTCAACAGCCTCGATGCGGTCTTCATAGCGATCAAGAATCTCGTCGAGAAAACCCGTCCAGCGACCGAGAGCCTCCTGATCAGGCATCAGCTCTGCCTCTTCCAGGGGCAGGACCGGATGTAACAGAAGCCCTACTCCGAGTTCATTCAGCCCTTCGATCAATTCATCCGCTCTTTCGAAATCATGACGATAGGTCAGGTCCAGGCGAACCGCCCCGACTCCCAACTCGCGCACCAAATCAAGCAACCGGCCACAAACCTCACTGTTGTCCGGAACAGCCACTCCAACTCCCATCGATCGGTTGGAAAGAGGCATTCTCTCGTCGGCCGGAACCTGCTTCAAGTCATACTGGAACGGCCGAAGCCCTCTAATGGCCTCCCTGATGAACTCCCGATCAAGCTCACCCGGAGAAGGCAGATTGATCAATCGATACTTCTTCCGGCGCACACGCCCAATGGAGTTTTCCTTTTTAGGTGGCATCACGCTCTTTTTGAAATCCCACAATCGCGCTCCCGATTTTCTTATCGATCCTTGCCCAACAGTTTCTTCATTCCAAGTGCCAACTCGTCACCCACCAGAAAGTAACTCTCGGCATTGCCAAACCAATGATGACCGTGGCCGGTGTTGGGCGACAGGTCCTTGGGGCGGGCATGCCGGGAAGTCTTCACAAAAATGGCATTCTTGATTCGAGCCGTTCCCGCCTCCTGGGCCTTCCGAAATTCCGCCATCGGGGTCGACTCCTTGGCCGGACCACCGTTGCCCAACTCACCAACCACGACTGGAAGATCGGGCACTCCGAATTCCTTGCGGAGATCTGCGACCAGATGCACGAGATTGTCGGCATACTCCGGAATAGCCGGCTTGGTGCACATGTCATTCCAACCCTGCATCCAGACAAATCCCGCCAACTCATACTTTTGCCCTTTCAACTCTCCAAGAGCAGCCCTCACCTCTTCGACCATCTTCGTGTAATAGGGGCCGGTTTCACCGCCCGAACCCGGAGGACGGAAATCGACATAAAGGCTCTTGCCACCCCAGGCGGTTTTGACCAACAGAACAGGCTCCTCGAAATGATCTCCCATGACATGGCCAAATTGCAGTTCCGGGCCAATGTGGCTGCAGCCCCCGTATCCGGTATACCCGATGGTCAAGCCCCCTTGGCGTACCTTGTCTTTGGATTTGAACGAGATCTTCACATCCTCACGCACCACCCAGTCACCTTCCCCATCGCGCAAGTGCTTCATTCGGGCCGCACTCGTGGAATGCTTCATCGACCATTCCAAATTCCCCTTTCCCCCATTGTAGTATTTCGGATGATCCATCGAAACCACTCCCTGACCCTCCATGTTTGATTGGCCGGCCAGAATGAAAACTTTTGTCACTGGCCCCGCCAAAAGGGAAAGGCAGGTCAGCGCCAACAACAGCAAAACAGCCCGAACAACCTTCATGATCTCGCGAGCCTCTCCTTTCCCGCCCTATGCGCCAAGCTCATTACTTCCGAGACGGCATTTTATTCATCTTCGGCAGTTGCCATCGAACCGGCCCGTTAGAAGGATCGTGGGACCGATTCATTCCCTTTCAATACCCTTTGCGACTGGCTTATAGTAGTCAGACCGATGGATCCCGCTTCACCCCTCTAATCATCAACGTCATGCCGACCAGAATCCTCGCCTTCTTTCTTTCCGCTGCCCTGCTCACAAACGCCGAGCCCACTTCCGCTGATCCCCACCCGAAAACCCTCCGTGTGATGGCCTACAACATCTGGTATGTCTTCGCCAAAGGCAAAGCACAGGCCGAGGGAAAACAATGGGTCGCTTCCCAAACCCCGGACGTTGTCGCCCTCCAGGAACTCACCGACATTCAACCGGAAAAGCTTCAGGAGCTGGCCACCGCATGGAATCACCCGCACAGTGCACTCCTCAAAACCAAAGGGTTTTCAGTAGGCCTCACCAGCCGGCTTTCCATTGAAGTCGTCGAAAAGAAGGTCCAGGGAATGCACCATGGATTCCTTCATGCCACGGTCGAAGACATCCATTACTTCATCGTCCACCTCTCTCCCTTCCATTGGGAAGTCCGCTCCCGGGAAGCCCGCACTCTTCTTGAGAGAATCAAGCCGCTTCTTGATCAAAACAAGGACGTCATCGTCCTCGGCGATTTCAATGCCTGTTCTTCTGCCGACCGGACATGGCTCGAGCAAAACAAAACACTACTCGAAAAGATCACCGCTTCGGATCAAAAATACGAACACCACCAGAACCTTCGGGAGGGCAGGTTCGACTACTCGGTGATGCAACAATTCTTTGACGCCGGCCTCACCGATACCACTCTGGCTTTTCTTCCGGAGAAGGCCTCGCATCGCTTGAGCTACCCGAGCGGCATACTTAAAAACGAAAAAACCGCGCCCGAACAAGGAGAGCGCATCGATTTCATCCTAACCGGAAGATCACTGGCAGACAAAGTCGAGCGCTCCACAATCGTCACCGACGGGATCGTCAACCAACTCTCCGACCACTATCCCGTCATCACCGATTTCAAGATGGAATCAGGGAAGTAGCCCCGTTTGAGGACTGGCAAACGAGCTATCTCGATTCCGCCACCAGACGGAAGAACCATGTCGGGACGGCCTCACTGTCGAATGGCTGGGCTGAACGATACTTCACGGTCGACAACCCGTTTCCGTGGTTGATCTGGGAAACAAATACGGCATGGGCATCGCCGGAATTCCATCCCGACAGATCCGTTCCGGTCTCGACCCGGATCTCCACATCATCCGCCGCCACTCTGCGCTGGAAAGTGATCGTCACATAAGAACCTTCCAAGTCGGCAACAGTCAACGATTCCACTCCGATTTGAATCTCGGGATGCCCTTCCCCGCCATTCGCGTCACTCGTTCCCAAGGCATGCTCCAGTAGCTTTTGAAGCCCGTCCTGATCATCGTCATCCAAAGCATTTCCCACCAGGGCCACACGGTCGCTTCCGGCCGGGCTTCCTCCCAACATGGCACTGCTGCGCCAATTCGAGGCATCGCCGTGATCAGGCACTCCGCTTCCGTCTGAAATCAAAACCAGACTGTATCCGGGAAAGCCAGACTCGGTCGGCCAGGGCAGCTGGTCGTTGTAGGTGAAGTCCTGAATGGTGATTCCGAAGGCGTCCACGAGATGGATCCGCTCACCCGCATTATCCAATCGTGACGGCGCAAACTCGCCGGCAATCATCGAGTTCAGACCCGAGCCATAACGGGCTTCGAAGGCAGCCTGGTTCCGCACCACCAGAACCTTACCCCCCGGAGCGAGCGTCGTCACTGAAGACCCGGTAAAGGTGAACTCAATCCCCGCCTCGAAACGAACATCGGTTAGGTCAATGGACGCCGCACTGATGTTGGTGAGTTCGATCCACTCGTAATCCGAAGGATTCGCCGACACCAGAGCTTCAGTAGCGGAGGGTGTGGCCGGCGCGTAGTGCACCTCACTGATCACCAGATTGCTGGCATTCGCCAGATTCCCGACGAGGAAGGTGCCCTGGATTTCGCCGGACCAGGAGGTCAACCCGGTTCCACTTCGGGCCCTGGCCCGAATGACTGTCGTTGATCCCACATTGACCGGACCACCGGTCATGGCCTGGACCGAAACACCACCGCCCGGCAGACGAGGGTCGGTCCCATCAGTGGTGTAGTAGACTGTTCCTCCGGCCCCCGAAAACGAAACGTTGGTCCCCGGAGCCACCAATCCGGGCGACACTGCAAACGATGGCTGCGAAGTATATTGGCTGTCGATCCAATCGCTCCGTGTTGAGAGCCAATTTTTGAGGACATTGACCTGATTCGTGTATCCACCCGAAGGACGAACTGAGCTCCACTTGTTGAAGTTTCTCGCCTGTGGCGAACTTCCCAGCCCTGGATTGGTTCCCGCTGGATCCTGGAAATCCAGTTGGGCCACATAGTCGTCGATGATGCTGTGGATATTGGCGGTCGAAAAGGTGGACTTTCGCAACTCCTGCCAGAGATCAGTATGTTCTTGACGGAAATCGGGATTCTCAAGGGCTCTTCCCCACCAGGGAAATCGAGAATCGCCCCACGTGCGACTGGAATCTCCCGAACCGTCCCATTGCGATGGATTGTTGTCACGGGAATCCGTCGACCCCATCGTCCGGTCAAAGTCCCAGATCGGACCGGCTCCAACTTTGCCGCCATTGGTTTCATCGTGATGCTTGTAGTAATACCCGCTCAACCGGAAGCCATCGACATTCATCGCCAGTGTGTTCAACCAGTGGTGACGCAGCCACGAAAAGTTATCGATGTATTCCGTGAAGTGCCGACCCGTCGTCGGATTGGTCCAATTGGTATTGTAGAGAGCTGTATCGAATTCATTCAGGTGGCTTCGCAACCAGGTCGACTGGGCTGAAGCAACCTCATCTTCCTTTGGATACACCCAGCCGAAGGTCCCCATGCTATTGACCGAAAACCCGCTGTCACCAGGATCAAGACGGTCCTTCTTCCACAAATAACCACCTGTGACGTCAGGCTCGGAAACATCTCCCACACTTAATCGTCTCACTCCAACACGATCATTGTCCCGCTTGATCTTCTCCATCAGGGTGTAGACCCCAAAGTAGTCGCCGGCATAGGTGAGATTGCCACCGCCCGTATTCAGGAAGACCTCAACAAATCGCGTTCTCACCGCATATTCTCCAGTCTCGTTGCTCAGCTGATAAATCAAAGGATTCCGCATCAAGGCTCGATCGAAGGTATAGCGACCGCTCAGAACCCAATCCGATTCCGCAGGCAGTCCGAGTGGCTCGATGTTCTGGTCCTCCTTCGACTCATCCTGCGATTCCAGCGACAGGGAATACTTGGCAAAACCTGCCGAGGACGACCCGCGGACCTTCATGTTGCATCGCGTGGCAATCGCCAGATCACCGGTCATGTG
>JBMHCW010000052.1:0-32236 GCA_049889715.1 Akkermansiaceae bacterium | reverse complement strand
CCATTCCGCTGCTTCTCGATCATGGCATCGAAAAGCTCACGGGCATTGCCGGCATCGAGCGTGAGAAGAAGGTCGGCAAACATTTTGTTGGCCACGAGAGCATTCGATTCGTTCTGGAACTGCGCGACCGTCACTCCGGCTGAAGACCCTCCGTTGAGTCCCCCACCCGCGAGGCTGGTTCCCGGTCCGCCCGAAGAAGAAGAAGATCCTCCCGGCCCTGACCCGCCATTGCGGGATGACAATCCGGAACCGCCGCCTTGCGATGACTGGTTTGCGGAATCGCCCGACGGAGTTTCCACGGTGCGACCGGCAAAGAAAGCGCCCGCGGCGACGACACCCCAGACGGAATTAAGAATAATGACTTTGTTCATGGTGACTTGCGAAGTAGTTGGAGAATCTCCCTCCAATCTTGACATGCGCAAGCCCGGGAAAAGTCCGCAAAGAAAGTGAAACTTTTTTACTCTCCCTCTCTCAATCGCCGGTAAAGCCACGCCCTTCCATACTCCCAGATCCCCTCGGCAGTCCGTTTCTTAAGGCCTAGGGCGTCAGCGGTCTCTTGCATGGTGAGTCCGACGAAATAACGCAATTTCACCAGTTCCGCAGTCTGTTCGTCCTCTTTCTCGAGCTCTTCCAGCACCTCATGGATCGACAACAACTCTTCCGAAGGCTGGTTCATCACCAGCAGGGCTTCATCCAACTCGATCGCCCCGATTCCACCTCCCCTTTTGTCGGCATTCTTTCGGCGGGCGTGATCCACAAGGATCCGCCGCATGGCCTCGGCAGCCGCCCCGAAGAAATGCCTCCGGTTCTCCCAGCGCCCCTGATCCTCCTCTCCCAGGCTCATCCAGGCTTCGTGAACCAACGCAGTTGCCTGCAGGGTATGGCCGGGACGCTCTCTTGAAATCTTGGCCTGAGCCAACCTCCTCAACTCCTGATAGACCGCTTCGAGCAAATCCGCTCCGGTGGCCCTCCCGTCTTCAAGACGGGAAAGAATCAAGGTGATATCGCTCATCGCCGCGACCATCTCACACGATGGGCGAAATGAAAAGTTTCGCCGGAATACCGGCTTGCTGATAGATTTTCTGCGGAGAACTTTTCAATCCTGCGCATGGAACAATAGACCGTCGCCATCACCACTCACCATTGACTCTTATCCACCTTTGAACCCCTCAAGGTCAGTTTCTGTTACTAAAAGCGAGCGCGAAATCTTCATGGCCGCCCTCGCCTGCTCCGACGGAGATGAGCGACAACAGCTTCTTGAAGAAGAGTGCCGTGATGACCCTGCCCTTCAGAAAAGAGTGGAAGCCCTTTTACAGGAATCCCTGGGGCTGGGAGATTTCATGAGGCAAACGACCTCCAAGGTGGATCGCCCCAGCACGACTGCTACCGAAGATCTCGTCGGCCAAACCCTCGGAGCCTTCAAACTGCTCCAAAAACTGGGAGAAGGAGGAGGCGGATCCGTTTACCTGGCCGAACAAAGCAAACCGGTCAGAAGAAAAGTCGCCCTGAAGATCCTGAAACTCGGATTGGATACGAAACAGGTCATCGCCCGCTTCGAAGCGGAACGCCAGACCTTGGCCAGCATGGATCACCCCAATATCGCCCGCGTCATCGAAGCCGGAGCGACCAAGGAAGGGCGACCCTTCTTCGTCATGGAATACGTCGCCGGAAATCCCGTGACCGAATTCTGTCGCCAGCAGAAGCTCAACCTCCCCGATCGACTTCACTTGTTCATCCGGATCTGCCGCGCCATCGAACATGCCCATCGAAAGGGAGTGATCCACCGGGATCTCAAGCCCTCGAATATCCTCGTTCGTCAGCAAGACGGCGAAACTGTCCCCAAGGTCATCGACTTCGGGGTCGCCAAGGCCATTGATCCCTCGGAAGGCTCGTCCCCCGGCTTGACTCTTCACGACACGCTGATCGGCACCCCCGAATACATGAGCCCGGAACAAGCGGACCGGAATCTTGATGTCGACACCCGCACCGATATTTATTCGCTGGGAGTCATTCTCTACGAACTCCTGTCGGGGATCACCCCGCTTGGTGCATCGACCGACAAGCCCCCAGAGGCCCGGGAAGCTCTTCGAATTCTTCGCGAAACCGATCCTCCCCGGCCTTCCTCATCCTTGGCCCAAAAGGACTCAACGAATTCTTCCCTTTCAAGACTCCCCGAGGACCTCGATTGGATCACCATGAAGTGCCTGGAGAAAGATCCGGCCCGGAGATTTGGCAGCGCCAGTGAACTGGCTGGAGATCTCGAGCTGTTTCTCAAAGGCGACCCCATCACAGCCCGTCCTCCAAGCGTCACTTACCGAATCCAGAAGTTTGTCTCGCGGAACCGCATCCCGGTGGCAGCCGTTTCACTCTTCCTGGTCTCCCTGGTCGTCGCCTCCGTTTTCAGCCTCCTCTTTGCTCTCCGTGCCAGCCAGGCCGAAGAAACCGAAGGCCGTCTCCGGGTGATTGCCGAACGCGAACGGGAACAAGCTCTTCAAAATGCTCAGGAAGCAAGGCTTCACCAGTATGTCGCCAACATCAACCTCGCCCATCAGGCCGTCCAGGAAGGCCACCTCACCAAGGCCCTTCTTCTCTTGGAGCCCTGGCAGGACGGAAACAGCGGACCCGAAGACCCCCGCGGATTCGAGTGGTGGTATCTCATGAACCGGTGCGCCGGAGACCCGCACGTAGCCCTCCCAAATTTCGAAGGCCCGATTGAAGCCCTCGCCTTTTCACCTGATCTGTCCCGGCTCGCCATCTCCGCCGGAGAACAAATCCACCTTTGGTCGATCGAGCAACGAAGGGTAGTTGCCAGCATTCCTCATCCAGCCCGCAAGCTGGCCTTCCTTCCCGGAAGCGAAACCCTATTGGCTGGAGGTAGCGAGGGACTGGCCTTCCTCGATACCAGGACCCTCGAATTTAACCGTCCGGCGGTGGGGAGCATTGAATCCTTTGACTCCTCTCCGGATGGAAGTCTCCTTGCCACCGGCGACCGGGAAGGAACCTCCCTTTGGGAACTCCCAGGCTGGAACCGGGTCGACTTTTTTCCCGGCGAATCAGGTCCCATGAGCTTTTCCCCCGACGGCAGGAAACTGGCCATCACCACGCGAAGCGGGGTCATCGTGCGCTCGCTCGATGATGATGGCTCCCACGTTACCTTGGAAGAATCACCGGGCTTCCCGTTCGGAGATCGGACGCCGCATTTCTCGGCCAACGGCAACCTGATCTATCTGGCCCGAAATGACACTCCTTCCGATCTCGGATACTCGATGGGTATTTGGAAAGCAGACGATGGCCAGGAAATCGGAATGCTCCCCAAAGGAGCAACAGGTGGAATTCACACCGGAATTCTGTCCGATGGAGTTCTAACAAAAAACCATCGGTATCTGGCCACCAGCAGCTGGGACCACTCGGTCAAGTTATGGAACCTGGAGACCGGAGCTCTCGAACGAACTCTGCTCGGTCACCAGGGCGAAGTCTGGAGTGTCGCCCTGGCTGACAATGGAAGGCTCATTGCCAGTGGAGGAAAGGACGGCGAAGTGCGCATCTGGGACACCAAGAAATCCGAAGTCTCCCCGTCAATTACCGGCCCCTGGAAACCACTCAGTTTTTCGAAGAACGGACAAACGCTCCTTGCCCATGATCGACGTGATCAAGTCGCCCGCTTCGAAATTCCTTCGGGCAAAAAAATTTCGGAATCGCCCGTCGTGGAGGCTGATCGTCGTGCGCGTGTCTCCGGAGCACAGGAAGTGGTCGCCCTGGCCGGCGAAGAGGGTCAGGTGATCGTTTACGATCTCGAACACAAATCAGAGAAGATCATCGAGACCGACCCGGGACGGGTCGATGATCTGGAACTAGCCCCCGACGAACAGTCACTTGTCATCATCAAGAGAGGCCAGGGAATGACTTGGCTCGATTTGAGTGACCAAGCCCGCCCGATCATCACGACCGATCTCTCCCGAGCCACCTTCTCAGGCGATGGGGCGACCATGGTGGGAACGGACGACAACGGCCGCACCATTCAATGGGATGTCACGACCCGCCGCGAAAAAAGACAATTCAAGATCACTCCCCAGACCCGCGGGGCGCAATTCGAACTGTCATTTGACGGCAACTTGTTGGCCTGTACCGACGGGTTCATGGATCACGAAAACGACATCACCTTGTGGGACACCGAGACCGGAAACAAAGTGGTCACTCTTCAGGGACACAAACAAGCCATCTGGAGTCTGGCTTTTTCTCCCGATGGAAAAACGCTCGCCAGCACCGATGGCAGCACGATCCGTTTTTGGAATCTCGCCACCCAAAGCGAGCTCCTGACCATCCGGATCCGTGGAGCCGCCCTCTTCGATCTCATGTTTAGCCCCGACAGCCGCAAGCTTGTCACCGGCTCCCCCGGCTTTCACTCGGACGCCCGACTCCGGATCATCCGTTAGATCGACCTCCTCTGATGAACACAAAAAACCGCCAGCCGAAGCTGGCGGTTCTTGCGTTTTGAGTCTGAACTTTTCGCTTACTTCACCTTCATCACTCCACGCATCAGCGTGGCATGACCAGGGAAGGTGCAAACGAAGGGATAGTCGCCAGCCTGAGCAGGCGCTGTGAATTCGATCACGTCCTCTTGCTTGTTATCGATCAACTTGGTCGCAACAAGGACATTGGGATCGTCAGGAACAAACTGCTTGTCGAAGCCATCGGCTCCGAGAGCAATGGCCGCCGCAGCCACTGAATCAGCGGTGCCAGGCTTCACGATGACGAGGTTGTGAGGCATGAAGTCAGGATTGGCGAGGCTCAGCTTGATCTTCTTGCCAGCCTTCACTTCGAAGCCCTTCACGTCGAACTGCATCTTTTCAACGATGGTATTGACCCGAACTGTCGTCAGGTCAGCGGTGTCGGACTCGATGCCGCCCTTCTTGACCTGCATCTCCTCTTCGGCCTCCAACTCCTGTTGTCCCTTGGCCGGATCGGCAGGCCCCCACCAGTGCTTGACCATTTCGGCTCCCTTCACGACATGCTTGTCAGCGGAACCGAGAACTGTCTCGAGCAACTCCATGTTGCGCACGTTGTGCTGCTGGTGCACCCAGAGAGCTTCCAGCATTGGAATGCCATCTTCGGCCTTGGCAGCATCAAACTGCTTCACCCAGGCTTGCGTGGCCTTGATCACCTCATCGGTGTCGCGCCCACTGAGCTCCACGCGGGTGCGGTGACGCACGTTCATGTCAGGATGCTTGAAGTTGTCGAGCAACTCGGGAAGCGAAGCGCCGTCGATCTTGACCGGCTTCTGAAGGGGACGCCCTTCGTAAGTGACACGGTAAATCCGGCCGTGCTTCTTGTCACGATTCGGGTCGCGAATGTTGTGCTGCATGTGTCCGATGATGACGTTGTGCCAGTCGGCCACATACATCGCACCGTCTGCTCCAAAGACCGCATCGGTGGGGCGGAAGTTCTTGTCGTCACTCTTGATGAGTTCATCAGTCGGGGTTCCCCAGACTTCACCGAACTTGTAGTTCTTCTCGGGGAAGCCATCACGGTGCAACTTGTATTGCTTCATCCCAAGGTATCCAATGGTGTTGCACACTGCAAAGTTCTGCTGCATCTCATCCGGGAAGTTGGTGCTCGAAATGATGACGTCAGCTGCAACCGGGCGCACTTCCTTGTTCACAAGCTGGTGCATCTTGAATCCGTTGCCGCTCGGACGAACCTGATAGGAACGGCCACCCGTTCCGTCGTTGGCATAAAGGTAACCCCACTGGTCGAATGCCGTTCCGTGTGGGTTTGGGCTGTTGCCAGCCACGAGGGAGACAGTGTAGCGACGGGGATCGAAACGATACATCGCGGAAGACCCGGTCGCGAGCGATGGTCCCCACGGTGTTTCATGGTTGTGCTGGAGGAACACTCCACTCTGCCAGTAAATGCCACCGTCAGGCCCGTAGATCAGGTTGTTGGCGGCGTGGTGGGTGTCGGATGATCCGATTCCCTGCATCAGGACGTAGCGAACATCCGCAACGTCATCGCCATCGGTGTCCTTCAGGAAGAGAATGTCCGGCTGGCTGGTCACGATGACTCCGCCATTCCAGAATTCGAAGCCGAGCGGATTGTGCACACGGGCGAATTCCTTCACTTTGTCAGCTTCTCCGTCGTTGTCGGTGTCTTCAAAGATGAGGAGAGCATCGTTCATCTCCTTGAGAGGCTCCCACTTGGGGTAGGTCGGCCAGGCTGCCGCCCAAAGACGGCCCTTGCCATCTACCTGCAACTGCACCGGGTTGGCCAACTGCGGGAACTTCTTCTCATCGGCGAAGAGATTCACCTTGAAACCTTCGGGCACATGCAACTTGGAGATGGCCTCTTTGCCATCCAGGTATTTGAGATTCCCTTCCTTGGCCGCACTTGAGCTACGGGACTTTCCACCCACGTTGGACTTCACGGGAATCGGAGCAGGAACATTGGAATCATCAACCTTCAGGTCTTTTCCTTGGGCGCGGGCCCAAACTTTCTTGTCCCGATTGGCGGTGGTGACATCGAGCATCTTGAGCTCATGCTGAAGAACCACGGCGTTGGTTTGTCCGTCGACAAACTTCAGACCGGAACGTCCTCCCCAGACATCGTTTCCATCGGTAGCCCGATAACGGTTGTGCCATTCCCAGTTCTTTTCGAGCACTACTTCACGCAGCGGCTGATGACTGGGAGAAGCCTCAACGCCCTTTCCGAGGAGAGCCGAAGCAATCACCTCGCCGATCTTGCGGTTTCCGTCTTCGTTGAGATGAACTCCATTGATAGTCAGGGGGAATTTTCCGGTGGCATACAATTCGATCGATGTGTTGAAGAGATCGATGAAGGCCACTCCCTGCTCTTTGGCCACGTTGCGGGTGGCTTCCGTAATGGCAAGCAGGCGCTTGTTGTTGGCCCGACCGCTTGGAAGGTTCCGATCCTTGAGATTTTCGTGAGCAATCGGGCTGCAAAGTACGATGCGCGGGAAACTCTCACCGTTGGGCTGAGCCTTGCGGGTCGAATCAATGAACTTCACCAACTCCTTGGCATAGTTCTCCGGGCTGGTGTCGAACGACTCGTTGTAGCCGAACATTGCGATGACGACGTCGGCTCCGACTTCCGTCAGGTAGTCGTTCATTTTGGTGAACCCTTTGGAACGGGGATACTTGTTCACCCGGTCTCCGGTCAGGCTCATGTTGCGGAAGCTCAACTCCATGCCCGGAGCACCTGCTTGAACCAAGGTTTCGGTCCAACCGTCGTGCTGCATGCGGTCGGCCAATCCATTTCCAACGATCGCAATGGTATCGCCCTTCTGGAACTTGAAGGGAGAAGGATCCTTGTAGCCTTCGGGCACATTCACGTTCTTGACGACCTGAACCTTGCCGGAAGCCGAGCGGAAGCTCACTTCACCATCCTTCTTGAAATTCACCTCCACCGAAGACTGGGGAGCCTTGATCCCTTCGACTGCCTTGATCTTCTTTTTCTTGGAATCGAGAAGGGTCAGGTTGAAGCCATCGAGACGGTCGCCAAGATTTCCTTCATTGCGATTCCAGACCGAGACCTGGTCAATGGAAACCGCTTTCCCGAGGTCGAGCTCCCACCAGGGGTTCTTGCTCCCTTCTTTGGTATGGGTCTGTCCCCCACTATTGTACGATGGGTTCTTGTTTCCATCGATGGCTTTCTCCGCCGAACCACTGCTGGCAGTCGACGACTGGCTGGCCTTTCCGGACTTGGCGATATTCTTGCCACCCGAGATGACCTCGACCTCGGCAAGAGTGAGTGTCCGGCCATTGCCCGGAAGCTCGATTCTGACATAGCGTGCGTCCTTCTGGGCGGCAGCAGCCGAAGTCAGTGCCAGAAGGATCAATAGCGATTTGGTGTGCATAAAGAGAAATTGGTTACGGGTTGATTGCGAGAATCGTTTCAGAGGAATGTGGTCATTTTTTGCCAACACCGAAAGCCTGAATCTCACACAAACGACTGAAGCTGGGAAATGTCAGCCCGTGACAGCCACTGGTGCGGATCTTGATATGACTCGCCTTTGACGGATCAAAACTGTGCTCTACAAAGTTCTTCTCTCCTCTCGTCCCCTGCTTCGATTCGCCAACCTTCCGGTAGTCTTTCCCATCGGCGCTGATGAGGACGTCGTAGATTTCGTGACTTTGCCCCACCGCAGCCTCAAAGACCACCACCTTGGCGATTTCAGCAGGCTCCCGAAGCTCCACCACGATTTCCAGAGGATCCGGCTGGGTCGGGAATCCCAGAAAATGATCGAAGCGGTCGGTCAATCCATTGGTCAATCGCTGAGGACCAAAGTGCGGCTGGGCTGCCCCGTCCGACGGGATCACCTTCGCTCCAAACGCCAGATTCCCCTTTTGCGAATCGGCCTCAGCAACTGGCATCGTTGGCAGCTTGATCCCCGAAATCTTCTCAAGAATCGGGAGCACCTTGGCCTGCCTCTTTTGAAATGAAGCGAAGTCCTTCTCCCCTTCCCGATTCCAGGCGGCCGCGGAAATTGCTGCGAACCTGGGCAGACAAAGCGGCATCAGGTTTTCCTCACGCCCTTCCCACCACGGCATGCAGAATCCCAGAATGCCCTCTTTAGATTTGGTAAAGTGCGGATTCTTAAAGGTCGCCATCCCGTGATTGATGTGAGCCCAGCGTTGCAGGTTCCAATTGTAACAACGTTCCACATCCACCGCGGTGAACATGGTTCTGGGATAATGATCCACGATGTATGTCGGATCCCACGGCGCATTCACGACCTGATAACCAGCGTCGAGGGCCGACTGCGCCGGCATCTCGATGTTACGCCAAATGATGTGAATGACGTCCTCGTCGACTTTGTTTTCCCCCTTACCCATGTGCGGCCCCTCCCAGACCAAGAGCTGGCGGTCTTTCGACTTCACGAACTTGTTGATTCGATTGATGAAATCCCGCTGGAGCTCCTGCGGCACCCCGTAAGCTTCATCTCCTCCCATATGATAGTAGGGAGTCGCCTTGAACACCGAGAGCACCTCTTCGATGAGAGTCTCCACTCCTTTCTGGGCCTCCGGATTCTTCGCCAGATCAGTCGGGGTCTTGCCAAAGACCTCGGGATATTCTCTTCGGAAAATCGTCGAATGCCCCGGCACATCAAATTCCGGTATGATCGTGACCCCTCTCGCTTGGCTGTAGCTTTCCAGCTCCACGAAATCCTCCCAAGTCCAGCCGGCACGCTCACTGTAGATCTTGGGAAACGCCTTGGACGGCCAGGAGCACAATTGATCATCGCTCAGATGCAAATGAAGGTAGTTCGCCTTATACATCCACAACATATCCACGATTTGCTTGAGGAGCTTCGGCGAGTGCGGATTACGCCCCATGTCCACCATAAACGAGCGATAAGGAACATCCGGCCCATCCTGGGTGTTGATGTTCGGCCAGTAGATTTCTCCATCTTTGACTTCGACCATCTGTAACAAGGTGGAAGCCGCATGAGCCGCACCTTCAGGTGTGTTGACGGTCACACTCAATGAGGCAGGCCCCTGAAGCTTGGAACCTGATCCCTGAATCCGATAGGTGACACCCGGAGGCAGCTTACCTTTCAGGAACAACTGAACCCCTGTCTGTTCAAAATCGTTGATATCACTATGCTTCCCCTTCCATCCAAGGTCCTTCAACGCTTCAAAAAAGGGAGCAAGTTGTTCGCTAAAATGAAGTTCTCCTCTTCTCCCGAGCACTAGATCAGAAGTGCCCTTTTCTGCTTTTGAGGACACTCCCTGTCTTCTGAATTCCTTGGGCATCGGAACCTGTCCCCAATTACTGGAAACGAGAAACGGCAGAAGAGATAGTAACAAACGAACCTTCATCGGGGTCGACGTTATGAGGCGTCCGCAGCAACACCAGAATCGATTTCAAAATCATTGATCAAATCAATACGACATAATAAATCATCGATTATGAGATTGACGCGCCTTCGGTCATTCTCCGCGCATGATTCCCCTTCTCGCAGGCATCGCCCTCGTTCTTGTCATCATCGAAAGGATCTGGCCCGCTAACGAACTTCCCTCGGTCAAGGGCTGGTGGAGCCGGATCGCGCTCATCAATCTGGCTCAAGTCGGAATCGTCGTTCTCGCCGGACTGACGTGGGACCGCTGGTTTCAAAGTGCGTCCCTTTTCCACCTCCGTGATCACGTCTCGGATCTCACCGCAGCCTTCATTACCTACTTCATCTCCACCTTCATCTATTACTGGTGGCACCGGGTCAGGCATGAATCGAAATTCTTCTGGAGGCTCTGCCACCAACTTCATCATTCACCGCGACGCATCGAAATCCTCGCCAGCTTTTACAAGCACCCGGTCGAGATCACGATCAACTCCCTGATCTCGGCCACCCTCACTTACGCCATCCTCGGCATCACGGTGGAGTCCGCCGCGATGTATACCTTCCTCACCGCAGTCGCGGAATATTTCTACCACTGGAACATTCGCACCCCCCGCTGGCTCGGCCCTTGGTTCCAACGCCCTGAGTCGCACCGGGTGCATCACAAGTACCAGCACCACACCCAGAACTACGCCGACCTCCCCATCTGGGACATTCTCTTCAAGACCTACCACAACCCGGAAACCTCCCCGGCTCACTGTGGATTCGACGAGCAACGCGAGGCCAATCTGCCCGCCATGCTCTCCTTTAAGGACGTTCACAGAATCCCACCCACCTGCGTCGGCTGTCGGAAACGATGGGCCTGCTACACCCAAAAACAAACGCCTCAGAAATCATGAAAACGAAAAATGCCTTCATTCTCGCCATCGGCCTCCTTGGATCTCTCCAGATCATCGGATATGCCACCGGGTCACGCACCCTCCGGGGTCTCGGTCTTGCCACCGGCTTCGCTCCCTACCCCAAAGTCTTCTGCGAAGCGGATGGCTACGAACCCTTCGCCGCCAGCTTCATCATCTCCGGAGAAGACGACCAGGGAAACACTGTGGAGATCCCCCTCACCGCCGAACGATACGCCCGACTCGACGGCCCCTACCAACGCCGCAATGTCTACGGTGCCGCTCTGGCCTACGCTCCCCGCCTTCCCGAAGACATGCGCAATCACCTCTTCGACGGAATCCTGAACAACGACTCAACGCTGCGTGAGGAACTCGATCTACCCGAGCTCTTCCATCCCGAAATCAAGATTCAAGCCCGCGAGGGAGAATCGACTCCTCACTATCAATTCCAACTCGACTAATTCCATGAACTCTTTATTCGCCATCTTCCGCATCATCTTTGGAACCTTCCTGACCTGGCACTTCCTTGCCCTCATTCCCTACGGCACCGAACTCTTTTCCAACGAAGGAGTTCTCGCCGATCCCACGCTCAATGCCACCTTTGGGATTTTTCCCAATCCCCTTTACCTCTGGGATACTCCCGGGGCCGTTCTAACGATGCTCGTTCTGGCAACCGCTGCCTCGATCACTTTTACCCTTGGCCTCTTCCGCCGCACGTCGGCGATCATCTTGTGGTTTCTCATCACCGCCTTCTTCCATCGCAACAACCTCACTTCCAATCCCTCGCTCCCTTACCTTGGGCTCATCCTCGTCCTCTCGGCATTCATTCCTTCGGGCGAAAAATTCAGCCTCGGGAAAAAGAATCCCAACTGGGAAATGCCTCCACTGATTATCCGGGTGGCAACATTCCTCCTCGCCCTCGGATACACCTTCAGCGGATGGACCAAACTCTCTTCGCCCAGTTGGATCGATGGTTCGGCCATCCTCCGCGTGCTCGAGAATCCACTCTCCCGTCCGGGATTCTTTCGCGACTTTCTACTCAACGTTCCCGAGGTCTTTCTAACAACCGCCACCTGGGCCGCTCTCTTGGCAGAACTCCTCTACCTCCCTCTTGTCCTTCACCGCAAGTCACGCCCCTGGATCTGGTTGTCACTGGTGGTGATGCATCTCTCGCTCATCCTCCTCATCGACTTTGCCGACCTCTCTCTCGGCATGCTCATGATTCACCTCTTCACCTTCGATCCCAAATGGCTTCCCGCAAAAGGAAAGGTCCGCCTCGCCTTCGATACCGATTGCCTAATGTGCAACCGCTTCCTCTCTTTTCTGGCCGACGAAGACCACAAGGAACGGCTCACTTTCGAACCCCTTCCCGAGGGAAGGAAAGCCACCATGCTCGCTACCCGGGATGACACAACCTACGAACGCTCAACCGCTTTCATCGTGACCATGGAGGCCCTCGGGGGACACTGGCGAGGCATGGCTTTGATCGCGAGACTCATCCCACGCCCTCTCCGTGACCTTGTCTATCGCTTCATCGCAAAGAACCGGCACCGCTTCTCACGGAAGTCCATCTGCCAACTCCCTTCGGCCGCTGTTAGAAGCCGGCTCGTTCAAGTGAGCATGCTCTTCTTCCTCGTCGCAATCTCGAGCTCCTGCAGCGACAAGCCACTCCATCAGGGTCGCTTTCCCTTCTGCCTCATGGATCGCGCCCCCGGAGGAAACCACCTCCAAAAAGAAGACGCCGCCTTCAGGGAAATCATCCGTCACAAGGCCAACGAACCAATCCCGACGGACCAAATCAAAACCGGAGACGTCATCGCCTTCCACATGTCCCACAAGGAGGCCATGTCTCATCTCCGCAAAAGAAACATCCAGAAGATCCCCTACGAACTCTTCGCATACGGACACCTCGCCCTCGTGGTCGATCAAGGCGACGGCCCCCGGCTCCTCCAGCTCGCGATGAAGCAAGCGGCCAACATCGACGATGGTTTCGAATACCTCGCCAATAAACGATGGATCCTCTACCGCCCCACACGCGAAATCGACGAGGAACGTCTCGCTTCATTCGTCGACCGCGCCCTGTCCAATGCCTCGGATCCCAAGAAGGCCTACGACTACACCGGTGCCCTCGGGTTCAAGAATGTCACCACCACCCCCGATACCCTCGAGGAAATTCCCGATGAGTTCACTTGCGTGACCTTGATCCAAGCCGCACTGCACTACGCCGGACATCCCACCCGATCGATTCATCGGAAAGGAATCCTCGACGTCGTCACCCCGGCCCAAGTCATCCACTCCTCGGTAGCTCCCCTACAACAGGGAAGCGACTGAATCGGCATCGTAAACACATCCTCCCCAGCTTCCCCCGCTGGCATTCTGCAAAACCGACCAGAGACGTGTGTCCGCGGGAAGGTCCGGATGGACCTTCACCGCAGGATGCAAATCCCGCGCCATCAGCTCGTCCATCTCACCCAGATAGTCGATCGTTCCCTCCAGGGACTTGGTATCAATCCTCACCCGGACCGGATCACCGTCGCGCAACTTTCCGATGGGTCCTCCAGCCAGGGCTTCCGGGCTGACATGCCCGATACAAGCTCCGGTCGAGACTCCACTGAATCTTCCGTCTGTCACCAAAGCCACTTCCTTGCCCACCTCGCAATACTTCAAGGCCGAAGTCACTTGATAGGTCTCCGGCATCCCGGCGCCCATCGGGCCAATCCCAGCAAGAATCATGACATCCCCGGCCCGAATCCGGTCATCCCCCGTCGACTTCACCGCAGTGATCGCTGCCGCCTCACTCCCAAATACCCGAGCCCTTCCTTCTAACAGAAACACTCCGTCCTCTCTAATCATGGAAGGATCAATCGCGGTGCTCTTCACCACACTTCCCTCCGGCGCAAGATTCCCCTGTGGAAAAGTCACCGTGCTCGACAAACCACGATCCCGTTCACGAATGACCTCGTCCGCATCAATTCCGTCCAAGTGATAAAGTCTCTCCTTCACCAACTTCCGCCGCTCCGACGTTTCCCACCAATCCAGATTCTCGCCGAGTGACTGACCACTCACCGTGAGAACATCGAGATCCAAGACATCCCTCAACCTCAACATCGCCTCAGGAACGCCTCCCGCCAAAAACACCTGCACCGTGGCATACCCCATCGGCCCGTTTGGCAAGGCATCGACAATTCGAGGAACCAATCGATTCGCCTTCTGCCAATCGTCAACGGTCGGACGATCCAATCCCGCGGCATGAGCAATCGCCGGCAAATGCAAAATCAAATTGGTCGATCCCCCGAAGGCCGCATGCATCACCATGGCATTGTGCAGGGCTCTCTCGGTGAGCACCTCCTTCAATGGAAAGTCCATCTCCATTGCGGCTCGACCGCTCCTCGTCGCCATATCCTTCCAGATTTGCGCCCCACTCGGACACAGCGCACTATGCGGCAGACTCATTCCCAAGGCTTCTCCCATCACTTGGCTGGACGCCGCCGTTCCCAGAAACTGACACCCTCCTCCTGGGCTGGCACAGGCCCGACAGGCCGTCGCCGCGGCTTCCTCAAGACTGACTTCGCCGTGCGCATAACGGGCTCCCAAGGACTGCACCTTGCCCAAATCCTCGGTATCCTCACTCAACAAACTTACCCCGCCCGGAACCAAGACCCCGGGCAAATGACCGCACCCGGCCAAAGCCATCATCATGGCCGGCAACCCCTTGTCACAAGTCGCCACCCCGACCACGCCCTTCGCTGTCGGCAAGGAGCGAATCAAGCGGCGCATCACCATGGCGGCATCATTGCGATAAGGTAACGAATCCATCATCCCCTTCGTCCCCTGCGTCCTCCCATCGCATGGGTCACTGCAAAAGCCTGCGAACGGCACGCCATCAAGACGCGCCACTTCCTTCGCCACCGCCTCCATCAACAACCCCACTTCCCAATGACCCGAATGATACCCCAGCGCGGTCGGCGTCCCATCGGGTTGGCGAATCCCCCCTTGAGTCGACAAGACCAGAACCTCTTTCTTCCCCCAGCCGGCCGCCTTCCAACCCATCCCCACATTCTGCATCCACCCGAACAAGTCTCCACTTGTCCCCTGCGTCAGATCCTCCCCCGAAATCGGCAGCTCCCCGTCATGCCCCTCCGCCCGGGTCAAGACCTCGTCAATCCCCTCCTCGCCCGATTCCAGAATTTCCTTCATTCCACTTCGTTCTCCAGCACTCCAATCCCCTCGATCTCAATTTCCACCCGATCTCCCGATTGCAGTGAAAAATCCGATCCAGGAACCACACCCGTTCCGGTCATCAACATCGCCCCATTCGGAAAATCCAATTCGCGATAGAGAAAGCCTACCAGCTCCTCGAGGCTCCGCTTCAGTTGGGCCAGATCAGTTTGGCCCTCAAACATGAGCTCCTCGCCACGAAAAATCTTCAGCTTGATAAAGGCATCATCCTTGATGGCTTCACGCCCCAACAACAAACACGGTCCCACCGCACAGCTTCCCCGGTAGACCTTGGCCTGGGGAAGATAAAGCGGGTTCTCTCCCTCGATCGACCGTGAACTGACATCGTTCCCAACCGTAAACCCAAAAATCTCGCCCCCGGCATTGATCGCCAAAGTCAGCTCCGGCTCGGGCACGTCCCAATCCGAATCCTCTCGCACCCGGATCTTACCTTCGTGACCCACAGCCCGGCTCCCCATCGACTTGAAAAACAACTCGGGCCGCTCTGCTTCGTAGACTAGATCGTAAAAAACATCGCCCCCCGCCTCTTCGGACTCCTCCATCCGCGCTGATTTCGACCTTAAATACGTCACACCCGAAGCCCAGATCTCGGTATCGCCCGGCACCGGCGGAAGCCCTCCCCTCACTTCTTCCAAGCTCTCTCCTGACCCAATCGCCGAAAGGATCTCCCCGACTTCGCCCTTTCCGGATCGAAAAAGCCGTGTCAGAAGCTCCTCTTCAGCCGCGTAAACTCTCCCGTCTGCCTCCAATTCAAGGCCCTGCTCTGATCGATACAATTTCATTTCTCCGAATCTGCCTCTAGACTCACTCATCCGGAAGCCAAAAACCCACCATGTCCGATCCCGTCAGTCAATCCCGACTCCTTCTCAATCGCCGCCATTTCTTCGGAAAATCCGCCAATGGTATCGGCATTGCCGCCCTGGCCTCGATGTTGGACCAGCCCCTTCTGGCAAAGCCCGCCACCCAGCCAAAGCCGAAGGCCAAGCGCATGATCTATCTCTTCCAGAGTGGAGCCCCTTCGCAGCAGGACCTTTTCGACTACAAGCCCAAGCTCCAGGAACACTTCGGCAAGGAGCTCGCCGACTTCGTGGACACCGACCAGCGGAAGACCGGGATGACGGCCAACCAGAAGTCCTTCCCCATCGCGGGCACGACATACAAGTTCAAGAAACACGGTCAGGCCGGCACGGAGATCTCGGAACTCCTCCCCCACATCTCAGGGATTGCCGATGACATCTGCCTCGTCCGCTCGATGTATACCGAGGCTATCAACCACGATCCCGCGATTACCTTTTTCCAGACCGGATCACAAATCCCCGGACGCCCCTCCATGGGCTCCTGGCTTTCCTACGGATTGGGATCGGAAAACAAGAACCTTCCCGACTTCGTGGCCATGGTTTCCCGCGGCACCGGCCGTCCCAATTGTCAACCTCTCTACGACCGCCTCTGGGGATCGGGCTTTCTCCCAACCAAACACGCCGGCGTGAAGTTCATGTCGACCGGCGATCCGGTCCTCTACCTTTCCAATCCCGATGGCTTCTCGGCCAAGGCCCGACGCAAGATGCTCGATGACCTCGCCGAGCTGAATGAAAAGAAGCTCGCCGAGTATCACGATCCCGAAATCGACACCCGCATCCAGCAATACGAACTCGCTTACCGGATGCAGACCTCGGTTCCCGAGCTCACCGATATTTCGGACGAGCCCGAATCGGTCCTCAAGATGTATGGCCCCGAAGTCAAGAAGCGCGGTTCTTACGCTTACAACTGCCTCATGGCCCGACGCCTCGCCGAGCGCGACGTCCGCTTCATTCAGCTCTACCACATGGGCTGGGACCAGCACTTCACTCTTCCCAAACAACTCTCGGGCCAGTGCTACGATGCCGACCAGCCTTCCGCCGCGCTCGTCAAGGACCTCAAGATGCGCGGTCTCCTCGATGACACCCTCGTCGTCTGGGGTGGTGAATTCGGCCGCACCTCCTACTGCCAGGGTAAACTGACGCGCGATAACTACGGCCGCGACCACCATCCGCGCTGCTTCTCAATCTGGGCGGCCGGCGGTGGCATCAAACCGGGCACAACCTTCGGGCAGACCGATGACTTCTGCTACAACATCGTCGACAAGAATGGCGCTCCCATCGCGGCCCATCCGACCAAACACCACAAGGAAGCGGTCCACGTCCACGACCTTCATGCCACCCTGCTTCACCAGCTCGGCATCGATCACACGAAGCTCATGTATAAATTCCAGGGACGACAGTACCGCCTCACCGACGTCCACGGCCATATCGTCAAAGACATTCTTTCCTAAGTTGAACAGCAGACGCCCCGTCGGCTCTCCTCATATTCCATGAAACGACTTTTCCTCTTTCTCGTCGTGGCTCATTCGCTGGGAGCCGAAGAACAAATTTCCTACAACAAGCACATCCGTCCCATCCTGTCGGAAAACTGCTTCTACTGCCATGGCCAGGATCCCAAGACCCGTGAAGCGGATGTTGCTCTCCACCTCGCCGAATACGCCTACAAGGAACACAAGGGAACTACTCCCATCGTTCCCGGCAAGCCCGACGACTCGGAAGTGATTTACCGGATCTTCGATGATGCCGATCCGATGCCTCCTGAAGACTCCAACCGCTCCCTCACCGACCAACAGAAGGAGCTCATCAGGAAATGGGTCGAGCAAGGAGCCAAGTACGAAGACCACTGGAGTTTCACCAAGCCCGTGAAAGCTTCAGTTCCTGCCAACACCCACCCGGTTGATCACTTCATTCGCAAGCGCGTTCTCGAAGAGGGATTGAAGCCTTCGCCCAAAGCAGACCTTCCCACTCTGGCTCGTCGCGCTTCCCTCGCTCTCACCGGACTCCAACCCACGCCGGCTCAACTCGAAGAGCTTAAGAAACATGGTTCCTACGAAGAATTCGTCGACTCCCTTCTCGCCTCCGATGCCTACGCCGAACGCATGGCCCTTTTCTGGATCGATGCCGCCCGCTACGCCGATACCGATGGATACCAAAACGACAGCGAACGCTCCAACTGGCCGTGGCGCGATTGGGTCATCGACGCCTATCGCAAGAACATGCCCTTCGATCAGTTCACCATCGAACAGATCGCCGGCGACATGCTGCCCAATGCCACCACCTCCCAACAACTGGCCACCGCCTTCAACCGCAACCACCGTCAGAACGCGGAAGGCGGAGCACTCGCTCCCGAGTTCTATGTTGAGAACGTGATCGACCGCGTCGAAACCACCTCCACCGTCTGGCTCGGCCTCACCACCGGCTGTGCCCGCTGTCACGATCACAAATACGACCCCATCTCGCAACGCGAGTTCTTCCAGCTCTTCGCCTACTTCAACAACATCGGCGAACGAGGCACCGGCAGGGGCACCCAGGCCCAACCGGTCACCAAGTTTTCCTCTCCGCTCGCCACCGTCCCCAACGAATACCACGCCGAGCTGAAAGCGGCCGCCGCAACGGTTGCCGACGCCGAAAAGTCCCTTCCTTCCCGCGTTCAGGAATGGGCCAAGACCTTTGACAAGAAGTCGCCCAAAAGCGACTGGCTTCCCGTCAACCTGTCCTCGGCCAAGGCTACGAAGGGCAATCTCGAAAAACTCGCCGACCAAGCCTACCTCTTCAAAGGCAAAGTCTCTAAAACGACTTACCAGCTGAAGCTCCCCACCGGGAAACGCACCCTGACCGGTCTGCGCATCGACGCCCTTCCCCACCCCTCCCTCAAAGGAGCCAACAAGCTCTCACTCGCCACCAACGGAAACTTCGTCCTCACCGACGTGAAGATTTCGGCCAACAAGAAGCCGGTCAAAGTCGCCAAGACCGAAGCCAGCTATTCGCAGGCCAACTATCCCGCCAAAAATGCCACCGACAACAACGGCGGATCCGGTTGGGCCATCGACAGTCATCCCAACAAGTCGGAATCCCTCGTCCTCGTCTTCGACAAACCCATCCCCGCCAATTCAGGAGAGGTCTCGGTCGATCTCCACTTCAATGCCGGCTTTGCCAATCACCAGATCGGTTCGTTCCGTATCCTTGCGACCGAAGCGGAGAACCCCATTCTCAAGACCGGGGGGATGCCCGCCAATGTCCTCGCCGAGCTGGCCAAGTCTGCCGGTCAACAAAACCTCAAGGTCCTCAGTGATCACTATCGCGGACTCGATCCCGTCCTGCGCAAAGCTCTCGCCCAAAAGGCCGCCATCGAAAAGAAAATCTCCGACGCCCAAGGCGGTTCCGTGCCCGTTATGGTGATGCGGGAAAAGGCCGGTGCACCAACTCCTTCTTATCTCCTTAATCGAGGACAATACGATGAACCCGTGAAAGATGATCCGCTCCCCCGTGGCGTCATCGCGGCCCTCCTCCCCGCCGGCGCCGAGCACCCGAAGGACCGTCTCGAATTCGCACAATGGCTCGTCTCCAAAGACAACCCCATCACCGCCCGCGTGACCGTCAACCGGATGTGGCAACGACTCTTCTCGACCGGTTTGGTCAAGACCTCCGAGGACTTCGGCCTCCAGGGTGAGCTCCCCAGCCATCCCGAACTTCTCGACTGGCTCGCCGTGGAATTCATCGAATCCGGTTGGGACGTCAAAAAGATGTACCGCCTCCTCGTCACCAGCGAAACTTTCCAGCAATCGTCGAAGAGCAATTCCATCATCAACGAAAAGGATCCTGAAAACCGCCTCCTCGCCAAAGGTCCCCGCTACCGCATGGACGGCTTCGCCATCCGCGACATGGCGCTCCACGCTTCGGGCCTCCTCAACCCACGCCTCGGGGGTAAGCCCGTCAAACCTTACCAGCCCGAAGGCCTTTGGCAGGCCGTGGCCGCCAATGCCGGCACTCGATACAAACCCTCTACCGGCGATGATCTCTATCGCAAGAGCATGTATACCTTCTGGAAACGCGCCGTGGCTCCACCCCGCCAACTCATCTTCGATGGCTCGGGACGCGAGATCTGTAACGTTCGCCACAAGATTACCAACACGCCACTGCAAGCGCTGGCCCTCATGAACGACGTCACCTTCCTCGAAGCCGCCCGTCATCTCGCCGAGCGCATGATCAAGGAAAGCCCCGAAGCTCCCCTCGCCTATGGTTATCTCTTGGCCAAAGGTCATCAACCCGATGCCGGTACCCTCGCCATCCTCAAACGAAACCGCGACAGCTTCACCAACTACTTCAAAGGCAATCCCGAAGAGGCCACCAAATTCCTCGCCTCCGGCCAATCCCCCCGCGACGAGTCCATCGACCCCGTCACCCACGCCGCCCACACCGCCACCGCTCACCTCATCCTCAATCTCGATGAAGTGATCACGCTGGAGTAGGACGTAGCAGAAACTTTCGGTCTCCATTTTCACCCCTTCTGAAACCGAAGCCAATTCGGGCAGATTCGAGGTAACTGCCCTGCCATCTAGCATTTCTGTCACTTTCTGCCATTTCCATCCATTCTGCGGCTCATTCATTCAGAAATCCGCTCACTTGACGGATCGGGCAGAAAGTTGAAGCTTTCACGCAACAATTGCGTATGAAAACACCCATGAACTTGCGTTCCCTCATTCTCGGAGGCGCCCTGCTCTCCCAATCCCTTGCCGCCGAAGTCAACGGCTGGCTCAACTGGCGTGGCCCGTCGCAAAACGGCGTGTCCACCGAAACCGGTCTCCCCGACAAATGGAAACCCGGTGCCGACAACCAACTTTGGAAATACGATCTCAACGGCGCTGGAGCCCCCGTCATCGCCAATGGCAACCTCTACGTGTTTGGATATGGGCAATTCGGCGACGATCCGGCCGAGGACGTTCAGGAAACCCTCGTCTGCCTCGATGCCGTCACAGGCGAGAAGAAATGGGAGAAACGCTTTTCCGACTATATCTCCGACGTCGTTTACAACCGCTACGGAATTGGCTCGCCCATCGTCGATCACGAAACCGGCAATGTCTACCTTCAGACCTCCAACGGCCGCTGTGTCGCCTTTACCGCCGATGGTGAACCGGTCTGGGAGATTTCCCTGATCGAGGAGCTGGCCCGCCTGACCTTCCCCAATGGCCGGACCGGATCGGCCGCCATCGACGGTCCACTTGTCATTTTCCACTGCGTGACTGCCAACTGGGGAACGACCGGCCCCGCCCGTGACCGCTTCTATGCCTTCGACAAAATCACCGGCGAACTCGTTTGGTATTCCACTCCGGGCATTCGTCCTGTCGACAGTTCCTTCTCCATGCCGGTCTTCGGACAGCTCGGCGACCAACGGGTCTTCTACGCCGGCACCGGATGCGGCAACGTGGTCTGTGTCAACACCCGCACCGGCAAGCCCGTCTGGCGCTTTCTCCTTTCGCAAGGTGGAGTGAACTCCCAGGTTCTCCTCTACGGAAAGGACAAGCTGATCGCGATCCACGGCAAGGAAAACACCGACGCTTCCTCCAAGGGCCGCCTCGTGTGTCTCAAAATCCCCACCGAATACCCCGCCGAACAGCTCGTTCTCGACAACTCGGCCGAAGTCTGGCGCAACGATGACCACATTGGCTTCACCAGCTCGCCCATCCTCGTCGGCAATCGCGTCTACACCACCAACTTCACCGGCGAACTGATCGCTGTCGACGCCGACTCCGGCAAGACCCTCTGGCAGGAAAAACTTTCACCCGACCAAATCCACGCCTCCCCGATCTATGGTGACGGAAAAATCTACGCTCCCTGGTTCGAAGGTACCTTCGCCATCGTGAAGCCCAGCGACGAAAAGGCCGAAGTCCTCTCCCACGCCGAAATCAAGGATGCCGAAGGCTCCGGGGTGAAGCTTCTGGCTCCTCCCACCATCTGGGCCGGCAAAGTCTATCTCTCGACCCGCGACGGCCTCTTCTGCTTCGGCAACAAGGATGGCAAATACACCGGAGAAGCTCCCGCGCCCGCCGAGACTCCCGGCGAGGTTGCTCAACTCCAGGTCGTCCCGGCCGAATTCGCAATCTCTCCCGGCGCCTCCCAGGAATTCAAGGTCTGGGGCCTCGATAAGAGCGGACGCCGCGTGAAGGTGATCACCGACGGCCTCTCCTGGGCCAAGTTCATTCCGCCCACCGCAAAAGTGAAGGCGGAAGTCGACGCTACCGTTGATCCTAAGACCGGAAAAGTCACTGCCGGAGCGGACGCCAAACTCTCCGCCGGCGCTCTCAAGGTCACCATGGGCGAAATGTCCGCCACCACCCGCGGCCGCATCGAAGCCAACGTGGGATACTCCGAAGACTTCGAAGCCACCGAGCTCACCATGGAGTCACCCCAAGGCGAGAAGGTCAACTTCCCGCCCCTCGCCTGGCTCGGTGCCCGCGTGAAATGGTGGGTCCTCGAAAAGGATGGCTCCAAGGTCATCGCCAACCGTCTCGACAACGTCCTCTTCCAGCGCACGATGAACTTCTTCGGAGGCGAGGACATGAAGGACTACGTCCTCGAAGCCGATGTCATGACCGACGGAAACCGCCGCATCAAGTCGACTGTCGGCCTGGTCAACCAGCGCTACCTCATCACCTTGGTGGGGAACCAGAACATCCTCGAGGTGTCCTCCAACCACGAACGCGTCAAGCAGTCCGTCAAATTCCCCATCAAGGCCAATACCTGGTATTCCTTGAAAACAAACGTCAAGGCCAACGCCGATGGCACCGGCACCGTCTTCGCCAAAGCCTGGCCCAAGGGCGAAGCCGAACCCGCCGATTGGACCATCAAGGTGCCCGTCAAGCGCTGCCACCCGCAGGGCGCCCCGGGAATCTTCGCCTTCTCGCCTCAATCACAGAAGCGGGTCTTCATCGACAATCTCAAAATCAGCGCCGGCAAGTAACGGCATCTTAAAACTTCAACTTCACTCCTAGTTCTCCATGAAAAAAACTACCGCCCTCGTGCTCTCCGGGTTCACCTTGCTGACCGCCTGCAAGGACAGCCCCAAACATGAAAAAGCCGACGACTCTGATACCAGCACCAAGCCTGCAGAAGACGCCGGAAAAGGTGCCGCTCCCGCACCCAATGCCGCCGACATCACCAAGGAATGGCCCATGTGGGGACGCGATGCCTCCCGCAACATGGTCGGCATTGCCTCAGGACTCCCCGTCGACATCAACCCTGGTGAACTCGACGACGAAACGGAAGCGGCCATTCTCGACGAGGCCAAGAACATCAAATGGGCCGCCAAACTCGGCTCCCAGGCTTACGGCAACACCATCGTCGCCGGAGGCAAGGTCTACGTCGGAACCAACAACGAATCACCTCGTGACGAAAAACAAAAGGGTGACCGCGGAGTTCTCATGGCCTTCAACGAAGCCGATGGCTCCTTCGCCTGGCAGCTCGTGATCCCCAAGCTCGGCGCCGGTAAGGTGAGCGACTGGGAATACGTCGGACTTTGCTCCTCGCCCGCTGTCGAAGGCGATCGCATGTGGCTCGTCACCAACCGTGGCGAGGTGGTCTGTCTCGACACCAACGGCATGGCCAACGGAAACGACGGTGACTTTCAGGACGAAGCCAAATACCAGTCGGCCGACGGCAACCCGGTGGAACTCGGCGAACACTCGCCCGACATTCTCTGGATCTACGACATGCGCGAAGAACTCGGGATCTTCCCGCACAACGTGTCTTCCTGCTCTCCCGTGGTCGTTGGTGACAAGCTCTACACCGCCACCTCCAACGGAGTGGACTGGTCCCACACCAACATCCCCGCTCCCAGCTCACCGTCTCTCGTCGCTCTCGACAAGAACACCGGCGAATTGGTCGGAGAAGAGGTTTCCGGTGTTTCCGAGCGCGTCCTCCACGCCAGCTGGTCTTCCCCTGCCTACGGAAAGCTTGGCGACAAGGAAACCATCGTCTGGGGTGGTGGCGACGGCTTCGCCTACGCCTTTGATCCCGTCACCGTGAAAGACGAGGAAGGATTCGACGTCTTCAAGGAACTCTGGAAGTTCGACTGCAACCCGCCCGAGTACCGGGAGAAAGATGGCAAGCCCATCAAGTATGCCACTTACGCCGGCCCCAGTGAAATCATCGGCACCACCGTGATTTCCGACGGCTTGGTCTACACCATCATCGGACAAGACCCCGAGCACGGAGACGGCGTGGGCAACATCGTCTGCCTTGGAGCCGACGGAAAGCCGGTTTGGTCCTCCACGGAAGTCGGCCGCTCCATCTCCACCCTCAGTGTGGCCGATGGATTGGTCTACGCCGCCGAATATGACGGCGACATCCACTGCTTCGATGCCAAGACCGGAGAAGCTTACTGGAAGCACGAAACCCAGTCCCGCATCTGGGGCTCAACTCTCGTGGCCGACGGCAAGGTCTGGCTCGGAACCGAAGACGGTGAACTTCACATCCTTCAGGCTGGCAAGGAACTCAAGTCGCTCGGCACCATCGAGTTCCCGGCTCCGATCTACAGCTCGGCCATCGTGGCCAACAACGTGGTCTATGTGGCCACCCAGACCCACCTTTACGCCATCGGGAAGTAACTCTTCCTCGATCGCTCATTTCTCAAAAGGCACGTGGTTCCAACCACGTGCCTTTTTTATTCCTCCAACAACCACTCTGCCATCGCGGCATACACCGGAGCCTCGGTCACCAGCACATTCGAATGCGTTCCTCCTTCGACTGTAAGAAATCTCTTTTCGCCTCCACTCGCCCTAAACAGTGCTTCTCCTCTCTTCAGGTTGATCAAGTCATCAGCATCGCCGTGCACAAACAAGGTCGGCACTTTTAATTCCTTGAGCAAATCCACCGGCTTCACTTCTCCCACCACCGGTCCTCCCCTCATCTCGATCATCCAATCCACCAAGCCCCGAAATCCGCCCGCCCACGAATCGTCGATCACGCCACCCAGAGTATCGAACGACGAGACGATCACCATGCGCTCCCACATCTCGGAATCCTTCGCAGCCGCATGAATCGCGAAAGATCCTCCCATTGACATTCCCCACAAGACACGGAGAAGCTTCTCGATTCCCATGACCCGCTCCACCTCGTCCGCCACACCGGCCGCCAACTCCTGCTCAAACTCCCTCGCCCCGTAACCCACCGTGGACAGCTTGCTCTCACCATGCGCCGGCAGATCTGGAATCATACACAGAAAACCAACCGCACAAAATCTCTCAGCCGCAGGCAACAGATCCTCCTTCCGACCATTCCTCCCGTGAAGGAGCACCACCAGTTTCTCAACCTCTCCATATACTCTTGTTTGAAACCCACGCTTTTCCAGCTGGCCCCGCAGAATCGTTCCTCGTTTTGAAACTCCACTTTCAGGATCCGGACGCACCACCAAGGTGGGAACCTCGCCATCAATCAAGTCATACCGATCAATCGCCAGCCCCCTATCTCCGGGTTTCTCGAGAAACTCACGATGATACAACTCAAGCTCTCTTCTCTCCGGACTGGCAATCTCCCCTGCCGCCACCCAAAGCAAACCTAGAAAACCAGTTCCCAGAACAAGCCAAAACCCAATCAACCTCTTCCAGCGCACACTCCTGAGAGCGGCGCTACTCAATCAACTCGTCTTCATTCCTTAAGGCGCCGCGAGCCCCTTCTTCACCATCTCTTTCTTCGACAACCTGGGTCGAACCCTCGCTGGAGTGGGCAAACCGGTGGTCCGGTCAAACTCATCCGCCGTTCTCAACTCCGGCACCCGATCTCCCGTCTCCTTGATCCACGTATCGAGAGCACCGCGCAATTCCGCCAAGACCTCTTTGTATTTCGGGTCGTTGATCAGATTCCTCGTCTCATGCGGATCCTTGGCACTGTGATACAGCTCCTCTTTCGGACGAGGCTTCACAAAGTATACCGATTGCACTTCGGGCAACTTGCCCTCCTCGTGCAACTTGATCATGGCTTGAAACGTCGGGGACCTCACTCCGTCAGCCGACGGTGTCAACGGCAGGTCCGGATATCCATTGCGGATGTATTTGAATTCCTCATTCCGCGCCGCTCTCGCGTGTGCTTCGTAGTCATGCCAGTTCTGCTCGGCAAAAACGACCTCGCGAATCTTGCTCGATGGATCCTTCAAAACCGGAAGAAAACTCTTCCCCTGAAAAGTCTCCCCTGGCGTCACTCCGGCCATCTTCAAGAAGGTCGGGGCCACATCGATCATGCTCACCAGACTCTTGGTCACACCCCCGGCCTTCACGGTCTCCGGCCACCGCACAATGAAGGGAGTTCGAATGCCCGAGTCATAAATCGTCGTTTTGTCCCGGGGAAACGGCCGGCCGTTGTCTGACATAAAGACCACCATGGTCTCCTCGGCAATCCCCTGACGATCCAGCTCGGCCATCACCAATCCGACATACTTGTCCAAGCGCCGAATCTCGTCGTAGTAGAGTGCATAGTCCCGACGCACTTCAGGAGTATCCAAATGATACGGAGCCAAACGCACCTTCGACAGCTCGGTGGGATTCTCGACGATGTTCTCGTGATAAGGCCGGTGAGGATCCAGCGCCGCCAACCAAAGGAAGAACGGCTTCTCCTTCGGACGCTCCTTCAACAAAGGCACCCACTCAGTGCAGCCCGACTGGGCCTCGCCCTCCATCGTCTCGACAAACTTTCCCTTCTCACCTTCCTTACCCGCCGGCAATTGGAAGCCGGAGGTATCGGTCTCCCGAATCTCATCAAACCGATCCCGCGCCGCATCGCCCAAATGCCACTTCCCGGCCGCCGCCGTCCAGTATCCCGCTCCACGCAACTTCTCGACAAAGGTCACCTGTTCCTTCGGCATCGGCCAATGCAGTTCCTCCGCATCGGTATTGTGCGGATACCGACCCGTGATGATCGAGCACCGCGAGGGCGAACACGAAGAAGCCGTCAGGTAGGCATTGTGAAACAGCATCCCACCCTTGGCCAGCTTGTCGATATTCGGCGTGGCGACATTGGGATTTCCGTAAATTCCCGAATCATCCCAAGCCATGTCATCGGCAATGATGAGGACGATATTCGGCGCCTTGCCGAAAACAGAGGAAACCAGGAAAACTAAAGCCGCAGCAATTCGCTTCATACGCGAACCCTATCGACTTCCTCGACCGCTCTCAACCCCCTTCCTCAGCGAATTCCTTTCAACCTTACTTCACTCCTTCAGAAGATCATTCATCGCAGCAAGATATTCCCTGGTCGCATCAAGGCTTGCAGGGAGAACCTTCAAGATTTTTGCACGCCTCTTCTCCACCTTCTTCCTGAGCTCGGCTTCTAAATCAAAAGTCAGTTGCCGATCCAATTCATAAAGCTCCCCGGATAAACTCGCCAAGGGGCCAAGCACTTGCTCGGTATACTTTCCCACAACTGGGATCACTTCGGGAACGTTCTTTCCCTTGGTTTCAGACAGGAACTTCTCAATCAATTGCTGGGTCGTGTGAACCGGATACTTCGCCGAAAGAACATGATCGATAATCTCCAGATTCTCCGAGGTATTCTTCACGATCAGAAACCTGCGCTTCCTCTGATCAAGTTCTGTCCGTAATAAACTGTTGGGCGGAAAGTTCACCCCTGAGTCCTTCAACCATTCCTTGATCTGACCATCTTGGTATGAGTGGATCAGAACCAATGGCTCTTGTTCAAACGGATCGTCGCTCTCGCCAAAAACTTCAATGATCGGAGCCATCTCAGGAACCCACCATTTCCGTTGGATCATGTCATCTTCGGCAAAGGCAACCGAGACCAACAAAGCAAAAAAGAGAAGGATCTTCACAACCATCCGCAAAGCTAGCTTTGAAGAAAAGCCGCGTCAATGACGTGCCTCCTCCAGCACGGAAGCTCTTCTTTCTCGCCTTCCGCTCCAATCCATCAAAACTATCCCAATGATCCGGCGATTCCTCCTTCTCTTCGCGCTCTGCTCCTCCCTTTCGGCCGAGAAACCCAACGTCCTCTTCATAGCGGTCGATGACCTCGCTTCCTCTCTCGGGTGCTACGGGAACCTTGTCGTCAAAACTCCCAACATCGATCGCCTTGCCGCCCGTGGTGTTCGCTTTGATCGCGCCTACAACCAACTCCCCCTCTGCAATCCCAGCCGGGCTTCGGTCATGACCGGTCTCCGCCCCGATCAAATCAAGGTCTACGATCTCGATGCCCACTTCCGCGACGCCGTTCCCGAAGCCGTCACGCTGTCCCAGCGTTTCATCAAGGAAGGATACTTCGTGGCCCGCACCGGAAAGATCTACCACTACAACGTCCCCGCCAGCATCGGCACCGATGGCTTCGACGACCCACCTTCATGGCAACGCACCGTTAATCCCAAGGGCCGTGACAAGACCGACGAACACCTCGTCTTCAATGCCGAGCCCGCCCGCAAGATCAGCGGCACCCTCAGTTGGCTCGCCGCGGACGGCACGGACGAGGAACAGACCGACGGCATGATCGCCACCGAGGCCATCAAGATGATGAACGAAAAGAAGGACGAACCCTTCTTCATCGCCGCCGGCTTCTTCCGCCCCCACTCGCCCTTCGTGGCTCCGAAGAAATACTTCGAGATGTACCCGCTCGAATCGATCCAGCTCCCCTACGCGCCCAAAGGTGACCGCGACGACATCCCCACCGCGGCCTTTGCTCACAACAACCCCATTCCCCATTACAACATCAGCGAGCTCAATTGCCGCAAGGCCCTACAGGCCTACTACGCCTGCGTCTCGTTCATCGATGCCCAAGTCGGCCGTATGCTCGACGAGCTCGATCGCCTCAAGCTCACCGACAACACCATCGTTGTGTTCTGGAGTGACCACGGATACCACCTCGGCGAGCACAACGGCGTCTGGCAAAAACGCACCATGTTTGAACAAGGCACCCGCACGCCCCTCATCATCAGCGCACCTGGAATCCAGGGCAAAGGTCAGGCCTGTTCGCGAATTGTGGAGCTCGTCGACATCTATCCCACGGTCATCGACCTCGCCGGATTCCTCCTACCCACCGGACTTCCCGGACGCAGCCTCAAGCCCCTCCTCAAAGACCCTCTCACCGAATGGAATGAGGTCGCCATCAGCCAGATCCTCCGCCCCGCCGACAATCGCCTCAAGAGCCCCGTCATGGGACGAAGCGTCCGCACCCATCGCTGGCGCTACACCGAATGGGCTGAAGGCAAAGAAGGCATCGAACTCTACGACCACGCCAACGACCCCATGGAATTTCACAATCTCGCCCTCAAGCCCAGCGCTGAAAACAAGGCCGTCATCGAGAGGCTCAAAAAGGAATTCAAAGGCAAAGCCTCCGGCAAAGTTCCAACCTCTCCTTTCAATCCTCCCCGGCTTTAGGAGCGGCACGATGACGTACTTCTGAACATCTCAAAACCTCCTCACCTTGATTTCACTTCTGATCCTCCTCACTTCTCTTCACAGAACCCTCCAAAAACTCACGGAACTCTGAATCTTCGAGGTGGAATAAATCGAAACCGACTCTCTTGAATCCGGTATCCTTCTCGGGAGCTTCGATGCGTCCCCGGCCTTGATGATGCTCCGAGAAGTCATGTTGTAGACAGTAAATCAATTGCATGAATCTCATGTCCGGGACCTTCTTCCAGTAACTGGTCAGAAGCTGCATCATCTCGTCTATTCTTTCGGGCGGTCGCATCGTGTTTGATCATTTTGAAAGTTCCGGTCGTAACCCAAAGTTACTTCGAGCAACATCACACACTCGCCCGATGACAACAATCAACGATTCAACCAGATGATGGAAGCCCCTCGGTTATTACGATCTCCAGCATACCGACCGCCGACCTCTTCTGCCAGATGCCGCAAGTAAGCCACCGCTCTGGGGCCAATCACCGAACGGCCGCTCGTCGAGCCATATCCGTGAACAATCTTCAAGCCGCTGTGTCCGTGATAGAGCGCCCGGTCCAAGGCTTCCACGATCTTGTCCCGGGCGTGCTCCCAGGTTTCGCCGGCATGAGCGATGTCCACTTCGAGAATTCCCTGACGCCTGTTGCTGGGAGCCGGCCCATCACATTTCGGGCACTGCGAAACTCCAAAGGTCTTGAGTGGAAATCCACATCCCGGGCAGTCGTTGTCGCCATCCATCAGACTTTGAAGAACAACTTGTTCCGGTAAAGGACGCGGCAAAGCCAGAGCACCATCGCCAATCCAGCGATGGCAATGATGAGCTTGCCGAGTCCAGGCGTGAGTCCATCGGCCCATTCAGCGACGGGTCCTCCGAAAATGCGGGAGGCAATCTCGTTGAAGTCCACTACGCTCGTGAGGAGGTAAGTCGCGATCGGATTCATCCCGATCCAGATGAAGGGCATGGCCCATTTCTTCCAGCCTAACAGATCGACAATTCCATAAAAGACGCCCAGTAACACCAGACTCCAACCCCCGGCCATCAAGACAAAGCTCGAGGTCCAGATGTTCTTGATGATCGGGAATTTCAACCCCCAGAGATAACCCAGCCCGATCAGACAGGCGCCGGAAGCGATCAGGACAAAACAGGTCATTCCCCGGGAAGGACGACTGCTCTTGATAAGGAGACCGGCAAAGACTCCAAGCAAGCAGGTCGCAATAGCCGGGAAGGTTGAAAGGATCCCTTCCGGATCATGGGTCACCCGCCATTTAAAAAAAGGCAGGTATTGGGAGTCAAACCAGTTGGCGAGATTCCTCCCTTCCTCGTAACTGGTCCCCTCCTGCCCCGGAACAGGAACGAAAGTCAGGAGTGCCCAATAACCCACCAGAATCCCCACAAAGATTCCCGCCAATCCCCGCACCGGCACGTAGAGAAACAACAAGCCGGTCACGAGATAACAGATTCCAATCCGCTGCAAGACTCCGAGAAGTCGCACGCCCTGATGGGAACCTTCATCGTAAAGCCCTTTGGAAATCCCGCCGTAGTAGATGATCCCGATCAACCAGAGGAACAACCCTCTCCGAATCACACGAATCGTTGCTTTCGTCCGGTCACCCGACCCGGCATAGCGACCCAGCGAATACACCAGCGACGTTCCCACGATGAAAATGAAGGAAGGGAAAATGAGGTCATAGAAGCGGAAGCCTTCCCATTTCACATGCTTGAGCTGGATGGAAAGAGTGTCGATCACCACCGAATCGGCTCCCTTCATCGCCGCCAGCGCCTGAGCCAAGGCTCCACCGCCGATGATCCAGAACATCACGAAGCCCCGGTAGACGTCGAGCGAGGCCAGCCGGGTGGACGGACCGACTTCGTGGGAAGTTTCGGATTCTTCGGACATGGACAGAGCCTAATCCGGCCTTCTCCAGGTCCTCAAACTGAAAACTTCCAACTGAAAACTTCCAACTTCCGCCAAATTATGATCCTAAAGCCCCCGTCATGACTTCGGCAGAGATCCGCAACAGCTTCCTCGACTTCTTTAAGGAAAAGCAGCACACCATAGTGCCTTCGGCCTCTCTCCTGCCGCAGTCGCCCGGCCTCCTGTTCACCAATGCCGGGATGAACCAGTTCGTGCCCTACTTCCTCGGCACCGAAAAAGCTCCCTACGATCCTCCCCGCGCTGCTGACACCCAGAAGTGCATCCGCGCCGGTGGAAAGCACAACGACCTCGAGGATGTCGGGTACGACACCTACCACCACACACTCTTCGAGATGCTGGGCAATTGGTCCTTCGGCAACTATTTCAAGGCCGAAGCCATCGCCTGGGCCTGGGAATTGGTCGTGGAGCGATGGGGCCTGCCCGCCAATCGACTTTACGCCACCGTCTATGCTCCGGAAGAAGGAGACCCGTCCACCTTCGACCAGGAAGCCTGGGACCTTTGGGCTGTGCTTTTTGAGAAGGCCGGACTCAATCCCAAGGTTCACATCGTCAATGGGAACGCGAAGGACAATTTCTGGATGATGGGCGAAACCGGTCCCTGTGGCCCCTGTTCCGAACTCCACGTCGACATGACGCCCAATGGCGACACCGAGGGCAAGTTGGTCAACATGGATTCCGATCTCTGCATCGAGATCTGGAATCTGGTCTTCATTCAGTACAACGCCGAAGCCGACGGCACCTTCCGTGACCTTCCCGCCAAGCATGTCGATACCGGCATGGGCTTCGAACGTGTCTGCTCGCTCATTCAGAACACCAAGGGCTTCACTGACTTTTCGGAGAAACCCACCAACTACGCCACCGACGTTTTCCAGCCGCTCTTCCGCAAGATCGAAGAATTAAGCGGCAAGAAATACCACGACGTCTATCCCGGCGAAGAACATGAGGCTGTCGAAGAAGCCATCGCCTTCCGCGTGATCGCCGACCACATCCGCACCCTCAGTTTCTCGATCGCCGACGGCATCATCCCCGGAAACAATGGACGCAACTACGTTCTTCGTCGCATCCT
>JBMHCW010000051.1:0-15005 GCA_049889715.1 Akkermansiaceae bacterium | reverse complement strand
TATTGGACTCAAACCTTCCAGGCTAGAAAAAATTGATACGGATTAAATGACCATTAATCCTGCTAGGAAGTTACTTTTAATGAAAAGGCTGTAAAACCGTAACGCAGGATACTTTTCGACGTCGAGGCTGCTAGGAGTTTGCTTTCGGCGGAGAGGTCGCGGAAAGCGGAGACTGGTGGTATCAACCCCCTTTCTCTCCTATGAACTCCGTCCAAACCCGTTCTTCACGGACTTTCCGCCAAAAGCAAATTTCTAGCAGCAACAAAGCCCGCATAACGCTCCACCACGGTGTTCTCAAGCCGTCCTCTAAAAGCCTTTCGCAAAAACTTCTGCAGCCGCTCGCGCACCAGCACCTTGACCTCCGTCTGATCACGCGGATCCAGGATAAAAAACTCCTTCCAAATCCCCACTCGCTTCGGGCCAAAATCCGGACTCCCCGTGATCGATTGCCCCAGTTTCAAAAACGAATCCATCAACAAGGGCGACATCGAAAGATGGTCCGCCTTGGTGTCAAAACCATGCTCCGCCCGGAGGTCCTGTGGAAAAGCCGCGACCCCCGCCAATCTAGGTTCGATCAATTGGGACTTCCCGAGCGGGCGACTCCCCACCCGTATCAGATCATCCATCTTCCCCGAAGCCGGCTTGAAATATCCCTTGTGATCCCGGATCATCCTCTCCGGCAGGCTGTAAACCGTGCAATTGAGATCAAAGAGATCCTGCACCGCATTGTGATATTGAAAACGATTCATCCTCCGGATTGGAGTCGGCGAAAACGACTTCTCCTTCGAAACCGCCTCCAACCGCAAAGCTTCCAAATCAGCCAAAAGCTGTTTCCTCTCACCCGCCTCGAGTTGAGGCTCATCCTCCGGCGGCATCTCCTCAAAATCGATGGCATCAATGATTTCCTGCAAAAGCCCGGGATCACCTTTGAGATGATTCAAATCTTCGATCTCCAGCAAATTCACCTTTCCCTTCACCCTGCCATCCTTCCCGTGACACCGGACGCAAGTCTTCTGAAATACCTCAAGTACCTCGGCGCCAGGCAGAGCCCCCAGAGTCATCAGTATCATCAAAGATGGGGGAGAAAGGGGGTTATCGCTCTCTGTTCTATTCTAAATCACCACGCAGTCTGTCGATCACCGGAGAGGTTGGACCGATTCGGTCGGGTCGTGGTGAATGCACGATGAATGCGAGGGTTTTGACTGGAATTCAAATCAGTCTTACGCTTTGTCCCTACGGGGATCTATTTGGAAAGAGTATGGCAAGCAATCCGAAAGTCACGCTCAGGGAAATTGCGGAAATGACCGGGGTCTCAAAGATGGCGGTTTCCTTGTCGCTCCGCGGCAAGAGCGGGGTGTCCGAAAAGACGCGGGCCAAAGTCCGGAAAGCGGCGGAAAAACTGGGCTACCAGCCAGATCCCGAGGTGGGAAAACTCATGGCACGTATTCGCGCCGGAACTCACGCTGAGATTGAGTCGACTTTCGCTTTGCTGACTTCCGGGCCCTCGCCCGATACCTGGAAAAAATACGTCACCGAACGCAAATATGTGGAAGGGTGCAGGAATCAGGCTAAAAAATATGGTTATCTCGTCGAGGAATTTTGGTTGAACGATCCTGAACTTTCCAATGAAAGGTTAAGCAAGATTATTTGGAGCCGAGGGATCGAAGGGGTGATCATTGCTCCGATTCAGGGGCGGCTGAGAGATGTCGATTCGCGCTCCCTTGATTTCGATTTCGATCTTTTTTCTGCGGTAGAGATTAGTGAGACGGTGATGATCCCAAATTTGAGTCGCTCCTTGCATGATCAATATACGGCGATGCTAAAGGCGCTGAATGAACTGCAGGATTTATGCTATCAACGGATTGGCTTGGTCTTGGAGCGAGCTCTGGATCGCAGGGTGAACGGGCGTTGGACGGCGGCTTATCTCCGTTATGGTTCGCTATTCGATCCCGGGTTTATTCTTCCTCCCTTGATCTTGCCCGAAGCTGATCAGGAAGCATTTGATGAATGGTATGAGAAACATCGGCCTGATGTCGTGGTCAGTGTGGATCGTTTTGGCTTAAGGATGATTGAGGAGAGGGGGTTGGCGATTCCCGATGAGATTGGCTACGCCTCCTTGGATCTTGATGGCTTGCCTCCCGAGCATCAATCAATGAGTGGGATTGACCAAAATTCTCTTCAGGTTGGAGCGGCGGCTGTCGATATGTTGGTGGCTGAGGTTCAGCATGGGCAGCGGGGCGCGCCGAAGCATCCCGTCAGAATTGAAGTCGAGGGCTTTTGGGTTCAGGGGACAAGTACTCGAAAGCAAAAAGCGGCGAGGAAGTCGAAAATCCACTGAAGTTGGTGCGGCGGTCATTGGTTTGAGTTTACGTAAAGTGGGCGGGCTCTTGTGGAAGCGGGGTGGAGTGTTGATTTTTCCGGAAATAGCAGAGCCTAAATCTGAGGGAATGATGGATCCCGGGTTTTTCGGATTCCGCTGGTGATTTCCGGTGGTGTGCGGGCTTGAGATTTGAGTTCAAAACGATGAAGTCTCTATGCCTTGATGAAAACCGCCCTACCCATTCTCGCCGTCGCCGCTTTCTGCTCTTCCTGTCATCAAGAAGAGAAGGACCCAATTTCCGTGCCCGAGAAGGAAGTTGCGCAAGGGAAGTTGCTCTTGATGCACTACATGCCTTGGTACGAAACACCAGAGATACGGGGACGTTGGGGTAGCCATTGGACCGGGCATCAACGCCAGCATCAACCAGACAAAGTGGGTGCGAATGGGCTGCCCGATATTTGGTCACATTATAGTCCCTTGATCGGACTTTACGACTCGACTGATCCCGACGTCTTGGAGTGTCAGCTTTTGCAAATGAAGCTGGCGGGAGTCAATGGTGTGATTGTCGACTGGTACGGACTTGGTGATGCTGCGGACTACCCTGCGATTCATCTGGCGTCCACCGCCATGTTTGAGGCGGTTTCCCAATTTGGGATGAGTTTTTCGGTGTGCTTCGAGGACCGGATTGTCGATTACCTCGTGAAAACCGGGAAGCTTTCAGAAGATGAGATCGGTCGGTATTTGGAGGAAACGATGGGGTGGTTGGAGCAAGAGTGGTTTGAACATCCCCGATACACGCAGTTGAATTCGCGGCCTTTGTTGCTCAATTTTGGCCCAATGTTTATCAAGGATGCAGCAGTGTGGGACCAGGCTTTTGATTCATTGGATCGAAGGCCCATGCATTTTGCCTTACATCACTTGTGGAAAGGCGTCGGTGCGGACGGAGGCTTTTCATGGGTTCATTTTGACGCTTGGAAAAGGACAGAGCCCAACCAGGTGAAGGAGCGACTGGGGGAGATTTATTCGGGAATATCTGATAAGTCGTCGGAGGTGATCGTGTCGGCTCTTCCCGGTTTTCGAGATGTGTATCAAGAGAGTCACCCGGTGGTCGAGCATCGCGATGGCGAGACCTTAAAAGAGTCGCTGGCAGTTTGTATGGAAGGTCCTTGGGAGGTCGTCCAATTGGTGACTTGGAATGATTATGGCGAAGGCACCATGATCGAGCCGACCCATGAATTTGGCTATCGCTTCCTCGAGATCATTCAAGCGGCCCGGCGCCGGGAACTCGGGGAGGGCTTTCGCTATCTCGCTGCGGATTTGCGACTGCCAGCCAAACTCCTGAGGCTACGGAAACGAGGGGATGTTGATGAAGGGGAGTTGAGTAAAATCTCCAAGTTATTGGCGGAAGGAGCCTGCCAGGAAGCCCGGGAGAGACTTCGAAAGTACGATTGATCTCATGACGGCGGAACCGAAATTCAGATTCCCTATGCCGCGAAGGCTTGGTCATGAGGTGGCCCGGACTGTGAATGGCTTCTGCCAAGGATCGTATTTTTTCAATCAACACAATTAACCAAAAATGAAAACGAACAGAGTGAAAATAAAGGTGAAAGGGTGTCTTATATCGAGTGTATTAATTTGGGGTAGTGGCCTGCCGCTGGCGGCCTAATTTAACAATCTCGTAAACGGCTTCGAGAGCGATTGGTCTGCGGCACAGTGGGGCAATGGAGAGGGGGTGTCGCCGACGTCTGCCGAATCCTCATTTTGGAATGGTGACAACACCATTACGATTCAGTCAGGCACGGATGCGGTTGCCAACGTGCTCTATTTGGGAAATACCAATCTGACAAGTTCCAGTCTGACTCTTGCTGAGGAGGGGAGTCTGACTCTCTCCGGAGCGACTCGAATTGCAGACGCCGCCGATGCGAATTTCTATCTCAACTTGTATGGCGATTTTATAGGGACGACGATGTTTGTCGGCGGAGTGAACACTACTGATACCGAAGGTGAGGCTCAGGTGACAATCGGCGGAGGGTCGTTTAAGCTTTCGTCGTTCATTCAATTTTCACTAGGCACGGGGTCCAACATCAATCGATTGGTAGTGGATGGCAGTTCTGCTTCCTTGATTGAGGCTGAACAGATTCAAGTGGCGGGAAGCGGTAATCAGCCAGGCGAGATTCAATTTGATTTTGATGCTGATGGGGTGACGCCGATCAGTCTTGTCGGAAGTTTTTTTGGGGCCAGTGATTTTGATATTGTCGTCAATGGAGAAAATTACACCGGGGATTCTGCCACCTTCAAACTCATTGATACTGACACCGGGATGAGTGGAACCAGTAGTATTTATGGTGGGGATTTCAACTCGATTGAGGTATTGGGATTCACTGGATATGAAACGACGATTAGTGTCGTGGATGGTGATTTGGTTCTCACCTTGGAGAGGAAACAGATTTTGGTTCCTTTGGAGATCTCGGAATTTTCGATTGAGGAAGATGAGATTTCCCTGTCGTGGCGATCCAATCCAGGTGAGACCTATTCAGTGAATTTTTCTTTGGATCTTGAGAGTTTTGAAGGAGACCTTGAAGAAAGTATCAACGCAGCGGAGACAGGGAATTTGACCAAATTTGTCTTTCCCGTTGCGTCTCTTCCGGGCAAACCACAAAAGATTTTCTTCCGGGTAGAGCGAAACTGATTCAAGCAAATTAGCGAAACTTTACGTAAACTTTGAAGGGGGTTGTCGCTGACTCAAGTCTGGCAAAAACTTTCTCGCTTTTGGCCTCCATGGTCAATCGGCTTTTATCTTCCCGTGATTCAGGATCTCAGGCGAAAGCCTTATTTCTGATAAGGACAAATAACCATACACAAAACGAACAAGTGATTATTAAAGCAAAGAAAACACCAACTCTCCTGTTGGGGGGCATTGGCTTGGCATTGGGGCTGGCTCTTCCCTCGCACGGGGCCAAAGTGCTGGTCGATTTTGGCAGCGCGTCTACTTTCAGAGGAGTCACCTCTCCGGGGAATTGGAACAGCACCGGGTTTGGTTTTATTTCAAATTTAGTGGATACCACCGGGGCTCCGACCACGATCGATTGGGCTCCCAACGGACTCGGAGGAGTGGATAGTTTTAATAGTGTCGTAGGAGCCACTTCTAATCCTCCAACCGTAGGTGAGATTTCGGCCGTTGCCGAGGCGCTTAACACGACGACCTTAGGCGATCTCGGTGTCGCGGAAGCGGCCATCGACTACTACGTGTCTGATAATGGGACCAATGGAGATGGGAGGTTTCAGCTCCAACAACTAGAGGCCGGGCAAGCTTATCAACTCCAATTTTACGCAAGTCATCGCTTCCTCGGTTCCCAGACCCGTTACAGCGTTTATGATGATCCAGGGTATTCCAATCTGCTCGGAAGTACCACTTTGACGCACGGGAACGGGGCTGGAACGGGAAATACAAATACCGTGGCATCTCTCACCCTCACGGGGCCAGATAACGCTAACAATATTTTCTACATCAAGTGGGAAGGTGTGAGTACCCCGACTGAAGGCTATCTCAATTCAATGTCCATTGAGGCCATACCCGAGCCGTCTTCGCTTGTGCTGAGCGGGATGGCGTTGGCAATGGTTGTGAGAAGGCGGCGAGCTTGAAACTGCCGGGGCCAGGATGGATTTTGTGAGGTCCGCGAGAGGAAGGCAGTGACGGGTCGATAGACTTCTCTGCCAGGCATACCAATCTCGAAGATCTCAGTCTTAAACGCTTCCTGCTTTTCTCGTTCTTTAAGCTCCTCCATCCTGTTCTTCACGGACTTTCCGCCAAAAGCAAATTCCTAGGAGTCTGTCGGACTGTAGAATGAGCTGAGGATGATTTATTGTGTGGGGACCTGGCCCGATGATTCTGCTCACTCGGGATGGGCCTCGTGATATTTCAGTTCTTCGGGGGGATTTGGGCCTCAGATGGCCGAGTCGGTGTTTTCCGCTGCTTGTGAGCCCTTGGCTGCCTTTCCCAGGCCCTGCCTCCGGGCTTTCTCAGGAGACCATCCCCTGGGTCAGGGTGTGGAGGCGTTTCATGTTGTAGCTCAGGCACACCAGCTCCCATTCGCCGGTTACTTTTTCTTTGCCCCGCAGGCTGAAGCCGCGAAAGCCGAGGACTGATTTGATGACTCCAAAGATGGTTTCGATTGTGGAGGCTCGTTTCTTATAGATGACTTTGCCTTCTTCGGTTGCGAGCTTGTCTCGCATCGCAAGTAGGGTGGGGTCGGTGACGGGCTTGTTGGCTCGTTCGCTTTTGGACGGGGGCCGAAAGTCGTAGCGGCGTTCGTTGTGCGCGTCTTCCCGATGAACGCTGCAGTAAACCGGGTAGCCTTCTTGTTCTTGGATATTCGTGATGGCGGGGATGTTGACGTATCCAGCGTCTGCGAGGTGGCCGGTCGGTTTGCCGAGACTGGGGGAATGGAGTGGTAGCCGGGGGAGCAGTTCGTTGGCATCGCTGGCGCTTTGGGTGAAATGGTTTCCTACGATGATGTAGCTGCCTTCGACGTCGGCGGTTGCTTGGGCGTTGTAGCTTTGGGTGTAGCTGGCGCGTTGGTTTTTGCGCATGATTCTCGCATCGGGATCGGTCAGGTTGCTTTGTTCGTTGCTGGCTTGGGCGATCTCTTCGATGGTGCCGGGGGGCTTGGGTTTTGGACCCCGGGATTTTCCATTTTGGCTTTGAGGGTTTCGCGACGGGAAATTTCTTCGGGAAGACTTTGGTCGTCGGCTTCGGTGTTGTCGGCTTTTTCGGCTTGGGCCATGAGTTCGGCGATGTCGATTTCGAGTTGCTGACGGAGAGTTTGGGCACGCTTGTAGGTGACGTTCTAGTCAATGGAGGCGTTGGCTTTGAGGTGGGTGCCGTCAGTGGCAACTTTGCCAAGCTTGAGCAGACCGAGGCTGCGGGCGAGTTCGAGGATGTCGATGAAGGCGGCGCTGATGGCGGGGAGGTTTTCGCGGCGGAACTTGCAGATGGTGTCGTGGTCGGGGTGGGGGTCGGCGGTGAGGTAGCGCACGGCGACGTCGCGGTAGGTGGCGCGCTCGATTTTTCGAGAGCTGAAGATGCCGTTACAGTAGCAGTAAACGACAAGGGCGAGCATCATGTGGGGCGGCATTTGAGCGCTGCCGCTGCCTCGCTCATTGACGCGGAAGTAGTCGAGAGGAAGGCGCTCGGTGGCTTCAATGACGAAGTGAACAAGGTCGTCTTTGCCCACCCAATCCCGAAGATCGGGCGGAAGAAGCATGGGAGTGTCACGAGCGATATTGACGAACTTGGCTGCCATGCCTCAGTCAAGCAGATCAAACCCCAATGGTCAGGTGGTTTCAGTCCGACAGACTCCTAGCAGCCGTATGCCGCAGACGACGGTTCGCTGCTTTGGTCCTCCGGTGGCTTCAATCCCAAGGCCAAGAAGTTGTGGCCTCCCATCGCGACTCCAGTAGTCGTCGACGACATCGCGCTCGTTCCGGTGGGGCGCGATGACCGGAAGCAGGCCGAGGTTCATGCCGTTCGTCTCGGAGGAAAAGGCGATGTCACCGAGACCCATCAGGTCTGGGATACCGATGACTTCGGGGTCTTCGTTTCGAGCCCGGTGGAATACGAAGGAAGGGTTTACCTTCTTCGTCACAAGGGAGAGGTGGTCTGTCTCGATCCGAAAACCGGTAAGCCGTTTTGGACCGCCCAGCTTCCCAAGTCACTCATTCCCTATTATGCCTCTCCGGTTATTGCGGGAGGAATTCTCTATGCTCCCCGCGAGGACGGCGTGGTCTTCTCGGCTCGCATCGGGGAGAAGTTCGAACTTCTTGGTGAAAACAAGATGGGTGAACAAATCCTCGCCACGCCCGTTCCTTTCGATGGAAAGCTTCTGATTAGGACCTCGGATCATCTTATTTGTGTGAAGTAAGTAAGGCCTTTTCTCGTAGCCCGCCAGTGATCAGAAAAAAGGCCAACCACCGATGGTCCGGTGGATGGCCTTGAGAAAGGTATTTTTAAAAGAGGTCAACGACGTCTCCTCAGAAGGAGTCCGGAGGACAGAATGACCAAGAGGGCTGAGCTCGGTTCGGGGATGGCTCCGACGGCGAGCGGGTCATCACTGAAGGCAAAGCTGTTGATGATCCCGGGAGTGCCGTTGTTCTGGAAAGTGACGCTGATCCACCCGTAGGTTTCACTGGCAGTTCCCGGGTCGAGCACGAAGCCAATGTAGCTTTCAACCCCGGGTTCAAACTGTCCGGGGTCGGTGCCGATGTGGCTTTGGCTTGACGAGACGCCGCCACTTCCGCTGGAGCCGGTTCCCGATCCTCCGAAACCGGGAGTGGTGAGGGGAAGGGCTCCGAGGGCGGTTGCGGTTGTGCCGTCGATGGTTTCTCCGACTCCGAGTGCCTCGATCACCGAGAGGTTGTCGGTTGGATCGTCACGGTAGGGATTGACCGACGAGTTGTGCGCGATTCCGATTCCTCCGAAGAAGAAGTTGAAATCCCAATCACCGGCGGGCTCCGAAAAGGAGATGGTAGAGGAGCCATTGCTGTTGTCCGCGGCTCCACTACTTCCGAGGTTCAAGCTGGTGGGTGGGTTCAAGAGGTCGATGTAGACTCCCTCGAATGTAGACGGGATGAGAATATTGATGTTCTCCACCGCCGTGATGGCGGCGGAGGAGGCCAAGGTGCTCATGCCGAAAACGATCGGAGCGATCGTGAGGGTCCTGAGTGAGATGATTTTGTTCATGGGTGGGATTTGTTGCGTGTGAATACCGGCTTGTTGTTTCAATCATCGTGGCAGGTTTAATTGACTGCGGTGACCCTGACCCGGAAGTAGCGGGCCTTCTTTCCATCCGGAGTAAAGAAGGGGTAGGGAACCTTGACGACTTCGTAGTCGGGATCGTCGGTCGAGTCGGCGACCTGAACCGGAGCGGCTGAGCTTGGAGACCAGGTGACGAGGTCGGAACTGAATTCGACGGTGTAGTTGACACTGCCGGGTGATCCAAAGTCATCGCGTCGGACAAAGACCGCGGAGAATTCCACACTCGGCCCACTGAAGTCAGCATCGACAATCGGAGTTCCATTGGAGGAGCCATCGAGAGCGAGCGGGTTGGCATCGGCCACGGTGGGATCGGTGCCAAAGGCATACTCGAGAAGAGTATCGAGGTCATCGGCATCACCGGTATCGGTGAAGATCACGGTTCCGGCCACGGGGACAGCGCCGTCCTCTTCGCCATCGCGGAGATCCACATTGGCGGTGGAGGTTGAGGTGCCGTTCGGAATGAACTCGACCTGAAGGAGGAGATCACGAACGGCAGCCGGTGTTCCGGTGGCAGTCCATGTTCCAGTAGTCCCGTCATCGGTGAAGGAGGATCCGGCCGGGGCGGTGAAGCTTCCTTCGGTGAGCAGCATTGTCATGGTCAAGGTGACTGACTCTTCGGGTGAATTGGCAAATCCACCTCCGTTGATGGTGCCATCGATGGCAAGGAACGAGGTCTGTTCAAAGGGCCCGGCGGCATCGGCGAGTCCTCCGTTTCCATTGCTCCGCTCACCGAAGCCGAGCGTGTCGTCGCCGGACCAGTTGGTGCGTCCATCGAGGTTGGAGAGAGCCTGGGTGGTGGCTCCTCCTCCGTTGAAATCCCAGGTCAGGGAGGATCCGGTGAAACTCAGGGTGAGCTCGGTGGCGACTCCGCTGGTCAGGGCACCGCCGGCGAGGGGAACAAGGACAAGGTTGTCTCCATCCCAATCGGCATCGAGGGCAAGACCGCCGGGAACAGCAGTGTTTACTCCGTCCATCTTGGCGATGAAGTAGGGAACCCCATCGATGAGGTAGACGCCTTGACCGTTGGAAGTTCCACCGATTTCGTAGAGAACACGGTTGGCTCCCGGAGCAACGTCCGAGGGGGCCAGGGTGAAGTCAACGATGACGCTGGCACCGCCGTTGCCGGGGTCGGTCAGGGTGGTGCTGATGGCCGAAGACGCGGCAAAGGTGGGAACCAAGGTGAAGCCGAATCCGCCGTCCGGATCATCGGCCGAGATGGGGGGAATGATCTTCACGGCCGGAGCACCAGCGGTGTAAACGACGGTGGAATCGAGATCTCCGGTCGGTTGCTGGTTGGCGCTGCCGAAGAGGGCAAAGGTGGCGATGGCCGAGGTGGATCCGCCGAGGCCATTGTCAGTGGTGTAGCTGAAGGAATCGAGGACCGATTCACCGGGAGCCAGCGGAGCCAAACCGGTCGGGTCGTAAGTGAAGGTACCGTCCAGGTTGTCGGTGACGGTGGCTCCCAGGGCGGTCACGGCGTCGATGGCGGTGATCTCCCGCAGAGCTGCGTTGTAGTTCTGGGCCATTTCCGGAGTAGTCAGGATACGGCTGTAAACGCGGAGCCCTCCAACCAGACCGGAAGGCCCGGGGAGGTTCTCATTGAGAGCGGAGGTATTGTTGAGGCCGTTAAGAGCTCCTCCATCGCTACCGCACCAATCGTTGGCGGTGCCGTTTAAATTGACACCGGTTCCATCAACGGTGGCGTCGAAAAAAACGGACGGGTCATTGTTCAGATAAACGGTGAGCAGGTCCTCAAAGATTCCCGATGGGGCTCCGACTTCAGCTCCTCCATCCCGGTCGTAGACCACGATGAGTTGGTTGAACTCGCTGGTGGAGACTCCACCTGCGGTGGCTTGGATGGTCTGGTCATCAGGAAGACCAAGATCAATTCCGCCATCCACAGTGGCGGTCACGCTTCCGGCGTCGGCGTCGTAGACGATGGAGAATCCGTTGCCATTTCCACCAGATTCAAAAATGGTGAACTTGCCGGTCTGGCCGGGGTCGGGACGGAACCACACTTCAATAGTGGCATCCGTGGTGGAGATCGGGTCGAGCGAATTCATGGTTCCTCCTCCATTGCCCAAGGCTGGTCCGATTGCTCCGAAGCCGGTGGAGATATTCAGTCCCGAAACAATCGGGCCGGTAGGTGCGGTGTTGAATCCGGAGGATCCGGCATTGGTCCAGACACTTGAAGTCAGGGTCGCTGACGAGAAGTCCAGATAAGCACCACTGGCCGGGGCGAAGGGTTGGTCGTTACCGACAAGAGCGTTGTCAGTGAAAACCTGAATCTGACCATCGAGAACGGCATAGGCGTCGGGAACGGCATCCGAAACTCCGGTGACAGTGACGATGACTTCGGCGTAGCCCTTGGCTCCATTGCCATCGTCGACCTGATAGACAAACGAGTCAGTCGCAGTCTGCCCTTGAGCGAGGAAGCCGAACTGACCGTTCGGGTCATAAGTGAATTCTCCGCTGGCATTATTGATGGTCACGATCCCACCGGCTGCGGTGTTGGCAGGAGTTCCAAGCCCGAGAATTGATCCTCCAGCATCGACCACTCCATCGACTGAGATGGAATCTCCATCGATATCCGTCGATCCATCGACGGCCTTGAAGGCTTCGTAGACATCCACATCCTCGAGGGCGGCCGAGTAAATGCGGAAGATGGCCATCGAGCCATTGAAGAAGGTATTGTAAATTCCATTATTGGCAGTGGCAGCCGTATTGACGAATCCGCCGTGGTTGCTGCCCTGGAAGTGGCCGAGACCGGAGGCATCACCGCCATCCCAGTCTGCGGCATTGCCGGAGGTGGTTTTATCCACGAGGAGCCCGTTGACGTAGAGTGAGACTCCGCCTTGGGGGCGGATGGAAGCGGCGACCTGGAAGAATTCGGCCGTGGTGGCTGATCCTCCGAGCACGCCCAGAGAATCACCGACGAGATCGTAACTGACCGCACTTTGGTTGTTGGCGCCTCCGTCGAGATCGCAGGCTGCCTTGAGAACGCCATTGTCGACGACGATACCGAAGCCAGTGCCTCCTCCGGTTTCAAAGATGGTGGAGATTTGGTCGAGGTCCGCTGCATCGAGTTTAACCCAGGCTTCGACCGTGGCGCCGGCTTGGTCAACGGCTGCGCCGAGGGCATTGCTGATGCTGACGCCCGGGTAAGTGCCGATGGCAGTCGAAGTGCCGTCCCATTCGAGGGCGGCGGAAATCTGACTGCGGGTACTGACGACAGAGGCATTGTGGGTCACGCCGCTTCCGAGGACCCAGTCGAGGGTGCTGTTTTCGGAGGACCCGAGGTTGCACCAACGGTTGTCATCGGCTTCGTAGCGGGCATCGTAGTTCAAGAGAAGGGCATCCCCGGGTGAGCTTGCGCGACCCCTCACGATGACTTCTCCGAGGGAGAGAATGCTGCCGTTGCTGACGTTCGCATCGTCGAGGTCGGGTGTTCTGGTGACCGTGATGGAACGTCCGGTGATGCCACCGAAATTCACTTCCAAGGTGCCTCCACTGGCTCCGGTGAAGCCGAAAGCGTTGGCGGGGTTCAGGAGAGGGGAGGTGAAAATGGTGGTGCCGGAGGAATCCTGGACTGTCACCGTGATGTCGCGGAGGCGTTCTCCGCAGCAGTCGGCCCGGTTGTAAAGAACCGTGCTGTCGAGGAAGACGTCTTCGCCGAAGTCCACGCTCCAGGTGTGATCGACGGTGTTATTATTGGAATCGGTATGAGTGAAGCGGCGGAAGTTCTGGTCGAAGGCCCGCTCGGGCACACCGCCTCCCGGAGGAGCGCCAACGGAAGGTGACTGGGAAGTAGTCAGTCCCGGAAGATCGCTGGCGAGGAGGTTGATCAAACCGCTGCCTGGGACACCATCGTTGGCGGTCAGGCCGCGGGTGACGGTGGTGGGGGCGTTGGCGATAATCGGGGTCTTGAAGACATCGATGGTTCCGCGGGGGATGTCATTGGCGCCGGTAACTTCGATGGTGACATTGGCGGTGTCGGTGACGACGGCCTGGTTGGCCACGTTCCGGTTCTGCTGGACTTCGGCGAGGCTTAGCACTTTTCCAGAGTAGAAGCGGAAGAGCCCGAGCTGGCCGTTGAAGGAGTTTCTCCAGGTGTCGAGATTACCGGGGTTTCCGCTGTCTCCTCCGGCATCACTGTTGACGCCGCCCAAGCCTGCTGCGTTTCCTCCGGACCAGTTGTTGTTGCCGGCGGCAGTGGCTGTTCCAGCGGCAGCTCCGTCGAGATAAATGATGGATTCGCCGGTCGAAGTATCGAGGGTGATGACAATGTGATGCCAAGCTCCGGCGGACATGGTCGCGGTGGAGTCGAGAATCGTCTGAGTGGCGGAAGTCTTGACGACCCACTTGACGTTACCGGCCGCTGTCAGAAACACTCCGGATCCGATTCCCGAACCTCCTGTTTCCCACAAAGTGACGTCTTGCAGGGTGTCTTGCTTGACCCAGAACTCGAGTGAGACAGGGGCGGTTTGCCAGCTGGAAGTGGTGAACGCAGCCCGAGTCGAGGTCGCCGTCGTTCCCGAATAGTCATAAACGCTGGTAAAGCTCGAAGGGGCTCCGGCTCCCGGCGCAATGGTGGTTGGCAGACCGGCCCATCCGGTGGAATTGATGCTGAGAGTCGGATCAAGTTCGTTGGTGATACCGGCAACGGGACTCGAGCCTGAGATTTCCAGAATTTCGTAAGTAAAGGTGTCTTCGAAAGACCCACCGGCAGCGAGGGCTTGGGCGAGCGGGCTGAGAGTCGGGTCGTAAGTATACTGACCAATGGTCCCGCTGCTGTCTTCAATGGTGACCGGCACGCCGTTGGCAGAGGTCACATTGGTGGAGATCACATCGAAGGTGCCGGTATCATTGGCGGTTACGGAGGCTCCTCCGGTGATGGCAGCGTCTTCACCAGTGGTGGCAAAGGCCGAACCGGGGGCGCCATCATCATTGGCAGTGATCTGGGCCTGTCCTTCCAGACAAAGGAGGGAGCTTAGCGAGAAGACAGTCAGGAGGGACCGGGACCTAGGGGGTCGTAAGAAGGCTTTCATGGATTTATGCGATTTAGCGTGTGTTGACCGAAAATGAATCAAATTACGAGTAGCGACCAGAAAAGCTCATGGAATAAGGCGGGGTCAATCCTCAAAAGCTGAAAGGCTTGGTTTTCAGGGATTTTCCCAATTTTGTATGACACACTTCTTCCCTGATTCGCCGGGTGATGATCCGGCAAAGCCCCATTAGACGATTTTTTCAGCCCGAATCCTGTTATTCGCCGGTTCCGCCGGTCCAGTTGTTGGTCTGGAACGGGGAGGCCTGGAGTCCGGCGCCATTCACCAGATTGGGATTGGCCGAGCGGTGCCAGCCGAACTGCACATGAGCGGGGGCCTTCACGTCGTCGGAGCTGGCGACAATGCGATCACCCTCGATCTTGGCTTTGGCCTCCACGAAGTTGCCATCGACTCCGGCGATCTTGAATTCGTTGAGTTCCTTGCCGTCGCGTGACTTTAGGCCCTTGCCGTGTGCGAAGGTGAGGCGGATCTTATTGCCTTCGACCTTCATCGATTGGTAGAGCAGACCGGAGTAGGGAAGATCGTTGATGCCGTAGTCATTGACGAGAGCCCAGCGGGCGAGGCGGTCGCCGACATCGTGTTTATTCTTGGGGTGGATGTCGCCGATGTTGTGGACAATGTCGGTGGTGACGGCCATTCCGGTGTTGGGGATCTTGAGGGTGGCGGCCTGGGTCTTCCCAGACGGCGGGAAGTTGTCCGTCGGCGTATCGGGGATTTCCCCACGGGGCGAGTTGGACGTAATAGAAGGGCATGGAGGGATTGCGGAAGGCGCCGCGCCAGCCATCGATGAGGTCTTTCATCTTGT
>JBMHCW010000050.1:0-22718 GCA_049889715.1 Akkermansiaceae bacterium | reverse complement strand
CCGACCTCGATTTCCAAGCATCCAAATCGTCCAGATGGGAGAATCCAGCTCCTAAAAATGTTAGATGCAGACTTCCGCCGGGAGTTAAGTTAATTTTTTTAGCCCCTCAACCAGGGCGGCTGGCATTGCGGCCGCATCACTTTCTTTCACCACGGCCGCATGCCAGACTTCTTTGATTATTCGAGGATTCCAAACAATCCCGGGCACTTTTCCATTTTGTCCACACGGCCTAATCACCCTCCTTTCGCTGAGCGCTCCGGCCGCCTTCGGGGCCACCCCAGTGCTCATCGACAATTTCGTCAATGGTCCGACCGGCGGCTTGCAAGCCGGAACAGGCACAACGTCTGACCTTGTCTCCACCATTGCCACTGGAACCATCGGCGGCACTCGGATTGGAGTTGTCAGCGTGGCTTCCGGAACAGGAAATGCTGCATTTCTCGGCGCAACTCCTCCTGATCCGGGTCCTCCACCCCTCCCTAACACTGTCAGTCAGTTTCGTTGGAGTGTTGACGCCGAAGCAACATCCACCGTTGGCCTCTATTACGGGTTCGACGACTACAGCGCTGCTCCAGAGGAAGTGAATTGGGGATCTCAGGCAGGCACTTCGGGAGATAATTTGGATGCTGACTTGCTCCAAGATGGAAATGATCGTTTTCGAGTGAATGTTCTCTCGGCCGACCTGACCGACAATTTGAATATTGGTGTGATTTCCGCTCAGGGAACTCCTGACGAGGTCGTTGCGATTCTTAGTGTTCCCGTCGTTGGTGGCGGAGGACCTCCTCAGATCCTTGAGTTCGAATTCGCTGCCTTCTCTCAAATTGGAGGTCCCGGTAGTGCCATCGATTGGTCCGACATCGACCAAATTATGGTAGAGAATGACACTCCACTGGGATCTGCCGATTGGACTCTTGGTTCCATCGTTGTCGTTCCTGAGCCGAGCACTGCTCTTCTCGGACTCATCGGATTGGCTGGGCTTGCCCGCCGCCGTCGATAAGGGATTTTCTTACTTTCTCAAACCGCAGGAGGTTCCCTCCTGCGGTTTTTTTGTGATTCAGTTTTCATGACGGCTGGGTTCTAACGGACCGACATTCGCCAAGTCCTAAAGGCTCCAGCACCTTGGGTTCTCATCTTCGTTCAACTTCCTCGAACGAACTCTACCACCACGCCTCAACATCGGCTGGGCTCTTCTCCGCCGATACCTGACCAATCGAGCAAACTCCAGTGGCCAGCGACAATCGGCTTCCCGATGGTTTCGAAGGCACGACTAATTACTGCCTCCTACATCAGAGACCATCGGGCTTAGCCTGATTGTTTCAACCAGGCCGCCCAATTCGGCACAATCCGCTCTACCTGAGACGTTGCCCAAGACCTGAAGGAACTCACCCCTCTATGGAACCAGCTTTTCGCAGCTTCTCCATCGCAAGCTTCTTCTGATAACGACCTTGCACAACATCGGTCAGAAGCAGCACCGCAATGACAAAATAGAACGTGGTCTTCGTCATTGGAGTGATTCCGTTTCCAAAGAACTTAAGGTGCGCCAAGTGGGCACCTTCGGTCAGGAGCATGATTCCAACCACGAAAAGAATGAAGAGCCCCAGAACTTCATACATGCGGTTCTTTTGCAAAAACTGAGTCACCCGGTCCGCGAGGAGGATCATAATCAATCCTCCGATCAAAATGGCCAGAATCATCACCGGAAGCTGATAACCCAGATGGGCTCCGGTCTCGGGATCCTTGATACTGGCAAGAGCCATTGCGCTCAGGATGGAATCAAAGGAAAAGATCACGTTCATCACGACAATCCAAAAGATGACTTGCTTCGATGACGTCGGCTTACGATCAGCCGCGTGAACCTCCTCTTCCAAGGACATCATGTGCCAAATCTCCTTCATCGCGGTGTAAATGATGAACCCGCCACCAAAAAGAACGATGACACTGTGGAAATTGAACGACCCTTCAACCCATCCCCCTTCCGAGAGCGTCAGAAAAGGGTTCTGAAGCTTTTCGACGAGATTGATCAGCACGAAGAGGAGAACGACCCTCAACCCGACCGCGATCCCGATTCCCAACTTTCGGACGCGGCTTTGCTCACTTTGAGGAGCCCGCTGGGACTCCAGGGAGATGTAGAGGAGATTGTCGAACCCGAGAACAGCCTGCAACAGAACCAGCAGACCCAACGTGACAAGTGATTGAATGATATCCGGCACAACTCATCATCTTTGAGAGACTCACCCCATAAAGCAAAAAACCAGCCCGGCATGGAAGTCCCGGGCTGGTGTTGAAAAAGACAGGGAGGCGGTCCAGTTAATCAATCTTGGTAGGATCGGTGATTCCCGGAATCTCCGGCGGAGGAGCCACATCGGGACCAGGACCGGAAGGAACAGCTGGTACCACTGGTGGAACCGTTGGGACTGGAGGAGGCGTGCCCGGAATTGCAGGTGGAGGAGCCACTCCGCTCTCCACCGGCACCACTCCCGGTTCGACAGGCGGAGGAACTGTGCCAGGCACGATGACGGGAACTTCACCAGGAGAACGTCTTTCCGCAATCATGATGGTCGGAACGTATCCCACTTCGCCTGAATCCAGTTCAACTTTCAGATATGTTCCCGAACCTGACACCACCTTCATTGGAGTTCCAGACGGCAGGACTTTGTTCGCCCGGGCATTTCCCTGGGGAATGGTTAAAAAGAAGGTCGCGTTATCCATCGAGGTTTCCACCCACTGACCCGGCTGATAGGTCGGACCTGTCGGCGCAACGATGGCCAGAGTCTGGGGTCCAGAGCCTGGAGCGCCCAAAGGATCGAAACCCGATGAACCACTCAGTGGCTGGTTCATGGATTGGAATGATCCACAGGAAACTAAGGCAAGAGATAAACCACCGATGATCGGGAGAGATGGGGCTTTCATGACCCAACCAATGAGCCACACTCCCCCCTGCCGGTCAATGGGATTCCTGCCACCACTTTGATCTTTCGCTTTCATCTCACTGGTCATTTTGTAGGTCTCAGGAAGTGCGTTCTTTAAGATCCATCCTCCTCACCGGTGGCGCCGGCTTTATCGGCTCCACTCTTGTTAGAAAACTTCTCGACCGGGATGACCTTGAAAAACTCACCGTCCTGGACAAACTGACCTACGCCGGCAACCGCCAAAACCTGAACGGCCCCGACCGGGACCCACGCTTTGAATTCATCGAAGGAGACATTCTCGACCGCCCTCTTCTCGACCGGATTCTTTCCCGTCATTCCTACACCGGCGTCCTGAATCTGGCGGCCGAATCCCATGTCGATCGATCGATCGACTGCGCCGATCCGTTTATCACCACCAATATCGCCGGCGTCTCGAACCTTCTCGACGCCACCCGTGATCACCGGATCCCGTTCCTGCAATGCTCTACCGACGAAGTCTACGGCCCAACTCCACCTCACCTGCGCTTCGATGAATTCACCCGCCTGAATCCCTCATCCCCTTACTCGGCGAGCAAGGCCAGCGCCGATCTGCTCGTTCAGGCAGCTCTTACCACCTATGGGCATGATGTGGTCATCGCCCGATGCAGCAACAATTACGGTCCCAGACAACATCGCGAAAAATTTGTCCCCAAGATGATCCATTGTGCGATGCGAAATCAACCACTTCCCATCTACGGATCGGGCCAACAGATCCGGGATTGGATTCATGTGGAAGACTGCGCCCTCGGATTGCTTGCAACCTTTGAATATGGCCCCTCAGGGCGCATCTTTAACATCGGTGCAAAGTCCGAGCACACCAATCTGGGAATTGCGAGAACGCTTCTACGCATCCTCAAGAAACCGGAATCGCTGATTGCGCACGTCCAAGACCGGCCCGGCCACGACAGTCGATACGCTCTCGATGTCCAACAAGCCCTGCGTGTTCTTCAATGGCGCGCGCGCATCCCGTTCCGGTCTGGATTCGAATCCGCGGTGCGTGAACTGGCGGCGGGGCTGCGCCCTGAGAACAACTCGGTTTAATCTAGCCGACTCCAAGCGACTCTCCCAACTCGTCCTCAACAAAGCTGATCTCGCGAGTATGGAGACCATGATCACGAATGCCTTGGAGGGTCCGCTGTGATCCCCGTCGCGTCCCCGGGCCATTGACTTTGTTCACCATGGTCTCGATCAACATCGGGGTCAGGGCCGCCAAGCCGAGACATGCCAGCGAGAGCCCCACCGGACGGCGGGCCTCCGAACTCAGCGCATCTGAAATCAACACGCCGGCAGCCGCTCCCAAAACCGCGGGAGCAAAGGCCGCCGAGGTATCCACCCAGTCCCGTTCTTCGTATTGATTTCCGTTCATGACCCAAGTCTACCCCAGAGCTCATCACGACCCAACTGAAAAAAGTCGGGCCGCAGGGTTTTGACAAGCCTGCCCCTACTCGATTGAATCCCTTCGATGAGCAACCACTATGCCTTGATTCTCGCTGGCGGAAGCGGCACTCGCTTCTGGCCCCTCAGCCGGAATGCCAAGCCCAAACAACTTCTGAACCTCTTCGACGACACCACTCTTCTCGAACAAACCATCTCAAGACTTGAAGGACTGATTCCCCTCGAAAATATCCTCATTGTCACGAATACCCTTCAAGAAGAAGAAGTCCGCAAGGTCGCTCACCGACTTCCTGAGGAAAATATTTTCGCCGAACCCGCCAAACGTGATACCGCCCCTGCCGTGGCTCTCGGAATCGGCTTGGTGGCAGCCCGTAATCCTGAAGCCACGATGGCCGTTCTTCCTTCCGATCAGCTAATCAATGATACCGAGTCCTTCCGCTCCATTCTGGGAGATGCTCTTCAAACTGCTTCTAAAACCGAGGCCTTGGTCACGATCGGAATCAAACCCACCTGGCCTTGCCCCTCATACGGATATATCGAACGGGGAAGCCCCTCCGAATTCGAGTTTGAAACCAAACATGAAACTTTCGAAGTCGTTCGCTTCCGTGAAAAACCGAGTCCGGAACTAGCAGAGGATTTTCTCAGGCAGGGAGGCTTTGCCTGGAACGCCGGTATGTTTGTCTGGTCCCTCGAGACAGTGACCAACCAACTCGGACAACATGCTCCGGAACTCGGCGCCTTCATCGAAGACCTCAAGAACGCTTCCGACCTGAAGACAGCTGTCGCTGAAAAATTTCCCCGTCTCACTCCAATCTCGATCGACTACGCCCTTCTTGAAAAAGCCCCCCGGGTTCTCAACCTGGAAGCCACCTTCGATTGGGACGACGTTGGCTCCTGGATCTCTGTCGCCAAATATCTGGACACCGAAGGAGACGGAAACCAAACGAATCGGGACCTCACTGAAATCGATTCTCAAAATAATATCGTCTTCAACGATCGAAAGGACTCCCGCGTTGCTCTTCTCGGGGTCGATGACCTGATCGTCGTGCAAACCGATGATGCCTTGCTCGTTGCCAATCGACATCAAGCGGACGATATCAAAAAGCTGGGTGACAAACTGCCTCCTGAACTTCTCTAAGGGATCGATACCGTCAATAAGGACGTAAGCTCTGGAAAAGTTTATCATTGCAAAATTGCGTATTAGGGAGCTTACTCCACGCAGGCGAACAGGCTTACTCCGTTCACCTCAATCCGGCAAAGCAAATCCGTGACCCATCCCATTCTCGCCATCGACCACGGTGATGCCCGGATCGGAATTGCCGCCACTGATGAGTTTGGCATCGCAGCACACCCTGTGGAAACCATCGACAACCGGAACACCGACGCGATCACTCGCATTCTCGAAATTATCGATTCACGCAAGATCGCTCAGGTGCTCCTTGGCCTCCCCCTCCGCATGGACGGTTCGGAAGGAAGTAGTTCGGAGAAAGTTCGTCGATTTGGAGAAGGCCTGCGGAAACAATTGGGGCAGGTGCCTTTGACCTATGTCGATGAGCGCTTCACCACCGTCACGGCTTCCGAGAAGCTTCGGGAAGCCGGAAGGAATGCGCGACAGCAAAAGGGCGTGATTGATCAAGCTGCCGCAGTGGAAATTTTGAAGGACTATCTTGGTTGGTAACTAACAATGAGACTCAAGCTGACAATTGCCTACGACGGAGCCCGCTTCGGGGGGTGGCAGATCCAACCCAATGCTCCCACTATTCAAGAGGAAATCGAGACCGCCCTCGCTCTGGTCGCCAAACAACCTGTGCGTCTTCATGGCAGCGGCCGCACCGATGCCGGCGTGCACGCTCTCGGGCAAGTAGCCCACTTCGATTCTCCCGACTCGGTAACGATGAACCCCTTCAACTGGGTCCCGGCCCTGAACACCAAGCTCCCCCCTGAGATCCGGATTCTCGAATGCAATGAGGTCTCTTCTGATTTTCATTCCCGATTTTCGGCCAACTCCAAGACCTATTCCTATCGGCTCTGTCTCTCTCCCATCCTCCCACCATTTTTAGCCGGGCGCGCTTGGCATCTGCCCCGTCAATTGAATCCCGATGATCTGGCCCGGGCTCTATCAGGATTCGAAGGAACCCATGACTTCCGAGCCTTTGCCGCAAACCGGGGAAATGAAACCGAATCAACCGACTACGTCCGCACCATCACCCGGTCCGAATTCTCTTCTCTCGATGACGGCTATCTCATGACCTTCACCGGGAACGGCTTCCTCTACAAGATGGTCCGCCTCCTGACAGGCGCTGCCGTCCAAGCCGCCCAAGGCTACCTCAGGCACGACGATCTGGAGGACCTCATCCACCGTCCCGATCAACAAAAGTCCCCGCTCTGCGCTCCGCCCGACGGCCTGACCCTCGTCGAAGTCAATTATTGATTGCTCCAGCGCCCTGCTCCATCTTCGCAGGGAATTCGCAAACAGCCTTGTCGACTCAATCTAAATCCTGGAAGCAACGACTGGTCACCACCATTCTGGTGGTGGTCGGCTCCATTGCCATTTTCTTCCCCGCATGGCTTCCGGAGAGCCCCGCCCTCCCCACCGAAGACGGAATCGTGGAACTGATGCAATTGGCCCTTCTCCTCGCCGCAGCCGCTTTCTGGTTCGGGGCGGCGCGACATGCCGGCAACGTCGGAGCCTTTTACCAGATTCTCGGTGCCTGCGCCGTCGCTTCAGCCATCGGAGAGAGCGACGGCCTCATCGAATCCACCACCGGGATCAAGGTAGAGATGTTCTTCATCCCTCTGGGGCTCTTTGTCCTCCTCAAATTCCGCAGCAACCGTCAGCACTTCGGAGAATTTTTTAACGAGCTCACTTCCCACCCTGCCGCCGGCTTCTTCGCATCAGCCTTCATGATGATTTATGTCCTGGCCCGCTTTCTGGGAACTTCCTTTCTCTGGAAAGCTACGCTGGGAGAAAACTATCACCACGACATCCCGAGAACTGTGGAAAGCTATTTGGAGCTTCTCGCCTGCTACCTTCTTCTTGTCGGAACAATCGGACTGTGCCTGGCTCCGCGAAATCACGACCCCACCTCCCTCGACTAGATGCCCGTCCCTTCTCTGATTCTAGGCAATTCCAACAAACGGTTCTCCGGAGTCACCTCCACGATGCTCCAGACCCTCCCTTTTGTACAACAGGAAATGCCTCTCACCGTAATGGGGCCGCACCATCTCCCCGAGGGAACCTCAGTCATTTCCTTTCGCGAACTGGTCCACCTTCAGGATGGACAAACCCGACTCTTCCACGCCCGGCGCAACGATGAAATGATCCAAGCCCTCGCTGCCAGGAAACTGGGAGCCCGGCTCAAAATCATCTTCACCTCCACCGCCCAACGGAATCACACCCGGCTCACCAAATGGCTCATTCGCCAAATGGATGCCATCGTGACCACCTGCTCGGCCGCTGAATCCTATCTCGAGGAAAAGGCCGATGTTGTCATCCCCCACGGCATTGACCTCACCCGATACCAAATGCCGGACGACAAGAAGGCGGCCTGGCAAGCCCTGGGATTTCCCGGCGAATACGGCATCGGTATCTTCGGTCGGGTCCGCCCCCAAAAAGGGATCGATCTTCTCGTTGACGCCGCCCTTCCCATTTTGCAGGAAAATCCGGATCCAACGGTCGTGATCGTCGGAGAAACCACGCCGAAATTTCGATCCTATCAGAAAAGCCTAGAACAAAAAATCTCAGCCGCCGGTCTCTCCAAGCGATTCATCTTCCACGGGAATCGACCCTCTTCCGAGCTTCCCGGACTGTTCCAGGGTATGTCGGTCGTCGCAGCTCTCTCCCGCAATGAAGGATTTGGCCTCACCGTTTTGGAAGCGATGGCGACCGGAAACGCCGTCCTGGCCTCCCACGCCGGAGCCTGGTCGGACATCATCGAGGAAGGAGTTCACGGGTTCACCGTTCCCTGTGACGATGCCGAAAAGACCAAGATTGCCCTCAAAGGCCTCCTCGCCCAAAACCTTGAGCAGCTGGGGAAAAACGGAAGATCCCATGTCGAAAAGCACTACACCGTCCAGCGGGAAGCTCGTCAGTTGACCGACTTTTATCGAACCGTTCTTCGGGACTGAAGACGAACCATCGGAATTGCCAACGATCGGCCCAACCACGCAATTCCTTAGAAATCAGAGGAATCGGGCTGATTCTTCCTCGCCATATCGACGCGCAAAGGTGTATTACTAATGAGTTGTTCTCGTAATCGGGCGATTGCGGGATGCTATTTGCACACATCCATAACAACGAACCACACGATGAAATACCTAATACCTTCGCGCCCTGCTTGGGCGCTCTTGTCGGGCTTGCTACTAGCCCCCTCCGCTCAGGCCGATTTGTTGGTCTATTATCCCTTCGATACAGACGGCGGCGCTACCGTTCCCAACTCCGGAACCGGAGGCGACGGAACCGCCATCGGAGGAGTCACCTACGGACCTGCTCAGTCCCCTGCCTACGGAACCGCCTTGGTGGGAAACCGTTCGGGATTGAACGATGCCTTTGTTGAAACCAACCTCACCGGAACGGATCTCGGCATGGGAGCCGGTGGCGTCTACACCGCCATGGCCTGGATTAACTGGGCCGGTGTATCGGGGTCCAGCAATGACCACATGATCTTCGGTCAGCTTGATGGCGATGGCAACAATGCCCAACTCCACCACGGCATTCGCTCCGAAGGACCCGATGCCAACGTCGACAACATCCACTTCGGTGGTTGGGGTGGCGCCCAGGATATCGGAGACGCCGGAACCGTCCCTCCAAATACCTGGACCCACGTTGCCTGGCAGTACGATGGGGCCGATAAGGTCGTTTATGTGAATGGCGTCGAGTCGTCTCGAGCCGGCGGAAACAACATCACCAACCCCGCCCTTGAAGTCATTGTCGGCGGTCACGGTCGCGATAACGCGGCTGGTGTTCCTGCTCAGAGCTTCAATGGCTCAATCGACGAAGTCAAAATCTACGACGAGGTCCTCACCTCCACGGAAATCATGGCCGCCATGCTTCCGTCGGGAACCGATACCGACAACGACGGCCTGACGGATGACGACGAAATCAATATCTACGCAACAGACCCCAACGACCCGGATACCGACGACGATGGAATGGAAGACGGTGCGGAAGTACGAAATGATCTGGACCCCAACTCGGATGTTGGTGACGACGGAGCGTCGGGTGATCCCGATAGTGACGACCTCACCAATATCGATGAGGTCAATGTCCACTTCACCGATCCCCTCGATGACGACTCGGACGATGACACCCTGACGGACGGCGATGAAATCAATGTTTATAGCTCCAATCCCAATTCGCAGGATACGGACGGAGACACCCTGACCGATGGAGACGAAGTCAACGTCCACTCCACAGACCCGGCCAAGGCTGACACGGACGACGACACCATGCCCGACAACTACGAGCTCGATAACATGCTCGACCCGACTGTCGATGATGCCGCGCTCGATCCCGACGCTGACAACCTGACCAACGTTGCCGAATTCGGCTTGGGAACCGATCCTCAGGATGCTGACACCGACGACGACTTCGCAAACGACGACGTCGAAGGAACCAACGCCACCGACCCTCTCTTGGCTGATACCGACGGCGATGGCCTCTTGGACGGACATGAGACGAACAACGGAGAAAACTCCTACAATGGTCCCACCGACACGGGCACAGACCCACTCGTGGGTGACACCGATGCTGACGGAACCAGCGATGGTCGCGAAGTTCCCCTGGGACGCGATCCAACTGTTTCCGACCCGCAAGATGTCGTAGACATCGGGGACGGCTTGGTTTCCTACTGGAACTTTGACAACAACCTCGACGACATCGCTCACTCGCTCGGGCTCGGCGACAGTGCCGTTGCTGACAATGGCGTCTTCTCCGGAGCAGGGGCCGATACTGATGTCGGTTATGCCACTGAAGAGAACGCTCTCTTCGGATCCAGCGCACTCACCATGAATGGCGGAGCCGGCTGGGTGACCGTGACTGAGAGTATCGATACCCGGAGACAGATTGAAAATGCTGTTTCTGTGTCTGCTTGGGTCAAGGCAAGCGCTTGGGATGTTAACTGGCAGGCCATCATCGCCCACGGTGAAGGCAACCAATGGCGGATGGCTCGTCACGCCGGAAACGACTCCGCGGCCTGGGTAGGCGGCGCTCCCGACATCTTCGGTGCCGGCGAAATCGTTCCGGGTGATGGAACCTGGCACCACATCGTTGGAGTTGCTGATCCAGTCAACTTTTCGACTTCGATCTACATCGACGGCACGCTCGCTGCCACCGGAGCAGCCCCTGCCCTTGACGACCGCAGATTCGCCGACGGGGGTTATCCTGATCTGTTTATCGGAGCCAACTCTCAGGCAGTGAACCGTGAATGGAATGGTGAGATCGATGACGTCGCCATCTGGGCACGACCTCTGACTGCCGACGAAGTTGCCCTGATCTACAATGGTGGTGATGGTGAAAGCATCGAAAACCTTGTGGGCGGAAGTGGTCCTCCACGAATCACTGCGTTTACCTTTGATCCGTCAAACGGAGCCAACGGAGCCTTCACTCTGACCTTCAGTTCAAGAAGCGGAGCGACCTACTCGATCTGGGGATCCAATGACCTCAACGACGGCTTCCCGATCGAAGTGGAAGACACCGTGACCGGCGAAGACGGAAGCACGAGCGTGACCTTCGCCCGCCCTGCCGGCGCCGGACCTCTCTTCTACCGCGTGGAGCCTCCCCGCGAATAGTCGATTGATCCTTCGAACTCTTCAGAACCGTCACCTTCGCGGGTGGCGGTTCTTTTTTTGATCAGGAATGCGATTAAAAGACAATCTCGTCCTCACCAAGAATCTGCACCTCGGTTTCGAGAGCAACTCCCCGCTCGCTCCGGGCCGTCTCTTTGATCCGGTCGATCAACGCGAGAACCTCTCCCGCTGTCGCCCCTCTCCGGTTGACGATAAAGTTTCCATGCTCCGGTGACACTTCGGCCGCTCCAATTCCGGTTGTCTTGAGACCGAGCTCATCAACCAACTGACCGGCTCCACAAACATCCGGATTTTTGAAAATGCACCCGGCGCTGGCAGCTTTGGGTTGGGTCGTATTCCGGTGATGCCTAGACTCATCCAACCCCTTCTGAATGGTTTCCCTCTCGCCTTTCTCACCACGAAACGTCGCCTCCAACGCGTAGTTCCTCCTCAACTCCGGAACACTCCGGTAAAAGGATTCAATCTCTTCGCGAGAACGAGTGCGAATCTCTCCGTCCTCATCAAGAAAGGTGACACTGACAACCTGATCGAAGGTTTCCACACCCATCGCTCCGGCGTTCATTCTCAATCCACCTCCGACGTTACCGGGAATTCCTTCCATCCACTCAAAGCCCTCTAGATTGTGTTCTCTCGCCACACTGGACACCTTCTTGAAACGCGCACCCGCTCCGGCGGTAATGATTTCTCCATCAATAGTCACCTCGCCAAATCGGCCCCCTTTCGGATGAATCACCGCCCCTCTGATCCCTCCGTCACGAATCAGCAGGTTGGAGCCACGGCCCACCACCCGGACCGGAATTCCCCGGGCCTTGCAGAAGCGCACGGCTTTGGTGAACTCCTGAAAGTCCGCAGGCTCGATCCAATACTGGGCCGGTCCGCCAATCCGGATCGTGGTGTGGCGCGACATCGGCTCATACAGGGTCATCTTGAGCCCGCGATATTCCGAGGTCAGCTCTTCGAGCACCTTCAAATCACTAATCAGTTTGTTGCCGGCCTCATGGACATTTCCGGCACCGAGAGTGAGAAACAAATCCCCCTCCTCCAAAATGTTTCCCACCTGATGATGGGCAAGCGCCAGGTCGGGAACCAATACGGCCTTGGTCTCCCCATGCGCCTCCACTGCGTCCACAATGGTCTGTCCACTCACCCCCGGGATCGGGTCCTCGCTCGCGGCATAGACCGGAGCGACAAACACAAGATCAGCCGATTGCAGGGCACGGCCAAATTCATCGGCCAGCTTCTGGGTCCGGCTGTATCGATGCGGTTGAAACAACACCACAACCCGCTTTGAACCAAAGGAACGGGCCGTCTGCAAAGTCGCTTCGATTTCTGTCGGGTGATGACCATAATCGTCCACCACTCGATATCGCGACGACAGATGCTTCGTTTCAAAGCGACGCTTGGCTCCGGCGAACGAACTCAGGGCCCTCGCCATCTTCTGAAAGTCCACACCACAAAGCGAACCAATGGCAATGGCCCCCAGCGCATTCAACACATTGTGACGTCCGGGAATCCCCAACTCAACCCGTCCCATCGCGCGCCCTTGGAAGCCCACATCAAAACTCACCGTCCCGACCTGCTCGATCAGATTAGTAGCGGTCCAATCGGCATTCTCCCAGGCATAGGAAATGGCATCTTCGCGGTCCTTGCACAGACGGCTCGCCTCTTCACACTCGCTGCAATAGACGACCGACCCCGTGGTTTGTTCCAGCAAAGTCCCGAAGACTTCACGAATCTGTTCAATCCCCCTTGTGTAATGATCCAGATGCTCTTCCTCGACATTCAGGACAATGGCGTGACGCGGGTGATACAGCGCGAGGGTCCCGTCCGATTCATCCCCTTCCGCCACCATGAATTCCCCCCTCTCGCTCCACTCGGCGTTTGACCCCAGCACCGGAATTTCCGCACCGACGTAATGACAGGGTTCCAATTCCCCCTTGCGAAGAATATGAGCAATCATGGAGGACGTCGTGGTCTTTCCATGGGTTCCGGAAACAACCACCCCGGCTTTGGTATGAAGAATGGCCGCCAAACATTCAGCGCGCCGGAAAGTCGGAATCTCTCTGGCCAGAGCTTCGGCAAGAGCCGGGTTCGACTCGCGGATTGCCGAGGAATACACCACCGCATCCACGTCCTTGACGGCTTCCGCCGAGTGAGGAGTGGAAAAGAGAAGCCCTTTGTTTCGAAGTCGTTCCGTTTCGCCCGAAGTCACCCGATCCGATCCACTCACGACATGCCCCATCTCCAAAAGGAGTCGGGCCAAACCACTCATCCCGGACCCGGCCACTCCAATGAGATGGATCCGGAGAGGTGATTCTCCTCGCGTCAATTTCGTACTGAACCCCTCGACCGTCATCCTTCCAGAACCGTGGCGATTTGTCCGGCGGCATCAGGCACCGCAAGCGAAGTCATCGCCGTCGACATGGCCTCAATGATGTCGTCATTCAAGGTCTCAAGCATTTCCTTGATCGTGCCTGCATCCAGCTCGTCCTGCTGCTTCAACACTGCTGCCGAAGCTTTTTCGTAGACTTCGGCATTGGCCGTTTGGTGATCGTCCGCGGCAAAGGGATATGGAACCAACAAGGCCGGCAGACCAGCCCGACTCAACTCGGTCAAGGAGGAAGCACCCGATCTGGCCACACAGAAATCGGCAGCGGCGTATGCTGCTGCCATCTGATCACAGAAAGCCAGCACCTGATATCCTGCCCGGTCTCCGACCTGTGCCTTGACCCGCTCATAATCGGCACGGCCTGCCAGATGAAGCACCTGCCAATCACTACCCTCCGTTCCTTCTGCCACCACTTCATTCAACTTCTGGGCTCCCTGACTACCACCCATGACGAGCAATGTCTTTTTCTTCGGATCCAGTCCAAACACCCGGCAGGCACCTTCCCGACTCGGAAGATTCTCAAGCTCATCCCGAACCGGAGTGCCGGTGACCACCACTTCAGCTTCTCCAAAATGAGGGATTGCCTCCTTCAGCCCCACCAGAACTTTCGAACATTGCTTGGCGGTCAGCAAATTGGACCGACCGGGAATGGCATTCGACTCATGCACGTATGTCTCAAGCCCCTTCTTGGCCCCGGCATGGACCGGAGGCAGGGAGGTAAACCCACCCATTCCCAGAACGACATCCGCCTTTTCTGACTCGATGATTTTCCCGCAACGCCCGATGGTTTTCCAAAGTTTCCAAAGGAACGTGATCATCCGTGGGGAAAGGGTCGGCGGCTTGGCAATGGCCCTTACCGTTTCGAACCGCAGCTCGGTGTATTTCTTCGAAGCTTCGGCATCGACCTTTTTCTCCGAGATCAAAAGGAGAACCTCATGACCTCTTGATTTCAGCTCTTGGGCGACGGCAATTCCGGGGAACAGGTGACCGCCTGTTCCGCCACAGGCGATGATGACTTTCAATGGTGCTGACACGGTAGTTGGGAGAGGAGGCGAGCATGGAAACTTCCAACGGATGTTCAACCGCGAAAGACGCTTATTTAACCGAGCCGGCCTCCCGCTCTTGTCTTTTTTTTCGGCGCGCTTGACATCCCCCTGCCTCCAATGAGATATCCGCCTCCGTGCAGAATCATAAACTCAACCGCAACCTCCGACGAGCTCTCGCTTGGCTCGGCGTGATGTCCGCGTGTTGATTGATGATCGAATCATCACAAACGACGCCGACAGCCCCGGTGATTCGTTGGATGGTTTCCCTTCTCTCTGAAACATCGTGTTTGTCGGCCCCGGCCAACCATGAAACCAATCTCAGAGACCAAAGGCACCATCCTGATGCTGCTGTCCATCGTATGCTTCACTGCCAATACGCTGGTCGTTCGCGCGCTGTCCATCCACTACCCCGGGTGCGATGGCTGGCAGGTCACGCTCTTCAGAGGCGTGGCAGGAATGCTGGTCGTCGTCTCCCTCTACTCCGGCTCACGAGGCCTCAGATTGAAGTCGCTCATCGATCGGCCCAAGATTGTTGTCCGCGGCATCCTCGGAGCCGGAGGGGTGGTGATCTACTACCTCACCATCATCGAATTGGGAGCGGCCAGAGCAGTCGTCATCAATCTGACCTATCCCATCTTTGCCGCCCTTCTCGCCGCAATTGTCCTGAAGGAATCACTCGGACTTTCCCGGCTGACCTGGATCATCACCGGCTTTATCGGCCTGATGATCTTCATGGGTCCCGAGGCCCTCGATCGGGGCCTCTCAGGCTATGACCTTCTGGCAGTCGGGGGTGCCCTGCTGGCAGCATCGGTGGTCGTCCTGATCAGAACCCTTCACCAAAGTGAGCATGGTTCCACCATCTTTGCCTCCCAGGCTGCCTTTTGTATTCTTGTCGCCGCTCCTTCGAGCCTCGGCGAATCTCCGGATCTTCCCACTCCCGTGATCATCGGGCTGTCACTGGCCGGGCTGATCGTCGCCGCCGGCCAACTGACGATGACCTTCGCCTATCGTCATCTCGCCGTTTCCAAAGGGTCCTCGATGCAGATGTTACTCCCTGTGTTTACCGCGGCCGGGGCCTGGCTCTTCTTTGAAGAGGTCCTCAATGCCATCGAGCTCTCCGGAGCCGCTCTCACTCTCGTCGCGACCGCCATGGTCAATCGCGGGACTTCCAAATCTCCCCTCAAAATGCCATCTAACCCAACTCCGATTCATGACAACACCTGAAAAAACCGAACAATTCGTCCTTCCAACCTACGGCAGATTTCCCCTCACCGTAACCCGCGGTGAAGGAACCCGCGTGTGGGACGATCATGGTCGTGAATATCTGGACTTCTGCATGGGCATCGCCACCTGCTCACTCGGCCATTGTCATCCGGCCCTCACTTCGGCCGTAAGCAGCCAGGCCACGACCCTGATGCATTGCTCCAACCTTTATCATATCCAACCCCAGTCCGATCTGGCCCAATTCCTCGTTGAGCAAGTGGTTAAGAAACCGGGCAAAGTCTTCTTTGGAAATTCAGGAGCCGAAGCCAATGACGGCTTGATCAAACTTGCCCGGAGATTTGGACAGAAGACCGGACGCTACGAAGTGATCACCTTCAAGAATTCCTTCCACGGAAGAACCATCGGTTCGATGTCCGCAACCGCTCAGGCAAAAATCCATGAAGGGTTTGACCCGCTTCTTCCCGGATTCCGCTTCGTCGATTTCAACGATCTCGATGCCACCCGTGCCGCCATGAACGATCAAACGGTCGCGTTTCTGGTGGAATCCATCCAGGGCGAAGGTGGCATCAACGTTGCCACCAAGGAATTCCTCGAGGGGCTGGCGAGCCTCGCTCAAGAATACGACTGCCTCCTGCTGTTGGATGAAGTCCAATGCGGGGCGGGTAGAACCGGAGTCTTGAACGGATTCGAGGCCATTGCTCCCGACTTGCAACCAGATGCCATTTCCTGGGCCAAAGGCATGGGGGGCGGTTTTCCCATTGGCGCTTTCTGGGTCGACGAAAAACATGCCGACCTCCTAGGCCCCGGCACCCACGGATCCACTTATGGAGGCAATCCCCTCGCGACCGCCGCCTCCAAGGCTGTTCTCGAAACCATTGTCGCTGAAAACCTCCTCGAAAATGTCTCAGCCCGCGAAAAGCAAATCCGCGAGGAGATCTCTTCCTGGAACCACCCGGCCATCACCGAAATCAGAGGCCATGGCCTCCTTCTCGGAATCGGGCTCAATCTCGAAGCCCTCGAGATCCCCGACGGCAAGGTTCCGTCCATCGCCATCACCACGGCACTTCTCAACAAAGGCCTCCTGGTGGTTCCCGCCGGACCGGCCACCGTCCGCCTTCTCCCCCCCCTCAATGTCTCGGAAGGAGAAGTTGCGGCCGCTCTTGAAATCGTGCGTCAGGGACTGACCGAACACCTCGCCGGCTGATCACAACTGAACGATGAAAGAAAATCCCGAATTTTCCGTTTAAAAGTTATTGCGAAACAGTCTCAATAAGCTTTCTTTGTCCCAGTCACCCATGTCAGTCCTCGCCACCGAACTTGAATTCGATTCCGCTCTGACCCTGAGTCAGGCCGCGACTGGTTGCGACTTTCAGATCCGGGAACTGGACGGGTCGGCTTGCCGACAGCTCCGTGAGATTGGCTTCTGTGAAGAAATGCGGGTTCGCAAGCTCACCAACGGCCGCAACATGCTTTGCACGGTCTGTGGAACCCGATTGGCTCTCAGCAAGGATCTCGCCGACCAGATTCGGGTCGTTCCAGCTTAAGATTGGTCAACAATGAGCGAATCCTCCATCGAGGCCAGAATTGCCCTGGTCGGAAACCCAAACGCCGGCAAGACCACTCTCTTCAACGAGTTGACGGGGCAGAACCAGAAGGTTGGAAATTACACGGGATCCACCATTTCCCGCAAGTCGGGCACTTTCTTCACCCCGCACGGGCATCAGTTCGAGCTCATCGACCTTCCCGGCTCCTATTCTCTTTTCCCGAATTCCCCGGACGAGGAAGTCACACGTGATGTTCTTCTCGGAGATCAGGAAAACGAGGCTGTTCCCGACATGGTCCTCTGTGTGCTCGACGCCACGCATCTCGAACGTCACCTCTATCTTCTCCTCCAAGTCATCGACCTGGGCTTCCCGGTCGTGGCGGCTCTCAACAAGATCGATCTGGCAGAAAGCAAGGGCCTGCGCATCGATCCCACTGCACTGGGCGAAGATTTCGGCGTCCCCTTTGTGCCCATCTCAGCCCTGACCTCGAGAGGGATCACTACACTCAAGCACTCTCTTCGCCATCCTTTTCCTCCTGCCCCCGGACGATTGTGGAGTGGGCCCGCCGAACTTGAAAAAGCGATCGAGCACTCCACCCAGCTGGCCGAGGAGAAGGAGCTGCCAAATCCTGCCGCCCACGGCATCATGGCCGTCGGAGAGCCCGGCTCGGAAACGGAGGAATTCATTCAAAAGACCCGCTTCGAGTTCATCAACCGGGCAGTCGAGGCCGGGCTCCAACGCCCCGACGAAGCCGCACTTGAACTCACCGACCGCATCGACGCCCAACTCCTTCACCCCTTCAAAGGATGGGTCTTCTTTGCCGGTCTCATGCTGGCAGTCTTTTGGTCCATCTTTGAATTTGCCGGCATTCCCATGGATTTCATCGAGGGACAATTCGAATCCCTCGGTGAGCTGATCGGCGGCTGGATTCCCGAAGGAGATTTCCAAAGCCTCATCGTGGACGGCGTGATTGCCGGAGTCGGAGGAGTCCTCGTCTTCCTTCCTCAAATCGTCCTCCTTTTTTTCTTCATTAGTTTGCTCGAAAGCAGTGGCTACATGGCCCGGGCCGCCTTCCTGATGGATGGAATCATGAACAAGGTCGGGCTTTCCGGAAAATCCTTCCTCCCTCTCCTCTCTGGATATGCCTGTGCCATTCCAGGAGTCATGGCCACCCGCACCATTCCGAATGCCAAGGAACGGCTCGCCACCATTCTGATTCTTCCGTGGACGTCCTGTTCGGCCCGACTGCCGGTCTACGTCCTGATCATTCCCATCATGGTGACCGGATCATTCGCGCAGGGACTCACTCTCTTCGGCATTTACGCTCTGGGAACCATTACCGCCCTGCTTGCCGCCAAGATCCTGAAACCCCGCCTCGGGGTCACCGAGCCTCCCCAGTTTCTTCTCGAGCTCCCCCCCTACCAAAGCCCTCAGTGGGGCCACGTCCTCCGGCAGGTCTGGGATCGTGCATTCGCCTTTGTCAAAAAGGCCGGCACGGTGATTCTCGGGCTCAGCATTCTTCTGTGGTTCCTGAACACCTATCCCAAGAGTGACTCCGAAGATCCGGTCGAACAGCAACAAGCCAGCTTCAACGCAAAAATCGGGCGGGTCATCGAACCCGTGGTGACTCCCCTCGGATGGGATGATCGTATGGCCACTGCCGTCATGGCTTCCTTTGCCGCGCGGGAAGTCTTCCGCTCCTCTCTTGCCGTGTCCTACGCCACCGATGAAGAAGACGGCGAAGTCATGCGCGATGAACTGGCCAAGGCCACTCGTGACAACGGCTCCAAGCTCTACACCCCGCTGGTTGGACTCTCCATTATCGTCTTCTTCATCTACGCCCTCCAATGCCTGCCCACCACGGTCGTCGTCCGGCGCGAAACCGGATCATGGAAGTGGGCTCTCGGCCAACTCGGAGGAATGACGATCTTCGCCTATTTGGCAGCCTTGGCCGTCTATCAGATCGGCAAACTCCTTGGCTACTCGTGATGGACTGGCAAACTCCAGCAGCTTTGGGCATCGTGGCCCTGACCGTCATCCTCTTCTTTGTGAATCGAAAGAAGAAGTCCTGTGGCAGTTCCTGCAGTTGCCCCAAGAATGAGAACTCACCTCATCCCCGGGACTGAGAACCGGATTTATTTCACGCTGACTTTCTGGGAAGGACTGCCCACTTTGACACCCTTTACCACCACTTTGTCCGCGCTCTTCAGCCCGGCTTTCAGGGTGAATGACTTGCCTTCGGGCAAGGTTGGCTCAAAGGACTTCCCCTTGAGTCGAACGGTATAGAGGATCTCCTTGCTGGACTCATCAATGAGCTGAACCACCGGATCTTCCGTATCAAAAAGGACAACTCCGCTCTTTTTCCAGGAGGGAGGATTATAGTTATCAAACTGGGAAATGGTCCGAGGCCACCCCGGATACTGCTCGGCCTTGGGGTCGGTGACATCGACGTTTCGGGGCCAGCACTCCATCGTAATGGTTCGCTCTTTGGTATTGAGGCGGACGATGCCGAATCCTGCCGACCGGGTATTCAAAACATTCCCGGCAGGCTTCTTCTCGGGGTTGGCGGCCGCATAGTTGGTCACTTTGTTGGCAAATCCATCCAGATGATCCCCGGTATATTCCGGAGAACCCTCGTCGCGGTTGGCGCCGGCTTCGAGCGGCTCCCACCAACGCAGATACAGGTTGGCGATGGAAGGAACACAGAATGACCAAACGGAATCGCGGAACTCGTCGATCCCATGGTGGAAAATGGTCGCCAGATGCTGATCCCCGGCCAGATGGAAGGCATATCCCCTTCTCAACGCCGCAAGCGCCCGGTTCCGACCGGATTGCGGCCAACCATTGGAATCCATATCGGCATGAAGGCGACCATTGGCTCCCCCGTGAATGTGCGCTCCGCCACAAAAGATGGTCGCTGAAAGAGCCACCTTCATCTTGGTTCCCTGCCACTGCTGGGTCCAGGAATCGAGGAACTTGAGCTGCCGATCTCCGAGCAACACCGCTCCATCAACATCAACACTGGCAGGATCGTAGTCAGGATTCCGAATGTGGTCCGGACGGGGGCCTTGCTTGGGAACACGCCCGGCCGGTCCGGTCTTGAACTTCCGGTCTTCCAGAATGGCAAAGTCGACATTGCCCCAATTGAGGTTGGTAAACCAAACTCCGATCCCCTGCTGGATTTTGTGAGGGTCAACCGGGTCCGGAAAGTGACTGGTCTGAGCTCTTTCCACTTCGCGAACATACTCGGCTGGACGGGAATACCCGCCGTCGGACGCTCCACCAAGAGTAGATACCTTACCGCTCTCTCCCCACAAATTCGGCTGTCCAGCATCGTGATCATCGGGAAGACAAATCGTGGGACGGTCCTTGATGATCTCACCAAAGTCGCGTCCAAACTTCAACCAGGCCGCGAGGTGACGATGATGATCGTAGACCTGATCTCCGGCGAAAAAGAGCACGTCGGCATCCACCTTCTTCACGTTGTCGATAATGTCCTGACGAGAGATATCTCCTCCGTGTCCCGGGTTGATGGAGTTTCCGGTGAAGGCCGCCACCTTGATCTCGTCTTTATCGGTGGGATTCCTGCGAATCGTCCCCTCATAGGAAGCCTTTTCACCATGAAGGACCCGGTAGGCAACCGTTGCCGAATCATCCCAATTCTCCACGCGGAATGGTGCGGTCCAACCGGGATTCACAATCTCGGTCTCAGCCACCAGCTTCCAGTTGTCGCCCTCCTTGATCTCAAGCCGAACCTTCTCAGGAGAATCCTCTTTCAACGGGTAAAGCTGGGCCGTCAATTTGAGTGTCTTGTCGTGGACGGTATATAGGGCAAAACAAATGGTATTGGCCTCCTCGACCTCGGGGATCGTCAACAGATTCCGCTTGTTGCGTTTTTTATTATTCTGTTGGGAAACAGCGATCCCCCCGAAAATCAGGGTGATCGCAAGGACGGAGAACCATTTTGAAATTTTCATGCGAAATAGGATGCTTTGGTTTTCGATGTTCAGGAGTCTGCCACCGAATCAGTTCCGGAGGCAAGAGTCCCGGTTGTTTTCTTGGAGTCAGGGTGCCAGAGCACCAACAAATAAAGAGGAATCATGAAGTGAGGGGCTCGAAGCACGGCTTCGTGGATGAATTGATCGGCTCCCCAGAAATTGAGATCAACCGACATTCCGGCCACCGGCCGGGCCAAGGCCGTGAGAAGCCCCCAAGCCACTGCATAGAGCGCCGAAACCCTTCTCAGTTTGGGTATTAAAAGACCCACACAGAGAAGATAATCCATCACCCCGGCGATGAACAAAAAGATCGTCGCCGCCTCGCGATCGAATCCCAGAATCACCTTGGTCATGGCAAAGTAGTTGGCCGGAGTCGGCCAAAGTCCGAGGGCATAAGCCCCGTGCCCGGCAAAGGTCAGGGTCACCGCTATGATCGCCGTATTGCGAGTCACCGGATGACGGGGGCCCAGCTTCAGAGCCAGGATCAAGAGGATCGGCATCAGGAACTGTCCGCCATGTTCGATCAGCATTGGAAGCTGCCGTTGGACCGCCAGATACTTGGCAAAAAAGACGACACCCAAGAGAAAACTCGCCGCCAGAAGAGGAAGGATCTGATAGATCGATTTCTTCCAAATCGTCCACGAAACCACCGCACCCAATATAAAGAGCCAGGCAATCTGTCCGAGCCAGAATTGCACCGTTCCATCATTGGCGCCCGATCCCACGAACTGTTCCCAGTCAATCCCCAGATTCTTCGCGGCGTTGTAGGTCGCTTCGTTCCAAATGAGGATGGCATAGGGACCTTCCCAGTAGAAGTGGACCCATGTCCATCCTAGCAGACATAAGAACGTCCCCAGACGCAGAATGACTGTCAAAAGTTGATCGCGATTCAAAACCAGGTCGAAAATAGGGTCGGGATTGTCATAACGTTCCAACTGACCGGGATCTTCCATTCGGGTCTTTCTCTTCTCCATCGCTTCCCCACAAGCGAATCAAACACCTTCCCCTTCCGCCGCTCTGAGCGTCTCCCATTCGTCAATCAAACTGGAATCCACCTGCTCCAACATCGCTTTCAGGTAAACTTCAACTTCGAGAATCTCTGGAGTCTTCATCATGGGAGGGACCGTCTGGACCAAGACTTTGTAGACCTCGGACAAGTGCCTGAGAAGCACCGCCTCCGCTCGCTCTAATCCATAGTTTTTGACGTAGTCCTCGAACGACAACCAATTCTCCACCATTTCGCGGACAATTGATTTTGGTCTTACCCCGGCTTCCTTGGCCCAGGGGTTTGCCAAGACGAATTCGTTGTAGGTCGCATAGATGAATTCCTTCCCCGGCTTTGGGTGCTCGACCTCCTCCAAGGCCTCCAA
>JBMHCW010000049.1:0-19538 GCA_049889715.1 Akkermansiaceae bacterium | reverse complement strand
CCGCGAGTGTTATCTGAAAAACAAGCCGGCCGGTTGGAAGTTCAAGGGAACGCCGATGCCTTATTGGTGCGAATTCAAAACCGCCTATGGATTTCATACCGGATGGATGAGGCCTTATCCCACATCAGCCGGTTGCCTGCGCATGCATAAGAATGTCTCGCCCAAGTTCTTCCGCCTCGTCCGCGTGGGAACCCCGGTCAACATCTCTATGACGCAGGCCGAAGATGCCACCATCGGGCGCAACATTCCCCGCCCCCCGGATTCCACTCCTTTCCCTCCCAATCCTGATCGCATGATGGCTCTGACGCAGGACTTCTTCACCCAGCACAAGACGCCGACCTATACGAATCAGTAGAGCGGTTCGGCAATCCAGACTTGATTTTCAAAAGCCCGCCGGATCAGGCGGGCTTTTTTGTGGCGCCCGGTACCGGAAACAAATTCAACCGTGATCGATCAGTGCAAATTCCTGATGAATCGGATATGAGATGTTTCATGATTCAGTTTTTGAGACTTCCCTTGCTGATACTGCTGTCACTCTTGGTGGTCTTTCTTGCAGCGGGAAAGCGAAAAGAAGAGGTCTCGGATTTCCGCATCGCGACTTTTGACCTTGATGTCACTCCGCCAGTGGGAACGGCAATGGCCTATACGACGGTGGAGAAGAGTCCGGAACTCTCGCTTCGATGTCGTGGAATTGTTTTGTTGGGGGCTGGCAAGCCGATCGTCCTGGCCGCGATTGATTGGATCGGGGTGGCCAACGAGGGCTTGGATCGTTTTCGCGATGCGTTGGCGGAAGCCGCCGGCACTTCTCGTGACCGGGTGGCACTGCATGCCCTCCATCAGCATGATGCTCCCGGTTGTGATTTCACCGCTGAGAAACTGGTGAAGGAATTGGGTTTGAAAGGGTATGAGAGAACGGAGGGAGAATTTCACCGCAAGGTCATTGCCAGGGCGGCGGAGGCTGTCCGGGCGGCCTTGCCGAGGGCCAGAAAGGTGACGCATTATGGGTGGGGCGAAGCTGAGGTTGAGAAGGTGGCCTCGAACCGCAGACTTCTTGGCCCCGATGGCAAGGTCAGGGCGGTGCGATATACCGCGACCCGGGATCCTGCCTTGCGGGCTGAGCCAGAAGGGACGATCGACCCAGCGGTTTCGCTGTTGTCGTTTTGGGACGGTAACCAGCCGCTGGCGGTTTTGAGCTACTACGCCTGTCACCCTCAGAGCTATTACCGGACTGGAACACCAAGCCCTGACTTTCCCGGGATTGCTCGATTCATGAGAGGGCAGGGGGTTCCCGAAGCCTTGCATGTTCACTTCAATGGCGCGGGAGGAGACCTCGGTGCCGGAAAATACAATGATGGGAGTCCGGAGAACCGGATGATCCTGGCGGGTCGTTTGGCCGATGGAATGCGAAAGGCCTGGGAATCGACCGAGAGGCGTCCGCTTGTGTCCGGTGATCTCGGGTTCTCGGTGGAACAAGTTCGTATTCCCCTGGCAAAGCATTTGGAGAACGAAGAAGCACTGATCGAGGCCCTGCGAAAAGAAGCGCCGAAGGGATATTTTTCCAAGGTCGATCAAGTGGCTTACATGCGACACTGGAAGGATGGAAATCATCTTGATCTATCCTGTCTTTCGGTTGGGAACACGCGTGTTTTGCACATGCCCGGTGAGTTGTTCGTGGAGTATCAATTGGCAGCCAAGAAAATGCGTCCTGATTTGAAAGTCGCGATGGCGGCCTACGGAGAATTTGGGACCGGTTATATCGGGACAGAAATTTCGTACTCCCAGGGCGGATATGAAACCAGTCCGTCGGCAAGTGCGGTCGGTCCCGGTTCGGAGAAGATCTTGATGAGGGCCATGGAACGTTTGTTGCAAGTGGGGGCTGACAAGGGAACCCGGACCGAACCCAAGACTCCGAAGGAGGCCATGGCCGGTTTTCATGTGCCTCCTGGGTTTGAACTGCAACTGGTGGCCAGCGAGCCCCAGGTCCGCGAGCCGATCGTTATTGCCTACGATGAAAGTGGCTTCATGTATGCGGCGGAATATCTCAAGTTTCCCTCGCATCATGGCAAGAGCGATCGGCCGGATGGATGTGTGCGATTACTCCGGGATTTGGATGATGATGGTCACTATGAGACGAGTGGGGTGTTTGCGGAAGGATTGGCATGGCCGACAGGTATTTGCTGCTGGGATGGCGGCGTGTATGTCGTTTCCGCTCCTGATCTCTGGTATCTCAAGGACACAACGGGAGACGGGAAGGCTGATCATCGCGAAAAGGTTTTTACCGGGTTTGGTTTTCGAAATGACGAGGGGACGGCGAACAACTTGTTCTGGGGACTGGATCAATGGATTTATGGTGCAGGTTCGAATAGTGGAGGAGAAATCCGAAGAGCTGACAATCCAGAGAGCGAAGCCATATCGATCAGTGGCCGGGACTTCCGTTTCCATCCCAAAACTAGAGAGTTCCAAACCCTCCCCGGTGGAGAGCAGTTCGGCAATGCCATGGACGATTGGGGGAATCGTTTCCTGAGCCAGAATTCAAAGCCGGCTGTTCACGTGGTGTATTCTTCAACCGAACAGGAACGGAATCCTTTCGTTGCGCCGGGTGCATCCAAGGTGAATCTCTGGACGGACAACAAGGTTTATCGTGCCAGTGGCATCGAGCCGTGGCGTTTGTTCCGGACGAAGCTCAGGCTGTCCGAAAAGAGGAATTATCCGGCGCCTTCGGTAGCCCACGATGTCTTCAGCGGCTGTGCCGGTCTTCAGATATACCGGGGCGATGCCTACCCTGATGAATACCGGGGAAATCTCTTCGTTGGAGATGTCCAGGCGAACGTGGTGCATCGACGGGCGCTGCAACCCAAGGGAGTCACTTTTTCAAGTGAGCGGACCGAAAATGAACGGGAATTCCTGAGTTCCACCGACAATTGGTTTCGGCCAGCCAATCTTGTGAATGCTCCCGACGGAACCCTGCACATCATTGATATGTATCGGGAAACGATTGAAACCCCTGATTCCATGATTCCCGAAGTTCTGGAGATGGTTGATTTCCGGAGGGGTGGCGATCACGGGAGGATCTATCGTTTGGCTCCCGAAGGATTCAAGATTCCCGCTCGTCCTGAACTGGGTAAGGCCGGGATCAAGAAACTGGTTGCGACATTGGAGCACCGCAATGGTTGGTGGCGTGATACGGCGGGCAGACTGTTGTTTGAGAGGAATGATCCTGGGTCTCTTTCCTTGCTGAAAGATCTGTTGAGGGAAGGGAAGCCGGCCGAGGCACGTCTGCATGCTCTTCATCTTCTCGGTAGTATGGGAGCTCTGGATGAAGGCGATCTTCATGCGGCTTTGTCAGATCGCTCGCCAAGACTGAGAGAGCATGGTCTCCGTTACATTGGCGACGGGCTTAAAGGGCTTGAGGACAAGTTGGCCTCCATGACATCCGATCATGAGATACGGGTTCGGTTTCAGGCGGCCTTGGCACTGGGTGGAATGAATGGTGAGCAGGTCGTGAAGTCTCTGGGGGAACTCGCCTTTCGCGATGACAACGACCCATGGATGCGGAGGGCGATACTCAGCGCCCGGCCGGAGTTGGCTCTTTCCATGTTTCAGGAAATCTTGTCAAAGGACCGGCACAACCAATTGCTGGAACCTTTGGCTTTTGTGATCGGCGCCCGGAACGAGAGCCCTGAAGTGATGGCCTTGTTGACGGAATTACGTTTGGCCAAGGACGGTTTTCGGGCCGAGCCTGTCTTTTCGAAGCTTGCCGACGGACTGAAACAGGCGGGAGGAAAAATGCCGGACGGTGCAGGCGCTTCAGGATTCATGCAGGGATTGCTTGCCGGGGGCAGAGAGGTGTTGAAAAGAAAAGATACCACGATTCAAGAGCAGTTGGAGGCTGTGCGGATGTTGGGTCAGGCTCCCTGGCAGGACGTCGCCGGGGACTTGCTGGTTCTCCTGGATTCTTCTCGTGCCCCAGAGGTTCAGAAGGAGGCTCTCTCGCGTCTTTCTGTTTACGATCATGCCGGCTTGGGCGATGAGCTGATCCGTCGGTTTCCCGGGCTCTTGCCGGCGATGCAAGCGGAGGTTGTCGAGGTTCTTCTGAGCAGGGGGCCATGGACGATCCCTCTGTTGGATGCGGTGGAAAAGAAGCAGATCGCTTCATGGCGAATTACCCCGGCGCAGTGGAGCCGTTTGTCGAAGCACAAGGACAGAGAGATCAGGGAGAAAGCTGTCGAGATTTCCTCGAAGGAGAGAAAGTCGAGGGAGAAGGTTGTCCAGGAATACCAGGCGGCGTTGAAACTCAAAGGTGATCGCGAGAGAGGAAGGCAAGTGTTCCTTCAGAATTGTGCTTCGTGTCATCGCCATGGGAAAGAGGGCTATGAGGTGGGGCCTGAATTGAAGGCGCCGGGAAACCGGGACGCGGGAAGTGTCCTGATCCAGATTCTCGATCCCAATCGGGAAGTGCTGGGGAATTTCATTCAGTATTTCATCACGCTGAAGGATGGCCGGACTGTCACCGGTCGAATTGAAAACGAGACTCCTTCTGCGTTGACCTTGAGAAGAGCCGGAGGAGTGACCGAGGACATTCTACGCAGCAATATCCAATCCATGACGAGCTCCGGGCAGTCCCTGATGCCCGAGGGGTTCGAAGAGGTGATTAGCGTAGAGTCGATGAGTGATCTACTGGAATTCCTGGGTTTGTGAGGTTGCAAGGTCTTCCGCTACTGCCATAACGAACCATGCCGATGAGACCTTGGTATTGGCCGAAGAACGGTCAACCGGAGAGAACCGAACCCTTTACCTGGATTGTCGAAGATGTCATCGCGGCCTCTTGGTGGCCTGATCCCTACGTATTCGATCTTTTTGATGAAAAGGGAATCAAAGCCGTGGTCAATGTCTGCGAGTTCGACAACCGAAAGGATGTGCCGGGGCAGTATGACTACCATTTCATCCACGTGCCCGACTATGGAGTTCCTTCGGAGGCGCAGATCGAGAAGTTTATCGATCTCATGAACAAGCATCATGCGGCGAGGGAACCAGTGGCCGTTCACTGCGTCGCCGGTTGCGGGCGGACCGGTCAATTCATCATCGCCTGGTGTGCCAAGGCAGGCTTCATCCCCAAAGGAACCGACCCGGTGGAGTGGATCAGAACGAAGCGAAAGTGTTGTCTTGAAACCGGTGGGCAAATCGAATGTGCGCGTCGTCTGACGAAGAAATACCGGAAGTGACACCCGGGGCTTAGTCGGTCCTTGATCGAAAGAACAATTTGGCGGGAGAGCCGGGAGGAACAAGGTAGGGAGAAGTGGCTCCAGCGACCGGAGAAAAGTCGGAGTTCAGATCAGGGGATGATTCCAGAGTGCCGGTGAATTCGATCAGCGTGCTTCCGCTGTCTCCTCGATAAATGCGAATGGCTGCTGTCTCTTCCGGAGCGGGGTTGGTGATTCCCACGAGGGTTCCCCCGTCCGTTGTTGGTCCCCCATGCCGGGAAGCACCAGTAGACCTGAATTTCTTCGAAGTCTTCGGTGGCGATTTCAACGCTGGTGGGAAGCTCGATTTCCAGAACCAAGTTTTCCTGGAAGCTCGTTGATGAATTGAGGGCGGCCTCGAAGACAAAGCTGATCCGGTCGAAGTAGTAACCTTCGTTATTCCGGAGTTCGACCTTGTTGACCGAGCTTCCGGTGTTGGTGGTCACCGAATTGCTTTCGAAGGAGGTGAGGTCCTCGGATGCGGGAAAGGCCGCTTCGAGGCCGGGTGAACTGCTGAAGTCGAGAAAGAGAAAGCTCTGCAGATTGACTTGGGGATCGAGCCCGGAGAGGTCTCCTTCGAAAGTGAATTTGACAGTCGAAGAGGTGGTGTCGGAGGAAAGAACTTCTGCTTCGACGGTGACTTCCCCGAGGAGAGGAAGGCTGAACAAGGAAGTGGAAACCAAGAGGGCCGCAGAGTGACGAAGTGAGATCATGGTGGAGCTGAAGATGATTGGCGAACTGCTCGCGGGAGCATTGTTGCCATTCAGTAGCAGCTACCGGGCCGACTGGACGGTTTCTTTCAAAACCCGGTGATCGGAATCATGACAAAAGGGGAAGCTGATCTTCTTACCCCTACTTTTTAACGCTTGAAAGTGGAACTCCCTGAATCTGGAGAACCGGAGTTTCCATTGAATAAACGAGAGCCATGGCTGCCGTGAGGTGGAGTCTCGATGACATATAGTAGCCTTTGTCGAACATGTCCCGGCCGGGGAGAGCGACAAAGGAGCCATCGTGGCAGCGGGCCATATTGAGCCAGGCCTTGTTGTAGTCCATCATGTCGCGGAGGGCTTGCTCGCTTCCTGAAATGTTGGCACCCAGCAGGCCCCAGCAGACCGAGAGGACGCTGTCGGCGTGGGCATCATTGAGATACTTCTTGGATCGGCTGAGTCCGCCGGAGACCAGTTCGAGGTAGGCGCGGTTGGTTTGGGAATCGCCGGCCAGCATGGTGGCGATAGCGGCCAGTCCTTGTCGCCCGGAAGCCGAGTACGCTCCGGCTTTGGTGTGGTAGCCGATGTATCCTTCCTTGGTGGTGCTGGCCCTGAGGTAGTTGAATCCCAGCTCAACCTTACTTTGATCGACCGTGGCGCCGCAGCGTTTTGCCAGCTCCCAGGCTGTCAACCCGAGGGCGGTGGTGATATTCATCGTGCCATAGCCGCCGACATTGGTGTTGTGCCCCATCCCGCCGGTCCGGAATTTGTGGCCGACGTTCCCCATCTTTCCGTGGGTCCGATCCTTGTAGTCATTCATGTCGGCAACCTGGGCGTGTTCCAATTTGGCCGCCAGGGCTTGAATGGTATCGAGGACAGTTTTGTCCTTTGTTAGAAGATAATATTCCGACAGGAAAATGCATTGGTAGCTGACCGGCCAGACCCAGATGCCGTCGTTGGGATGTTTGTTCCAGGAGTGGGCGAGCTTCCTGGCTTCTTCCAGTTTTCCGGAAGCGAGCAGGGCCAGTCCGCTCATGCATTTGGCGTGGCACTTCTCGCGGAAGATGTAGTCATGACCCGAGAGATACTCGAACGCCTTTTTGGCCAGAAGGGAGGATTTTTTGCATTGGTAGGGATAGGTTTTGGAAAAGGTCCCGATGGGCTCGAGCTGAATGACCACCTCCATTGGCTTCCCTTTCCGGGTCATGGCAAGAGTGAGTTGGCCGTCTTTGCCCTCGGATTCCTCGATGGCATTTCCAAAGTCCATCAAGGGGCCTTCATAGCCGATCTCCGGAAATTTTTTCATCCTCGTAAGATGATGCCCGAAGGAATGGGGAGTCTTGAACGGGCGTCCGTTGACGCCGGTGACGACATCGTTCAGCTTGAGCTTTCCGTGGGCTGGTGAGTCTTCGAAGAGATACTTGATGGTGAACGAGGTGCTCTCGAGGGTCGCCCTTGCTCCGGTGGGTCCCAGATTGATGAGGTAGCCGGGCACTTCCTTGTCTGGCCCCGATCCCACCGGCTTCTCCCAGCGCCCGCGGTTGTCTTTCTCGATGGCCCCGAGGGGCAGGATCAGGAGGAGAAGAAAAGTCGGGGTGAATTTCATTCTGGCTTTTAGAAGAATTGCTGCCAAACCGCCAACGGAAAAGAAGGGGTGAAATGCAATTACCGGAGTTGTGATTCACAGCCCTCGTGTGATCAAGAGTGAGAGATTGCAGAAAAAGAAAGGCTTTTATTTCAGTATACATAGGTTGATATGAAAATACGGATCTCTCTTTCAATTGTTGCTCTGACGATATTTCCGATGAAGGCAGAACTCGTTCCGGGCGGAGACTTCCAGATGTACAAGCCCGGGACCAACTACACGGTGACCGCGACCTTCGGAGCGGGAAACTCTTTTGCCAGGGGAGTGGGAGAGGGAATCGAGCTGGCCGGCGGAACGGTAACGTATTCGGACGGGAGTCCGGACGGCATCCAGGGGGACGGCATTCCCGATATCGACATGCCGGGCTGGAAGCCCTTGCAGAGTGGAAATGATTTGTTCGGAAACGGGCTGGATGGATCCACCGGTATGAACTTGTTTGCGGCGTGGGGAGGGGATGGACGGATCGAATCGGCCGAGCCTCTGGGCTTCATCGAAGCAGGAGCCGTTTATACCATCAAGGTGATGGTGGGAGGTCCGGACTCGGGACCGATCCAGGGGCCGTTGGCGTTTCACCTCTATGCGGACGGGGTCGAGTTGACACCGAGTGAAAGAGTGGATCCGGTTCTGCCGGGCGGAGGCGTTTTCCAGGAGATCAGCCGGACCTATGATACTGATTCGATCGCCGACCATATCGGTGCGGAGTTTACCATTGTCTTGGGTGTGGAAGACGCCAACGACTTTGCCAATCGGGTTGTCTTTGATGATGTTTTGCTGGAAGTCGAAGGAGGAGCTCCGTTGTTGCCCTTGGTGATCTCTCCCAATGAGGAGACCCCTGGAAACTTTGATTTCGTCTGGGGGAGCAACGCCGGGTCATTGTATGATCTGGTCAGCAGCACCGACCTTTCGATCCCGCCTGTTGAGTGGGCCGTCTGGGAAGGACAGTCCGACATTGAAGCCACGGGGCCAACCATGACATTGACCAATATCCCCGGAGGAGGTGACCGGAGACGCTTCTTTGCAATGATCGAAAAAGAGGCTCCTTGAGATCGGACCTGACCTACTCGTTGGCGGTGTCCGCCTTGGGATATTTTGCCCGGAGCCGTTGCCAGTAGTCGGCCCAATACTTGTCATAGTAGTCGAGGCCGGCCTCCCGGATGTGCGGGAGATCTTCAACCACCGGAGCCTTGTCCGGCTGATAGCCTTTCAAGTGATCCTTCCCGGCTCGTTCGCGGGGGGAAACGAACCGCCAGTCGTGATTCCCCAGAACATCCTCGCAGAGTTGGGCGAGAGCAGGATCGTATTTTTTGAGCTGTTCCCGGGTGTGGATGTGATTGTGGTCATGATCCATGGTCCGATTGGTGTTGTACCAACATTGGACGCCTTCCGCGAAATACTCGGCGCGGTTTTTGGAGGCATAGCATTCCTTCTTTCCTCCGAAGACAATGAGGATCTTGTCTTTGCCGGTCACCTTGACTTTTGAAGTCGTGGGTTTTCCGTTGACCAGAATATCTCCGCCATCGAGGCAGTTGATGAGGAGTTCCCGGGGTTGATCGGGAAATGACTTGGCCAATGCATCGAGAAGGAGGACCGGGGTTTCCCCTTCGACCCGGCGGAACCTCTGGGCGGCGCGTCCATCATTCCAGAGCCCCTTGGCCTTGGCCGTCATGTAGGCCCGGGTCCATTGCTTCTCGAGGGCTTCGTCGAAACCCGCCCCGTGGATGACGTGCCCGAATTCATGAATGAGGATACTCTCAATCTGCATCCCGCCTTCGTATTCCAAGACATCTTCTTCAGCGAAGAGGACAACATAGCGTCCCTTGACTTTAGTGAGAAAACCTCGTTGGCGCCAGTTGTAGAAATCAAGTTCCTTACCGGTCTTGTCGGATTGAAATTGAGGAAGGTCCGAAGTGAGTTCGTTGTGTCCGACGAGCAGGCAGAGAACTTTCTTCTCGCGAATCCGGTCGGCCACCGGCTTCTTCAATTCGCTCATCATGCGATCGAAAAGATAGGCGGCTTCGAGGTGGGTCGTGTCGGTGACTTTCCCGGAGGTCGCGATCAATATGTCCTGCACCATAGTGGTCTTGGCGTAGAAGGAAGGATCGAGATCGTATTCCTTGGCGATTTCTTCGGAAAGGGGTAACACCTTGTGCTGGTTTCCAGAGGCGGGAAGGAGAAGAAGAGCAATGAGGACGGAGTGAAAGAAGCGCGGAGTCATGACGATGTTTGCTCGTTCAGGGAGCGTTTCTGAAGATACGGAGAAAGAGGGACGATTTGTCGCCGGTGACCGGATTCAAACGAAGGGTTCTGGTTGTGGTTATTCCCGGTGATCCCGGAATGTCGTTGTTCAGGACACCATCCCAGGTGATGAGGTCATGCGAGTATTCCACGGTGTAGCTCTGCCCTTCGCTCGAGTTCCAGGTCAGCGTGACGCTGTTGTCTTCTGATGAATGGGTGACTTGCGAAATTTTGATGAACTTGTCCGGCGGGAAGACGATTCCGGTTTGCAACGTCACATCGTCGAACGCCACCCACCCGGCCAGAGAATCGTCCTCTCGATTCTCGGGGGTCTCGAGAGCACACAATCTGATTTGGATCGGCTGTCCGTCGAATTCTGCGTGTTCGGGATTGGGTTCATAGATGACGGTTGAGGTCACGAACTCGTTCATCGGGACCTCGATGGTATTCCAGTCTTCGGCGAGGACGGTGCCACCAGTGACCTGTCCTGCAAATCTGGCTCCGTCGACGTTCGTTCCCCCGACAACAAACTGGACGGCATAGCCAAACCAATCGGGAGTGTAGTTGAAGCTCCCTCCGTTGTCGGCATCGGGAAGTCGTCCGACCTGGGCATTCAGGGTGTAGGCCTTGGTGGAATCAAATGGTTCGGGCAGAATCTGCACCACAGCTTCGAAGTCGCGACCGGGGTCGTTTTCACGGCTTCTCGCCAGAATGACGTAATTTCCCTCGGGTGCGTCACCATTGAAAGCGACATCAAGGACGCCCTGGCTGGTGTCATCGACGCCCGGGGTTCCCGGATTCCAGATTCTGGTTGGTCCTCCGTTTGCCGAAAGGTTGAACTGCCTCCATGTTTCCAGACCCCACTGCGGGTACTTGTCGGTTCCATCGGGAAATGGGTCGAAAGATTCCCGTTCCTCGAAGCCTGCGTTGGGGATCTCGATTTGCTCGGCAGCGAGGGGCAGGTTGATCGAAAGAATGAAGGCGAATCCTTTCGTCAGGGAGAAAGGCAAAGACAATTTCATTCCTCTAGTGTGGCATTCGGGAAGCCCAAGCCAAGCTTCCCTTGAGGTGATTGGTCGCCACTTCAAGGCGTGCACTTCGCTGATTTGCGAAGGGAGGTTTCTTTGCGCGACCTCCGCGGTTTGGGCTCGCAATGGAAGAGATTTTCAGGAGACTCTCCTGCTATGCGTTTTGTATCATTTTGGCAGGTCTTGTTTGCCTCGATTCCACTCGTTTCGTCCCAGGATGTCCGGGTTTTTATACACCGTTCCTTCGCCCGAGGGAGTCAGGGAGTTTGGTCGGACGGTGGCACTTCTGGATGATACCAACGGGGACACTTTCCCGGAGTTTGCGGTAGCGGCTTCTTCGGATGCCGACGGGACAATTTTTCTGGTAAGCGGTTTTGACGGAGAGATCCTGGGTCGGTTTGATTCGCCCCAGACGACTCCTCCTCCGAACCCCGAGGAATATGAAGACCTCGAGCGGTTATTCGGGCGATCCATGTCCATCATTTTGGATGCGAATGGTGATGGCATTTCAGATCTTGCCGTGGGGGCGCCCCATCACAAGGTCGAGGGGGCTGGAGTTCTCGACGGGCATTCCGGCTTGGTCTACCTGCTGGACCCCACCGATATGTCGGTGATTCGAATTATCAGCTCGCCGGATCCGGGAAGCTTCGGGATGTTTGGATTTTCTCTTTCGGGGTATTGGGCGGGAAATGGTCGCTCTTCCAGGGGGATTCTCATTGGTGCCCCTGGCCAGACCGGGGTGGCCAATCCTCCGTTCAGCAATGCGTTTGCCGGACGGGCTTACGCCTTTGATGTCACCGACGGACAACTGCTCGAGACGTTTCTGAACCCTTCCGAAGTCGATGGGGTCGAAGCGACCGAGGGTCACTTTGGTTACTCTGTCGCGGTTACGAGTAACACTGATACTGATTTTTTTATCGGCGAACCGGGTGCTAATTTTTCGTCGAGTACCTTCGTGAATTCGGGAAGGGTCTATGGATACAGTGGATTTGTTTCCACCGGGCCGGTGGAGAACCCACAGGCAATTTACAATCCGCTGAGAATCGTGACCAACGGGAGGTATGGTGAATTCCTGACCGCCGTCCCCAATCTTGATGCCTTCTCCGGTGGAATCGTGGCAGGCCAGCCGGACAGCTTTCCAGAAGATCCCTCGCAGAATTTTGGGCGTGCCGAATTCGAAAGTTTTTCGGGAGGAGGTCCTTCGAGTCGTGAGTTGGTATCGCCAAACCCACAAACAAATTCAGAGTTCGGGGGATCGCTTGCGGGAATATTTGATGTCACTGGCGACGGTCGCGGGGAAGTGGTGGTGGGTGAGCCCCGCCGCGGTTCTGCGCAATCGGAGCCTCTGACTGATCTGGCCGGATTTGCCCATATTTTCCCGGGATCGGGAACGGTGGCACTAACTCTGCCGCGAGGGACCGAACCGCAGACGCGGGCCCAGTTCGGGGCATCAATCAGTGGAACCCGGGAACTGCATGAGATCCAGCCGCGTCGCCGATTGATGATTGGAGCTCCGGGAGCAGGGCTTTTGAGCACGGCCGAGCCGGTGGTCTATGTATACAAAATGCGTTCCCGTCCCACTGGAGATTTGAACGATAATTTTTCGGTGGATTCGGTGGACGTTGGATTGATGGGAGATGTTCTCGCCGGCCGAATCAATATCGAACCTTTGAGCGGGGAGATCAAAGATGTGGTCGATGTCAACAACGGCGGTTTGGTGGACGAGCTTGATTTGCTGGCCCTCACCGCCATCGTCAGCGGAACGACCAACGGGGGTCTTGTGGAAGCTCTCCTGACCGGACCCAATGGGCCATTCCCCGGAGAGGTTGATCCGGCCATTGTCGGGTTTGATGCCAACCCTGACGGGGACAACGAATCCAATGTCTTTGAGCTATGGCGGGGGACTGATCCAGGAGGGATCGATGTTCCCAAGCCAGCCACCTTTGGAACGATTGTAGTGGATGGGACGCGCCGTGCCACAGTGACGGTTGAAGTCGTTCCTGCGATTGACGACTTGTTCACCATCGATGCCAATTTCAGTTTCGATCTCCAGAATTGGCGACGTGCAACGGCAAACCGTACAGTTCTTTCGGAGTCGAACGGAGTGAGGCGGGTGAGGTTTCATGATACGGTCGAGCTTCCGGAAGGGCAGGGGTATTCGGTGAGGTTTTCTGCAGATCCTTCCAATTAGGGTGAGGCCTTGCCGCCCGTCTACTCCAAGGGAGGGCATCAAAATTGTTGATTTCTTTTTCTTTTGGAGCGCGTAGTATCCCGGAGAGATGTTGCGTCGTTGTCTGACAGTAATTCCCATGATGGGATTGGCTTCCTGTGCCCTGCCGGATACCGAATTATGGAACGACCGGGAGAAGGCACGGTTCACCGGCCTGCCGTCGGAAGTGGCGACCAAGGTCATGGTTCATGGAACCGCCAAATCCATCCTCAGCAATCCGATCTCCGGGACCCACAAGGGAATGTCGATGTGGTGGCAGCGGTCCCGGCTCTTGAGCGATAGCTTGCTCAAGCAGCGTCCTCTTCTTGAAAAGTCGTATGAGAAGGGCAACAACATCGAGGAAGCGCTTGATCTGATGAAGTTGCCGAAGGGGCTGCCGGGCAAGGTGGAGTGTTTGGTCGATGGTCCCGAGTTTTTCAAAGCCCTGAAGCATTCTGTTAGGAATGCCCGAACCCGGGTGGATACCCAGGTGTTTATTTTCGACAATGATGATGTCGCAACCGGATACGCGGACCTTCTGAGGCAACGGAGTGAGGAAATTGAGTGCCGCGTTTTGATGGACCGTCTGGGCTCGATCGCGGGTTGGTGGTCTCCTCCATCAACGCCCATGCCGGAGGGATTCCAACCTCCGTCATCGATGCCGCATTATCTCGAGGAGGATAGCAAGGTGAAGGTGCGTGAATCGGCCAACCCCTGGTTGGTGGCCGATCATACCAAGCTCATCATGATTGACGGGAAGGAGGCCTATCTGGGAGGGATGAACATCGGCCGGGAATACCTGCACGAATGGCATGACATGATGGTCAGGGTGACCGGTCCGGTGACGACGGATTTACAGAACATTTTTGACCATACCTGGAAGCAGCAGGGAACGTTCGGAGATTGGGATACCCTCTTTCATCGAAAAAAGAAACCGGAGTTGGTGGAAGGTGAAGAGGGACTTTATCCCGTCCGTCTTTTGCGAACCGGTCCCGGAGTCACCGACATCGAGAAGGCGATTCTGGTGGCCATCCGGATGAGTCGCAAAGAGATCTTTCTTCAGAATTCCTATGTGACTTCGGAAGTGCTTCTACAGGAATTGTTGGTGGCCATGAAACGAGGAGTGAAGGTCAACTTCATTTATCCCAAGATCAACGACTCTCCCTTGATGGCGATTGCCAACCGGCGTTTTGCGGCCCCTCTTCTCGAGGCAGGCGCCAACGTTTTCGTCTACCCTGAGTTCAGCCATATCAAGGCCGTCATTGTCGACGATTGGGCCTGCCTTGGTTCGGCGAATCTTGATGGCTTGAGCCTGCGAATCAACAGTGAATTGAATATTGCTTATTCCGATCCCAGAGCGGTTGGGGAATTGCGCAAGAGGATCTTTGAAAAGGACATCAAGAAGTCCCGGGAGCTGAAGAAGGGGCAACTCAAGGTGACGCCCGACCTTTTGAGCGACTCCGTCTTGCAACAGCTCTGACCGGTGAGAATTCCAGAATAGAAAAACCACGATTCGGAAGTGACCGGATCGTGGTTTGTCGTTCGTGATTTTCGGCAGGACTATCGGCGGCGCTTGAAAGTGGCGAGTCCGGCCAAGGTCAAAAGTAGGGCACTCGAAGGTTCCGGGATCGGGGAGGTTTCGAATTGCACGATCGCACCGAGTTGGTCGGTCAGAAAGCCACCACCGTTGAGGGGGGAAACGCGGGCGAGGCCGGCACCGCCAACTTCCCAGCCGTCGACAAATCTCGTGTTGAAAACATCGTTGGGCATGTTGCCACCAAATTCGATGATCAGATTTCCTTCGGAAGGGTCATAGGGAAAGAGGGTGTCGAAGCTGATCGGAGTGGACCAATCAGTCACTCCATCGCCATTCAGATTGCCCAAGGCAAAGATCGAGAGCGGGGAATCCTTAACCTGAGTCAAGTCGCTTCCGTGGTTCAGAGAGGTATTAGCGCTACTCAGCGAGGTTGCAGTGGCGGCGGTCGTTGACAGATAGACTTCAAAATTCTGGGCGCCGGTCGTGCCATTGATGCCAGATCCCTGCATCATCCGGACTGAAAATCCGCTGATCAGGACGGGCCCTGAAAAGTTCCTGATTCGTAGAGGTATTGGGCACCTCCTCTGAAGTAGAAGGAAGTTTGAATGCCGTTGTTGCCCATTTGGGTTTCGGCAGCGGCTGGGACGACGAGGGTTGCTTGCGCGACGGATGGCAGCACGAAGAAGAGGCAGGTGAAAGCCTGGCCGGCGGATGTTTTTTTACAATGGTTTTGGTGGGGTTGTCTTCAAGCCTCTCTCAATCAATTAGTTTGAGGATTCTAAAGGTGGAGGGGAAATAGAGCTGAGGTGTGATTATGTCAATTGTTCAACATTCCGGTTTGCCGGGATCGGTGTGTCGCTTGAAAGCGATTCTCTGGATCTCTCGCCTCGCAAAATCAACTACTGCCGTTTCAAGCCGGCGTCCGGCGTTGAACTGACTTCTCCCTCTACCGCGCTGGACGAGAGGAGGTTTCCGCTGCCGCGGCCTTCGAATTGGACGGCCGCTTTGGCGATGGGTTTGGCTCTGGTTTCGGCGATGGTGCAGGCGTTGATGAGAACGTTCCGGCAGTCTTTGCCGTGGATGGCATGAGGGGTTCCGTTGGTAAAGGTGCATCCGGTCACAGCCATGCGTTCACAATTGTCGAGTTCGAGAAGGGAGGCCCCGTTGGATTGGCCCTTTTCAGTTTCGTCGAGAAAACTGCAGCCGGAAATCGTGCAATCCCGGCTCTTTGAGAAGAGGACTCCCGTGCCGTATTGTTCGGTGTGTCGACGGAAGTGATTACTGCCGACCGTGACCATGCTGGAGTCTTCCACCAAGAGGTTCCGATTCTTGCCAGAGTAGATGGAATTGCCAGTGATGGTGACTCCGTAACACGATGTCAGATGGACATTGGTTGCTTGGGAACCAACCACGTTGCCCGTGATTGTAATCAGTCCCGGCGGACGGGAGGAGTCGCGTTTCTCCATGATGCGAATGTTGCATCCTTCCGAAGTCGGGGTGGCCTGAATGGTGTTGGAGGAAATGGTGACTTCATTGACACTGGCGCCATCTCCGGTGGCATCGATCCAGATCTCGGCGGTGGGTTGATCGTCCAGATTAGGATAGGATCTGGGCGTGTTGTTGTATTCGATATCGTTGCCCGTGATCTGAAGGTTTCGGATTTCCGATCCTTCGATCCGGATGCCACCAAGCCGGTTGTAGCTGATGTGGGAGCCGACAATGTTGACCTGGTGAAGATTGAGATCCTCCATGAAAATACCCACTCCCCGATTGTGATAAATGTGGCAGTTGGAGACGATGGTGTTGCGATTTCGTTTGATCAAATGGAGCCCATGATGGACGCGCCGGATGATCAGCCCTTCGAGGATCATTTGCATGGTGCCGGACAGTTCGATGCCGTGGGCTTCGGAATGAGCTCCCTCGATGGCAAGTCCACGGAGGGACGGCATTCTCTCCTGATTCCAGATCTCCGGCTTGACCGAGTGCGGACTGCCCGTTCCCTGGTGGTGGCCGGTCAGGCGGATCGCGGGGCCGGGTCCGGCCATGACGATGGTCGCCGTGCCCATGGAACCTGAAATTGCGAGAGGTCCTTTGGCTCCAAGCGAGACCTCCAGAGTCTGGCTGATTCGATAAGTTCCCTTCGGAAAAACCAAGGTGCCGTCACCGTCCTTGATGGCATGGCGGATCGCTTCGGTGTCGTCCGTTTTCCCGTCGCCTGCAGCGCCGAAATTCTTAACGTTGCTCATTGATGAATCCTAGAAGGAGATTCATCAGATGGGAAGAAGGCGATTTTAAAGGTCGTCGAAATAGGATTGAAGGGCCCGCTGGCTCTCGTCGGAGAGCTTGTTGATAGGGTAGCTGATTACCTTTCCGTTGGTAAGGCGGAACTTCACGGTTTCATCGTTGATCTCCAGCGGAGTGGCGGTGATCGTCTTACCTTCTTTGTTGGTCCAGGTCTTATTCTTGGTCTTGGCTTTCTTGCCGTTAGGAGACTTTCCATCTCCGTCGTGATCGTCATCGGCGGCGCTTCCATCGATATCACCGACCACATCCATGTCGGCGAGCTTCTTTTTGGCTTTGCGGACGGCATCGTTGAGGTCGGTGTGGATGGATTTCGCGGAGATGGCGTGCACTCCGTTTTTGCCATCGGCGGTCGTTACGAGAGCGTAGGGGAGATTGACTCCCGCAGTGTGCCGGATCTGGTCGAATCCGGGAGGGGTTTCCTGTTCCCGGTTTTTGACGTGGTCGAAATGAACGAGAACTCTCAATGACTTGAGTTCTTTGAAGGCCACCAAACTGGCGTCCGTGGTGACTTGTCAGTTCGTGCCCTGATCGGTGATGACGAAGATGATGGGCTTGATCTTCTCGGCGGCCTCCGCCTGGGCCTGCTTCAAGATGGCGTAGGAATGGACATGCTTGGGGATTTCAATGGCTCCCCAGGCGGCTTGTCCCAGAAAGAGGGAGCCGATGATGAACTTCGAGGGCTGTTTCGTGGATCTTCGTATAGCTGAATTCATTGAGAATGACCATCAGAAATTAGGAAGGAGGTTGTCGCTGGTGAATCGGGGTTAGCCATAGTATGGATCATGGAAGAAAATGGATACTAGGAACGAGGTCATTGAGGAGATGGAGCTGGCGGACCGCCGATGCAGGGAATTGCTTGGGGATTTGAGTGATGAGCAGCTTCGTGTCCCCTACGAGCGTGGCATCAATCCTCCGATATGGGAGCTCGGTCATGTCGCTTTCTTTTACGAATACTTTTTGCTTCGGGAACTGGGTGGCAAAGAAGCCCGCATGCCGGGATATGATGAAGTCTGGGATTCCTTCGAGATCATGCATCGTCATCGATGGACACCCGGTGTGGTTCCAAACAAGGCGCAGATGCTGGACTATTACTCTCGTGTTCTCGATGAGTGTCGCGAGCGGCTCGAGAAGCTCGAAGAGGGCTCCTACGAACATTACTTGTTTCGGTATGTCATCCACCACCAGCAGATGCATATCGAGTCCCTGATCTGGGCGAGGCAAACCTTGGCTTATCCCGCTCCGGTTTTTGTCGATGATCTGAGCGGAGTTCCGGGAAGTGGTGGAGTGGGAGGTGATGCCAGGATCGATGGAGGAGAGTTTGTCGTTGGGATGCCTGAGGGAGAGCCCGGAGGAAAAGGAGTGCCTTTCAGTTTTGACAACGAGCGTCCGGGCTTTCGCGTTGAGTTGGAATCATTCTCAATTTCGAAAACATTGGTCAGTAACGCTGAGTTCCTCGAGTTTGTGGAGGACGGGGGATATGCCAACGAGTCGCTTTGGAGTTTTGGCGGGAAGTGTTGGTTGTCGGAAGGCGAAAGAGAAATGCCCGCCTATTGGCGACGGAATGGTGAGGGCGCTTTCGAGGTGAGGAAGTTTGACCAGTGGGTTGGCCTGCCGTCGGACGCTCCGGTGATTCATGTGAGTGTCTGGGAGGCCGAAGCCTTTTGCGAGTGGGCTGGTCGCCGGCTCCCGACTGAACCGGAATGGGAAGCGGCGGCGAGGGGTAAAGAGGGAGTGGATGTTCCGTGGGGAGGAAGAATGGATCATTCCCGAGTCGATATGAATGGAGGGCATTTCGGAATGTCTCCATCAACTGCCTATGAAGAGGGAGCGAGTCCTTCGGGATGTTTGCAAATGCTGGGGACGGCGTGGGAATGGACTTCCAATCAGTTTCTTCCCTTTGATGGATTCAAGATCGATATGTATCACTACATGTCGGTATTGCAGTTTGGAGATCACCGGGTGACCAAGGGCGGGTCTTGCTCGACCTCATCCAGTCTGATTCGCAACAGCTATCGCCAGGCCTACTTTCCGGGCCGGACTGATGTCTTCACTGGGTTCCGGACCTGTGCGAGAAAGGAAGATTAAAAAACCACCGCCCCCGGGGGGAGAAGGGACGGTGGTTTTGGTGTGGGCAGGGAGAGGGATCAGCGGATGCCAAAGCGGAAATATCGTTGGCCGGCGGGCATGGTCATTTCGCGAATGATGGGGTCTCTATCGTCGGTCTAATTCTGAAGATCGGAAGAATGCTGAAGCCGGAGCTCGAGGCGGACCTTACCGTTTTCGCCAGCAGGCATGATCTTCGATCCCGGGCGGCCATCGAGCAGCTCCTGGAAGGTCGGGCGGGTTCTGAGTTCGGCATCCTCGAGGACCAGGAGGTAGGCGCTTCGTTTTTGAAAAAGTTCTTTTATCGAGTTGCGCAAGTTCTTGCTGGGCTCTAGCGTTCTGTTTGTGAGGTTTTTGGCAAAGTCTATTTTGTTCACTGGGCTGTTGGGCGTCGCATTCGCAACTCACCTTTCTGCCCATGATTGTATTGATTACTCAGTGTTGATCGGGGTTTCCGAGGAGGAATCGTCCTCGGTAATTTCGGAGGTTCCGGCCTGACCGATGTGACCGGGCGAAGGCGGCACCGTGAG
>JBMHCW010000048.1:0-22520 GCA_049889715.1 Akkermansiaceae bacterium | reverse complement strand
CGCCAAAGCCTTCCGGGCCAACGGATATGTAGACCGCATTCTCGACGGAATGAAACTGCCCGACGACTACGTCGCCGGATTCAAGAGAAGCCTCGCCAAGGATCTCGGCAATCGCGAAGGCGGTCTGGCCTGGGCGATGTTGGGACAACACGTCGACTATGTCGGCTTCACCGAGCTTTCCGACAGGCGACTGCCCGTGTTCCGCGTCATCACCAGCGAGGGTTTTGACTACGTCATGATGCTTGCCCGGGTGAGCGAAAATGGAAACGTCCAGTTCGATGACATCTACACCCTGTCCAACAGCGATTGGGCCAGCCGGTCCGCCAAACGTCTCATCATGCCACTCATCCAGGCCGACCTCAAAGGCCGCTTGAACAAGTATCTCTCCGATGAGGAAGACCTCGAATACCTCAAACACATCGAGGAGATCGGGCAGATGACCCAGGCTCTCCACGCCGGCGACACCGAAACTTTCCTGAAGCTCCACAAAGGCCTGCCCGAAGAAATCCAGAAAACCCGCCTCATGCGGGGATTGCTGATTGCCGCCCTCCCGGTGGAAGACGAGCGCTATCTCGAGGAAATCCGGAAGGTCGCCAAAGACTTCCCCGAAGACGGTGGCGTGATCCTCCTGACCATCGACCTCGATGTCCTCGAAGGCAATTGGGAAGAGGCCCAGCGCAAAGTCGACTTGCTGGAAAAAATCGTCGGAGGCGATCCCTACTGCAATACTCTCCGAGGGAACATCAAGATCATGGAGGAAGACTACGAAGGGGGCATCTCCTACCTTGAGAAGGCCGTGACAGACATTCCCGATCTTGAAGACCCCGTCTGGGCACTGGCCGCCGCCTACTCCGCGACCCGGAAGTTCACCCAAGCCCGGGAGCTCTATGAACGACTTCAAGATGAGTTTGACTACGAATTCGTGCAGCAGGACTTCATGAGCGAGGAAGACAAAGCCTTCCGCGAGTCCGAGGAAGGAAAGACCTTTCTCAAAACTCTTCCCGCCTCCCGCTAAGAACGCGGCCCCTGAAACACCACATGCCGGATCATCGTAAGGTTCCGGGTCCAAGGCACAGCCGCGGCTACCCGCCTTGCGCAAATGACGCCCTTGAATTTGCTAAGATTCCGGGTGGTCTGGTCATCTACGATGACGAACGTCCCTACAGGCTTACACCCAACTGACCATTTCCTCCTCTCTTCATGAAGTATTTCGCCCTCCTTCTCTTCCTCATCCTCCCCGGCCAAGCTGCGGAAAAAGTTCTCATTCTCGACGGCCGCAACAACCACGATTGGGAACGCACGACCAAGGCGCTCAAGGACACCCTCACTGCCACCGGGCTTTTCGAGGTGGACGTGGCCACCGCCCCCAAGGATCAGGCCGGACCTGCTCCCAAGCGGCCCAAAGTCGAGGACGAAGCCTATCGCAAAGCCAAGGCCGAACACGATGCCCTGAGGAAATCCCTGAAGCTCATTCAGGATGCCCAATGGGCCAAATGGAATGTCGATTTCAGCGCCTACAAATCCGTTGTCCTCAATTACAACGGCCCCGATTGGCCACCCGCCATGAGGGAGAATTTCGTCAAGTTCGTCGAGAGCGGTGGAGGAGTCGTTCTCATTCACGCCGCCAACAATGGATTCCGCAACTGGACCGAATTCAACAACATGATCGGCCTCGGCTGGCGCAAGGGCGGGTTCGGAAAATGCCTCATCATCAATAATGAAGGTCTCCCCGACGAATGTTGCCCCGGCGAAAACTCGGGACACGGCAGCAAGCACCCGTTCGTGGTCACCCATCGCAAACCCGGGCACCCCATCCTCAAAGGTCTTCCCCTCGAATGGATGCACGCCAAGGACGAGCTCTACCACCACATGCGGGGACCCGCCAAAAATGTCACCATCCTCGCCAGTGCCTTCTCGGACAAGAAGCAACGCGGAACCGGTTTCCATGAACCGGTCCTCTGGGAAGTTCCCTACGGCAAGGGCCGGGTCATTGTTTGCACCCTCGGACACGTCTGGCGGGGCGACAAGGACCAGACCGCCCTCGATTGCCTGGGCTTCCAGACTCTGCTCAACCGAAGCGTCGAGTACGCCATCGATGGCAAGGTCAGCCAAACTCTTCCCAAAGAATTTCCCACCAAGGAAGAGGAGATTCTCAGCCCGCCCACCGCCTCCGTTGAGGTGAAGAAGGAACCGCTCTTCAAACCTCTCTCGCCTGAGGAACAACTCAAAACCTTCGTGCTGCCTGAAGGATACATCGCCGAATGTATCGCCAGCGAACCGATGGTACAAGAGCCCGTCCTCACCGTCTGGGATGGTGATGGCGCCATGTATGTCGCCGAGATGCGCAGCTACATGCAGGACGAAGCCGGCACCGGCACCAAGTTTCTCAAGAACGGTCGCATCAAACGTCTCACCGACACCAACGGCGACGGTATCATGGATGTCGCCACCGTCTTCGTCGACGGCCTTAACCTTCCCCGCATGATTCTTCCTCTCGATGACCGCATCGCAGTCGTCGAAACCGACTCGACCACCGTCTGGAGCTATCGCGATACCAACAACGATGGTGTCGCCGACGAAAAGAAGATGCTTTTCAAAGGTCGCGATGGCGACGGAACCCGAAGCGTGGAACACCAACCCAGCGGACTCATTTGGAACCTCGATAACTGGATCAACGTGACTTACACCCGCGAACGCTATCGCTTTACCGGCGGCACCTGGAAAGCCCAGCCACTCAAGGGCCTTTGGACCCAGTGGGGCATTGCCAACGACGACATCGGGCGCCTCTACTACAGCACCAACAGCGATCCTTCCATCGGTCACCAGCTCGCCCGGCCCTACTGGGATCTCATCAAAGAGCGCAGTGGCGCGAATCCCAAACCCTCCGAACCCATCACCCTCGGGTTGGCTTGGGACATGAGTTTCCTCCAGGCCAAAAACCTGTGCTCCACCGATGACCGTGGCGGCAACGCCGGCCCCCGCAAAAACCTGACCTCTCTTTGCGGCCAAAGCGTCTACCGTGGACGGGCTCTGCCTTCCGAGGCCTATGGGAACTACTTCATCTGCGATCCCACCATTCATGTCGTCCGCCGGGCCACGATCGAAAACCGCAACGGTCGCATCTTCTTTTCCAATCCTCATGGCGACGACGAGTTCATGCTCTCGCCCGACATCTACTTCCGCCCCGTCAACACCACCACCGCTCCCGATGGCAGCCTCATCGTCACCGATATGTATCGAGGTATCATCCAGGACGCTCCCTGGCTGAGCGAAGGTCCACGAAAGTTCATCAAGGAATCCGGCCTCGCCGACGTTAATCAACGCGGCCGCATCTGGCGCATTCGCCATCAATCATCCAAATCCCGCTCCGCTCCCAGGATGCATCAGGAGTCCACGGCCGAACTCGTGAACCATCTCGCCGACAAAAATGGTTGGTGGCGCGACACCGCCCAACGGCTGATCATTCTCAGAGAGGACCGCGACACGGTGACTTCCACCCTCGTCGAGATGGCCAGATCACACGCCGATCCTTTCGCCCGCCTTCACGCGATTTGGACGCTTGAAGGAATGGACCGGGCTGAGCCCGCTCTTCTCCGTGACCTCCTCAATGACAAGAATGCCATCCTCCGCTCCGCTGCCCTGCGGATCAGCGAACCCTTGGTCGCGAAAAACGACCAAGAGATGCTCACTACCATCTCCAAAGTTGCCGCGCGGGAAAAGGATCCTGAAGTCGCGGCCCAAATCATTCTCAGCCTCGGCTATCTCAACGATCCCGCCATCGTTCCGATTTGCGACCCACTCATTGAACGCTTCTTTACTCACGAGCAGGTCTACCTCGCGGCCTGCACCGTCTTCTGGAAGAACCCCACGCCTTTCCTGTTAGAAATCAAATCCGGCAAGGTTCTCGAAACGATCGAGGACGTTTCGCAACGCTCCGAAGTGGCCGCACGCTGGACCCAAGGCATGGCCCAATGGGAACGCGGCCTCAATCTTCCCAAGAAGATGCCAGCCGATCATCAGAAGCTCATCTCCAGCGGGGAGAACCTCTACTTCACCTCCTGCGTCTCCTGTCACGGAGCCGATGGCAAAGGCGTCACCCTTCCCGGCACCGACATGATGATTGCTCCCGCCCTCGCCGGAAGCAAACGTGTCACCGGACCTCCCGAACAACTCGTTCCCGTTCTCATCAACGGGCTGCTCGGACCGATCGACGGAAAGACCTACGAAGGTCAATTCATGGTCCCCGCTTCGGCCCTAGGAATTACCCGCGACGACCGCCTCGCCGAGACTATCAGCTACATCCGCTACGCTTGGGGTAACGAAGCCACCCCCGTCACCAAAGACGAGGTAAAGGCCTTCCGTAAACAGTACGAAAAACGGACTGCCCCCTGGACCGATCAGGAGCTAAAAGAGCTCTCGAAATAAGACCGTTCCGCATGAAGCTCGCTGCCCTCTTCCTTCCTCTTGCCCTCTTGTTCGCCCCTCTGCAGGCGGAAAAGAAACCCGTCAACATCCTCCTCATCACGGCCGATGATCTTGGCCATGAGGTGCTTCCATTTCTCGGTGGATCGCCCAAGGACATCACTCCCAATCTCAGCAAACTGGCAACCCAAGGCCTGAGCTTTCACCACGCTCACATCAACATGGCCATCTGCGCGCCCAGTCGCAGCATTATTGCCACCGGTCGGTACGGGCATAACAGCGGCTGTTTCGGCTTCAACAAACTCTCCAAGGACATCCCTACCGTTTTCGGAACCCTTCAGAAAAACGGCTATCTCACCGGCATCCTCGGCAAGGTCCCCCACTCCACCACTGATCCCAAATTCCAGTGGAACTTCGCCCATGACTACGCCGAACTCAACGCCGGCCGCAGTCCGCAAAAGTACCACGACTACGCTGTCGAGTTCCTCGCGCGCTGCAAGAAGGAGAACAAACCCTTCTACTTCATGGTGAATTCCCATGACCCCCACCGCCCCTTCCACAACCCGGCCAAGGCCAACAAGAACTGGAGCACGCCCTCCAAGCTCTATTCACCCGATGACGTGGTCGTCCCAAGCTACCTCACCGACCTTCCCGAAGTCCGCGAGGAAATCTCCCATTACTACAACTCGGTGCGCCGACTCGATGATACGGTAGGACGCGTTCTCGAAGCACTCGACAAGTCCGGCTTCGCCGAGAACACCCTCGTTCTGTTCATCACCGACAACGGATCCGCCTTCCCCTTCGCCAAAGCCAACACCTATCTCGCCAGCACCAAGACCCCCTTCCTCGTCCGCTGGCCCGGCGTGATCAAACCCGGCTCAGTCGACAGAGACCACTTCGTGGCCAACGTCGACTTCTTTCCCACCTTCATGGAGGCCACCGGATTGCCCAAACCCGAGGGATTGGACGGACGTTCGCTCGTTCCCCTTTTCAAAGGAGAGAAGCAGAATGCCCGTGAATTCGTCTTCACGCAGATCGACTACACCATCGGCGGTCCGGCCAAACCGATGCGCTGCATCCAGAACAAGAAATTCGGCTACATCTTCAACGCTTTTTCCGACGGCAAGTTCGCCTACAAGAACAACAACGAAGGCCAAACTTTCAAGGCCATGCAAGCCAAGGGAAAAAGCGACCGCGCCGTGCAGGCGCGGGTCGACATGTTCCGCCACCGAGTCGTCGAAGAATTCTACCACCTTCAAAAAGATCCGGGCTGCACCAACAACCTGATCGACTCACCCGAGCATGCCGCGCTGATCGCCGATTTCCAAAAGCGCCTTCGTGCGTGGATGGTTAAAACCAACGACCACAACCTCGCCGCCTTCGACGTCCGCGATGACCCCGCCAAACTCGCCCAAGCCGTCGCCAACTACCCAAAGCTCGTCAAACCCGGCGAGAAGGAAAAGGCCGGGAAGAAGAAGAACCAAAAGAAGACCGGGAAAAAGAAAGCCAAATAACTCACCTCACCCTCAGGTGTCAGTTTCCACCTCGTCCCATCCTTCGTCCCCACCCAGCCATTCCAACGCATAGCACCGTTGGAAGAGGACGCCGTAAACCAAATCCTCCGGCATCTTCCCTTCCCGATAAGCCTTCACGGCCAGACAGTGTAAATTGTAGACCCGGTCATCCTCGGCGAGAAGCTCCTCCGGCGATCTCATTTTCGCAGATTTCACAAACCCGACGACCGACTCACCCAACGCAGGCATGATTTTATCAACCAACTTGGCGGTGTCGCATGTCCCGATCGGGAGTCCCAGGAAATCCACCTTTCCAATCGCCCAAAGGAGCGCCCACTGGGCCTCCTGACGCCACCGTGCCGAACCGATCTCCTCATCCGTTGGCTTGCTGCCATCCAAAAACAAAGTCTCCTTTGGCGAAACATGAGGCCAGATCTTCTCCTGTTTGAACCAGTTCACGACCGGTTCTACTTCCACGCCATCAGCCACCGCCACCACACCGTGTAGAACGAGGGCCCGCTTCGCCACCTCATCCGCTGCTCTCCGACCCAGCTCCTCCAAGACCGGAGCCGATGGAACAACATCCTCGACACAAATTCCATGTGCTGCCGCCCATTCGCTCGTCTTCATGCTGGCGGAAGATGACGTATCCCGAACAGGGGTTCGACTTCCCTCGCCTCCACTGGTTGATAATCAACGGGTCATGTAATTATCGCCCGTTGGTTCGAGGGGTGTTATCGCTCTTTTTTGGGGTCAGCTTATGCCTTTCGAGGCTAGGGGTAAACTTCCCCTGTCTTGAATCGCTGGCCGACGCGCCGGGGTTGGCTGCGCCGTGGCGCGCAGCTGCCCGGATCGACCAACTTGGCCGCTTGGAATGGATGAGAGACTTCCACGAACGTCACTTAGTGAGGGCAATATCAGGCAGAGGCTCGGCAGGGTGATCACGAACGACTTTCAGAAGGATCCGGTCAAATTGTGAGGATGATTCCCCGCAAAAAAGTTGTAGCCGTCCGGCGCAACGCGATACAAGAACGTAGAAGCAGCGATGAAACCTCTCATCATAACCATCCTCAGTGGAATCGTCTGGGCGTCCCCCTTCTCAGTGGAATCGTCTGGGCGTCCCCCTTGCTTGCGAGGCCCAACATTCTGCTAATTCTCTCCGACGACCACAGCGTCCCTCACGTCGGTGCCTACGGCGGTGACAACTGCCCGGGCCTCGATCTCACCCCAAATCTCGATTCCCTGGCGGCGGAGGGAATCCGGTTTGACCGGGCCTATACCGCTTCGCCCCAATGCGCTCCCTCCCGCATGGCGATTTTCGCGGGACGATCTCCGGTGGGGCTCTCCGTGACCCGCTTCACCCAGCCCGTCCGCGCCGACGTTCCGTTCTTCACCGATGTGCTGCGGGAGAACGGCTACTGGGTGGGGCTGGACGGGCGACACCAGCATCTCGACGGCTCGGGTCGTCCTTTGCCGCATGTGGCAGAGACCTATGTCGAACTCGGCGTGAGGGGAAAGGAGTTCGAGTCCCGTTTCGACCACTTTGTCAGGTATGCCGACACGAAAGGGCCGCTGCTCGATGGCGTCGGTCGGAGGGTCGGCGGGGTCATCGACTCAGTGCCCGAGGGGAAACCTTGGTTTCTCTATTTCGGATTCCAGCAACCTCATCGGCGGTGGGGCAAGGATCATGATGGCATCGATCCCGCGAAACTCGTCCTGCCGCCGGACTGGCCGGACCTTCCCGAGGTCCGCCTCGATTATGCCCGCTATCTCGCCGATGTCCGCGACCTCGATCGCGGGATGGGCCTGATTCTCGATGAGCTGAAAAAGCGTCAGCTGGCTCAGGAGACGATGGTCATTTTCATGGGAGACAACGGCGAGGCGTTGCTGCGGGGGAAAGGCACGCTCGCGACCCGTGGCATCCATGTGCCCATGCTGATCCGCTGGCCCGGTGTCATCAAGCCGGGAAGTGCCAGCGAGGCCTTGATCAGCAGCGTGGATTTGGCGCCGACGATCCTCGCCGCGGCCGGCCTGAAGGCGGCTGATGGCATGACCGGCATCAGTTTTCTTCCCGAACTGAAGGGCGAGGATTTCGACGGGCGTCGATATGTCTTTGCCGAACGTGGTTGGCACTGGGGCCCGCTCACCCGTTCCGATGGCTTCGACCTGCTCCGTTCTGTGACCTCCCGGCGCTACCACCTCGTTTACAACGCGATCCCCGAGCGGGAGTATTGTCCGGTCGACATGGACCGGCCTTGGCTGACCGCCTGGAAAGAGGTGCGGGACGCGCACGCGGAGGGAAGCCTCTCGGAGTTGCACGACCGTCTCTACTTCAAGCTCCCCCGGCCGATCTTTGAACTATACGATCTGCAGGAGGATCCGTTCCAACTAAAGAACTTGGCCGGAAGCAAGGATGCCGCCGAGATCGAGCGGGAACTGCGAATCCAGATGGATCGCTGGATGGTGCAGGAAAGCGATTACCTGCCCCTGCCGTCACACGTTCGAGGTCGTTGATTCGACCACCGAAGAGGGAAAGCGGCAGTCCAGGCATGATCCGAAACAAAACGCCGCGCGATTTCGGGCGAACTGCCGGTCCGCGCCGTTCGTGTGGCGCAGGGCGATTGCCTGAGTTGCTGTTCGAGAGACCTACCTTCGCTCGTGCTCACGGAAAGCACTCGGTGAGAGGCCGGTCTGCTGGCGGAAAAAATTGGTCAGCCGGGCATGCTCGCGGAATCCGGTCAGCTCAGAGATTTTGGTAATCGAAAAGTCGGTATCGACGAGGAGTTGTCTGGCGCGGTCGAGACGGACCTGTCGAATCTCATGCCCTGGAGAATGGCCAAGACGCTTGGCGAACTCCTTCTCGAGGGTGCGGCGAGAGACCGCAAGGTGGCGGACGACATCTTCAACGTTGATCCCTTCACAGGCATGGGTGCGGATGAATTCCACGGCCCGACGAAGGCCACCCGAATCGCTATAGCTAGAACAGGTGGAGTCCCGCTCGATCACTCCTGCCGGCGGGATCAGGATCGGTCGACGCGGCGGGTCCTCGCCATTCATAAGGCGGTGCAGGAGCTTCACCGCCTCGTATCCGATCGCTTCGGCATTGGTTCGGACGCTGGAGATCGACGGGCTGTGTCGTCGGGAAATATTGAGGTCGCCTACCCCGAGGATCGCCACTTCGTTGGGAACATCAATTCCCAGATCCTCACAGAGAGAGCACACGGCGTGGGCGTGGGGATCGTTCATCGCCAAGACTCCCAGCGGTTGGGGCGACTCGCGCAGCAATTGCACCAACCCCTTTTCCTCGCGGATGCGCTCGATGTCTTCACGCACACCCTCGGGCCGAAACGAGAGCGCATATTGCACGGCCTCGATGCCGCGACGAGACAACCTGCGAGTAAAGAACGAGCGAAACCATTGCCTCGTCTTGGGACTGTTACCCTCGTCATCGACGATGGCGAGCCGTTTGAAGCCTTTCCCGGCCATGTAATCAACGGCGCAAGTCGCCACGGCGCTGATATCGGTGGTCACCTGGGGCACCCGGGGATGCGACCAATCCCAGACGAGGCTGACGACAGTGGTGTTCCCGCGATCGAGCCAGCGCATCAAATCCTCGACATCCAGATCACTGCGAACCCCGAATCCGAGGAGGGCTCCGTCCACCTTGCCCGTCCAGGGTGGCGGCGGAGCCAGTTCGTCCATCTCCATGCCCTGCAGAAAACTGAAATCCCGAAAGCCGAGATCCGGCGTCTCGCCGAGGTAGCGCAAGATTCCTTCGATCCAGCGACCAGCGATTTCCTGCCAACTGGCGGCCGAAAAGCCGACCAGTTTCTTGTTGTTCTTATCCACGGCCTTCGGAGAAAGTGATCGCGTTCCTGCGCAAAATAGAAAAGAGAAAAGACGCAAATCCGCAAGACGATTGGGCGGCGGGCTGCTTTATTCCCTGCCATGATTCCGGATCGCAAGCCAGTCCTGCCTACCCTCTCAAACCAGTCGCCGATGGATTCCAGACAGCGATTTTCCTCACTACCGAAGTGGTTCCGATCACTCATCTTTGCGGGCGTTTTCTGCCTTTTCATGTGTCCCCGCGCTTCTCATGCCACCTGGTACGAGGAGGTCATGAAGCCCGGGGCGGACATCATCATGATGGATCTGCGCTGGCCTTGGTGGCCCAATGCCACCTACTACGCCAACTGGAACACCGGATTCGAAACGGGCGAAGGGAGCCTCAGCTTTTACGCTGGCTTTGTCACCACCTTGAAAGGCGGACCGGACGGGATTCCAAATCCTGACGAATCAGCGCAAAGTGGCTACTACCCCGGAAATGTTTGGTCCTGGTGGGGAACCAACAAGGCCGGTGTGGCGCCCATCTATGTCGATTGTGCGCCATCCCTCGCCTTTAAGAACCAGTCGGCCGGCGAAGGCTGCACCGCCTCCCTGATCGCGCGCGGAGGAGCGTGGCCCTTCATGAGCTGGAAGCGATGGTATACCCAAGTGGGAAGGCTTTGGGTTCCCAACGACCCCGATGCCAACCACGCCTATTGCGGTCGCTGGATCAAAGACGTTGAGAACAACAAATGGCACCTCGTTGCCATCCTCAAGGTGCCCTTCCGGGTCGAGGGCTTCGGCAAGAACCAGGGGTTCATCGAAAGCCTCGGAGACGGAAAAGCCGTGCGCCCTCTCGATCGCCGCTTCGGCTATTACCGCAAAGATGGCGAGTGGCACTCATCCAACAAGCTGGTCATCAACAAACGGAGCCACGTCGTGATGAAGGCGCTTCCGGAGGGCGATCACGAGTACCACGCGATCGAGTATGCCGGCAGCAAGGATCATCTTCCCTGGGCCATCAAAGGCGGCGCCATCCTCCCCGGTGACCGACGCGTCGAGATCGAGGTTCGCCAGCCCGACCAGCCCAAGCTGGACCAGCCCGCGATCGAGAACGTGCGCGCATCCCACCTTGATGGCCAGGTCGTAGTGTCCTGGGAAGTTCCCCAAGACGCCTCGCCGTTCTTCGAATACAAAGTCGAGGTCTTCGACAATCCAGATTGCCGTGGCACTCCTGCGACTGCCGTATCGCGCCGCATGCCCAGCGCCCGCCATGCCAGCGTGGATACCGATGTCGATGATCCCACGATCCGCGTGACGGCCTGGGACATCTTCGACCAACAGGCGACGCCGGTGGTCCTCAGATCGGAGCGGTCGAAAGTCATCAAGGGAGATGGCGTGCCCGATAGCCTTCTCCCTGGGGTCAGGTATCAGATTCTCAAGCGCCAGAGAGGCCAGGACAAGCGGGACAACTGGGACAAGTTGGCGGACCTCCCGAGCGGCAAGGTGATCAAGAAGGGAATCAGCCGCGGTTTCGACATCCGGGTTCGGGGCAAGGAGTATTCGAATTTCGCGATCGTTTTCGAGGGTCTTCTCGAAGTGCCCCGCGACGGGACTTACGTTTTCTACACCCGCATCGACGATGTTTATCGTCTCGAGGTCGGGGGAGAGGAGATCATCGTTCGCGATAGAACCGAGGGAACGACGGAGCACGCCGGAACCGTTTCACTCGAAAAGGGAGTCCATCCGATCAAGCTGACCTACCTGGCTGGCAATCCACTCGCTTTCAACTTCAACATCGACTGGGAAGGCCCTGGTCTTCGCCGGCAACCGATTCCGAATCATGCGCTCAAGTGTGTGGACACCGACTCGTTTCCCACGCTAACCATGGAGACAAAGACCTCCGGTGATGGCACGGGTCGGGTGGAAGCCGTGGTTGATCCCCGTGGGCATGACCTCGATCGGATCAGGATGTTTCTCGGCGATTTCCAGATTGTCGATGGCGAGGGCGCCGAATTGGTTTACAACGGTGCGCTGCCCGAGGGAGAGCACGACCTCTGGGTTCGGATTGAGTATGATGGAAAACACACCATCGATCTCGATGGAGGAACCCTGACGGCGACCGGGAAGCCGATCTCGGAAGAATGGACGCTGCGGGACATGGGCAACGAGGGCGCTGTCGCCGGACTTTGGCAGTCGGACACGAAGGATTTCAGCTTCTTCGGGCAGGGCATCCACGGAGCCTTCCAGCGGATGGAGGGTGATTTCACCGTCACCTGCCGCATCGACGACTATTCGGACTCGGGCGTGCATCGTGATTCCTGGGTAGGGGTTGCCGCCTTCGAGAATGCCGCAGAGCGCAGTTGGAAGTGGGGCAAGCACTTCTACCTGGTGCAGACCTCCGGAGACGGGATGCGCACCGCGCCCGACCATGGCGACCTCGGTGCCAGCCGAAAGTCGCAATACCGCTTCCCCGAGGATCACCCTTGGGTGCGAATCTGCCGGCAGGGCGACCTTTTCATGGCGTGGTCCTCTCCAGACGGCGAGAATTGGATCCTTGGAGGCACACGGCACGAGAAGATGTCCGAGGAGATGGATGTCGGACTCTTCATCCGCATTCCCGGACACGGATCGGAAGCCTACTACCAAGCCCAGATTTCCGGCCTCGAAGTTGAGGCGGGCATTCCCGAGACCTGCCGGTATCCCGAGCCCGTGGCGGCGAAAGGGACGGGTGGCGATCGTCTGACCGGCGTGGTCATAGCGAGATCCGACAACAACGTCGTCGTGGTGCGCTCGACTTCGAAAGGGCTGATGCGTACCACGGACGGTGGCAAGACCTGGGCGAGCATCAACGGTCAACTGAAGGGTTCCGCCAACGCGGTGCGCAGCGTGGCCATTCACCCGGAAAACCCAGACATCATCCTCCGCGCCGCCGGCAAGGCCAAGGAGGCGAGTTTGGAAAGCGGCCTCTGGATGACGACCGATGGCGGCCGGTCATGGACCCAGCTGGACTTCCCCGGTGACTTCGATGGGTATGGTCCCTCGGCGCTTTGTGGTGAAGTGGTCGCGTTTGACCACACCAATCCTGATCTTGTGTTTGCCGGAACCGAGTCCAAGGGGTTCTTCAAGAGTGAGGATGGGGGCAAGACCTGGAGGAGCCTCGGTTGGGAAGATTCGCGCTTCACTTCCGTGGAGATCTTCCCCTGGGGCGAAGGACGCTTGGCGGCCACGACGTGTGCGGACAACTGGATGGAGCTTCTTGGGCGCGGCAAGCCGGTTCTAACCACCCTGTCTGAAGAGAGCAAAGGCTTGGTCGGCAAGGCCGAAGAGGATCGGCTCCAGGTTTATCACGCGCGGAAATGCAATGGCTTCTACAACGTGGCCTTCAGCAAAATGATGAAGCATCCTCAGAACTTCCGTTATGGGACGGCTCGTGGCCTGGAGCACAATTACGGCGGTGCCCTTTACGCATTCCCCTCCTACAAAAACCTGGAGTGGATGCGGCCGATCACGGCGATCCATGGCACCAGTCTCGATGGTTCTGGCAACAACAACGGGCTCATGATCACTCAGGCTCTCGCTCCCGAGCAAGCCGGTCGGATCTCGCGCACCACAAAGAGTTGGGCGCGGATCTGGCACTGGACCGAGCTTGCAGGGGACGTTCCGGAGGGTGGATTGATCGCCACGTTCGGAGAATACCAGAAGGGCAAGAAGTGGTGGTTCGTGTTTGCCGACGGTCTCTATTTCTCCCCCGACGGCGGAATCAGGATTGTCAAGATTCTCCCAGCCAATGGTGGTGATCCGCCTGGCAATATGGATCACTGAGCCGGAGCAGCGGGGAATTCGAACAGTGATGCCACGCGGGGGCGAAATGAGAAATTTGGCGTGTTTTAGGCGTGTGGCGAAGCCGCTTGGATTTATAACTCATTGATTATCTATGGCTAAATTTTCTCAGACAGGGGTTCGACTCCCCTCGCCTCAAGCCTTCATCTCATTGATCTGCTTAGTGGCGATGCCGACCGGCCTGTCCAGCGGGATGCCGGCGCAGGTAAGCAGCGTGGTGAGCAAGTCGCCTTGATTGCCTTTGGTGTCGGAAAGGAACTGACCGGTCTTGATGGACCCGCCGCCTTTTCCAGCAATGACAAACGGAAGGTTCTCGCGACGGTGCTTGTTGCCGTCTTCCAGGCCCGAGCCCCACATCATGATGCAGTTGTCGAGCAGAGTCCCCTCGCCCTCTTTGAGAGCGTTCATCTTCTTTACCATGTAGGCGAAGCGATCGACATGGAATTTATTGATGGCCGCCACCTTGCGCTTCTTCTCCTTGTCACTGCCGTAGTGCGTTTGGGAATGGTGTTGATTGGAGAAGCCCAACTCGGGATAGGAGGCACCATTGGGACGGGAACCGACGTAAGTGCTGACCCGCGTGGTGTCGGTCTGGAATGCGAGAATGGTGAGGTCGCACATGACTTCCATGTACTCACTGCGCTTGTCGCCTTCGGGAATCTTCACTTCGATGGGCGCCGAATCAGTGGCGTGGCGCTTCGAAGGACGGACTCCGTTCTTCTCAAGAGCGGCTTCCTGCTGACGGGTTTCAATGGCCGCGATGCGACGCTCCACCGACCGCACACTGTCGAGGTATTCATCGAGCTTTTCCTGATCCGATTTGGCCAGAGTGCGACGCAGGTCTTTGGCCCCGCCGAGCACGCGGTCGAGCATCTTGCGATCGAGCGGATTGGCCTGAGTCACCTTCCCTTCCTTGCCGCGTTTCCCGAAGAGACGATTCAAGACATTGCGCGGATCGGTCTCGGCCGGCACGGGCTGCGTGGGCGAACGGAAGCTACAGTGATTGTAATACCCCTCATGCAGGCCTTCCTGATTCTCCTTCCAAGTCTGGGGCATGGTCGCCAGCTCCAGAGAAGGGAGCAAGGTCTGCGCACCAACGTAGTTGGCCATGATCTGGTCGGCGGAAATGGAAATGTTGATGCGATTGCGCGAATCGGCATCGGGCAAGCGTCCGGTCAGCCAAGTCGACAACTCCAGCGCGTGCGGGGCCCCGTTGAAAGGATTGATCGGCACGCCGGAAATCCCTCTCATCATGAGGCACTGATCCATCACCGGTTTTAGTGACTGAATGATGGACGGCTCCGCGTTGAGGAACTCCTCCTGATTCTTGGGCCAGAACTGATCCATGATCACCCCGTGCGGCATATACATGAAGGCCAGACGCACCGGCGGCTTGGCTGGGGTCGAGGCGGTCACCTTGCCGAGGGAATCAAAAATCGGCAGCGAGAGGGAAACTCCCACTCCCTTTAGGAAATTGCGGCGATCAACAAGAGATGACTGATTCATGGGCTTCATGTTCTTACTCTGTTTCGGGTGATGATTGTTCATTTTTCGACTCCACGGTGGGTAAACAAATAGCTGGCAATGACTTCCTTGATGATGGTTCTCACGCGGTAGTCGTCCGCGGCAATCCGGGTCATCAACTGATCGATGACGACCTCATCGTACCCTTCCAGCTGCCGCCCGAGCGCGTGAGCCATCAATCGCTCGGTCAGGTTACGGGCCAGGTCGGCCTCTCGTTCGGCAAGCAGGCGCTTCAATTCCGCCGGCGTGGAAAAGGCGGCTCCACTCGGAAGCTTTCCAGCCGAGTCGATGGCAACTCCGGCCTCATTCTTGTCCCGCCAGCGACCGATGGCATCGAAATTCTCCAAGCCAAAGCCAATCGGGTCGAGGACCTTGTGGCAAGTGGCGCAGACCGGATCCTTCGTATGGAGTTGGGTGCGTTGCCTCAGCGTCAGGCCTTCCACTTTTTCCTCCCTCTGTTGCTCGAGCTCGGGAACATCGGGCGGCGGCGGCGGGACACGTTCTCCCAAGATCTGCTCGAGCACCCAGACGCCTCTATTGACAGGGCTCGTCCGGGTCGGGAACGAGGTTGCTGCCAGCGTGGCTGACATTCCGAGAATCCCACCCCGATTTGGGTTCTCCAACTTGACCCGGCGCATTTCAGATCCCGACACGGTTTGTTGAAGACCGTATAACTTGGCAAGCGACTCGTTTAGAAAAGTGTAGTCGCTATCAACAAAGCGGATGACCTTCTGGTTCTCGTGAACGATACTCTCGAAGAACAAGCGAGGTTCATTCATCATGGCCTCCCGCATGGCTGGTGTCATTTGGGGAAAAAGCTTCGGGTCGAACACTTTTCGTTCCACGTCGTGGATCCGTAGCCATTGGGCACCAAAGCTGTCGAACAAAGCCCTCGCGCGAGGGTCCAGCAAAAGCCTTTCCGTCTGAGCTTTCAAAGTTTCGGGCTTTTGCAATTCGCCCTTGTCCGCCAAAGCTGAAAGCTCGGCATCGGGCGGCGCTGACCACAACAGGTAGGAGAGACGCGAAGCCAGCTGGTGATCGTCCACGCGGACAACCTGTTTGCCCGATGGCACTTCTCCAGCCGGCGTAATGAAAAGAAACTGCGGAGAAACGAGAACCGCCTTGAACATTAAGGTCAAAGAGGCGGTGTAATCCAGATCGCTTTCGCGGGCGAGGTCGAAGACGTCCACGAGAACGTCCAGCTCCAACTCGCTCGCCGGACGCCGGTAGGCTTCGCGGGCCAGTTTGCCCGCCACCTTCCGTGCCGCCGCGCGAAGATCAGAGCCTTCGGGAGGCAGCTCACCAAAGAGCCGCTTCTGCACTGCGGTTGGCTCTTCGCCCTTTGCCGCCACGACCTCCTCAACAACCTTGTTAGCGAGTTCCAGGAACAGTTCCGATTGCAGCGGAGAGATCGAATTCAGGTAGCCTTCCCCGGTGACCTCCTCAGGCAGCTGGTCGGCAATCGACGGATCCACTCCATAAAGATCGCGCAGCGTGTTGCCGTATTCCACCGGAGTGAGACGCCGGATCACGAACGGTCCGGGATTCTTCGGGCTCAGGTACTTCAGCTTGTCAATCCACCCGGCAAATTGACGCCGTTCTTCTTCAGTCGGAATCCGCTTTGCATCCTCCGGCGGCATGTCGTGCACCTTGACGTTCGCCACCGCCTTCTTCCAATTCAGGAAGGCCACCCCGCGACCGGGATCTTTCAGCGCCACCTCATAGCTAATATTCGCCTTGGCCCGGCCACCTCCGTGGCACTTCGTGCAGTATTTCTTCACGAAAGGAGCAACCTTCGTCTTGAAGGTCAGCTCGGCATCCGCCCGGAGCGCCGCTTCGTCCATCACCTTCCCTTCCTCCTCTGCCACAGCGGACAAAGTCAAAGCGAAGACCAGAGCCCAACCCATGACAGCGGTCGACGTAAAGCCCAGCCGGAAAATGCACGGTAACTGCATAAAAGCGATCAAAGCTCGTTCATTGGGCAAGTGAAACAAAAAACATCCTGGCAGCAGAGACGACCTAGCCGGAGAACGTCCGTAGCAGAAAATGTCGGAATTAATTTCGGGGCACATGAAAACAGCCATGCGCATGTCCAAACCTTCAATTGCCCTCGCAGCCACCGCCCTTTTTTTCCCTGACCATGACCCACCGGAAAGCAGGTCTGGAAAACACAGTTTGGCGAAGAAATGAAAGCCAAGCACATGAAGCTCGGCACCAGCAGTCACGCCTCGCCCGTCATCGCAGGAGGCATCCTCTACGCTGCCCGCGAAGATGGCGGCGTGTTCTCGGCCCGCATTGGTGACAAATTCGAACTCCTCGGAGGCAGCGACATGGGAACCCAGATTCTCGCTACTCCGGTTCCCTTTGACGGCAAACTTCTGATCCGCACCTCCAAACACCTCATCTGTGTGAAGAATTAAGGCAGGACAATTCTCGTCCCTGACATGAGTTTCTATTCCACGAACAAAAACTCGTTCGAGGCAATCAAGGCATGAGCATATCGCTTCATCCCTTCCGGATTCCCAGCCAGGAAACTTTGACCGACCTCCAGCTCTGAAGAGTCCGGATTTCGGGAGAAGAGAGTCCGGTAGGCAAAGACAACGGGATTGTCTTCTTTCGCCATCAACGACGCAAGAGCCTCAGCCCGCTTCCCCACGAATTCGTTGTTGAGAAGAAAGAGAGACTGTTGGGGAGTGATGGTCGGAGTCCGCTTGGCGACACTTGCCCGCGGCACCGGAAAATCAAAGAGCCTGAGAAACGAATCGGTTTTGAATTGATCGCCATTCCGACTGGCGCGGGCGTGGATCGTCCGGCGAAAATCAGTGTCGGGATTATCAAAGGGCCTGCCTCCAAGTTTGGAATCGAGCTCCTTGCTGACAAACAGAACCGAGTCACGCCACACCTCCGCCGTTTGCTTCTGCGGATTCATGCGCCAGAGGAAACGATTGTCGCCATCGACCAAGAAACTGGCTTCGTCGAATTGCGAACTTTGCCGCCAGGTTTCCGACTTGAGAATGCGACGGTGAAGTTCTTTCAGGGACCAACCGTCCTTAACGAATGTCGAAGCCAGCCAGTCAAGCAACTGCGGATGCGTTGGCGACTCGCCGGTGATACCAAAGTTGCTCGGCGTCCGCACGATCCCATGGCCAAAATGCCAACCCCAGACACGATTGACAAAGACACGGGCCGTCAAGGGATTCGCGGGTTCGATCACCGCAGATGCCAACTCCCGGCGGCCACTCCCCTCCGTGAAATTCGGTTGATCCTCGTTTAGGATTCGCAGGAATCGCCGGGGAGCTTCTTCTCCCGGCTTCAAAAGATTTCCACGAATGGCGACCTTCATATTTCCCTTTCCAGCCTCACGAAGAGCGTGGCCGAAGGCGTATTTAGCGGGCTTGTTCTTCTCGAGCCTTTTGTGTTCTTCGTGACGGGCTTTGATCATCCCGGCAAACTTCTCGTCCAAGTCTTCAAGCACCTGATTCCGGTCCCATCGAAAAGTCCGATTCATAAAATCCTTTCGTGTTTTTTCATCGCGTTTTTCGATCAAAAACTTCTGAAAGTCGGCCAGCGATGCGGCAGTGCGATCTGCGAACCAGGCATCGGCCTGTGGAATTTTCGAGGTGTTTTTTGGGCCTGCGAAAAATGGCTGGGTGTACTGGAAGATCGTTCCGACAAGTCCCTGCTCGCGCGCCCAGTCGCGAAGATTCTTCGGCTTCGGTTCAAGCTTTTGGAATTCCAGCGCGGCGAGCGCGTAGTCCGGCAAACGGCTAAGCTCTCGCTCGACAAGTTCATCACCGCGGGCCTTGAGCTTTTCGTCCGTTTCTTTCCGGTAATCTCCAATCGATCTGATCTTGGCATTCCAGGCATCGACTTCGGATTGCGGAACGAGCGGAAATTCCCGAACGCCGGTGTTCTGAAAAATGCCGGCAATCGAATAGTAATCCATCGTCGGGATCGGATCGAATTTATGATCGTGGCAGCGGGCACAGGCCATGGTCAGTCCGAGCAAGCCTCGACCGACGGTGTCGACGCGATCGTCCAGGGTTTCAATTTTCGCAATCGCGTTACTCTGTGCGTCTCCCCCGTCGCCTTTGTATTGCGGACCCAACGCGATGAACCCGGTTGCGATGGCATGCTTCTCAGGTTCAAGAATGTCACCGGCGAGCTGAAGTTCCAGAAAGCGATTGTAGGGCATGTCCTCGTTCAGAGAATTCACGACCCAATCGCGGTAGCGCCAGGCCTCGTCGAATTTCCCTCCATCGAGAAAGCCGCCGTAACCGTCAGCGAACCGGGCAACGTCCAACCAATGCCGCCCCCATCGCGCCCCGTAGTGCGGAGAGGCCAACAACTGTTCGATGACTTCATCCCAGGAAATTTTCCCTTCAACGAACTCAGCAGTTTGTGTGGGAGTCGGCGGCAGACCAATCATGGTGAGATAGGCACGACGAATCAACGTGTGCTTTGGAGCCTCGGGCGAAGGCTTAAGTTTGTGCTGAGTGAGTTTGCGCTGAACAAACCAATCGATTTCGCGACCCTGCGCTTCTGACGGTAGTTCCGGTTTTCTAACAGCTTGAAATGCCCAGTGCTTTCTTGCCTTCTCAAAATCGTAACCACCCTCCTGGGAGTTCAGTTCGCCATCCGGCTTGGGACTCCCCGGCCAGGGAGCACCCATCAAAATCCACTTTTCAAAATCAGCCAAAACCGCGGGAGGAACCGGCGCTTTCGGCGGCATTTGCAGGTCGCGCGATTTCCAGCGGACCGCTTCGAGGAAAAGACTGGATTCGGGCTTTTCAAGATTGAGGGATGGGCCGAGGTCGCCACCCCGAAGAATGCCTGCCAGAGAGTCGAGTTTCAGATCACCCTTAAGTTTTTCGGCGTCTTCGCTGTGGCAGCGAAAACAATGATCAGCGAGCGCGGGGCGAATACGGGTTTCGAAAAACTCCGATTGCTCGGCGGTTGGTTCCGAAGCCGCAAGCACTCCGCTCAATAGCAAGCCAACCAAGATAGAAATCCGGAGAGACATGGTCAGGCGATGATGTCGTGCAAAACATGACCGTGCACATCAGTCAGTCGAAAATCCCTCCCGCTATAGTGATAGGTCAGGTTCTCGTGATCCAGGCCCATCAAGTGGAGAATCGTGGCATGCAGATCATGCACATGAACGCGGTTCTCAACGGCCCGGCAGCCAAATTCGTCCTTGGATCCATAGGTGTAACCAGGCTTCACGCCACCGCCCGCCATCCAGACCGTAAATCCATAGTGGTTGTGATCGCGACCTTGCGAACCTTCCGCAGTCGGAGCCCGTCCGAACTCCCCTCCCCAAATCACCAGCGTGTCATCCAACATTCCTCGCGACTTCAAATCTTTCAGCAACCCGGCAATTCCCTGATCAACATCTGCCGCCAGCCGTTCGTGGTCGAGAATCCGGCTGTGGCTATCCCAGGCGATGCCCGCACCACCATTCACCGTCACCATGCGAACGCCGCGCTCAACCAGTCGCCGTGCGAGGAGGCAACCGCGTCCAAAGTATTTGTCTCCGTAGAGTTTCCGGGTTGCCTCTGTTTCCGATTGGATATCGAAGGCTTCCGGAACAGCAGTTTGCATACGAAAGGCCAGTTCCATCGACGCGATACTCGCCTCCAGGTGCTGATCACGTTCACGGCGTGCAAGATGCATTTTATTCAGCTTCCCAATCAAATCAGTTTGCTGAACTTGCTCTTCGAGTTTCAGTCCACTGCCTTGTAGATTGGCAATCGCCTTGCCCGGCTTCAGACCGTTCAAATCGATCATGCAGCCCGCGTGCTTTCCGGGAAGAAATGAATTCGACCAGACGCTTTGCTCGCCACGCGGACCTTTGCCAGGCGACAGGACGAGGTAACCGGGTAGGTTTTCGGCGTCGGAACCGAGCCCGTATGTCAGCCAGGAACCAAGACTGGGTCTGATGGCCTGATTGTGCCCGATATTCATCATGTAGATGCCCGAAGCATGCTCCGGCAAATCGGTGTACATCGAATCAATGAAGCAGATATCGTCGACCATCTTCGCCGTTTCCGGAAAAATGCTGCTCACCCATTTTCCGCTTTGGCCGTATTGTTTGAATTCAAACGGAGACTTCAACAGACCTCCCTTGGTGTTCCGCAGCGTCCGAAACTGAACCGCTTCCGGCCGTTGACCCGCGTATTTTTCGATGGACGGTTTATAGTCGAATGTATCAACCGCCGACGGACCTCCGGGCATGAAAAGCTGAATGATGCGTTTTGCCTTGGGTCGAAAATGAGGCAAGCCGTTCGTTGCGCTTGCCTGCTGGAAGAGATTTGCAAACCCCAGCGTCCCCATTCCTCCTCCCAGCGTGCGGAGAGCCGACCGACGGGTTTGGGATTGTTGGAAAGTCTGCATCCGAAAGACTATTCAAGAATCGACTCATGGTTCAATACGGAAAGCACTTCAGATCCTATCGATTTGACGTAACACGACACAAATACTCCGCAATCTCGTTCCGCCCAACTCTCCTCAACGGTGCCACTCACGCCGAAGCGGGTGAACACGCCAAGGGCATCAAGATCTACTCCCTGGAAGAAGAGCTCCAAGGCAAGATTGAGCCCACCGAGTTTACCGATGCGACTGATCGTCCTTATGACTGCCTGCCTCACTACAACATGACCTTCATCGAAGACATCAACGATGTGGTGCAAAACAATCCCATCCGCGAGAAGGCCCGCGCCATTTATTCCATGCTGCAAATCATCGGCATTAAGAAAGGCGAAGAGTTCAAACCGACTCCCACCCACAAGAAAGCGGCGCTCGAAGGCCAGGCTCCCAGGTTGTTGCGAGGGCAGTCGAAGATCACCGAGTTCCGGGAAAACCTTTACGCTCCCCCTCAAAACGCCTTTGTTGTTCCCAAACTCGCCCATGAAAAAACTCCTGACTCTCCTTTTTCATATCGGTCTCCTTCCGGCCGCTGCCAAACCCAACATCATCTACATCCTCGCCGATGATCTCGGCATCAATGATTTCGGGTGCTACGGCCAGAAGATCATGAAGACCCCCCGCATCGACCAGATGGCGAAGGAGGGAATGCAATTTTTCAATCACTACTCCGGCAGCACGGTCTGTGCCCCGACACGCTCCTGCCTCATGACCGGTCAGCACACCGGACGGACACGGATCCGGGGAAACTCCAAAGCTCATTTAAAACCGGAAGACATCACCGTCGCCGAAATTCTCAAGAAAGCCGGTTACACCACCGGCTGTGTTGGCAAGTGGGGTCTGGGCGAAGCCGGCTCTCCCGGCATTCCCAACAAGCAAGGATTCGATTTCTTCTTCGGCTACCTCAACCAATCCCGCGCCCACCGTTTCTATCCGGACTACATTTGGCGCAACGAAAAGAAAGAG
>JBMHCW010000047.1:0-5244 GCA_049889715.1 Akkermansiaceae bacterium | reverse complement strand
GGAGACATGAATGTTGCAGATCGAGCGATCGCCCTGGCCGCTGTGTTAGTGGCTGCCCCTTTGATTGTCCTGAGCTATCTCGTTTTGATGGTCCGGGGGAAAAGGCCGATGCATTCGGCCGTCTTGTTCCGGGGTGAGGAAGGAATGGTGAAGGGGCTGGAGTTCAGCTTTCGGAACGAGGGTGTGGGTGGTTTTTTGCGAAGGTATTCCGTTCATCAAATGGCCTCCTTCTTTTGGGTCGTGAGCGGACGATTGTCTTTCAGGGATGTCATGTTGTTACCGGAGGGAGCTCGTTGAGATGATCGCGACGAGCAAGTTGGTGTTGAAGGTGATTCTCTTGGGAGCTTTTGTCCTTCCGGGAATGGGAGATCCGCCTGAGCGGATTGCTTTGGAGATTGAGTCGCTGGGTTCGATCGAAGGCACTGAAAAATGGGACTGGTGGCAGGCGCGGACTGCTTATGTTCCCGGACAGGACCCTTGGTGGGTCACCACGATGTCGGAAACCGGGAAACAGGTGTCCCATGATTTTCATGACATCTACCAATCGTTCAGCCGGGATGGCGGAATGACGTGGAGCAAGCCGGAGTTGGTCGAGTCCCTGACGCGGGTGAGGCGGCCTGATGGCTTCGAGATTGCTCCGGGTGACCTTTGGCCGACCTGGCATGAGAAGTCGGGCAAGGTGCTCACCACGGGCAAGACCTTCAACTTTGCGGAGGGAAAGCATGAGAAGCGACTGCGCGAGCGGGTTTCGTATGCGGTGATGGATCCGGCGTCCAGAACCTGGGGGGAGATGAAGACTCTGGTTCTACCCGCTGAAGATCATGCCGGACGTCCCATCGTTGCCTGCAATGCGGGAAACAATCAGCGCGTTGATCTTCCGAACGGCGACATTCTTTTGCCGCTGCGATACGTGGCAGATGTCGAAAAGCACAATTACACCACCATGGTCGCCTGCTGTGGATTCGATGGAGAAACCCTCACTTATCTCGAGCATGGAACGGAGCTGAACATCCCGCGCGGGCGTGGTCTGTATGAACCGTCGCTCACCAGGTTCGAGGGTCACTTCTTTCTCACATTGCGCGCCGATCATTCGGCGTATGTCACCCGTTCGAAGGACGGTCTGATATATGATCCGGTTCGGGAGTGGACCTTTGATGACGGGAAAGTGCTTGGCAGCTACAACACGCAGCAGCATTGGGTGACATGCGGGGGAGGGCTTTTTCTTGTCTACACCCGGAAGGGAGCGGACAACGATCACATCTTCCGGCACCGCGCCCCTCTCTTCATTGCGCAGGTCAATCCGGAGACACTTCAGGTCTTGCGGGACACGGAGCGGGTGCTTCTTGCAGAGAATCAGGCCACCCTTGGAAACTCAGGAGTTTGCCGAATGAGTGATCACGAAAGTTGGATCACCTGCGGCGAGGGACTGATGCGGCTTGGCAAGCGGAAAGGGGAGCGCAACCGGGTGTTTCACGTCAAGGTGACCGCCCGGAAGAGCGAGTAAGTTGGGAGAGGGATCGTGACTGGTCGGGAAGGATCAGGTCAATGCCTTCACCAGTTTGTCCAGGGCGGTTTGAAGGCGATCAGTCTGGGTTCCAAAGTTCATCCGGATGCAGCGGCCGTGACCGAAGAAGGCGCCATCAGAGAGGAAGAGTCCTGCTTCTTCGGCCTTCTGAATCGGTTGATCAATCTCGAGATCACGGCAATCGATCCAGGCGAGGTAGGTGGCCTCGATATCGGGGACTTTCACTCCGGGCACATTTTCGCGAAGGGTGTTGGTGAGGAGCTTTTTGTTGGTGCGGAGGTAGGCGAGGAGATCCTGCCGCCAGGATTCGCCGTGTCGGTAAGCCGCCTCGGCGGCATAGTAGGCGATGCAATTGATTTCGGGGAGGGTATGGCCACGGGCGGCATCGAAGCGACGGCGGATGCTGTCGTTGGGGATGACGGCGAAGGCATATCCGAGGCCCGCGATGTTGTAGGTCTTGCTGGGCGAAAGGAGGGTGATGGTGCGATCACGGAGTTCCTCAGGGAGGTTCAGGGCCGAGAAGTGAGGAGTGCGGGGTTCGTTGAGGATGAGATCGCAGTGGATTTCATCGGAGAGGAGGATGAGGTCGTGCTTTTCGCAGAAGGTGGCGAGCTGTGTGATTTCCTCCTCGGTGTAGACGCGGCCGAGCGGGTTTTGTGGGTTGCTGAGGACGAAGAGTTTGGTCTGGGGCGTGACTTGGGCTTCCATGGTTTCCCAATCGAAGGTCCAGCGTCCGTCGACCTCGACATGGTCGGTCGAGAGAAGCTCCATGGAGGCGTCGTGATGAATGCCGAGAAAGGGCGGGTAGACCGGAGTGGCGGTCATGAGGCTGTGGCCGGGCTTGCCAAAGGCCCGGCCGGCGAGGGATAGGGCGGGGACGAGGCCTCCGAGGTGAATGATCTGGTTTTCAGGAGTGGTGACTCCGATTCGTCTTTTAAGATACTCGAGAAGGGCCTCCATCAGAGAGGCATGGGGGACCGCGTAGCCAAAGACACTGTGATCCACCCGCGAGCGAATGGCTTCGACAATCTCCGGGGCGGAGGCGAAATCCATATCGGCGACCCAAAAAGGGTCGAGATCGCTGCGGCGGTCCCATTTTAACGAGCCGGTTCCCCGGCGGGTGATGGGGGTGTCGAAATCGGTCATGGGTCGAAGATGCTTGGTTTCCCGGCAAAGTCCAAGTGGCAAAACGGGCGAATGCCGTCAGGTGGAAAGTCTTGGATTGGCTTGGATGTCATTGGTATGAATGAAATCCATAGACAGTATCGTCTATTTTTATGTTCATTTGTGCAATTTGATGAAATCAAATATTTTTAACATATCGCATCGCGGAATGTCATCAATAGTTTCCCCTTGTTCCTTTTGAGACGGAGGAATCTAACAGATATTACTTATCAATTAAGGGCTTTGAAAGACGCGACATATTATCAGGGGAATCAGGGTGAGGTGAAGATTGTTCAAGGAGATGGCAATGCGGAGAGACTGGAGGGGGAAGTCAATTTTTTGTCCCATTATGCCCGACAGTTGGGGGGCTTTATCCGGGAAGAGGAGGTTGTGTTGATTGGCGTGGATGAAGGGGTCCAGGTGAATGCATTTGGATTTCCGGGAGGATCTGATTCGGCCGGGCAAAAGGTGTGCGGAGTGGTTTTCGATTCTCCTCATGTTGAATTGGATGAAGCGTTGAAGGAGCTGAATTGGAAAGGTTTGCTCAAGGACTAACGGGATGTCGGATCAGTATTCAAGCGAGTTGGCGATCGGACACGCCTTGATCACCTTGTGTAAGGAGACCGGGGCGCGCAATGGGTGGGTGCAGAACGAGTCGGAGTTGATCGAGAGTAATTTGGCAGCTTCTGAAACGAGGGTTGGAAAGATGGAAAGCATTTTCCATGAGATGGTTGCGTCATATCTCAGCGTCGGAAGAACCATGGAGTGCCTTGTCTTTGGTTATCGCGAACAGTATCTCGTGATCACCTGTGAGGGTGGCATGCGGTCAGTGCTGGTGTTTGCCAAGTCACATGGTGAGGTGGGCGATGTCTTTCCCAAAGCCCGGAGGTTTTTGCGGGAGCAGCGGAGCCGGATCCTGAAACTGATAACCGTTGAGACAGCGGTGGTCGAGGAAGAGATTTCGGTTGAGGAGCCGGTGGTGGAAAGTTTGTGGCCTGTGGCCGAGGAACGCCTGAGCGGAATGTTGGCCAGAGTCATTGGAAGCGGTCAGGCCAAGATCCAGATTGATCGGGCCTTGGGTCGCTTGCAGCTGGAGGGAACTCCTGCCAATGAAGTGATTGCTCCGTTTGGGGCTCAAGTGATCGAGAAAGTTCCTCACAAAGGGAAGAGGCAGGCCTTGATGGCGGAGTGGCGGATTTTCTGAGGGAAACAGGCCTCGGGTAAATGTGACAATTTTGTAACAAGTTTAAAGATCGACCAAGTCATGAAAAATTTTCGTCTTAGCCATTATTTTTCTACTTTCGAGTAACCTATTATTTTCGGATGTCACCGTTTCTGATGAGAAACTGAATGTCATTGCGGAGAAGCTCGATGTGATCGCCGATCGTTTGGGAGGAGGGGCGGAAACTGTAGAGAAATCTGAGGGCGCGACGGCTGAGACTGCAGTAGTTCCCGGGACCAGTGAGGAGGCGGTTGGTCAGGTGCAAAAGAATCTTGATACCATTTTTGTTCTCGTGGCAGCGGCCCTGGTGTTCTTCATGCAAGCGGGATTCGCTCTCCTCGAGCTCGGTTGTGTGAGGGCCCGCAATTGTCTCAACGTGGTGATGAAGAATGCGGTCGAATTCTGTGTGGCGATGATTTGCTTCCTCCTGCTGGGCTTCTCGCTGATGTTCGGGAAGACCATCCAGGGGCTGATCGGTGGAGATGCGGCCTGGTTACCGGGCTTTGACGGTTCTTCCGACCTTTGGACCTTCTGGATCTTTCAGGCGGTGTTTGTCTCGACCGCAGCGACCATTGTTTCGGGAGCGGTGGCGGAACGGACGAAATTCATGGGCTACCTCTGCTATACCATTTTGATTGCGGCCGTGATCTATCCGGTGCTCGGTCACTGGGCATGGGCGAGACTGGCATCAGGTTTGGTCGATGGATTCGGTGGCGGGCAGGGATGGCTTGAGAAGCGAGGATTTGTCGACTTTGCAGGTTCGACGGTGGTTCATGGTGTGGGAGGGGCCTGTGCTCTGGCCGGAGTGGTCGTGATTGGAGCCCGACGGGGGCGTTTTGCCAGCGACGGGACTCCGATTTTGATTCCGAGGCACAATATTCCATTGGTCGCCTTGGGAACCTTGATCCTGATTTTCGGGTGGTTTGGGTTCAACTGTGGCTCGAACCTCACGGCAGACGCCACGGTGGGCCGAATTGCCGTGAATACCCTGCTGGCAGCGGCAGGAGGAGGGCTCATGGGGCTATTGGTTTTTTGGTTCCGGGATGGTCGCCCAGAGCCGATCAGTCTTTTGAATGGTTTGTTGGGCGGACTCGTGGCGGTGACGGCTTGTTGTCATACCGTCACCCCGATTTCCGCGATGGTTCTCGGCGGCGTGGCCGGAGTGATTTCGACTCTTGGGACCGAGCTCTTGTTGAAGCTGAGGATCGACGATGTGGTGGGAGCGATTCCATTGCATTTGTTCAATGGAATCTGGGGGACCCTCTGTGTGGCGATTTTCAATGAAGGAGGGTTCAACATGCAGAGTCTGGGAATCCAGGCTTTGGGGACCTTT
>JBMHCW010000046.1:0-14218 GCA_049889715.1 Akkermansiaceae bacterium | reverse complement strand
TCCCAAGATGGCAGCCAATTCCATCTCCACTAATCTCCCCCCCAGACAGGAATGCTTCCCCTGCCCGAAGGCCAGGTGGGACTTGGCCTCACGATCGATCTTGAAAGTTCCCGCCTCGGGAAAAACTTCCTCGTCCCGATTGGCCGAAGCCAGCAGCAGGATCACCGAGATATCTTTCTTGAATTGATGCCCCTGCCACTCGAAGTCTTCAAGACAGGTGCGGGCGATATACTGCGCGGGTGATTCAAAACGTAAACACTCCGCCACCGCTCCCTTCAGCAGGGATTCACCACTCCGGAGCTTGTCCCATTCGTCCGGGTTCTGTGAAAACACCAGCAGGGCATTCCCGATCCCACTGTCGACATTTTCCAGACCATCCGCAAACAGCAGAATCATCCCATCCACCGCGACCTCCTCACTCATCTCCGCCGAGGCCACTGCTTCGGCAAAACCGGCCAGCACCCCGGACTTTTCCTCTCGCCCAAACTCACCGCGAACCCACTCCCGGAATTCCGTCAAATGTTCATCCACCTGCGTTCTCACTTCCACCGAAGGAATCTTGGTGAACAGGTAAAAGAAGGAACTGCTCCACTCCCGCAATCGCGAATCAGGCGTGATCCCCAACAACTCACAGATCATCTTGATCGCAAACGGATGGGCAAACTCACTGATTACCTTGAACTCCCGGGGGAGCCCTTTCACCGCCTCCCTTGCCAACTCTTCCAGCCGGGGAGTAAAGCCCTTCACTTCCCTCTGATCAAGGCACAGCGATCAACGTAATCTTCAATCCCGGCCAGGCACCCATGGAAGAGTGGATTTGACGGAGAGGTCCCCTCAGATATTGCTAAGATCAAGCTAGCCCAAATCCTTGCAACAATGCAATACTGACGACGTCAATCCACTGAGGTTTTGCCGCCGATCATCTGGAAAGACCATCTCTGACAATCGAGTAGAATTCCCCATGCGCCTGATCCTCTTCTTGCTGGCCTTTCTCCCCGCGATCCTCCTGGCCGAACAACCCAAGGTCAGAGTGGTCGCCAAGGGATTCGAAGCCTCGGAAGCCGATATCTCGGCGGTCTTGTCATCGACGACCCGGGAACTCTGGAAGCACTTCCCGGACTACAAGCTCGAACCCATGGTCGTGGTCCGCGGGAACCAAGGCCCCATCACGCTTTTCGACCGGAATGCCCGGGGAGAAATCATCGTCAAACTCGACACCCACAAAACCTACTGGTCCCAATATGCCTACCAATGGGCCCACGAACTCTGTCACGTCCTCACCGGCTTTCGCAACGACGGCCGCGAAAACAAGTGGTTCGAGGAATCCCTCTGCGAACTCGCTTCTCTCTACGCCATGCGCCGCATGAGCGAAACCTGGGAACACGATCCTCCCTACTCCAACTGGAAGGACTACCGCCATGCCCTCAAAAACTACGTCGACAAAATCATCGACTCCCGGGAGAAAATCAAGGCGGCCGATCTCGATGACTTCTACACCAAACATCGCGACACCCTTCGCAAGAGTTCCACCGAGCGAAACCTGAACGGCACCATTGCGCTCGCTCTCCTCCCGCTCTTCGAGGAAAAGCCCGCGCGTTTGGGCGCCATCCGTTACCTCAATACAACCCCGGCCGGAAAGAACCTCTCCCTCAAGGACTACTTTGCCAAATGGCAAAAGGACGCCCCGAAAAAACACCAACCGTTCATCAACGAGCTCGCAGGGTATTTCGGGGCCGACCAGTAAAGGGAAGCCTGCGGGTGAAAGCTTCCCCTTCACTCGCCTTTCTCGCATTCGAAATGATGAGCATGCTCAAGCAGTTTCATCGCGATTACTTTGATGAGGGCTTGTAAAATGCCCTTCCTCTTCTAGCTTCTAGCGCGTATGACAAAACAAACCCTCGCTGTTGTCGGACTTCTCTCACTGGGAATCGCCACCTCCGCCCAAGCCGCCACCTTGGTCTTCGGAACAGCCAATATCACCAACTCGGTCACCGGCGTCACCGATGCGACCACCGGAGCCTCGGGCTTTGGCGCTGGCGTTAGTTTCGACCTCACCATCACCACGACCAACTTTGCCGGCTCTTCCGGAATCGGCGTTCAGACCTTGGGAATCGGAGTTTCCGGAGGACAGGCCAATGCCGGGATCGACAATAATTTCAATGGCACGGGTGGAACCAACACCGTCCCCGTTGAAACGATGACCTTCGAGATCTCCAATGTCGTCGGCGCAGCCTCGATCGTCATCGATAGCGTTGAAGTCCTCTTCGGCGTGGACAGCGGCCCGAACACCGAATTTTACCAGATCGATTCCAATCCTGTAGCCGCGTTGACTTCCACCCCGGAAGACATCCCTCTCGGAGGAGTCCCCAGTTTCACGATCGGATCCCGGGATCTCAATGGAAACGGCAGCGACAGCCGCTACGCCATCGGCGGATTGAGCCTCACCGTGGCCCCCGTCCCCGAGCCCTCAAGCGCTCTCCTTGGACTTCTCGGCCTCGGCCTGCTGAGCCGCCGTCGCCGGACTCGCTAGCTGGACTGGCTTTGCCACCCGCAACCTGATCGAATCACCAGCCGCTGCCAGAAGCAGCGGCTGTTTTTTTACCTGATTTCAACCTGCCACTTGCGGTTGCAGACTCGACTAAGACCGGAAAACGCGGACACAAGCGAGCTGGTCCCAATCACGGCATAGGCAAGGCGCCAGGGCCAACTCTGCGCAGCCGACAATTCAAACGAGGCCAGAAAGCCCACTCCGCAAAAGGCAGCCAACCCAAGAGCAAAGAAAGGTCCAACAACTCCGGTAAATCCCGTTCCGCGCGAAAGCACCATGGTGGTGAGCAACAAGGCGGAAAGCACTCCAACAACGACAAGTAATGTAATGGTCATGGGCGAATCAAAACACGAAACGCATAATATCCAAAATCGATAAGTAAATCATGAACATCATTTTCGTCGATACCTCAACGAGACCCACTCCGATCATCAGTCGTCCAGTTCCTTCGCCGCCTGAACTCCGGCCTTCACATCGACCCGCCAAAGCAGGAACCCTCCGACAATGAAAAGGATGTTCAGGGCCACAATGAAATCGCGCTCGTTGTTGCCGGCCATCAAGAGAGGCATCCCGATCATCAACAGCGGGCCCAGTATCGACGCGAACTTTCCAATCATGTTGAAGAAGCCGAAGAATTCAGCCGCCTTGGACTGAGGAATCAAACGGGCAAAGAGCGATCGGCTGAGACTTTGCACCCCGCCTTGAACGAGACCCACCACCACGCCCAGCAGATAGAAGTCGGCCGCTTCATCGAGCCCCTTCCAGGCGTAAAACACCATCACGATATACACCGCCAAGCCAATCAGGATCCCCCGACGCGGACCGATCCTCTTCCCCAGCCAGCCGAAAAACAGAGCCGCCGGAAAGGCCACCGCCTGGGTCAAAAGCATCACACCCATCAGGGTCCCGACCTCAAGATTCAACACCGTCTTGCCAATCAACGCCGCAGTCCGGATGACCGTATTTACCCCATCGATGTAAAGCCAGTAGGCGATCAGGAAGAGAACCAGCACCTTCATCTTACGGATTTCCCCGAAGGTCTCCCGCAGCTGAGTGATTCCCTCGCGCACCGCCTGCCGATACGAAACAGACTCGTTGCTCGACGATTCCCGGACCGCCACCAGCAACGGCACCGTAAACACGGCCCACCAAACCGCCACACTCAGAAACGCCCACCGGATGGCCTGCATCTGCCCTTCCGGGCTCCCCGCCCTGCTGACCATCCACGCATTGAAGGCCAGCAGCAAACCACTACCAAGATAACCAAGGGCGTAGCCAAAGGCCGAGACCTGATCATACTCCTCTTCTTCGGCCACTTCGATCAGCAGTGAATCATAAAAGATATTCGCTCCGGAGAAACCGACCGTCCCCAAGGCATAGACCAGCAGAGCCATCTGCCATTCACCGGCCTGCACCCAATACAGGGCCGCCGTCATCACCACCCCGAGCAAGGCGAAGGTGGCCAAAAATTTCTTCCGCGATCCACCGCGATCCGCAATCGCGCCCAGCAAGGGAGCCGAAATCGCCACCACCAAACTGGAAACCGAAAGCGTAACGAAAAACCAGTGACTCGACTTCTCCTCATCCAGATTGGCGGACTCCCCGAGGTGACCGTATAGGACCGGAAAGAAGGCTGACATCACCGCCAGCGCAAAGGCTGAATTCGCCCAGTCATAAAGTGCCCACGCAACAACCGGTCGGCGTAAGTACTTCTTCATCGCTCGAATCGTGCCCGGAAATCACCCGAAAACAAGAAGACTCGAGGCGATCTCGGAATCCGACTTCCTCAAAGACGCTCGTAAAACCAGACATATGACGGAGGCTCGGGAACAGGGGCGAGCTGATCCAGCTGAGCGTAGACTGCGCGAACATCCGTGCCTTCGCCTACTTTGATCGCGGGCCATCCTTGTGACGCACCGGCTCTCAGTTGGCGCCCGCCCAAGGCTTACAAGTCCTCACGTTGGTTCCGGTATCAGAACAACATTAGGCCGTGTGGACAAATTGCCTATCGGGTCCAATCCGCTAAAGCTGAGAGGTTTACAAATGAAAGGTAGGTTGCCGCGAGTCGATCGTAGCGAGTATTGATTCTTCGGAACCGTTTGATCCTTTGGAAGAAACACTCAACCACATAGCGACCTTTTCCAATGCTATCGAAGTAGGGCACCTCGGTTTTTCTATTCTGGCGCCCTGGAATGTTTGGGCCGCCTCCACCATAAAAAATGGCAGACCTCAACGCATTGCAATCATAGCCTTTGTCTCCAAGGACCACTTGTCCTGTCACGTTACCAAGGACTCGAAGTGCTGCGGTAATGTCGGCTTGATTGCCTGGCATCAAGTCAAAGGCCAGCGCTTTTCCTTTCCCGTTGGTGACGGCGGAGAGCTTCGAGTTTCGTCCTCCCTTTGTCTTGCCAAAGCCTTGGTTTTCCGGGGATTCATGGAAGTGACAAGCATCCTGATGAACTTTGATGTGGGTGGCATCGATCACCTTGCGACCATCCAAACCAACCCTTCCAACGTAAATCTGGAGCAACTCAGAGAAGACTCCTTTCTTGGACCAGCGAAAATGGAAGCGGTAAACCGAATTCCATTTCCCATACCGCTCTGGCAGTTGGTTCCACTGAGAACCAGTCACCAAGACCCACCATGCGTCCTTTCTTTAAAATGTCAGATGACGCTTTCCACTGATTAAGTTAATTTTTTTAGGCACTTAAAAAGTGCGTCTGGCATTGCTGCCGCATAACTTACTTTCACGGCGGCAGCATGCCAGAACCCCCTGATTTTTCAAGGCTTGGAGGCGATTCATTTTGGCTTTTTTAATTTGTCCACACGGCCTAGTGTTCCTACGGCAAGGAAGAAGCCAATTTGCGCCGCTCGAATGCGGGGAGTTTTTGATTGGGTCGTCATTGGTTGGATCACTACTTGGTTGCTCATGAAAAATCTATCAGTTGACTATGATTCCAGCTTTACATGTTCGGGTGAGTGACTTCACTCGTCGGGTTCAATTGAAAGTCCAGAGTCCCTCATCCGATGGATTCCGGACGATCAAGACGACTCAAACCAATCACCCGAAACTGAAGTGAAGATGAAGTTCCGAATCACCCTTGCGATCCTGTCCCTTGCCACCCTCCTGCCCTCCGCCGCCAAATCCGTCAAAGTATTCATTCTCGCCGGGCAGTCAAACATGGAAGGCAAGGCCGACCAAAAGCTGATCGACCACCAGGCCACCGATGCCAAAACCAAGGACTTTTTCCAGCACCTGCGGACCGGTGACAAATGGACCGTTCGCGACGACGTCTTCATCAAGTTTCTCAATCGTCATGGCGGACTGACCACTGGATTTGGCTCACCCAACAAGACCGGCCCTGAACTCGAATTCGGCCATATGATGGGAGAACACTTCGAGGAGCCCGTCCTTTTGATCAAGACCGCCTGGGGCGGACATTCTCTCTATCAAAAGTTCCGCCCACCCTCAGCCGGCATGCCATCGGATGAAATTCTTCAGGCCGAACTGGAGAATGCGCAGAAGCGAACCACGTCCAACAACGAAAAGCGGAAGAAAAACGATCCCCTTCCGACCATGGAGCAAATCAAAGAGCCCTATGGCAGCTCCTACCGCAATATGCTGAAAGAAGTGGAGGATACATTTGCCAACTACGAAACCCTCTTCCCTGCCTTGAAGGGAAAGAAACTCGAAATCGCGGGCTTTGTCTGGTTCCAGGGATTCAACGACATGTTCGGAGATCATGCTCCCGGCCAGTATGCTTCCAACATGCAGCATTTCATCAAGGACGTGCGCAAGGAATTCAAAAAGCCTGACCTTCCCTTCGTCGTCGCCGCCATCGGCAATAATGGCTCCAAGCCCGCCAAAGGAGGAATGCTCACCGTGAGCACCGCCCAGCTCTCCATGAACGACGTGCCCGAATTCAAGGGGAACGTAAAGGCCTTCCGCACCGACGTTCTCGTCGACAAGGCCGCAGAAGAACTCTTCCCAACCTGGAAGGATAATTTTGAAGCCTGGAAACTGGTGGGTTCCGACCGCCCATACCACTACCTCGGCAGCGCCATCTGGTACACCCGGATCGGTCACGGCATGGGCGAGTCCATGCTTGAGCTTCTGAAGTAAGGACTACCAATTCGCGGCACCCACCGCACACCAGCCAAAAAGCTCACCGCTCTCATGAAACACGTTCTGATCGAATCGATCACCGAGAACGAGTCCGACGGTTTCTATCTCGGTCGATTCAAATCCATGGATCCCATCACCCTGATGGGAACACTCGAAAATCCGGTTTGTCTGATTCATCGCATGGAACTGGAACGGGCCGGGAACGAAGGACGCTTCTCTGCCGTTTATGATCTGGTCGATTATCAAGACAAAGCCGAAGCCCGCTTCGGGCGTCGCAGCAAACCAGCCGCCATGGCGGTCCTGATCGATGAGTTGGGCTATCCTCCTTTGACTCTTCCCCATCACTACCCCTCTGCTTACTTTCAAGAACTCGTAGAACTCGGCGTCGATGTCACCGTGGAAACGGGAGATTTATTCCCCGAGCGATGGATCAAATCCGCTGAAGAAATTGAAGGATGTCGCCAAGGCGCCCGGATTGCCGAAGCCGGCTTTGCCAGAGTTCGCGAAATCCTCGGCGGCAGCACCGTCAACACCGATCAAACTCTGCAGTTCGATGGAAAAGTCCTGACCTGCGAAACCCTTCGGCGAGAGATCCGGATGGCCACTTCCGCGGTGGGCGGAGGCACCAACAGCCCGATCGCTGCCTCCGGACTCCAAGCAGCGGATTGCCACTGCATCGGTTTCGGACCTGTGAAGGCCCACGAAATGATCGTGGTCGATATCTTTCCCCGCGATGACGACAGCTTCTATTTCGGCGACATCAGCCGGACTTACATCAAGGGAGCGCCGAGCGAGAAACAACAGCACATTTACGACACGGTTTACCAAGCCCACCAGGCCTGCCTTGCCGAGCTGGGACCAGAATGTGAACTTTCTGCGGTTGATCAAGCGGGTCGACGTGTCCTCGATGCCGCAGGCTATCCCACTCGACAGCGCGAGGACGGAAAGTGGGAAGGATGCTATTGCGGAATCGGACATGGAGTCGGCCTCGATGTTCACGAGCCTCCCTACCTGAGACAACAAGGGGAAACAATGAAGCCCGGACACGTCATTACGATCGAGCCCGGACTTTATCTCCCTGAAATTGGAGGCTGCCGCATCGAAGACACCATCGTTGTCACCGAGGACGGATGGGACTTCATCAATACCCCAACCTACGATTGGGTCATCGATTAGTCATCGCGGCGTTACCCAATCACTCATTGAAGAGGTAGCCTCTGCTTTTCGCTTGCTCACGGATGGCCACGACAAGGGCATCTCCCAGAACAAGAGCTTCATCATCGGCCTGCTTCTGCCCGACTTTCATCTTGGCTTCCAGAAAGCGATGGCGACTCGCGACCACATCGGCCATTTCCCTCCGGACCGTCTGACGTTCAATCGTTTTCTTCTCGATGAGCTGGATACGTTCTTCGGCGGACATCTTGGCCATGAGAGGAGGCATATGTTCCTCGGACATCTTGGCGAGATCTGCCTTTCCATGTTCAATCGCATCCACCAGATCGTGATGCACGTGATGATAGAGATGACCGATCTTGGCCGACATACGGGCCGCAAAAGCATGATCTGAAAGGTTGGCGGCGTTGGCGTCCTGCTTGCGTTGATTAACTGCAGCCTTTTCTCCTCCGTCGCCAAACCAGACGAAGGTTTCATTCATGCGACGATTCAGCTCCCGCATTTTCACATCATACGGAGTTTCCATCTCCGGGAGATGATGATTGTGATCGATCTTGGCAAACAAACCGCCGGTCAAACCTGCCGCCGACCGCCACTGGGCATCACCCTTTTGCTTCTTGCCGCAATAGATCGTATTCACGACCAACGACTTGTCATCGATCCACGAGAGAAGCTCTCCGAACCCGACCTTACCTTGATCGAAGGACTCGTTTCCCGCGATGAAGATTGCTTTATAAACATTTGAATCCTCACTCCATTCAAGCCCATTGACTGCTGCCTGAATGACCTGACCACAGAACTCATCGGAGCCTCCGGTGTTCAGTGAAAATAGAGCCGAAGATACCTCATCGAGGTTATCCGTGAAGCCGACCACCTGCCTCAGCCGTCCTTCAGACGCAGGGAGCGCTGATGAACCATATTGATAAACAGAGATCTGAAGCTCGATGGGCTCTCCCTGGCGGGAAGCTTTCCCGAGTTCCGAGACAACGTTCCATAGCTGGCAACGGGCCTGATCAATCAGACCCTTCATTGATCCACTGGTATCCAGCAGGAGGGCAACCTGTACTTGTTGCTTATCAACGGCGGGGGCAGCGCTGGCGATCACCGGAGTTTCTCCGCCATTCAATGGCGTTCTTTCTCCGAAGGAGGAAATCGGCATCATGGCCGGGAGCATTAATGTGAGGGCAAAGGCCCTTGGATTGCTTTGAAGTAATTTCATGGTTCTAACTTTCTTTTTAGGGGTGGGTTGGGGCGCGCGGGTTCATCTCAAGCCCGGCTGTCATCGATCACTTCGATAAGATCTCTCTTTCAGATTCATCAATCTGAAGGAATTACTTCTCCCTGCTCTCGAAACCCCTCGAAGAACCAAAAAAGGCCGGACCCCTAAAGGGATCCGGCCGTTGGTTTTTGAGGGGAAATGTTTCTGCCTGACCTTATTTGATCATGGAAGCATAGGCGTGATCCAAGACCGACCGAAGCATCCAAGCCTGGCTCGTTTGGCAGTGGATTTTATTGGCTCGGTCAGAGGCGGCTTTCATCACACGTCGCACCTCTCCGCGGACTTGCTCATCCTGAGACAATGCTGCGACACACTCGCGGTAGATCTTCGCACATTGCCCATGATCGCCACGGTTGAAGACCTCAACACCATTCTCGATCGCGACCTCGATGCGTCGCGAAGGAGACACGGCAGCTGAAGCATCCTTCTTGGGTGATGGGAGAAGGACAGCATCGATGACATGAATCACTCCGTTGTCACAAGCAATGTCAGTCTTTACGATATTGACCCCGTTCACCTTGAAAGAGCCATTATCGATGCCGAATCCGAGCTTACCACCGCTCAAGGCTTTGGCCGCCGAAGCATTCAGGGCATCACCTGCCGAGACCTTGCCTGAAACAACATGGAGAGTCAGGATTTCCTTAAGCTTGCCTTTGTTCTCAGGCTTCAGAAGGGTCTCCACCGTTCCCTTTGGAAGAGCCTTGAAAGCAGCATCGGTTGGAGCAAAGACCGTCAGCGGCTTGTCTCCGGTAAGGGCATCTTCAAGACCGGCAGCCTTGACCGCAGCCAGCAGAGTATTGAACTGCCCGGCCTTGCGGGCAACGCTGGCGATATCATTAGAAGGTTCGGGCGGAAGAAGAACCGTGTCGATGACGTGGATGATTCCGTTCGATGTCTTAAGATCAGCCTTCAACAAGTTGGCATTGTTGACCTTCACCTTCCCGTCGTTGAATCCGACGGAAACCGGCCCTCCCTGAAGAGTAGCAGCCGAACGGGCGGCAAGCGCCTTCGAAAGATCAAGCTTACCGGCGATCACGTGAAACTTCAGAATTTCCTGCAGCTTCTTTTTGTTGGAGGGCTTCAAAAGATCCTCGACTGTTCCTTTGGGCAACTTGGCAAAAGCTGCGTCGGTCGGAGCAAAGACCGTGAAAGGCCCATCTCCTTTGAGCGCTCCCACGAGATCGGCTGCACCGAGGGCTGCCGCGAGAGTCTTGAACGATCCCGCCTCAACAGCGGTCGCGACAATGTCTTTATCTGTCTTCGTTGAACAAGGAGCTCCGAAGACCGGGGCGGCCATCGCGAAGGCTCCGAACAAGATACTTACAGTGATTGTTTTCATCATTTCTAGGGTTGTGGTTGATTTGGGGGTTGCCCCTGCTGCAGGGTTCAATTGGGTTTTCGCCAGCAACGCTTTGCTGGATTCAAAAAACTTTGAAAAACGCCTCCCGCCCATCGACCAAAGTCACAGGGGGGCCGGGAAATTTCGACTCGTCGCAATCCTTGGGCCAGTTGTAGCATGCTCGGAACTCAAACGAGCCAGCCCATGAAATCATCCGTGAATCGAAGAAACTTCCTCCGCGCCAGTGGAGTGGCCATTGCGCTGCCGGCCATGGAATCTTTCGCCCTCAGCCCACCAAAGACAGGGTCGAAGAAACCCGTCAAACGGATGATCTGCCTCTCCAACAACTACGGTGTCTACCAGAAGGCCTTCTTCCCCACCCAGGGCGGACGCGATTACGAAATGTCGCACACGCTCAAGCCGCTCGAAAAACATCGCAAGGATTTCACCGTTTTCTCCAATCTCGATCACGGCCTCACCGGTGGACATGCCTGCGTGCCGACTTTCCTCAATGGCATTCGTCCCGACATGTCCTCGAGCTTTCCCGAAGGCAACATCAGCATGGATCAAAAGGCCGCCGAGTTTGTCGGAGCGGCCACGCGTTATTCCTCGATGACGCTCAAGGTGAAGGAGAACAACCAAACGAGCTTTACCCGCACCGGCGTGCAGGTTCCCTCCATCGATGTCACCGCAATGTATCGCAAGCTCTTCCTCGAAGATTCCGCCCAGGCCAAGAAGCAGGAAGAGCTTCGCTTGCAACGACACAGCAGCATTCTCGACACCGTCCTCGGTCGCGCGAAGGACGTGAACAAGGAGCTCAGCAAGCAAGACCAGCAAAAGTTCGCCGAGTATCTCGATTCCGTCCGCAGCCTCGAAAAGAAGATCGATCTGCAACGTCCCTGGCTCGACCAGCCGAAGCCCAAGACCGACATGAAGGAACCTCGTCCCGCGCGTCAAACCGCCGACGAGATGAAGATCATGATGGAACTCATGGCTCTTGCCATCGAAACCGACTCCACTCGCATCATGACTCTCGCCAGCGGCTTCTCCAACGGCGACTTCGGCTTGAATGGTGGCTACCACGGCTTTTCCCATCACGGCGAACTTCCCGAAAAAACCGAGGCCCTCAAACTCATCGAGCAAAACCAGATCGCGCAGATGGCTTACCTCATCGACTTGCTCAAAGAAAAAGAAGACACTCTCAATGGCGGCACGCTTTTCGATCACACCATGATCCTCTTCGGCTGCGGCATGGCCACCGGAACACACTCCTGCAAGAACATGCCCCTCGTTCTCGCGGGTGGTGGATTCAAGTTGGGCGAACACGTTGTCCTGCCCGAAGGAAAAACCGAGCGCGTGAAAGCCTGCAATCTTCTCCTATCGATGCTGCAAAACTTCGGTCTGGAAGTTGACCAATTCGGAACGAGCACCGGCACCCTGACCGGGCTCGAGTGGGCGTGATGAGGAAGTTCCTCCATACCGTTCTCTCAATTGCTGCCGGGATCATTCAAGCCGAACCCGAACCCCGCTGGGTGCAGAGTTACGACGCCGGTTACCGCGATGCCAAAGGCGCATGGGCCGGCGGCTCCGAGATGATGCATCTCGCTTCGCACAAAGGAAAACTCTACGCTTCGAACGGCTACTGGGTCGACTCCCGTTGGGTCATTCCGCCCGAAGGACAACGTCAGTCCGCCCAGGTCCTGCGACTCGATTCACCCGACGAGCAATGGCAGGTCGATCTCGAAATGGGAAAGTCCAACGACGACCTCGGCCTGGAATACATGAAGGGCAACATCCTCAAATCGGTCACCTTCACTCGCGACGCCAATGGCCAAGCACTCGCCAAGCCGGAATCTCTCCTGGTGATGGCCGCCGGGGCCAACTTCGAACGCGGAGGAGCCGTCTCAGCCTGGGTGCGCGATGACTCGACTGGCAAGTGGACGCACACCTTGGTTCGTCACGGCTCAAGCGCGGGCGGCGTCCGTTGGGTGCCGCGCGACATGGAAATCTATCGCGACAAGGTCACCGGCGTGGAACGCATCTTTATGTCGCTCGGCAATCCCGGCATCATCTCGGGAGTCTACGATGTCACCGTTCCCGGCCGCATTCGCTGGGACCGCAATCTCGAATATCCCTTTCTCACCGACGGCAGTTTTCGCACCCGCCCGCTCGGCATCATTCAGGCCAACGGCTCCTTGTTTTTCTCCGAAGGCGATTCGATCTATCAACGCATCGATGGCGAACGCCCCACTTACAAAGAGATCTTTGAGCTCTTCGAAGACACCGATACCGACGTCGGCGGCATTCGCGGGTTAACCAGCGTGGCCAATCCAAATGACAAGGGTGACTCGCTTCTTTTCATCTGGGCGCCCGGCGCAGGATCCGCAAGTGAGGTCAAGCGACTCGATCCCGACGGCAAGGGCGGCTACACCTTGCACGATGAAGTCCGCATCATCGATCTCATGAAGGACTACCTCGACGTCGAAGTCACTTACACCCTCGGCGCTCACAACATGCTCTATCCCTTCACTGACCCGACGACGGGCGAAACCGTTCACATCATCGGCTTCCAGGGAAATATCCGCGGCTCAAAAAACCACCTTCGCTGGAAAGGCAGCGCGCTTTACGCCGGCGCGCTCTACGCGGTGAGAAAAGCCGATCAAAGCTATCAGGTTCTTGAAGTCAACAACCGCTACCAACCCGGCAAGCAGCTCCTCATTTCCCCGCGCACCTTTTGCCTATCACCCTTCAGCGACAAGGACATCTACATCGCGGGACACGACTCCAGTTTCAAAAAATCCGACAACCTGGCTTGGGTTTTTCGTGCTCCCGAAACAGTCGTCCTTGGTTCGGAGAAGGCCCGCGATGCTCTTCCGCCCAAGCCCAAACCAAAACCCGCTCCGCGCTTGTTGGATGGGCCGATCTACGAATTGCGAATCTACGCCGCCAATGAAGATCGCCTCCATCATTTGCAAAAACGCTTCCGCGAGCACACCGACCGCATCTTTAAAAAGCGGGGCCTGGAATCCATCGGTTACTGGGTCCCCACCGAAGGCCCGGCCAAGAAACGCCGTCGCCTGATTTACATTCTCAAGCACCCTTCGCGCTACGCGGCTTATCAAAACTGGATTCTCTTCAACAACGACCGCGAGTGGGACAGAGTTCTCGACGAACCACAATTCCAGGGCCTTCTTTCCGAAAAACCGACGAGGATCTTCATGAACGAAACGGACTACTCCTCCCAGGTCCGCAATGCTCTCGATCAAAAAGGCGGCCTGTTCGAGCTTCGCACTTACGTGACTCATCCGGGCAAGCTCGACGCCCTCAACCAACGATTCAAAAAACACACCGCCAAGCTCTTCGCCAAGCATGGCATGAAGAACTTCGGCTACTGGATTCCCTTCGATACGCCCGACTCCGAAAACACTCTCATCTATCTCCTCCATCACGCCGACCGGAAGCAAGCCGACGCCAGCTGGAAGGCCTTCATCTCCGATCCCGACTGGCAGAAAGCCCGCAAGGAATCAGAACGTCATGGCAAGATTCTCGCCCAGCCGCCCGAGCGCATTTTCCTGCGCGCGCTCGATTTTTCACCCACCGAACAAGCCAAGAAATGAAGCAACTCTTTCCAGTTTGGTTTCTGACAACTCTGCTCGCTTTCGGCGAAGCCGATCCCTCGCTGAATACTGTTGCTCCTTTCCTCAAGCAACACTGCATCGAATGCCACGGTCCCGATAAACAAAAGGGCGACTA
>JBMHCW010000045.1:0-6514 GCA_049889715.1 Akkermansiaceae bacterium | reverse complement strand
CTCGGACTGCTGCTGTCACGTCCGCCCGGTTCCCCTCCATCAAATCAAAATTAAGCGCCTTCCCACGACCATTGGTCACCGCTGAAAGCTTTGAGTTTCGTCCTCCCTTGGTCTTGCCAAACCCTTGTTTTTCGGGAGACGAGGCGAAGTGGCATGCATCTTGATGAACCTTGATGTGAGTCGCATCAACGACCTTGCGACCGTCGTTACCATGTCGCTCGACATGTTTCTTGAAGAGCTCCCCGAAGATATTGCGGTGAGCCCAACGGAGATGAAAACGGTAAACGGAATTCCATTTCCCATACTTCTCAGGGAGTTGATTCCACTGGCTCCCGGTGACCATGATCCACCAAATTCCATTCAGTGTTTTTCTGAGATCAGATGGTTTTCTTCCTCTCCCAAAAATGTCAGTTGCTGACTTCCGCCGGGAGTTAAGTTAATTTTTTTAGGCACTCAAACAGTGCGTCAGGCATTGCTGCCGCATAACTTTCTTTCACCGCGGCAGCATGCCAGACTTCTTTGATTATTCAAGGATTCCAAACAATCCCGGACACTTTTCCATTTTGTCCACACGACCTAGCTAGTTGGATTTACTTAGTAAAGTCAAAGGGAACTTGATGAGCTGAGCCCTTCATTGGATCCCTGCGAATTCATCAACTTTTCGAGAGATTCCCCCCCCATTCCATGTATTTTCACGTCGACCATGATCAAACGACTACTTACTACATTTGCTCTCGCCTGTGCACCGGTCCTCGGGGCTCCGTTGACCTTCAAGGGAACCGAAGGAAAACCCGGAAACGGGAAGCACATCGTCCTGATTGCTGGAGACGATGAATACCGTTCAGAGGAATCCTGCCCCATGCTGGCAAAGATTCTTTCCAAGCATCACGGATTCGACACCACCGTTCTTTTTTCGATCAACAAGGAAGGCGGTTTTGTGGACGCCAATGCCCAAAAGAATATTCCCGACACCGATGTCATCGCCAAAGCAGACCTCCTCATTTTCGGCCTCCGCTTCCGTGATCTTCCCGATGATCAGCTTCAGCCGTTTGCGGACTACGTCAACGCCGGCAAGCCGCTCCTCGGCTTCCGGACCTCGACCCACGCCTTCCGCACCAAGAACAAGCTCGGAGGCATCAATTGGGGCAACTTCGGTCCCGACATTCTCGGTGAAGGCTGGGCCGGACACTATGGCCGCCACGGCTCCCAGGGAGCCCGGGGCGACATTGTCGCCAAGCACCCCATCCTGAACGGCGTTTCCGACATCTTCGCCGAAAGCGACGTCTACGGAGTCAAGCGTGTCACCAAGGACAACGCCACCATCCTCGTCAACGGAGTGGTAACCGAAAAGCTCGTCCCCTCCCCCGACGTCGCGGGCAAGGTCCCCCAGCCCGCAATTTGGCTGAAGAAATACAAGGCCCCCGAAGGCAAGGAAGGCACCGCCCTCTGCTCAACCATGGGATCCTCCTGCGACCTCGATAACGAAGGCCTCCGCCGTCTCTTCATCAATGCCGCCTTCCATCTCACCGGACTCGACGTCCCCGAGAAGGCCAATGTGGACTACGTCGACCCCTTCAAGGCCAGCCGCTTCCAGTTCCTCAACAAAGGAAATCACTTCGGTGAACTGAATTTGAAGCCTGCCGACTTCGGACTCGGTAAGTCCCCCCAAATCGGAGACTCCATCTCTGTTTTGGTAGAAGGCCAGAAGTAAACCCGGTGTTCCCAATTTCCGGGGCCGCCAGGCTCCCGAGTTTCACGGCCCTTCCCTGCCTGGGGAAGGGCCTTCCTATTTTAGAGATGTTCATTGATTTTCATCATTTTGGCCGTCCCTGTTAGACTTTGTCCTTGAATCAGTGCCCCGGTTGCTTAGCCTCATCTCTCCTCGACAGGACAACACATCAACAAGCAAAATGACGCAATACCTCCCAAAACTTACCGGCGCCGCTGTTCTGGCCCTCTCGGCTTCGACAGCTGCCGCTGACATCATCGAAAAATTCGTCCCCTTCGCTGACTCCAGCGCCGATTTCATCCAGTCTTTCCCGGCTCCGGGCACTCCGGATGCCAACGGTTGGAACTACGGCTACTACAACCACTCTGCCGATCTCGGTGGAGGCACCCTCGGCGACACCTCCCTCTATGAAGCCGGAGACTTCGTCCAATTCACCTCCGGCCAGACCCGGGGCAACGGATTTGGCCTCGCCACCAGCGGAGACCCTTGGGTCGCCGTCCAAGCAGGCAATGCCGGCCATCCTGAAAGCAATCCTGACGAGATCTGGGCCATTCGCCGCTACACCGTGGAAGCAGGAGCTCCGGCCGACAGCCGACTCAACTGGTCGCTGGCCGCTCAGAACACCGGACAAACCGGAACGACGATGCATATTTTCCGGAACGGCAGCCTCCTGACAGGTGGAACGACGTCCTCCGCCGCCGGAGTCCAGGGATCTTACGACTTCACTGATCTCGCTCCGGGCGACGTCATTGACTTCGCTCTGACTCCAGAGGGCACTGATGGCAATCGAGGTGATGGCGCAGATGGGTCCTTCTTTGGAGGCGCCTTGGGGTCAAGCGTCACGTTCGATACCATCGGAATTGTCGCTGACAGCCGAACCGAATTCTCAGGAACCCAGGGGGCCGACAACTGGACCTACGGCTTCTACGCCGGATTCGACAACACCGGCCCCGATAGCGTTCTCAATGTCGGCGACTTTGTTCCAGGTGGCGCCAGCTTCCAGCCTTATCTTGGAGGTGAAGGGAGCGGAGCTTGGGACGGAGCCTCCCAGTTCTGGACCGGATCTGCCTGGGACTCCCAAACGGCAGCGGCCCAGCCTTGGACCTTTGTCGGAGCAGACAATGGTCACCCCAATGGGACAAACCAAGGCGATGGATCCCTGGAACAGTGGGCCACCCGTCGCTGGACCGTTCCGGCCGGAGAATCTGGTGACCTCCTCGTTGAGTTCGACCTGGCCAAAGCCAACAACGGCGGTGGAACCTCCCTCTTTGTGCTCCACAATGGCGAGGTCGTTGGAAAAATCGACTCCAACAATGCCGCCGTCCAGGAAAGTTTTGTAGAGATCACCGGAGTCGCAGAAGGCGACACCATCGACATCTCCCTCTCTCCTCTCTTCGGCACCAATACCACGGACGGATCCGACGCTTCTGAATTCGGAGCGACCATCCACCTGCTGAATCCGATTCCAGAGCCTAGCACCGGTCTCTTGGCCGGACTTGCTTCCGTTCTCCTGCTCAGACGCCGACGTTCCTAGATCGTCGACGATCCATTTCTTCCAACCGCCAGTCCCGACCGGGCTGGCGGTTTTTTTATGCCTTCAAAGCCCGCTGGACAGCTGCAGCTGAAACTCCGCCCAAGTATCCCATGGGAAGATAGGCCAGAATGAGATCCGCCAGAATGAACCAGAGTGGTCCCCCCACCATCACCACCATGGAGATTCCTCCAAAAAGAAAGAAACAACCAACCGCCAGGGCAAATCTCATCGCGTGACTACCGGCCAGCAACGCCACCAGAAAAGCCCCCACCAAAGTCCCCACCGCATGTCCGAGAAAGGGGAACAAAAAATGAGCAGGTTGATACAATTTTATACTTTCCTTCAGACCTTCCATCGTCGACACATCCGCGCCCTCCGGAAGAGGAATGATCCTGGGCCCCAAATTCACGAGGCTGATATTGACCAACATCCCGATCGCCACTCCGACCACCAAAGCAGCGACATATCGCAAAATAGTTTTCACAACGCCCAATCTAACAAGAAATCAATCAGGGTGAACTTAAAAACCACCCCCTCGCCCCGGCCGGATCTTCATCAGGAAGATCTCAAACCGATCCTTCCCTCCCCTCCCTCTTACCTTCAGAATCCCATTTGCCTTCAAAAACCTCATGTCGATTTCTCCTTCCAATCTCATCACCGTCGGCTGGCGGGAATGGGTCGGCCTTCCCGATCTGGGAGTTTGGGATATCAAGGCCAAGATCGATAGCGGCGCCCGCACCTCCTGCCTCCACACCTCACAATACGAAATCTTCGGGAAAGAAGGGGTCGAGTGGGTTCGCTTCACCCTCCATCCCCTCAAAAAAAATCTTCAGCTGGAAACCATCGCAGAAGCTCCGGTCCGGGACTATCGCATCGTCAGGGACTCCGGCGGACATGAAGAAAAACGCCCCTTCATTCAAACCACCCTCATGGTGGGATCCACGGTCTGGCCCATTGAAATCAGCCTCTCCAATCGCGAACGCATGAAGTTCCGCATGCTTCTTGGCCGCACCTCGATGGCAAACCGTGTCTTGATCGACTGTTCCAGATCCTATCTCTCAAAACCTCGACCCCGCCTCAGAAAGTCATGAAAATCGCCGTTCTCTCACGAAACAAAAACCTCTATTCGACCAGCCGTCTCGTCGAGGCCGCGGAAGAGCGCGGACATGATATCGAAGTCATCGACTACTTGCGTTGCTACATGAACATTGCCTCGAGCAAGCCCTCGATCTTCATCGGAGAGCGTGAGCTCAATGACTTCGACGCCGTTGTTCCCCGCATCGGGGCGTCCCAAACGTTCTTCGGCACCGCGGTCGTGCGGCAATTTGAAATGATGGGCACCTACTCGGTCAACGAATCCGTCGCCATCTCCCGCTCGCGGGACAAGCTGCGCTCACTTCAACTTCTTTCCCGAAAGGGAGTTGGCCTGCCTGTCACGACGTTTGCCCACGACACCAAGGCCACCGGCTCCCTGATCCAACTCTGCGGAGGTGCTCCTGTGGTCGTCAAACTCCTGGAGGGCACCCAAGGAGTGGGAGTGGTCCTCGCCGAAACCCGGAAAGCAGCGGAATCCGTGATCGAAGCCTTCAGAGGACTCAATGCCAACATCCTTGTTCAACAATTCGTCAAGGAAGCCGGAGGAGCCGACATCCGCTGTTTTGTAGTGGGCAACAAAGTGGTAGCCGCGATGAAGCGACAAGGCGCCGATGGCGAATTCCGCTCCAACCTCCATCGAGGTGGCAGTGCCACCTTGGTCAAAATCTCACCCATCGAACGAGCCACCGCCGTCCTTGCCGCCAAGGTCATGGGACTGAATGTCGCCGGGGTCGATCTCCTGCGCTCCAACAGCGGCCCGGTCGTCATGGAAGTGAATTCCTCTCCGGGACTCGAAGGCATCGAATCCGCCACAAAAAAGAATGTCGCCGGAACCATCATCGAATTCATCGAAAAGAACGCCAAAGGCGGAAGAACCAAAACGAAAGGAAAAGGCTAGATGGCCAAATCCAAGCGCCAGCCTTTCAAAATTCAGGGCCATTCCGTGGCACCCGGCACCCGTGACTTGATCAACCTCCCGGCCGGGGTCTTCACCAACAACACTCCCGTCGATCTCACTCTGGGAGTCGTCCATGGTCGACTTCCAGGCCCCACTCTCCTCGTCACGGGATGTCTGCATGGCGACGAAATCAATGGCTCGGAAATTGTCCGCCGCCTCCTGAAGTCGAGCTCCATCCGAAGACTTCGCGGAACTCTCCTCGCGGTCCCCATCGTCAACGTCCCGGCCTTCCTCAACCGGTCCCGCTACCTTCCCGACCGACGCGATCTCAACCGACTCTTCCCGGGGTCATCGACCGGCTCGCTCGGGTCACGCATCGCTCGCGTCGTGACCGACGAGCTCCTTCCCCGGTGCGATGCCGTCATCGACCTCCACACCGGCGCCGTCAATCGCCCCAATCTCCCCCAGATCAGAGTGACCTCGGGAGACAAGGCCTCCTTTGACCTTGGACTGGTCTTCCGTCCTCCCGTGATCCTGCGAGCTCCTCTCCGCCCCGATTCCTTTCGCGCCGCCTGCCACGACTTGGAAAAGCCCATCATCATGTTTGAGAGCGGAGAGGCTCTTCGACTCGATGCCCCTTCCATCCGCCACGGAGTGCAGGGAATCCTTGCGGTCATGCGGCACCTTGAGCTTCTTCCCAAGAAACGAGGTGGACACAAAGCGACCCGCAAGAACACCATCACCAGTAAAAAGAGCTACTGGGAGCGTGCTCCCATCGGCGGTCTTTTCACACCATTAATGGCCCTCGGCAAAACAGTGGAGGTCGATGAAACCCTGGGATTTGTCGCCGATCCCTTCGGAGGACCGGAAACCCCCATCCTCGCCTCCCGACAGGGTGTCATCATCGGGCGAACCAACGAAGGCCTCGCCGACGAAGGAGACGCCCTGTTCCATATCGCACTCTTCGATGATCTCGATCAGGTTCGCGATCAAATGGCTGCCGCCAACCAGGCCCTTCCCGATATCGTTCCGGAACTGGACGACCATCCCGTCCCCTACGATCCCTTCACTGAGGAGGTGTCCGACTCTGACCAAACCTGATCCCTCACATTTCGCGGACCTCCCTTCGTTCCCTGCCTGTCCACGGTGATGCCCGTTGCCAACCTGTATCGAAAAGACTATATCCACCGGAGTGATTGTCCCCCTCCGCTTCACCTTGTCGACGGCCCTGCTTTTTCTCATCGGATGTCAGGAGGCT